>NZ_JBIBAF010000001.1:302930-672664 GCF_042899705.1 Streptomyces sp. NPDC013187 | reverse complement strand
GGCGCGCTCGGCCACGATCGCGTCCAGCAGGCTCTCCATGACCACCTGGCTGCGCGCGCTGTCGAGTGTGCCGATCAGCGGAACGGCGACCGTGCTCTCCCACAGCTTGATCACCGGGGTGGCCACCTCGTGCAGCTGCTCGCGCTGCCGGGCGATCAGCTCCTCGCCCGCACTGACCGTCGTCTCCATCACGACCAGGCGCAGCGTGCCCATGAGCACCGTCAGCCCCACCACGGCCTCCTGGGCCTCGGGTGCGTACGGCTCCGGGAACTCGGCGCGCAGCAGCTCGGTCACCGGCTCGCGCAGCGCGGCGACCTCGTCGGCGACCCCGTCCGGGTCGATGCCCGTCCGGGCGCGGGAGGCGGCCATCCGCCCCAACTGGTCGCGCACGGAAGCGAAGCCGGACGCGCGGATGTCGTCCAGCCGCCCGGACGCCGCCACGGCCGCCAGCGCCGCGGCCACGGCCCGGCCCGCCTCCACCGCCTCGTCCCGGGACACGGTGAAGACCGTGCGGAACAGCGCGGCGTCCGCCCACCGTTGGGCGATCTGCTCCCGGCGCCGTTCCAGGAAGGCGCTCACCTGGTACGCGGCCGGCTCCTGCTCCGCGTTCTCTTCCGACACCGACACTTGTATCGCTCCCTTGCACGGACCGGGCCGAAGTCGCGCGACGGCGCCTCAGCCATTACTTGCCGTATGACAAACATTAGTGCCGACGTGCGGCACCACCAAACAATTGCCCACTGTCGCCCCCGACCTGCGCTTGCCCCGCCGCTTACCGCCCACGCCAGTCCAGACACACCACGAGGGCGTCGTCGTCCGGGGTCGACGCGCCGCGGTGGCCCGTCAGTTCGCGCAGGATGGCCCGGGGCACCTCGGCGGCCGGCAGCAGCCGGGTGGCCTGGATCGCCCGGGCCAGGGCGGCGTCCCCGTAGGTCTCGCCGCCCGGGGAGGCGACGTCGTAGACCCCGTCACTGAGGAAGACCAGCCGGTCGCCCGGCTCCACCCGGAACTCCTGGATCACGTAGTCGGTCTCCTCGAACATGCCGAGCGGCAGCTGGGCGTCGAAGGGCACCCGCTCCACCCCGCCCCGGCGCAGTCGCAGCATCTGCGGCGACCCGGCGTCCACCGCCCGGACCCGGCCGGTGGCCAGGTCGAAGTCCAGCATCAGCACCGACAGGTAGCAGCGGCCCCGGTAGTGCGCGTACACCGCCTGGTCGGCCAGGGCCGCCTGGTCGTCGATGGACAGCCCGGCCCGGCGCGCGTTGCGCAGGGCGTTGATCGCCAGGTTCGTCAGCAGCGAGGCCTCTATGCCCTCGCCCATGCCGTTGGTGACGTAGAGACTGAGCCGGTCGGCGGAGGCGGACCAGTCGAAGTTGTCGCCGAAGATCGCGTACGCCGGCTCCAGCTGGGCGCCCAGCTCGTACTCGGGGCGTGCGCAGGAGCGGCCCGGCAGCAGCTGCCACTGCATCTCGGCGGCCAGCGTGAGCCGGTCCCGGCGGCGCGCCTGGAGATACAGGTCGGTGTCCCGCTCGGCCACGACGACCTCGTGCCCGAGCACTTGGGCGATCTCGGCCAGCTCGCCCAGGCAGCCCTCGGCGTGCCCCGCGTCCGGCAGGGTCACGGTCAGCACCCCGAGGCGGTCGCCGCGCACGGTGACCGGCAGATGCGCCCGGACGAGGTCGCCCGCAAGGGTCTCCACGTACGGCTCCTGCGCACCGAACGCCCGGCCCGCGGGGCTGTTGTGCACGGACACCGGCTGGAGGGTGTGCGGCAGCACGGACACGGGCTGAAGCACCGTCAGTCCGTAGTCGGCCAGGAAAAGCTCGACGGAGTCCGCCGCGTACTGATCGGTCAGTACACGACGGACCGCGTCCAGCAGTTGATGGGGCGCCGCCGTGCGCAGGGCGCGCTCGGCGGCGACGAATCTGCTCGTGATCGTGTTCACGGGGGTTTGTTCACCCTCCTCGGTAGGACGCCGACGCGTCCTCGGAAAAATCGGTCCTTGTCCACGGGCCGGGGATGCGGGTCCCGGGCGGTTCAGCTCACGCCTGATGCCGCGACGGGCACCGGTCGTCCCGTGGGGCCGAAGCCGTCTGCCGCGGCACTAGTACGCTGGCGGCCATCCCGGTGCCTGCGAGAGTGTGACTGTGACTTCCCTCCGACCCCGCCCTGAGCCGACAGAGGTCGCCCGTGTGACCTCCACGGCCGCGGAGTTGCTGGAGGTCCTGTGGGGCCGGGCCTCGACCGCGCCGGCCTCCGCGTCCCAGCTGCGGGTGCTGCTCATGCTCGAACACCACGAGGGCATCAACCTGCGCACGCTCGCCGACTCCCTCGCCTCCACACCGCCCTCGACCAGCCGGCTGTGCGACCGGCTGCAGGCGGCCGGGTTCGTCGAACGCGAGGTGAGTCCGGCCGACCGGCGCGAGGTCCGCCTGCACCTCAGCGGCCGGGGCCGCGCCTTCCTGGCCGACCTGCGCATGCGGCGGGAGGAGGCGCTGCGCGCGGTGCTCGACCAGATGCCCGCGGCGAAGCGGGTCGCACTGCTGCAGGGGCTGGAGGCGTTCTGCGACGCGGCCGCGGCCCAGATACACGACGACTCCGAAGACTCCCGCTCGTCCGGCACCCGGACTGCCTGATTGCGCCGTCGCACGGAGTCGTCCCTTCCGGTCTCTTCCCCGCGCACGTTCGACATGCCTAGGCTGTTGCTCTCCACCTATAGTTGTCAAACGGCAACTGTCCGCTCTGCGAGCCCTTCGGTCTTCTCTCGCGCACCCCACCGCCCACCCTCCCTGCCCGTACCGTCGCAGCACAGGTCCGGGTACCCCGCCACCGCCTCGACCTGCGCCGACTGTGGTCAACGTCTCGCCGGGGCATATGCGGGGCATGACCGAGGCGAGGGCGGGTAGCGGCGCTGGAGGTGGCCTGTCGGGGGATCGGAGCGGGCCGGACTGACAGGGAGGGCCCGTGACGGCGACCATGCGCATCGGCACGACGACGGATTGCGCCACCTACACCGGTGAGGAGCTGCCGCAGATCGCCGAGCCCCAGAAGCTCGCCCCGCAGGACGCGCGCGGGCTGACCGGACAGTTCCTGGCACGGCTCGCCGTGCTCGAGGAGGGCACGCCCGAGTACCAGTACGCCCGCAACACGCTCATTGAGATGAACATGTCGCTGGTGCGCTTCGCCGCCCGCCGGTTCCGCACCAGCGGCCAGTCGATGGAAGACGTCGTCCAGGTCGGCGTCATCGGGCTGATCAAGGCCATCGACCGGTTCGAGGTCTCCCGCGAGGTGCAGTTCACCAGCTTCGCGGTGCCGTACATCATCGGCGAGATCAAGCGCTTCTTCCGTGACACGTCCTGGGCCGTCCATGTGCCGCGCCGCCTGCAGGAGGCCCGTACCGAACTCGCCAAGGCCACCGAGGAACTGGCCTCCCGCCTCGGCCGCGCCCCGAAGGTGGCCGAACTGGCCGCCCTGATGAACCTGTCGGAGGAGGAGGTCGTCGAGGCCCAGATCGCGGCCAACGGCTACCTGTCCTCCTCCCTCGACGCGACGGTCACCGGCGACCCGGACGAGAGCGAGACGACACTGTCGGAGTTCATCGGCGAGGAGGACCCGGCCCTCGAACTCGTCGAAAACTTCCACGCCCTGGCCCCCCTGGTCGCCGAACTCGACGAACGCCAGCGCCTCATCCTCCACCTGCGCTTCGTGGAGGAGCTGACCCAGGCGGAGATCGGCGCCCGGCTCGGCATCTCGCAGATGCACGTCTCCCGGCTGATCTCCCGCACGGTGGCACGGCTGCGGTCGGGAATGCTGACCACCGGCTGACCCAGCCCCCGCAACGACAAGAGCCCCGGTCCGGAGACGATCCGAACCGGGGCTTCCTTGTAGGCCCTGTGGGACTCGAACCCACAACCAATGGATTAAAAGTCCACTGCTCTGCCAATTGAGCTAAGGGCCCAGGCGATGTTGCCCCCACGAGCATAGCCGGACGACGCCGAGTCTCCGATCGGGTATCCCGGTCCCGGCCGCGACAACGTCACGAACAAGGCCGATGAGGGCCGCGGAACGACCGGTTCGGGCGTGTCCGCACGGCCTCCGAAGAGCCCCCACCCGGACGACGAAGCGCCGTGGCCCGCCCGTCGGGACGGAGCCACGGCGCTCCTCATGCGCTGATGTCAGCCGCTATGCGCCGATGTCAGCCGTTGCGCTTCCAGCGCGGCTTGTCCTCGCGGCGCTGGAACGAGCCACCACCGCGGTGGTCGTCACGACGGCCGTACGGGCGGTCGTGGCCGGGACGGTCGTGCCCGCCGGAGCGGAAACCCGGGCGGTCGTCACGGCGGTCCCGGTTGAACGGACGGTCGCTGCCCCGGTGCCCACCGCGCTCGTCACGGCGGAAGCCGCCACGGTCACGGTCACGGTCGAAGGAACGGCCACCACGGTCGTCACGACGCTCGAACGAACGGCCACCACGGTCACCACCGCGCTCGCCACGGTCGTCCCGGCGGAAACCACCGCGCTCGCCACGGTCACCACGGTCGGCACGGTCGTCACGACGGAAACCACCGCGGTCACGGTCACGGTCGAAGGAACGGCCACCACGGTCGTCACGACGCTCGAACGAACGACCACCACGGTCGCGGTCACGGTCGCGGTTGAACCCACCACGGTCGTCACGACGCTCGAAGGAGCGGCCACCACGGTCGTCACGACGCTCGAACGAACGGCCACCACGGTCACCACCGCGCTCACCACGGTCGTCCCGGCGGAAACCACCGCGATCGTCACGCCGCTCCCGGCGCTCGTACGGAGCGGAGGACTCGGGGCGCTCCTCACGACCATGGGACTCGGGGCGCTCCTCACGCTCCACGTCCTTCGCGGTCGGCTGCTCGGGCACCGACACCTCCACGGCGGCCGCCACGACCTCGCCGGCCTCCCCGGCCACCACGGCCGCGGGCTCCTCGCCCCGCTCACGCGCGACCCGCGCCAGCAGCCGGTCGGACTCCTCGCGCAGCTCGTTCGCACGCCGCTGCGCCCGCTCCAGCTCCTTGGTGAGCTGGGCGACCTCACGCTCGGCCTGCTGCGCCGCGTTGCCCACGGACTCGGCCTGCACCTCGGTCATCGACCGGGCGCCGGTGATCTCGGCGACCTCCGGGTCGAAGGCGCCGGCGCCCTGGATGATGTGACGCGAGGCGTCGACGCCCGCGTCCTCCATCAGCCGGAAGATCTGACGCCGCTGGTGCGGCAGCGACAGGGACACGACCGTGCCGGAGCGGCCCGCGCGAGCGGTACGGCCGGAGCGGTGCAGATAGTCCTTGTGGTCTCCCGCCGGGTCCACGTTCAGCACCAGGTCGATACCGTCGACGTGGATACCGCGCGCGGCGACGTCGGTCGCGACGAGCGCGTTGACGTAACCCTTCTTGAAGTCCTCCAGCACACGGGTGCGCGCGCCCTGCGTCATACCGCCGTGCAGCGCGTCGGCCTTCACACCGGCGTCGCACAGCTGCTCGGCGATACGGTCGGCGCCCAGCTGGGTGCGGACGAAGATGATCGTGCGGCCCTTACGGGAGGCGATCGCGGCGGTGACCGGCGCCTTGTCCTTGGGCTTCACGATCAGGATGTGGTGCGACATGGTCGTGACGTTGCCCTGGGCGCTGTCGACCTCGTGCGTGACCGGGTTGCTCAGGTAACGCTTGACCAGAGTGGAGATCTCGTTCTCCATCGTGGCCGAGAACAGCATGCGCTGGCCGCCGGCCGGGACCTGGTCGAGCAGCTCGGTGACCTCGGGCAGGAAGCCCAGGTCGGACATCTGGTCGGCCTCGTCGAGGACGGCGACCTCGACGTTCTCCAGGGAGCAGGCGCCACGGTTGATGATGTCGCGCAGTCGGCCCGGGGTGGCGACGAGGACGTCGACGCCGCGCTCCAGGGCGTAGATCTGGTTGCCCATCGACGTACCGCCGCAGACGACCTTCATCTTCAGGCCGACGACGTCGCCGTAGGGCTGGAGGGCGTCCGCGACCTGCATCGCGAGCTCACGGGTCGGGGTGAGGATGACCGCGCGCGGCTTGTGCTTCTCGGTGCGGCCGCCGGCGAGACGCGCCAGGGTCGGCAGACCGAACGACAGGGTCTTGCCGGAGCCGGTGCGGCCACGGCCGAGGATGTCCTTGCCGGCCAGGGCGTCCGGAATGGTCGCGGCCTGGATCGGGAAGGGGGTGGTCACGCCGTTCTGCGCGAGCTTGCGCACAACGCCTTCGGGGAGACCGAGGTCCGCGAAGGTGACCTCGGGGGCGTCCTCGGCTGCCTCGTTCTCGGGCACGACGACGTGATCAGTACTGGCGATGGACATGCGAATGCGAAACCTTCCGGAGTCTCAGTCGGCACGCGCCCGTCAACTCCGTGATTCGCGAATCGCAATACGACCGCCTCAATGCGGTCCACCACGGCAAGGGAGAGTACGCGCCACACGGCGCGCTCTGCAGTGGCGCCGGGCAAGATGGGATCAAACGATCTGCCACCATACGCACTCCGGGCCCCACAAGGCAAACCGGACTGTGCAGGAGACAGCGGACCACTGCCCGACGGCCGGACAGCATCCACTGCTCTCCAACCACCCCCCAGCCGTGATTGTTCCCGCCCCGGACGGAAAACTTCCCGCCCCACCCACGCATCCCGCCCCACCCACGCATCCAGCGCCACCAGGGCATCCCCGCGCATCCCCGCCCCCTACGCGGGCGACCCCGCCTCCGGCGCCGGCTCCCGCTGCTCGAGCTGCGGCCCCGGCGGCTCGTGCGCCGACGACGACGGCTCCGGCGTCGGCTCGGGAGACGTCGTCGGCTCCTGCGGCGTCGGCGTGGGCTCCGGCTCGACGGTCCGGGTGGGCGTCGGCGGCGCCGGCGGCTTCGGCGTCGGCCGGGCCGGCTTCCCCGGCTTGTCACCCCCCGGCCCGGGCGGACTCACCTCAGCACTCGGCGACACCTCGGGCGCGGCCGACTTCCCCGCCCCGCCGCCCTTGCCCTTCTTGTCCTTCCCGCCCTTGCCACGCCCCCGCTCACCGTCGGCCCCGACCGCGCCCGAACCGGCGCCACCACCCGACACCGCCGAACCGCCCTCAGGCGCCTCACCACCCCGCTGCCCGGCGGAGTGCGACGGCTTGACGCTCCCGCCCGCGTCGTCGTCACCGACACTCATGCAGCCGGCGGCAGCGGCAACCGCCACGGCCGTGACGGCCAGTCGGACGGGTACGTACAAGGGGCGCACAGGGCCACCTCCGGAACGGGTGATGGAGTCAACACCTCCAACTCCCGCCGCCCACAAGAGGACACGCGCCCCGTATTCACAACCCGGTCAGCCGTACCCCAGGGCGTGAAGACGCTCGTCGTCGATGCCGAAGTGGTGCGCGATCTCGTGCACCACGGTGATCTCCGTCTCCGCGACGACGTCCTCCCGCGACTCACACATCCGCAGCGTCGGATTCCGGTACACCGTGATCCGGTCCGGCAGCACACCGGCGTACCACTCACCCCGGTCGGTCAGCGGAGTCCCCTCGTACAGCCCGAGCAACTCGGGATCGTCCGCCGGCGGCTCGTCCTCGACGAACACCGCGACGTTGTCCATCAGTCGCGTCAACTCCGGCGGGATCCGGTCGAGCGCCTCGGCGACCAGCTCCTCGAACTCCTCGCGCGTCATCTCCAGCACAGGCCCATTGTCAGCCACGACCCCGCCGTACGAGAGCCTCCCGGCGCCGCATATCCGGCCGCGGACTTGGGCATACGGGATCAATGGCCCGCGTCCCCGCCGCAGTCCTGAGTGTCCTGAACCCCTTCCGCAAGGCCCCGCACGCCCTCACCCGCCGCTACCGCTCCCGCCAGACACCCGCCACGATCGAACTCGTGACGCAGCCCCACCCGTGGACCCGCGCGGTGGGACTCGTGGCCGTCGTGCTGCTCGGCGCCTGGCTGGGCCTGCTGGTCGTGGGCAACGTCCGGGTTCCGGTCGGCCCCATGGACACCACCATGACACTGCGCCCGTCCTTCACCGGCGGCACCAGGATCAACATCTCGCCCCTCGGCGCCCTCCAACTGGACAGCCACATCGCCCCCGTCCGCCTGGACGTGAACGTCGACCAGCTCGACCCCGACCGCTCCCAAGCCCTCGTCGACCACCCCGAACGCCTCTCAGGCCTCCAGGACGAAGTCACCGCGGACGTCGGCCGCGGCACCCTCGACCTGGCCCTGCGCTCCGGCGTCGCCGTCGTCGCCGGAGCCACCACCCTCGGCCTCGCCGTCTACCGCCGGCCCCGCCGCGCCCTCGCCGCCGGCGGCCTCGCCCTCACCCTTCTCGCCGCCTCGGGCGGCACGGCCTACGCCACCTGGCGCCCCGACTCCGTACTGGAACCCAAGTTCTCCGGCCTGCTCACCTCGGCCCCCTCCCTGGTCGGCAACGCGCGCAGCATCGTCACGGAATTCGACGTCTACCAGAAGGAATTGGCCCGCCTCGTCACCAACGTGACCAAGCTCTACGACGCCACCTCGACGCTGCCGGCCTACGCGCCCGACCCCTCCACGATCCGGGTCCTGCACGTCTCCGACATCCACCTCAACCCGGCGAGCTGGAAGATCATCGCCTCGCTCGTGGAGCAGTACAAGGTCGACGTGATCGTCGACTCCGGCGACACGATGGACCACGGCACCGCCGCCGAGAACGGCTTCCTGGACCCCATCGAAGATCTCGGAGCCCCCTACGTCTGGGTCCGCGGCAACCACGACTCGATGATCACCCAGCGATACATGCAGGACCTGAAGAACGTCCACGTCCTGGACAACGGCAAGGCACAGACGATCAAGGGTCTGCGCTTCGCCGGCATCGGTGACCCACAGTTCACCCCCGACCGCTCGCGGCAGACCGGCGCCCGGCAGTCCCAGGAACTGGCCGGTGCCCGCCTCGCCACCGCCCTCCGCGATCAGAGCACCGCCGGCACGCCGGTGGACGTCGCCATCGCCCACGAACCCTCCGCCGCCCGTGAGGTCGACGGCGAGGTCCCCCTGGCCCTGGCGGGCCACCTGCACCACGACGAGATGGAGATGCTGCCCTACGGCACCCGGCTGCGCATCGAGGGCTCCACGGGCGGCAGCGGGCTGCGCGCCATCGAAGGCAAGCACCCCGACCCCATCGAGGCGTCGATCCTGTACTTCGACCGGGACACCCGCCATCTCCAGGCCTGGGACGAGATCGAACTGGGCGGCCTCGGCCTCACGACGGCGGAGGTCAGCCGCCACCTCCCGGAGGAGAACCAGCCCGGCGCGACCCCCTCCCCCGGCACCCCCTCGGGGGCCGCCCCGTCGGCCTCGCCCTAAACCGTTTTGGCGATAGCTCCCGCCATCCCATATGCTTCTCACGTCCCCGACGCGCTGAGAAGCGCGCAGGCGGGCCGATAGCCCTCATCGTCTAGCGGCCTAGGACGCCGCCCTTTCAAGGCGGTAGCACGGGTTCGAATCCCGTTGGGGGCACGCACCACCCTGTGCGACACTGTCGTACAAAGCTTGGTCCTGTGGAGCAGTTTGGAGTGCTCGCCACCCTGTCAAGGTGGAGGCCGCGGGTTCAAATCCCGTCAGGACCGCTGAGGTTTCACGTGAAACCTCGTGGCTGGGTAGCTCAGTTGGTACGAGCGATCGCCTGAAAAGCGATAGGTCGCCGGTTCGACCCCGGCCCCAGCCACAGCTAAGGCCCCGATCTTCGGATCGGGGCCTTGTTGTATGCCTTGTGTTAGCGATCCCGCAGTACGAGCGTCCGCGTCCGCTACCGAAGAAGTACCCCGGCTCGCAGCTCGCCCCGCCGATGGCTTCGGCGGAAGCGGCGCATCCAGCCCCTACGCGATCAGCGTGAGGGCAGGGACCTGTGACTCGGCCCCGCAGACCCAGGTCCACCAGCCTCGACCGGCGATGGCATGGGACGCATTCAGGTCCGCGTGCTCAACGAAGCCGCAGTTCCTGCATGAGAACACGGCCTGTGTCGGCCGGTTCCTCTTGTCGATGTGATGGCAGCGGGAGCACTCCTGGCTGGTGTAGGCCGGATGGACGTGTACCACCGGCACTCCGGCCCGGCGCGCTTTGTATGCGATGAAGGCGCCGAGCTGGGCGAAGGCCCAGGAGTGGATCGTGACGCGTTGGGGCTTCTTCAGCCGTGCCCGTTCGCGGATGCCGCCCAGGTCTTCCAGGGCGATGCCGCGACCGGTGCGTTGGGCCTCCGTCACGATGTGTTTGCTGATCTTGTGATTGATGTCGCGGGTGCGCCGGGCTTCTCTTCCGGCGCGGCGTTTGGCTCGCCGTTTGGCGGAGCGGGTCTGTTTTCTTGCGAGGTTGTCTCGGTTGCGGCGGTCGTTCTGTCTGCTGCGGTTGAGGCGTCGGCCGCTGTGCCGGTGGCCGGTCGAGGTGGTGGCGATGTTGGTGATGCCGAGGTCGACGCCGATGAACCCCCGGGGGTCCGGGGTGGTGGGGCTTTCCGGGATGTCGACCGTGGCCAGGAGGTACCAGTGTCCGTTGTGGCTGGTCAGGTCGGATTCGCCTTGTCGGTGGCGGGCGAGGAGAAGGAGTTGTGTTTCCTCTCCGGTGAAGGCGAGGCGCTTCACGCGTCCTGCCACGGTCCAGATGGAGACGGTTCGTTGTTCCATCTGCCAGGACAGCATGCGGTCGTCGTAGGGCTGGGCGCCTTGGGGTCGGAAGGCGATGGGTTTTTCGGTGGCTCTGCGGAGGCGTCGGGATCCGGGTTTGCCGAGGTTTCCGGCTTTGAGGTTGCCGGCGAGGGCGGTGTAGGCGTCGTTGGTCTTCTTGATGACGTGCTGGGCGGCCTGGGCACCGAGGGACCAGCGGGTTTTGAGCTCGGTGTAGGTCAGGGCGCGTAGTTCGCGGTTGCGTTTGATTCCGGTGGTGAAGGCGGTGTGGGAGACGTGGTTGGCTGCCGCGTTGCAGGCGTGGAGGGTTGCCTGTAGTGCCGACGCCTGTTGGGGGGTCGGGAGTAGTTTGACGCGGATGACCAGCTTCACGTCCTGGAATCTAGGGTGGGGTCGGGGTTGCGGTCAGGTGATCGATCTCCGGCCACTCGATCGAATGACTGCCCGGTCATTCGATCGAAGATCGTCTGCGTGGGCTGGTCGTCGGGCTGGTCGAAATCCGTTCGCCTCTGTTTTGCAGGGGATGAGATCCTGGATCCCGTATGTCTACGCACCCTGCCCCCGCCCTCGGCGCCCTCGCCCCCCGCCTGACCGAGCTGTCCCTGCGCGATGCGCACCGGCTCGGGCGCAGGCTCGAAGGTGCGCGCAAGATCCGTAAGCCGGAGGCGCGGGCCGCTGTGCTCGCCGAGATCGAGGCGGAGGTCGACAGGGCCGAGGAGCGGATGGCCGGCCGGCGTGCCCTTGTGCCCGAGGTCACGTACCCCGAGCAGTTGCCGGTCAGCCAGAAGAAGGACGCGATCGCCGAGGCGATTCGCGATCACCAAGTGGTGATCGTCGCCGGTGAGACCGGTTCCGGAAAGACGACGCAGATCCCCAAGATCTGTCTCGAGCTGGGGCGCGGTGTGCGGGGCATGATCGGGCACACGCAGCCGCGCAGGATCGCGGCCCGGACGGTCGCCGAGCGTGTCGCGGAGGAGCTGGACACTCCGCTCGGCCAAGCGGTGGGCTGGAAGGTGCGTTTCACCGACCAGGTCGATCCGGACGCCACCTTCGTCAAGCTGATGACGGACGGCATCCTGCTGGCCGAGATCCAGACCGACCGTGAGCTGCGTGCCTACGACACGATCATCATCGACGAGGCGCACGAGCGGTCCCTCAACATCGATTTCCTGCTGGGCTACCTCGCCCAGCTGCTGCCGAAGCGCCCTGATCTCAAGGTCGTGATCACCTCGGCCACGATCGACCCCGAGCGCTTCTCGCGGCATTTCGGTGATGCCCCGATCATCGAGGTCAGCGGCCGTACGTACCCGGTGGAGGTCCGTTACCGGCCGTTGCTGGAGGAGGACGGCGACGACGCCGACCGCGATCAGATCACCGCGATCACCGATGCCGTGGAGGAGCTCCAGAAGGAGGGGAAGGGCGACATCCTCGTCTTCCTCTCCGGTGAGCGGGAGATCCGGGACACGGCCGACGCCCTCACCAAGAAGAACTACCGGTTCACGGAGATTCTGCCGCTCTACGCCCGGCTCTCCCATGCGGAGCAGCACCGCGTCTTCCAGCAGCACACCGGCCGCAGGATCGTTCTGGCCACGAATGTGGCCGAGACCTCGCTGACCGTCCCGGGCATCAAGTACGTGATCGACCCCGGTTTCGCGCGGATCTCGCGTTACAGCCATCGCACCAAGGTCCAGCGGCTGCCCATCGAGCCGGTCTCGCAGGCGAGTGCCAACCAGCGCAAGGGCCGCTGTGGGCGTACGTCCGACGGCATCTGCATCCGGCTGTACAGCGAGGACGATTTCAACGCCCGGCCGGAGTTCACGGACGCGGAGATCCTCCGGACGAACCTCGCCTCCGTCATCCTGCAGATGACCGCGGCCGGCCTCGGTGACATCGAGAAGTTCCCCTTCATCGACCCGCCGGACCACCGCAACATCCGCGACGGTGTCCAGTTGCTCCAGGAACTGAACGCCCTGGACCCGGTGCAGAAGGACCCGCGCAAGCGGCTCACGGACACCGGCCGCAAGCTGGCGCAGCTGCCCGTCGACCCGCGGTTGGCCCGGATGGTCCTGGAGGCGGACAGGAACGGCTGTGTGCGCGAGGTCATGGTGATAGCCGCCGCGCTGTCCATCCAGGACCCGCGTGAGCGCCCCGCCGACAAGCAGGCGCAGGCCGATCAGCAGCACGCCCGCTTCAAGGACGAGACCAGCGACTTCCTGGCCTACCTCAATCTGTGGCGTTATCTCCGTGAGCAGCAGAAGGAGCGCGGGTCGTCCTCCTTCCGCCGGATGTGCAAGCAGGAGTACCTCAACTTCCTTCGCATTCGTGAATGGCAGGACATCTACACGCAGTTGCGCACGGTGGCGAAGCAGATGGGCATCCATCTCAACGAGGACGACGCCCCGGCCGACCGCGTCCATCTCTCCCTGCTGGCCGGTCTTCTGTCGCACATCGGCATGAAGGACGTGAAGGACGGGGCGAAGAACGAGTACCTGGGCGCCCGGAACGCCAAGTTCGCGGTTTTCCCCGGATCGGCCCTGTTCAAGAAGCCCCCGCGTTTCGTGATGTCCGCCGAGCTCGTCGAGACGTCCCGCCTGTGGGCCCGCGTCAACGCGAAGATCGAGCCCGAGTGGGTCGAGCCCCTCGCCGCGCACCTCGTCAAGCGCACCTACAGCGAGCCGCATTGGGAGAAGGACCAGGCCGCGGTGATGGCGTACGAGAAGGTCACGCTGTACGGCGTGCCGATCGTGGCGCAGCGGAAGGTCAACTACGGGCGGATCGACCCGGAGGTCAGCCGTGAGCTGTTCATCCGGAACGCACTGGTGGAGGGGGACTGGCGCACGCACCACAAGTTCTTCTCGGACAACCGCCGGCTCCTGACGGAGGTCGAGGAGCTGGAGCACCGGGCCCGGCGCCGGGACATCCTGGTCGACGACGAGACCCTGTTCGACTTCTACGACCAGCGGATTCCCGAACACGTCGTCTCCGGTGCCCACTTCGACTCGTGGTGGAAGCGCAAGCGGCACGAGCAGCCCGATTTCCTCGATTTCGAGCGCGAGATGCTCATCAACGAGAAGGCGGGCGAGGTCACCAAGGCCGACTACCCCGACTCGTGGCGCCAGGGTGATCTGAAGTTCCGGGTGACGTACCAGTTCGAGCCGGGCGCGGACGCCGACGGCGTGACCGTCCACATCCCGCTGCAGGTCCTCAACCAGGTCACGGACGAGGGCTTCGACTGGCAGATCCCGGGGCTGCGCGAGGAGCTGGTGACGGAGCTGATCCGGTCCCTGCCCAAGCCGATCCGGCGGAACTACGTCCCCGCGCCGAACTTCGCGAAGGCGTTCCTGGACCGGGCCGTGCCCCTCCAGGAGCCCCTCGCCACGACCATGGCCCGTGAGTTGCGGCTCATGGTGGGCGTGCCCTTCGAGGCGGACGACTTCGATCTGTCGAAGGTCCCCGACCATCTGAAGGTGACGTTCCGGATCGTCGACGAGCGGCGTCGCAAGCTGGCCGAGGACAAGGACCTGGAGGCGCTGAAGCTCAAGCTGCGCCCGAAGGCCCGCAAGGCGCTCTCCCAGGCGGCCGCGGCGACCGCGGAACGCTCCGGCGGTGAGTCTCTGGAACGTTCGGGCCTGACGGACTGGACGATCGGCACCCTCACCCGGGTCTTCGAGACGCGTCGGGCCGGTCAGCCGGTGAAGGCGTATCCGGCGCTGGTCGACGACGGTGACACGGTCTCCGTGCGCCTCTTCGACACGGAGGCGGAGCAGGCGCAGGCGATGTGGAAGGGCACGCGCCGGCTGATCCTGCGCAACATCCCGGTGAACCCCGCGAAATTCACGAGCGACCGCCTGACGAACGCCCAGAAGCTGGCTCTGTCGGCGAATCCGCACGGCTCGATCCAGGGTCTGTTCGACGACTGCGCGATGGCCGCCGCGGACAAGCTGATCGGGGACTTCGGCGGGCCGGCGTGGGACGAGGAGTCGTACCGGAAGCTGTACGAGAAGGTGCGTGCCGAGATCGTCGACACGACCGTCCGTACGGTGGACCAGGTACAGCAGGTCCTGGCGGCCTGGCAGGCCTGTGAGCGGCGCCTGAAGGCCGTACGCAGCCCGGCGCTGCTGGCGAACCTCCAGGACGTACGGGGGCAGCTGGACGCCCTTGTGAGGCCGGGCTTCGTGACGGAGGCGGGGCTGCGGCGCATGCCGGACCTGATGCGCTATCTGGTGGCGGCCGACCGGCGTCTGCAGCAGATGCCGACGAACGTCCAGCGGGACACCACGCGGATGCAGAAGGTCCACGAGATGCGGGACGAGTACGCCTGGCTGCTGGAGCAGTTGCCGCAGGGCCGGCCGGTCCCGTCGTCGGTTCTGGACATCCGCTGGATGATCGAGGAGCTCCGGGTCAGCTATTTCGCCCACGCGCTGGGCACGGCGTACCCCGTCTCCGACAAGCGGATCGTGAAGGCGATCGACGCGGCGGTGCCGTGACGGGACCGGCACGCAGGGTGAGTTCGACCCCGGGGCTCACCCTCCTGTACAGTCTCTTCTCGCAGCGCAACGCACGAATGGCGCCGCGAAACCTGGTCCTGTGGAGCAGTTTGGAGTGCTCGCCACCCTGTCAAGGTGGAGGCCGCGGGTTCAAATCCCGTCAGGACCGCAGTGAGAGAGCCGGATCTTCGGATCCGGCTCTTTTCGTTGCGCCGGGCCTTCGGGACGCCTGAGCCCTCGCATCGCGCCCAGACCTTCGAGCCGCGTGAGCCCCGCGTTGCGCCCAGGCCTTCCGGCCGGCCCCGCATGACGCCCGCGCCTTCGAGAACCGGCCTCTCTCGTGTGCCCTGACCTCCGTGGAGGCTCCCGGGGCCCCGCACGCCGTCTTGACGCCCCCTCATTCCCTCGGTACCCCAGAACCAGGGCCGTTCCCCGTACGGCCTCCTGGAGGTGGCGTATGGCGGCAGCGGCCAGGCACGAGACGCGGGCACTGCTCCGCGCGCACCTGTCGGCCGCGTCGTCGTACCGGCACCTCACACGGCACTGCCCGATCTGCCACCGGCTGCTGCGGCTGGCGATGGAGTCCGCGCCGCGTACCGCTCGGACCGCGGCCCCGGCCCGGGAGGACGAGAGCCCGGCGCCGGCGTGACCCACGAGCGGTCCCAACACCCGTACGCACGCGGGCTGCTGGAGAGGGAGGCTCCTCTACCGCACCCGAGGCGGAGCTAACAAGCCGCTTGGTATGTGACGGGTGTCACCGCATGAGTTTTGGAAAGTGGGTTACTTACACCCCGCCTACAAAGGGTCAATTTAATATGTGCAATTGCACCCTGCCCGGGGTGCCACGCACAGGGGATCCGACACCCCTCCCCAGGCTCCTACAAGGCCGCTCACAGCCGGATCGGCAGAACCGTCGTGGGCGCACAAAAAAGATCGCGCTGGACCCGGCGGAGTCCAGCGCGATCGACGACGCACCCTGTTGCATGCCTGAGAAGCTCTGACTGGCGTGGGCGTGGGGCCTGTTGGGGCAGGACCCGCGTCGCTTGGAGCAGCGGTTCCGGGCGCCGCGACCAGTGGGGGACCAGCCGGTTTTGCCCGGTTATTCAGTTGTTCAGGCCTCGCTGCGCTGCTGCGGGATACCCGCGAGCAGAGCGCGGACCTCGGCCTCGCGGTAGCGCCGATGCCCGCCGAGCGTGCGGATCGACGTGAGCTTGCCGGCCTTCGCCCACCGCGTGACCGTCTTCGGGTCCACACGGAACATGGTGGCGACCTCAGCCGGGGTCAGCAGCGGCTCGGCATCAGGGGTGCGAGCGGTCATGAGCGGCCTCCTCGGGAGAACCGAACCTTCTCGGTTCTTTCCTCTAAATTCTGCACCTTGACCCGCGTTGCCCGAAATGGCGGACGCGAGTCGAGTCGGTTATAGGACGAACGGCTTGTCCTCGGCACTACAACTACACCATCTGTCCAGCCGCGTCGGCCAAACCGATGGAATTGCCCCTCCAGGTGTTCATCAGCGACGGAAGCCGATGGACCATGCCATAGCGGACAGTCACACCGCTGTGACGATCAGTCACAGGGTGATCAGGAAGTCACCAGACCCCCCAAAGCGTGCAATGCTGAGATTCCGCCCATAGTGCAGCACCATGGGACGGAAGGAGCCCTCCCCGGACTCCTTGTCCTATTTTGGCATGAGGAGGGGCAAGGGACGCAAGAGCCTCGTACGTGTAGTCCGTCACGCTTGGCCTACTTGAGAGGTCTGCCCGGATCGGGTCCTACGTCCCTTGTTGACGAAGCCTCAGGAGACGCACGGCCCGCTTCAGGAACTCGGTGCGAGGACGAAACCCCAAATCGGGCGGTTCGTCAAACGTCAGTTCGTGACCGAATGCGAGCGGTGTGTACGGACATCAAGGTCAGGGGTCAGTTGGCCGACCGCAGATCCCGCACCGAGCGCCAGCGCTCCACGAGCCGGGCGTACGCCTTCCCCGCGGTCTCCCCGTCGCCCCTGCGCAGGGCGGCGATGCCCTCGGCCACGTCCGCGGCCGAATGATCGTCTTCCAGCGTCCCCGCCGGCAGCGCGTGCACCAGGCCGCCGTAGTCCAGCTCCACGAGGGAGCGCGGGTGGAACTCCTCGAGCCAGCGCCCGACGTCCATCAGGCCGTCGATCAGCGGCCCCTCGTCCATGGCCTCCTTCAGGGCGCGCAGGCCCCGGGCCACACGCCGGCGGGCCTGGACCATGGGGGTGCGGTAGCGCAGCACCGGCGGGCCGCCGGCCGAGGCGCCGCTGTCGTACTCGCGCTCCTCGTCGGAGACCAGGACGAACCAGTTGATCGGCACCTGCCAGGTGGCCGTACGGATCCACGGCCGCGCGTCCGGGTTGATCGCCAGCCAGCGCTCGTAGTCCTGGGAGGCCTGGCGTCGCAGGACGGGCGGCAGGACCGCGTCCATCACCGGCGGGGGCAGCTCCTCGCTGAGCTCGTCCAGGGCCAGCCAGCCGCGCAGCCGGGTGCGCCAGGGGCAGACGCAGACGACGCCGTCGACCTCCAGCACGAAGGCGTCCTCGCTCTCGTGCACCGGCACCGGGACCGGTGGGACGGGCGCCAAGTCGGCCAGGGCACGGCGGAGTTCGTCCTGGTACGTGGGACGGTCGGGACGGCGGGCGTAGCGGGCCCACTGGCTGCGCTCCGGCTCGGGGAAGGCGGCCAGCGGTTCGTACACGCGCAGGTAGGTCGCGTAGGGGACGATCACCGAGGTCACCTTGGGCACGCCTGCTCCCTCCCCCGCGCACCGCCGCGAAAACCTGCGGAACCCGCTCACGATCGCGCGGGAAATCTATGCAAATCGTCGCACGGGTGTACTCCGGTCGGAGGTCTTCCTGTGCACTGTGCGGTCGGCGGGCCCGCCAGGCTCTAATCTCATGCTCAACAGTCCCCGCCACCCGCACGAGGGCTGGTCTCCACCCGCCGCACCTACTCAGGAGTCACCACAGTGACCGACGTAACCGGCGCACCTGCTGATGTACTGCACACCCTGTTCCACTCGGACCAGGGCGGACATGAGCAAGTCGTGCTCTGCCAGGACCGCGCGAGCGGCCTCAAGGCCGTCATCGCCCTCCACTCCACCGCCCTGGGCCCCGCGCTCGGCGGTACGCGCTTCTACCCGTACGCGAACGAGGCCGAGGCCGTCGCCGACGCGCTGAACCTCGCCCGCGGGATGTCGTACAAGAACGCCATGGCCGGACTCGACCACGGCGGCGGCAAGGCCGTGATCATCGGCGACCCGGAGAAGATCAAGAGCGAGGAGCTGCTCCTCGCCTACGGCCGGTTCGTGGCCTCGCTCGGCGGCCGGTACGTCACCGCCTGCGACGTCGGCACGTACGTCGCCGACATGGACGTCGTGGCCCGCGAGTGCCGCTGGACGACCGGCCGCTCCCCCGAGAACGGCGGCGCCGGGGACTCCTCCGTCCTCACCGCCTACGGCGTCTACCAGGGCATGCGCGCCTCCGCTCAGCACCTGTGGGGCGACCCCTCGCTGCGCGCGAAGCGGGTCGGCATCGCCGGTGTCGGCAAGGTCGGCCACCACCTGGTGGAGCACCTGCGGGCGGAGGGCGCCGAGGTCGTCATCACGGACGTGCGCGAGGACGCCGTGGGCCGGATCCTCGCCGCGCACCCGACGGGCGTCACGGCCGTCGCCGACACGGCGACCCTGATCCGCGCCGAGGGCCTGGACATCTACGCCCCCTGCGCGCTCGGCGGTGCCCTGAACGACGACACCGTGCCGGCGCTGACCGCCAAGGTGGTCTGCGGCGCCGCCAACAACCAGCTCGCCCATCCGGGCGTGGAGAAGGACCTCGCCGACCGCGGGATCCTCTACGCGCCGGACTACGTGGTGAACGCCGGCGGTGTCATCCAGGTCGCCGACGAGCTGCACGGCTTCGACTTCGAGCGGTGCAAGGCGAAGGCGTCGAAGATCTTCGACACCACGCTGGCCATATTCGCACGTGCGAAGGATGACGGCATTCCGCCGGCTGCGGCGGCCGACCGGATCGCCGAGCAGCGGATGCACGACGCGGCCCTGGCCCGCCGGGCGCGCTGACCCCGGGGTGACGCGGGACCGATCCGCGGATTCTCGTACGTTTGGCCGGTACCCGTCGGTGGGCAGTTAGAGAGAACTCTCACTTCTACCGGCGGGTCGACCGCCGATAAGTGGTTAAAATCGCGGTTGACCAGCGAGGACGGGGCGCCTCGAAGGTTCTGGGCGCGGGCACGTCATGCGGGCGACGTACCGTATGGGCGCGGGCTCAGGTACCGTGGAAGCCCTACGGACCGGTCTCTCCGCGGAGAGTCCGTGCCGGACCATGAACGCGTGTCAAGACTCTGGGGCCGTCGAGCCCCGTCGTTGAGGGGGTCGAGCCATGGGGCGCGGCCGGGCCAAGGCCAAGCAGACGAAGGTCGCCCGCCAGCTGAAGTACAACAGCGGTGGGACTGACCTCTCACGCCTGGCCGAGGAGCTGGGTGCATCGCCTTCGAATCCGCAGCCGCCTAACGGCGCGCCGCCGATCGAAGACGATGATCAGGACGACGACCTGTACGCACGGTACGCCGACCTCTACGAGGACGACGACGACGAGGACGACCAGTCCTCGCAGCATCGTCGCGGCGCTTGACCCTGCACTAGAGCACTAACCCGGTCGGTGATTCCGGTCACCGACCGGGTCTTGTGCTGCCTGCAGGGCCATGCCCCCGTGTCTCAGTTCGCGTAGTCACCGATCAGGGCGGCGCCAGTGGGGTGCTCGCCCCGGTCAGTGATCTCTCCGGCCACCCAGGCGTCCACGCCGCGGTCGGCGAGGGTCGCCAGGGCCACGTCCACGGACTCCTGCGGCACGATCGCGATCATGCCGACGCCCATGTTCAGGGTCTTCTCGAGCTCCAGGCGCTCGACGCTGCCCGTGCGGCCGACGAGGTCGAAGATCGGGGCCGGGGTCCAGGTGGAGCGGTCCACGATGGCGTGCAGCTCGTCGGGGATGACCCGGGCGAGGTTGGCCGCGAGCCCGCCGCCGGTGATGTGGCTGAAAGCGTGCACCTCGGTGGTGCGCATCAGGGCCAGGCAGTCCAGCGAGTAGATCTTGGTGGGCTCCAGCAGCTCCTCGCCGAGGGTGCGGCCGAGCTCCTCGATGTGCGCGTCCAGCGCCAGGCCCGCCTGGTTCAGCAGGACGTGGCGGACGAGGGAGTACCCGTTCGAGTGAAGACCGGAGGACGCCATGGCGATCACCGCGTCACCGGTCCGGATGCGATCGGCGCCGAGCAGCCGGTCGGCCTCCACGACGCCCGTACCGGCACCGGCGACGTCGAAGTCGTCCTCGCCCAGCAGGCCCGGGTGCTCGGCCGTCTCGCCGCCGACCAGGGCGCATCCGGCCAGTACACAGCCCTCGGCGATGCCCTTGACGATGGCGGCGACCCGCTCGGGGTGGACCTTGCCGACGCAGATGTAGTCGGTCATGAACAGCGGCTCGGCGCCGCAGACCACGATGTCGTCCATGACCATGGCGACCAGGTCGTGGCCGATGCTGTCGTAGACGCCCAGCTGCCGGGCGATGTCGACCTTGGTGCCGACGCCGTCCGTGGCGGAGGCGAGCAGCGGCCGCTCGTACTTCTTCAGGGCGGAGGCGTCGAAGAGGCCGGCGAAGCCGCCGAGGCCCCCGAGGACCTCGGGGCGCTGGGCCTTCTTCACCCACTCCTTCATCAGTTCGACGGCGCGGTCGCCGGCTTCGATGTCGACGCCCGCGGCTGCGTAGCTGGCACCAGTTGTGTCAGGCATGACGATGAGAACCTTCGTGTTGTACGGCAGGCGTTTTGAAACGGCACAGCACGGGCCGTCTACGGGCGGCGGATCGCGTCGGCGGCGGCCGTGGCGGCCGGGCCGGCGGCCAGCTCCGTCTCCAGCAGCTGCTTGCCGAGCAGCTCGGGGTCCGGCAGCTCCATCGGGTACTCGCCGTCGAAGCAGGCGCGGCACAGGTTCGGCTTGGCGATGGTGGTCGCCTCGATCATGCCGTCGATGGAGATGTAGGCCAGGGAGTCGGCGCCCAGGGAGGTGCCGATCTCGTCGATCGTCATGCCGTTGGCGATGAGCTCGGCGCGGGTGGCGAAGTCGATGCCGAAGAAGCAGGGCCACTTCACCGGCGGCGAGGAGATCCGGATGTGGACCTCGGCGGCGCCCGCCTCGCGGAGCATGCGGACCAGGGCGCGCTGGGTGTTGCCGCGCACGATCGAGTCGTCGACGACGACCAGGCGCTTGCCCTTGATGACTTCCTTCAGCGGGTTCAGCTTCAGGCGGATGCCCAGCTGGCGGATGGTCTGCGAGGGCTGGATGAACGTCCGGCCGACGTAGGCGTTCTTGACGAGGCCGGCGCCGAAGGGGATGCCGGAGGCTTCCGCGTAGCCGATCGCCGCGGGCGTGCCGGACTCCGGCGTCGCTATCACCAGGTCGGCCTCGACCGGGGCCTCCTTCGCCAGCTTGCGGCCCATCTCCACACGGGAGAGGTACACGTTCCGGCCGGCGATGTCGGTGTCGGGGCGGGCCAGGTACACGTACTCGAAGACGCAGCCCTTGGGCTTCGCGTCCGCGAATCGGGAGGTGCGCAGGCCGTTCTCGTCGATGGCGACGAACTCGCCCGGCTCGATCTCGCGGACGTAGCTGGCGCCGCAGATGTCGAGGGCGGCGGACTCGGAGGCGACGACCCAGCCGCGCTCCAGCCGGCCGAGGACCAGCGGGCGGATGCCCTGCGGGTCACGGGCCGCGTACAGGGTGTGCTCGTCCATGAAGACGAGCGAGAACGCGCCCCTGACCTTCGGGAGGACCGTGTGAGCGGCCTCCTCGATGGTCAGCGGCTTGCCGTCCTCGTCGACCTGGGCCGCGAGGAGCGCGGTGAGCAGGTCGGTGTCGTTGGTCGCCGCGACGCGCGGGGTGCGTCCGCCTTCCTGCTTGGGCAGGTCGGCGACCATCTCGGCGAGCTGGGCGGTGTTGACGAGATTGCCGTTGTGGCCGAGCGCGATGGATCCGTGTCCGGTCGCGCGGAAGGTCGGCTGGGCGTTCTCCCAGACGGAGGCACCGGTGGTCGAGTAGCGGGCGTGTCCGACCGCGATGTGACCCTGGAGCGAACCGAGGGAGGTCTCGTCGAAGACCTGGGAAACCAGGCCCATGTCCTTGAAGACGAGGATCTGTGAGCCGTTGCTGACCGCGATTCCCGCGGATTCCTGGCCTCGATGCTGGAGGGCGTAGAGCCCGAAGTACGTGAGCTTGGCGACCTCTTCGCCCGGAGCCCAGACACCGAAGACGCCACAAGCGTCCTGGGGGCCCTTCTCGCCGGGGAGCAGGTCGTGGTTGAGTCGTCCGTCACCACGTGGCACGCCACCGAGTGTAGGCGAGGTCGACCACTGGTCCGAATTGGGGATACCGGACTTTCCGGTGGATCACCGCTCGGCGACCGCTCGCACACTCGTACCGTTCTCGCTGGTCAGCGTAAGGGTTTGGTGATCGACTCCGTACTTCAGCGTTCCGTCGAAAAGACGCAGCAGCTTCTTCTCGGCGTCCATGAGTGAGTCTTCGCACATCATTCGGGTCGTGGCGGGAGGGCCGAGGGTGATATGGCCGTCGCGGACCGTGGCCTTGGCGTTCACCTTGTTGCAGCCGAGCCTGCCGGAGACGGTGCCCTTCTTCTCGTCGAAGGTGAGGTGGGCCCGGCCGTCGGCGCTCGGGGTCGTGACGGTCCACTTGGTGCCGGCCAGCGGGGCGTCCTTCGCCTTGGTCAGGCGGACGGTGTCGCCCTGGCCGGTGGTGAGGGTGAGACGGTCGTCGTCCGTCTTCGCCGTCAGTTCCTGGTCCGAGAAGGCCTTCGCGAGGGTCGTCTCGAACGCGACGGGCGTGCCCTCGCAGGCCATCTCGGTGGCCCGGGTCTTGCCGAGCCGGACGCGGTCGCCGTCGACGGTGGCCTCGGCGCTGAAGTTGTTGCAGCCGAGGCTGCCCTCGGCCCGGCCCTTGTCGATGGTCACGTGGGCGCCGGCCGGGGCCTTCTGCGTCCTGCCGTCCGCGGTGACGCTGTCCACGTTCCACCGCACACCGGTGATCGGCTTGTCGGCACCGACCGAGCCGCTGCCGCTGCCCGCCTTCTCGCCGCCACAGGCCGCCAGGAGCGGGACGAGCATGGCGGCGGCCGTCAGAGTCATGCGCTGCTTCTGCCTGTCCATGCCACTTCGACGGGGGACCCGGGGGGATCGGTTCCCCTTAGGCCATCAGTGGCAGGTACGGGGACAGGTCCGCGCGTTCCCCGCCGGCACTGACCCGTGCGTCGTGGAGCGCCTGCTCCCAGGTAAGCCGCCCGGTCGCGAGCCGGATCCAGGTCAGCGGGTCGGTCTCGACGACGTTGGGCGGGGTGCCCCGGGTGTGCCGGGGTCCCTCCACGCACTGCACCACCGCGTACGGCGGGACCCGCACCTCCGTCGAGCCGCCGGGCGCCTTCGAAGCGAGCGCGTCGGCGAGCAGCCGGGTGCAGGCCGCCAGGGCCTGCCGGTCGTAGGGGATGTCCAGGCCGGGGACGGCGGCGTTGAGGTCGTCGGTGTGGACGACGAGCTCGACGGTGCGGGTGACGAGGTAGTCGGCGAGGGGCAGGGCGCCGGTGCGGGTGGGGAGCAGGCGGGTGCCGGGGGCGTCGGCCAGGGCCCTGGCGAGGCGCTCCGCGGTGCTCGCGTAGAGGGCGTCCAGTTCGGGGCTGGCATCGGCGAGCCGCCGGGTGTCGTCGGCGATGCCGGGGGCGCGGGCGGCGGTGGCGAAGGGCCAGTCGAGCAGGGCCAGGTCCGCCTTCGCCGGTTCCTCGCGGTCGAGGTTGCGGCTGACGGTCTCCACGGCCATGGTCACGTGCGCGGCAAGCTCCCGCACCGTCCAGTCCCCGAGCCGGGTGGGCAGGCCCAGTTGCTCGGGGGTGAGCCCCAGGACGGCCTGCCGCACGTTCCCGAACTGGGCGAGCACTGCTGCGCGGATCTTGACGGGGTCGTAGCTGCGGGTGCGCTTCTTGGCCGGGGGCATGGGGGTCAGCCTAAGCGCGGGCTGTGACAGTGGAGGGTGCCTCGAAGGTCCTGCGCAGGCCAGGGCCGCCGGCGGGAAGTTCCAGGGGCAGCCGGCCAGTCCGAGGAGAGGTCGGCCGCCCCCGGGCCGCAGAAGAGTTCGCTACGGGCGGGTCGTCGCCAGGGCCACCAGGAGCGGTACGACCCGCCCCGGGGGCACCTCGTGGTGCCCCCGGCCGGGCGTGTGCAGCCAGCCCGCGGCGGTGAGCTGGCGCAGGTGGTGGTAGATCTGGCCGGTCGTGCCGACCTCGTCCAGCTCGGCGAGCTCGGTGGCGGTGCGCCGGCCGCCGAGGATCTCGCGGAGCAGGCGGATCCGGACCGGGTGGCCGAGCGCCGCGAACGACTCGGCGGCCGTCGTCCAGTCGCCCTCCAGCAGGTCCTCGGTGAGGGCGGTCATCTGCCAGGAGTACTCCTCGCCCGTGGGCAGGCCGACGGAGCCGGTGTAGAGGACACCGCCGTCGGCCGCTCCCGCCTCGGACAGTTGCTCCCTCAGCCCGTTCAGAGCCCAGAAGTCGCCCTCGTCGATGCGGGGGCCGGTGGGCCGGGCGCCTTCCAGGGCCGCCAGACGGCTCTCAAGGTCTGTGACACGTCGTTCCAGGTCCATTCTTCGATTTTACGGAACTACGTAATTACGTGCAAGAGTCGGGCGCGCGCATCCGTCCGGGCACAGCGAAGCCCCCACCCGGCGGACCGGGCGGGGGCTTCGGAGCGGTTGACTACTTCAGCAGCGCCGGGATCGTGCCCTCGTGCGTCTCGCGCAGCTCGGCCAGAGTGAGCGCGAACTCGCCCTGGACGTCCACGGTGTCGCCGTCGACGACACCGATGCGGGTGACCGGCAGGCCCCGCGCACCGCACATGTCGTTGAAGCGGACCTCCTCCGAGCGCGGTACGGCCACGAGCGCGCGGCCCGCCGACTCGGAGAAGAGGAAGGTGAAGGCGTCCAGACCGTCCGGGACGATCAGGCGGGCACCCTTGCCGCCCAGCAGTGCCGACTCGACGACCGCCTGGATCAGACCACCGTCGGACAGGTCGTGCGCGGAGTCGATCATGCCGTCGCGGGAGGCGGAGATCAGGATCTCCGCCAGCAGCCGCTCGCGCTCCAGGTCGACCTTGGGCGGCAGCCCACCGAGGTGGTCGTGCACGACCTGCGACCAGGCCGAGCCACCGAACTCCTCACGCGTGTCGCCGAGGAGGTAGAGCAGCTGGCCCTCCTCCTGGAAGGCGACGGGCGTGCGACGGGCCACGTCGTCGATGACGCCGAGGACCGCGACCACCGGGGTCGGGTGGATGGCCGCCTCGCCCGTCTGGTTGTAGAGGGAGACGTTGCCGCCGGTCACCGGGGTGCCGAGCTGCCGGCAGGCGTCCGCCAGACCGCGCACGGCCTCCGCGAACTGCCACATCACCGCCGGGTCCTCGGGCGAGCCGAAGTTCAGGCAGTCGGAGACGGCGAGCGGCTTGGCGCCGGTGGTGGCGACGTTGCGGTACGCCTCCGCCAGGGCCAGCTGGGCACCGTGGTACGGGTCGAGCTTGGCGTACCGTCCGTTGCCGTCCGTGGCGATGGCCACGCCGAGGCCGGTCTCCTCGTCGATCCGGATCATGCCGGAGTCCTCGGGCTGGGCGAGGACGGTGTTGCCCTGCACGAAGTGGTCGTACTGGCTGGTGATCCAGGACTTGGAGGCCTGGTTCGGGGAGCCGACCAGCTTCAGGACCTGGTCCTTCAGCTCCTCGGAGGTCTCCGGCCGGGGCAGCTTGTTCGCGTCGTCCGCCTGGAGCTCGTCCTGCCAGGAGGGGCGGGCGTAGGGGCGCTCGTAGACCGGGCCCTCGTGCGCGACCGTGCGCGGGTCGACGTCGACGATCTTGCCGCCGTGCCAGTAGATCTCCAGGCGGTCGCCGTCGGTCACCTCTCCGATGACGGTGGCGATGACGTCCCACTTCTCGCAGATCTCCAGGAAGCGGTCGACCTTCTCCGGCTCGACGACCGCGCACATGCGTTCCTGCGACTCGCTCATGAGGATCTCCTCGGGCGAGAGCGTGGAGTCGCGCAGCGGGACGTCGTCCAGGGTGACGCGCATACCGCCGGAGCCGTTCGAGGCCAGCTCGCTCGTCGCGCAGGACAGGCCCGCCGCGCCGAGGTCCTGGATGCCGACGACCAGCTTCTCGGCGAACGCCTCCAGGGTGCACTCGATGAGGAGCTTCTCCTGGAAGGGGTCGCCGACCTGGACGGCCGGGCGCTTGCTCGGCTTGGCGTCGTCGAAGGTCTCCGAGGCGAGGATCGACGCGCCGCCGATGCCGTCGCCGCCGGTCCGGGCCCCGTACAGGATGACCTTGTTGCCCGCGCCGGACGCCTTGGCGAGGTGGATGTCCTCGTGCCGCATGACGCCGATGGCACCGGCGTTGACCAGCGGGTTGCCCTGGTAACAGGCGTCGAAGACGACCTCGCCGCCGATGTTGGGAAGGCCCAGGCAGTTGCCGTAGCCGCCGATGCCCGCGACGACGCCCGGCAGGACGCGCTTGGTGTCGGGGTGGTCGGCCGCGCCGAAGCGCAGCGGGTCGACGACCGCGACCGGGCGGGCACCCATCGCGATGATGTCGCGCACGATGCCGCCGACGCCGGTGGCCGCGCCCTGATAGGGCTCGACGTACGACGGGTGGTTGTGCGACTCGACCTTGAAGGTGACCGCGTAGCCCTGTCCGACGTCGACGACACCGGCGTTCTCGCCGATGCCGACGAGCATCGCGTCGGACTCGGGGGCCTTCTCGCCGAACTGGCGCAGGTGCACCTTGCTGCTCTTGTACGAGCAGTGCTCGGACCACATCACCGAGTACATGGCCAGCTCCGCGCCGGTGGGGCGGCGGCCGAGGATCTCGACGACCCTCTCGTACTCGTCCTTCTTCAGGCCCAGCTCGGCCCAGGGCAGCTCGACGTCGGGGGTCGCGGCCGCGTGCTCGACCGTGTCCAGAGGCGTCCGGCTCATGCGTTGACCAGCTTCTTGAGGATCGAGGTGAAGAACGGGAGGCCGTCGGTGCGGCCGGTGCCGATCAGCGGCTCGACGGCGTGCTCGGGGTGCGGCATGAGGCCGACCACGTTTCCGGCCTCGTTGCTGACGCCGGCGATGTCCCGCTGCGAGCCGTTGGGGTTGAAGTCCAGGTAGCGGAAGGCGACGCGGCCCTCGGCCTCCAGCTTGTCGAGCGTGTACGCGTCGGCGACGTACTGCCCGTCGTTGTTCTTCAGCGGGATGTGGATCTCCTGGCCGGCCGAGTAGTCGGTGGTCCAGGCGGTCTCGGCGTTCTCCACCCGCAGCTTCTGGTCGCGGCAGATGAAGTGCAGGTGGTCGTTGCGCAGCATCGTGCCCGGCAGCAGGTGGGCCTCGGTGAGGATCTGGAAGCCGTTGCAGATGCCGAGCACCGGCAGCCCGGCCTTCGCCTGCTCCAGCAGGGGCTCCATCACCGGCGAGAAGCGGGCGATGGCCCCGGCGCGCAGATAGTCGCCGTAGGAGAAACCACCGCACAGCACCACGGCGTCGACCTGCTTGAGGTCCTTGTCCTTGTGCCAGAGGGCGACCGGCTCGGCACCGGCGACGCGGATCGCGCGCTGGGTGTCACGGTCGTCCAGGCTGCCGGGGAAAGTGACGACGCCAATACGAGCGGTCACTTCACGGCCTCCGCGACTTCCTCGACCCGGATCGTGAAGTCCTCGATCACGGTGTTCGCGAGGAAGGACTCCGCAAGATCATGAATGCGGGCGAGGGCGGCCTCGTCGACCGGCCCGTCAACTTCCAGTTCGAAACGCTTTCCCTGGCGGACGTCCGAGATCCCCTCGAAACCCAGCCGCGGCAGTGCGCGCTGCACCGCCTGGCCCTGGGGGTCGAGGATCTCCGGCTTGAGCATGACGTCGACTACGACGCGTGCCACTGGCACTCCCGGTGTGTGGTGCTGAGCAGGTTCCTTCAGACTACCCGCACAAAATTTCTACGCGCGTTGACTTGTAGGAAACTACGTGACCGTCATCACGATCCGGCATCGGCGGACCCACACGCGAAGTTTTCGGGAAAGATTCCGGATCGACACCCGAAACCTATTGCCTTCGGACACGCGGAGAGATTTAGTCGGGCTTCACAATGTATTGCAAGGCACGATACAAATAAATTGGCATAGTGCCGCATGAAGGGACCGATATTCGTGGCGCAGAAGGTCGTGGTCACTCTCTCTGACGACATCGACGGCTCGGAAGCGGCGGAAACGATCGCCTTCGGACTGGACGGCAAGTCGTACGAGATCGACCTGAGCGAAGGCAACGCCGGAGAACTGCGGAAGGCGCTCGCGCCCTACGTCGAGGCCGGCCGCAAGCGGTCCCGCTCCGGCAAGGCGTACCGGCAGACGGAGGTCGCCCCCGACCCGTCGGCCGTGCGCGCCTGGGCGCAGGCCAACAAGATGGACGTCCCCGCGCGCGGGCGCATCCCCAAGAAGGTCTACGAGGCGTTCACCGCCGCGCAGTGACCGTCCGTCGAGCCCGGACCGATGCCCGGTCACCCGCCCCTCGCGGCAGCCGACTTGCGCAGCACCCCTGCTGATCAGCTAGAGTCTGGAGCACGCCGAGGGGCAAGGCCGAAAGGCCCAGCTCACGGAGATATGCGGGTGTAGTTCAGTAGTAGAACATCCCCCTTCCAGGGGGAAGGCGCAGTGTGCGATTCCTGTCACCCGCTCTGCATCGCCGTACCGGCCACGGTTGTGGATCAGGTAGGCTGGTGCCCGCACCGATCAGTGCAAGCTGGTCGGGAGCAAATGCGGACGTAGCTCAGTTGGTAGAGCGCAACCTTGCCAAGGTTGAGGTCGCGAGTTCGAGCCTCGTCGTCCGCTCGGAAATGAAGGCCCCGGTCCATCAGGACCGGGGCCTTCATCGTGTTCCGCCCGCACCCTCCGGCTTCTGACATTTGTCATGCCGAGTGATGACAGCGCGCACTGCTTCCGGGCTCGCACGGCCGGGACGCTTGAATCATGGAAACCAACGGACACGAGCACGTGATCGAGGTCACTGACCTGCGACGTGTGTACGGGGGCGGGTTCGAGGCGGTACGCGGAATCAGCTTTTCCGTCCGACGCGGCGAGATCTTCGCGCTGCTCGGCACCAACGGCGCGGGCAAGACGTCGACCGTCGAACTGCTGGAGGGACTCGCGCGGCCGGCCGGCGGGCGGGTGCGGGTCCTCGGGCACGACCCGTACACCGACCGGGCCGCCGTACGGCCCCGCACCGGCGTGATGCTGCAGGAAGGCGGCTTCCCCTCCGAGCTCACCGTCGCGGAGACCGCCCGCATGTGGGCGGGATGCGTGAGCGGCGCACGGCCGCCGGCGGAGGTACTGGCGCTGGTCGGCCTGGAGTCCAGGACCGGCACCCGGGTCAAGCAGCTGTCCGGCGGACAGCGGCGCCGCCTCGACCTGGCGCTCGCCCTGCTCGGCGATCCCGAGGTGCTCTTCCTCGACGAGCCCTCCACCGGGCTGGACGCCGAAGGCCGCCGCGCCACCTGGGAGTTGGTGAGCGCGCTGCGCGACGGCGGGACGACGGTGCTGCTGACCACGCACTACCTGGAGGAGGCCGAGAACCTCGCCGACCGGCTCGCGATCATGCACGAGGGCCGTATCGCCACCACCGGCACCCCGGCCGAGGTGACCGCCGCCGAGCCGTCGCGGATCTCCTTCGAGCTGCCCGACGGCTACTACGTCGGCGACCTGCCGCCGCTCGGCGAACTCGGCGTGACCGAGCACGAGACCGACGGCCGGACCGTCCGGCTCCGCACCCGTGAACTGCAGCGCACGGCCACCGCACTGCTGGTGTGGGCCGAGCGGGCCCAGGTCGGGCTGCACCGCCTGGACGTGCGCTCGGCCTCCCTGGAGGAGGCGTTCCTCCACATCGCCGAGAACGTCTCCGCCGAGCGGGCCACGGACACCACGACAAGGGAGTACGCGGCATGAGCGCCACGCACACGACACCCCGCCCGGCGATGGCGGCGACGACCCCGCTGAGCCGGATGACGGCGCTCGCCCGCGCCGAACTGACCCTGCTCGGGCGGACCCGGGGCGCGCTCGTCGCCGCGCTGCTCGTGCCGCTGGTGATGCCGGTCAGCGTGCGGTCGGCGGCGGAGGAGATGGACCTCGCCGGGGCGGGGCTGAGCACCGGCACGCTGGTGCTGCCCCCCGCGGTCGGCTTCTCCCTGCTGTTCGCCGTCTACTCGGTGCTCGTCGGCGTGTTCGTCGTCCGGCGTGAGGAGCTCGTGCTCAAGCGGCTGCGCACCGGCGAGCTGCGGGACGCCGAGATCCTGGCCGGCTCCTCACTGCCGGCGGTCCTCACCGGGCTCGTGCAGTGCCTGCTGCTGACGGCGGCCTGCGTCGCCCTGCTGGACCTGTCCGCGCCGTCGGCGCCCCATCTGGCCGTGCTGGGTCTGCTGTTGGGGTTCTTGATGTGCGCGGCCCTCGCCGCTGCCACCGCGAGTTTCACCCGGACCGGCGAGAGCGCGCAGGCCACACCCATGCCGCTGCTGCTGGTCTCGATGATCGGCTCCGGGATGTTCTGGCCGCTGGAGCTGATGCCGGACCGGGTGGCCTCCGTCTGCGAGCTGCTGCCGCTGACGCCCGTCGTCACGCTGGTGCGCGGCGGCTGGACCGGCGACCTCTCCGCGTACGAGGCACTGGGCGCCCTCGCGACCGCCGTGGCCTGGATCCTCATCGGGGTGTTTGCTGTACGGCGGTGGTTCCGCTGGGAACCGCGGCGCTGACCGAGGGGGGAGTGACGGGCCGATGCGCATGCCGGGCAGGTGGTGGCGGCACAAGAGCACGCCGGAGAAGGTCGAGACGTACACCCGGTGGTCGTTCCACTTCTTCGCGGTGATGGAGTTCTTCTCCGTCGGGCTCACGTCCGTCGCCCCGCTCGGAGCGCGGCTCGGCGGTGCCGCCATGCTGGTGGTGGCCGTGCACGCCGCCCTCTGCTTCGTGACCGTGTCCCGGGCGATCGACTGGACGCGCGGCCGCAGGCCCCAGCCCATCGGACTGATGTGGACTCTGGGCACCGCCACCGCCGTGATCGCCGCCGTCGCGCTCGGCCTCGCCGAGCGCGGACCCGACCGCGAGGACGTCGCCACCGCCGCCAGTGGCGTCTTCGGAGTGATCCTGATCTTCGGTCCCGGCATCATCGCGCTCGGCGTCCGCGACCGGCGGCGCGCGTTCGGCCTCTCGGGAGGCTTCGCGGCAGGCACCTGGGTCGTGGCGTTCGCGGTCGGCGCCTCCGCTCTCACGGCGCTCTTCACGGCACTGATCGTGCTGGTCGGCGGCACCTTCATCGCCTTCACGGCCGTCTTCTCGGTGTGGCTGCTGAACGCCGTCTACGAGCTCGACGAGGCCCGCGAGACCCGGACCCGGCTCGCCGTCGCCGAGGAACGGCTGAGGTTCGGGCGAGATCTGCACGACGTCATGGGGCGCAATCTCGCCGTGATCGCCCTCAAGAGCGAACTGGCCGTGCAGCTCGCCCAGCGGGGACGGCCCGAGGCCGTGCCGCAGATGGTCGAGGTGCAGCGGCTCGCGCAGGAGTCGCAGCGGGAGGTGCGGGAGGTCGTGCGCGGCTACCGGGAGGCCGACCTCGGCTCGGAACTCGTCGGTGCGCAAGGAGTGCTGGCGGCTGCCGGCATCGACTGCACGGTCGGCGGGGTGCCGGCGGCCGGCCTGCCGCCCGCGGTGCAGTCCGCCCTGGGGTGGGTGGTCCGGGAGGCCGCGACCAACGTCCTGCGGCACGGGGACGCGCAACGGTGTGAGGTACGACTACGGGTACTGGAGGGGCGGGTGGTGTTGTCCGTGGAGAACGACGGGGTGAGCGAAGCGGGGGCGGAGCCCGGGTCCGGACCGTCCGGCTCGGGGCTCGCCGGGCTGCGGGAGCGGCTGGCGGAGATCGGCGGGACCCTGGAGGCCGGGCCCGTGGGCCGAGGGATGTTCCGGCTGACGGCAGAGGTTCCGCTGCCGTCGCCGTCCACCGCTTCCGGCGCCGCCCCGGCCGTCGCCGCGGCCCGTTCCATGAGCGAGGTCACGCCATGACAGCCGTGAAGCCCGTCCGGCTGCTGCTCGCCGACGACGAGCACCTCATCAGGGGGGCGCTCGCCGCGCTGCTGTCCCTGGAGGACGACCTCGTCGTCGTCGCCGAGGCGGCCACCGGGCCCGAGGCGATGGCGATGGCCCGGGCGCACCAGCCCGATGTCGCCGTGCTGGATCTCCAGATGCCCGGGGCCGACGGTGTGAAGGTCGCCACATCCCTGCGGTCCGAACTGCCCGGCTGCAAGGTGCTCATCGTCACCAGCCACGGGCGGCCCGGGCATCTGAAGCGGGCGCTGCAGGCCGGTGTGCGCGGGTTCGTGCCCAAGACCGTGAGCGCGCAGCGGCTCGCGGAGCTCATCCGGACCGTGCACGCCGGGAACCGTTACGTCGACCCGGAGTTGGCCGCCGACGCGATCGCCGCCGGGGACTCGCCGCTGACCGCGCGGGAGGCGGAGGTCCTGGAGCTCGCCGCCGACGGGGCGCCCGTCGCGGAGATCGCGGAGCGGGCCGCGCTGTCGCAGGGCACCGTGCGGAACTATCTGTCGTCGGCCGCCTCGAAGCTCGGGGCGGAGAACCGGCATGCGGCGGTACGGCTCGCACGGGAGCGAGGTTGGGTATAGTGGTTCCCGCGCCACGGCGCATGCGAACGTAGCTCAGTTGGTAGAGCGCAACCTTGCCAAGGTTGAGGTCGCGAGTTCGAACCTCGTCGTTCGCTCCATCGAGAAGCCCCCCGGTTCCGGCCGGGGGGCTTCTTCGTGCGCTACTTCCTCACGCCCAGCTCGTGCCGGTCAGGCGCTCGTACGCCTCCACGTACTTGGCGCGGGTGGCGTCGACGACCTGCTGGGGCAGGGCCGGCGGCGGCTGCTCGCTCTTGCGGTCCCAGCCGGACTCCGGCGAGGTCAGCCAGTCACGGACGAACTGCTTGTCGTACGACGGCTGCGCGCGGCCCGGCTGCCACTGGTCGGCCGGCCAGAAGCGGGAGGAGTCCGCGGTGAGGACCTCGTCCGCGAGGACCAGGTCGTCGCCGTCGAAGCCGAACTCGAACTTGGTGTCCGCCAGGATGATGCCCCGCTCACGGGCGATGTCCCGGCCCCGCGAGTAGACCGCGAGGGTCGCCTGGCGCAGCCGGGCCGCGGTGTCCGCGCCGACCTGGCGGGCGACCTCCTCGTAGGAGACGTTCTCGTCGTGCTCGCCGACGGCGGCCTTCGTGGCCGGGGTGAAGATCGGGGCGGGCAGTTCACTGCCGTCGGTCAGGCCCTCCGGCAGGGCGAGGCCGCAGACCGTGCGGGTCTCGTTGTACTCGGCGAGGCCCGAGCCGGTGAGGTAGCCGCGGGCCACGCACTCCACGGGGACCATCCGCAGCGACTTGCAGATCAGCGTGCGGCCCGCCCAGTCGGCGGGGGCGCCGTCGGGCAGTTCCGTGCTCAGCACGTGGTTCGGGATCAGGTCGGAGAGCCGGTCGAACCACCACAGGGACAGCTGCGTGAGGACCCGGCCCTTGTCGGGGATCTCGGTCGGCAGCACCCAGTCGTAGGCGGACATGCGGTCGCTGGCGACCATCACGAGGTCGCCCGCCTCGTTGCGGTACAGCTCGCGCACCTTGCCGGTGTGCAGATGTACCAGGCCCGGAACCTGGATCGGCTCGGGCTTTTCGACGAATCCGGACACGGTTCCTCCCCGTGGTTCTGTCCAAGTGGCTCGATTCTCCCGTATCCGAGCTTGATCACGGACAGTGGGTCAGTCGCGTTTGCAGATGCGGTCCAGGAGATTGGCGGTGGCCCGCTGAATGCGTGTGTCGACGTGGCCGGGTCGGTCCAGGGCCGGGGACCAGGCGAACGTTCCTGCTGCGAAGACCCAGGCACCGGAGGGAGCGCGGTACAGGGAGGTCTCCTGGTGGCGCGCGGTGCCTTCCTTGTCGGTGTACGGGGAGTGGGCGAGCAGCGTGCGCTCCTCGTGCTCGGGCAGCGGGGTGCGCGGGAAGTAGCGGTCGGCCTCGCCGGCCACCAGGTTCTCGATCTCGTCGCCCTCGTGAGCCCCGGTCGCCTCCCACAGCCAGTGCCCGGCGTTGCGCACGATCAGCGGGTGCGGCTCGGGGACGGGCCCGGCGTACTGGATGCCCATGAGCTGCTGTTCCGCCCGGTCGATCTCCCGCCACAGCACCGGCTTGCCCGGGCCCCGGCGCTTGCGGCAGGTCAGCAGCCGGTCGGGCACGCCGGACGGGGAGGGGCCGAGCTCCACCTGCCAGTACATGGAGTTGGCGGAGAGGAAGACCAGCGAGGTGCCGGCGTCGCGGGCGAGCTCCACGGTGGAGCGCATGGCGACCGACCAGTACTCGTCGTGACCCGGGAAGACCAGACCGCGGTAGCGGGTGGGGTCGACGCGGCCCGCGTGCAGGTCGCTCGCGTCGGCGTAGGCGACGTCGTAACCGTAGCGCTCGGCCCAGCGGATGAAGTCGTAGGCGTGGCCGACGTGCAGCGGGAGGCCCGCGCCCGCGTACGGGCGGTCGAAGGAGACCGTCGTGGCGGCCTCGGACTCGCCGAGCAGCCGGCCCTTCTCGTCCCAGGCGTGGTAGAGGCTGGCGCCCGTGCGCCCGTCCTCCGGATAGAGGTTGTACGCCTGCCAGGTCACGTCGGGCAGCACGAGCAGCAGATCGCCGGGCTGGTCGTGGCGGACGGTGAAGGGAACGTGGGAGCGGTAGCCGTCGGCGGTGGTGAGGACGGCGACGTACGCGCCGATGTTCCAGTACGACGGGACCTGCAGCCGCCAGGACAGCCACCAGTGGTGGCAGGAGACCGTACGGTCCGCGGTGAGCGGCGCGGGCTGGACGATGCCGGACAGACGCGGGCTGGTGGTGATCTTCGCGGCGCCGTCACCGCCGTAGTGGCCGATGCGGTAGATGTCGACGGCGAACTGCTGCGGCGGGTCGACGGTGATGTGGAAGTCGATGGCTTCGCCGGGCGCCACCGCGCCGGTGGAGGTGAAGCCCTTGATCTGACGGTTGACGTCGTCGGCCGCGCGGGGGCCGCCCGAGCGGCTGCCCTTCTTCGACGGGTGGGGGGCGTCCTGGTCCATGTACCAGGGGACGACCTGGCCCGAGTCGTCGAAGTACGTCACGTTGCCGCGCAGCCACGGGACGGGGCCCTGCCCGAAGGGATCCGTCACGGCATGCGCCAGCGCTCCCGACTCCCAGCGGCGGATCTGCTCCGAACCCATGATCGCTTCCCCTCCCCTTGCCCCCGTGGTGATGCGTGCCGGTGTGCTGCGTGCCCGTTGTTGCGTGTGCCGGTGTGATGCGAGCCGGTGTGGCGTGTGCCGGTGTGATGCGAGGCGGTGTCGCCTGTGCCGGTGCGGTGTTCTGTGGTGTGGGCGGTGTTCTGTGGTGCCTGCGGTGCGTGCGACGCCTTCGCGCTTATGTGTTTGTCGTATGTCGCAAGCTCTTGCCATACACGCGAACGGTCCAAGCACATCACATAAAGCGCGCACTTCGTCACTGTTCGTTTCGAATTGGCCAGAACCGGAAGAAGGTGCTCCGGTGGTCAGCCGAGGCGGACCGGCTTCTCCGGGCGTATGCCGAGCTGGGAGAGCCAGACCCGCAGTGGGGTGGCGTCGCCGTCCTCGATGAGAGTGAGGACCTTGGGCGCCAGATCGGCCGTGCGCTCGCCGTCGACGAGGAGGGTCGGGCCGTCCAGCCAGTCCAGGCCCGGGGTCGCGCCGGCGGTGTCCATCGCGGCGCAGCAGACCATGGCGGTGAGGTGGTCCGCGAGCAGCTCTCGGGCGGTGCGCGGGGGCTGGAGGGGGAAGAGGGGGAGGGTCCGGTCGTCCCACAGGGCGGCGAGGTCGGTGGTGGGGGACGGCGGGGCGGGCGTCGTCGCCGGAGAGGGAGCGGCTTCTTCCCTGGCAAGTTCGGCACTGAGCCGGGCGGCGAGGGTGGCGCTGGGGGCCGTCGTACCGGAGAGGTCCTCGTCGTCGAGGGGGTCCGGTGGGGCGGTCGTGCCGGGGGTGGTGTGCGGGGTGGTGCCCGGGGTGGTGTGCGAGGTGGTGCTCGTGGTGCCTCCGGTGCCGGGCTGGGGTGTGCCGGGGGCTTCGGGCGGTGCGGTGTCCGGTCTGGAACCCGTCGGGTGTGCCGCGAGGTCCCCCGTCGAGTCCGCGATCGGGTCCGCGATCGAGTCCGCGATCGGGTCCGCGATCGGGTCCGCCGCGGGGCGGCCGGCTCCGGCGGTTTCGGTCGTCCCCGCAGGGCCCGTCTCCGTGAGGTGGTCGAGGACGCGGGACAGGGTCGGGGCGTCGGTGGCGGAGGCCTCGGTGCCGGTGGCGGGGCGGACGCCCATGGCGTCCAGGACGCGGTGGAGCCGGGCCGCGTCGAGACGCCACTTGCGGTCCACGACCTCGTCCGGATACTCGCTCCAGTCCACCGGCGACCAGTCGGGGCCGGGCCCTGCGGGGCCGCCGTGGAAGAGGCGGGCGGCGAGGAGGGAGGCGGCTTCGTCGACCGTGCCCGGCTCCTCCAGCAGATCGCAGGCCGGCCGCTCACCCAGCCGGGACGCGAAGCCCTCGGCCAGGCGGTCGCGCCGGGACAGCTCCGTGAGCGCCGCGACCACACCGGCGTCCAGCCGGGACGGCCAGCGGCCCATCCGCCAGGCGGGCAGGGCGACCCGGGTCAGCAGCCGGTCCCATCCCGCGTAGGCCAGGCCCACCTGCTCCTGGGCGACGATCCGCAGCCCGTAGTCCACAGCCTGTGCACGCTCCGCGGCCGCGGCCGCCACGCCCCGCTCCATCTCGGCGGCATGGATCCGGCAGCTGCGCAGCAGAAGCCGGGCGACCCGGCCGACCCCGGCGAGCACCGCCCGCGACAGCGGGTCGCGGCGGGGCGCCGACGCCACGGCCACCGCGGCGTCCAGGCCCCGGACGAAGCGCCGGGCGGCGGCTATGTCCGGGTGGGCCGAGGGGCCCGTACCGGCGATGACGGGGGCGAGGACCGCGCGCAGCTCGCCGACCCGCATCCACCACAGGAACGGGGAGCCGATGACGAGGACCGGCGCGACGGGTTGGCGGCGCTGCGCCTGCTTCCCCGCCCCCGCTATGTCCTGGTGCTCCTCGACCGGCGGCGGGGCGTGGGACGGGTGGGTGCGGTCCTCCAGCCAGCTGTCGCAGTCCGGCGTGAGCGCTATCGCGGAGGGCGCGGGGACGTCGAGGCGGTCGGCGAGGTCGCGCACCATCCGGTACAGGTCGGGGGCCGCGTCCTCGGTGACCGGGACGGTCGGGCTGATGGCGGGCCGGGCCCGGGCGACGACCAGGGCGATCCCGGCCGCGGCGAGCAGCACGAGGGCCGCGACCGGTGTCAGCACCGCCCGGGCCATGTCCCAGACGGGGCCCTCCAGGCGGTCACCGGCTGCGCCCGCGAGCAGGATCACGGCGACGGCGGCCGGCAGCAGGGCGACGGCCAGGGCACGACTGCGGATGCGCAGCACGGCCAGTGCGCGTGCTCGCGCGACCTGCGCGCCTGCTTCCACACCCATTCCGGTCACGACCGACCTCACCCCCTCCCCGTTGACCCGATGCTTGCCTTGCTCACTCCCCCACTGTGGCACCCGCCACTGACACCGCAATGCCGGTGGGCCAAGTGCCGGAACGCTTGCGCCGCACCCTAGTTGGGGCTCCGCCCCCCGTCAGCCGGATGCGGCATCGGTCACTCGATGGAATGGCTTTGGGGAGAGGTGGATGACGGACAGCGAGCATCAGGCCCCCGTCTCCCGCACAGTTCAGGCCACCGCTTCCCCACATGTCCGGCCCCTGCCTCCCCCCATACGTCAGGCCACTGCCTCCGTCATACAGCAGGCCCCGGATCCTGAGACGGATCCGGGGCCTGTGGGGTTCATCGGCGGCGGTGGTTCGCCTGCCGGGCGCGGGGGCCGGTTACGCGCCTGCCGCCTTCGCGGCGATGTCGGTGCGGTGCTGGGAGCCGTCGAGGCGGATGCGGCCGACGGCCGTGTAGGCACGGTCGCGGGCCTCGGCGAGATCCTTGCCGGTGGCCGTCACGGACAGGACGCGGCCGCCCGCGCTGACGACGGCGTCGCCCTCCTGCCTGGTGCCGGCGTGCAGCACGTACGCGTGCGGGGCGTCCTGGGCGGCGACCTCGTCCAGACCGGTGATCGGGTCGCCGGTGCGCGGCGTGCCGGGGTAGTTGTGCGAGGCGACGACCACGGTCACGGCCGCGTCGTCGCTCCAGCGCAGCGGCTCCAGGTGGGCCAGGTTGCCGGTGGCGGCCGCCATCAGCAGACCGGCCAGCGGGGTCTTCAGCCGGGCCAGGACGACCTGGGTCTCGGGGTCGCCGAACCGGGCGTTGAACTCGATCACGCGGACACCCCGGGAGGTGATCGCGAGACCGGCGTAGAGCAGGCCGGAGAACGGCGTGCCGCGCCGCTGCATCTCGTCCACGGTCGGCTGCAGCACGGTCTGCAGCACCTCGTCGACCAGCTTCGGGTCGGCCCACGGCAGCGGGGAGTACGCGCCCATGCCGCCGGTGTTGGGGCCTTCGTCGCCGTCCAGGGCGCGCTTGAAGTCCTGGGCGGGCTGGAGCGGTACGACCGTCTCGCCGTCGGTGACGGCGAACAGGGAGACCTCGGGGCCGTCGAGGTACTCCTCGATGACCACGCGCTCGCAGGCCGCCGCGTGGGCCCGGGCCGCTTCGAGGTCGTCGGTGACGACGACACCCTTGCCGGCGGCGAGCCCGTCGTCCTTGACGACGTAGGGGGGCCCGAAAGCGTCGAGGGCCGTGTCGGCCTCTTCCGGTGTGGTGCAGACGTACGACCGGGCCGTGGGCACCTCGGCCGCCGCCATGACGTCCTTCGCGAAGGCCTTGGAGCCCTCCAGCTGCGCGGCCCGGCCGGACGGGCCGAAGACGGGGATGCCCGCCTCGCGCACGGCGTCGGCGACACCGGCGACCAGCGGGGCCTCCGGGCCGACGACCACCAGCTCCGCGCCGAGGCGCGTGGCCAGCGCGGTGACGGCGGCGCCGTCCAGGGCGTCGACCTGGTGCAGCTCGGCGACCTCGGCGATGCCGGCGTTGCCGGGGGCGCAGTGCAGCGCGGTGACGTCGGGGTCGTGGGACAGGGAGTGGCACAGGGCGTGTTCGCGGGCGCCGCTGCCGATGACGAGGACCTTCACGGGGGTCAGCCTAACGGGAGGCGCCGGGTTCCCTTTGTGCGGGCCGCCGATACGAGGGGGGATCTTGAGCTGGAGGTTCCTCCAAGGCAGGCGCTCGGCCGCCGAGGCGGGAGACTCCGCGTGCGGGACGGGCTGTTCGGTCGTGACCCCGGGCTATGCGCTCGTGGACCTGGAGTTGTTTGTTCGGGCCGGGCCGGGCCGTTCGGTCGTGGACCCTGGGCTATGCGTTCGTGGACCTGGAGTTGTTTGTTCGTGCCGGGCCGGGCCGTTCGGTCGTGGACCCTGGGCCATGCGTTCTTGGACCCCGGGCCATGCGTTCGTGAACCCGGAGTTGTTCCTTCGTGCCGGGCCGTTCGGTCGTGCGCCCGGGCTGTTCGTCCTGAGCTCCGGGCTATTCGTTCGTGAACTCCTCGACGACCGTCGCCCCCAGCTCCCGGACGATCAGCTCCTGGCCGGAGAGGGCCGACTCGTCGAGGTCTGGGTCGTCGTCCTCGGGGATGTCCTCCTCGACGGAGACGTGACGCGGCTGCGGGGCGGACGGCTGGGGGACGGAGGCGGTCGGCGCGGAGGCCGGGGTGGAGGTCGCGGCGGGAGTGGGACCGCTCGGCTGCTGGGCGGGAGCGGCCGAGGGAGCCGACGGGGACGGGGCGGAGCGCTGGGCCGTGGCCGTACCGCCGCCCGCGTTGTATCCGCCGGAGTTGTATCCGCCGCCGGAGGTCTGTCCACCACCGGCGGAATGGTGGCTGCCGGTGGTGGGGCCGCCGGAGGCGTTGTAGCCGCCACCGCCGCCGAACCCGGAGGGGCCGCCCGGCGCCGGCGGTGCCGAGCCGCCCGACGGGTCGACGATCGCCTCGATCTTCCACTGGACGTTGAACTGCTCGCCCAGCGCCTGCCGCAGCACGTCCTCGCTGCCGCTGCTGAGGAAGTTGTCCCGCGCGCCCGCGTTGACGAAGCCGAGCTGCAGGGTCGTGCCGTCGAAGCCTGCCACCTGGGCGTTCTGGCTGAGCAGGATCCAGGTGAAGCGCCGGCGGTTCTTGACCGCCTCCAGGATGTTCGGCCAGAGCATGCGGGGGTCGAGACCGCCGCCGCCCGTGGGAGCGGAACCGGAGACGGGGGCGGGGCCCGGGGTCGTCGGGGCGGGAGCCGAGGGCTGGGCCGCCGGTGGGCTGCTGGGCGCGGGGGCGCTCGTCCGCGGGGTGTTCGCCGGGGTGTTCGCCGGTGGGGTGTTCGAGGCGGGGGGGCCCGAGGCTGCCGTGGGCCAGCCGCCGGGGCGACGGCCGCCGCTTCCGGCGGAGGCGGCGGTGGGCCACGCGCCCGGGGCGGACTGGGCCGGTGCCGGCTGGGCGGATCCTGCGGGAGCGGAGGCGGCCGGGGCTTCGGCGGGGGTTCGGGCGGTGTCCGGTCCGTCGGGGGCGGAGGGCTCGCCCTGGGTGCTGGGAGCGGGAGCATGAGCCGGGGGTGTGCCCGGTGCCGACGGCGGCGTCCCCTGGCTCGCTGCCGCAGGGCCGTAGCCGGCCGCAGGGGCGGAGCCCGCCACCGGGGCGGAGCCGACCACCGGGGCGGAGCCGGTCGCGGCCGCCGTTTGGCCGCCTCCACCGGCAGCACCCCCGCCGCCGTTGCCCGGTGCTCCGGACGCACGGACCGCCGCACGGGCCGCGGCCGCGCCACCGCCCGGTGGCACCGGAGCGCCACCACCCATCTGGGCCGGAGCGGTGCCTCCCTGCGCCGGAGCGCCGCCCGCCTGAACCGCGGCGGCCGCCGCTGCCCCGTGGCCCTCCGGCCCGGGTGCGTATCCCATGGCGGGCACGCCGGCGGGACCGGCGGAGTAGTTCACACCGCGCTCGATCCGGTCGAGGCGGGCCATGACGGAGCGCTCGTCTCCGTAGGCGGCGGGGAGCAGGACTCGGGCGCAGATCAGTTCGAGCTGGAGGCGGGGCGAGTTGGCGCCGCGCATCTCGGTCAGGCCCTCGTTGACGAGGTCGGCCGCACGGCTCAGCTCGGCGGGGCCGAAGGTGCCGGCCTGGGCCTGCATGCGCTCGATCACATCGGCGGGGGCGTCGATGAGCCCCTTCTCCGCCGCGTCCGGGACGGCGGCGAGGATCACCAGGTCGCGCAGCCGCTCCAGGAGATCGGCGACGAAGCGGCGGGGGTCGTTCCCGCCCTCGATCACGTGGTCGACGACCTCGAAGGCCGCGGCTCCGTCTCCGGTGGCGAACGCCTCGACGACGGAGTCGAGGAGGGAGCCGTCGGTGTAGCCGAGCAGGGAGGTGGCCATGGCGTAGGTCACACCGTCCGCCGCGGCACCCGCGAGGAGCTGGTCCATGACGGACATGGAGTCACGTACGGACCCGCCGCCCGCCCGCACGACGAGCGGCAGCACCCCGTCCTCGACGGGGATGGTCTCCTTCTGGCAGACCTGGCCGAGGTACTCCCGCAGGGTGCCCGGGGGGACCAGCCGGAAGGGGTAGTGGTGGGTCCGGGAGCGGATCGTCCCGATGACCTTCTCGGGCTCGGTGGTCGCGAAGATGAACTTGAGATGCTCCGGCGGCTCCTCGACGACCTTGAGCAGCGCGTTGAAGCCGGCCGACGTGACCATGTGGGCCTCGTCGATGATGTAGATCTTGTACCGGCTGCGGGCCGGGCCGAAAAAGGCCTTCTCGCGCAGGTCACGGGCGTCGTCCACGCCACCGTGGGAAGCGGCGTCGATCTCGATGACGTCGATGGAACCGGGGCCGTTGCGGGCGAGGTCCTGACAGGACTGGCACTCACCGCACGGCGTGGGCGTGGGCCCCTCCTCGCAGTTCAGGCACCGGGCCAGGATCCGCGCGCTGGTCGTCTTGCCACAGCCGCGCGGCCCGCTGAACAGGTACGCGTGGTTGACCCGGTTGTTCCGCAGCGCCTGCTGCAGCGGGTCGGTGACATGCTCCTGCCCGATGACCTCGGCGAAGGTCTCGGGGCGGTAGCGGCGGTACAGAGCGAGAGACGACACGCATACGAGGTTATAGGCGCCCAGTGACATCGGGCCCGGCTCGGGCCCGGCGGGGAGATCCAGCCGGGAAGGTCCGGTCCGGGAGGTCCAGCCGGGGGAGACCCGTCGGGGAGGTTCCGTCCGGGAACGCAGACGCCCCCCACGCACCCGCCAGAGCCAACCTACCCTTGCTGCCTTCCGGCCCTGGGGGAGTTCAGTCAGATAGCGCCGCGTGAGGGGCTGCGCCAAGGTTACCTGATGTCGGGGGCGGGGAACGAGTTCGCGAGCACTCCTCTCGGTCATGTAATGTTCCCAGCGGAGGATTCGCCTAGAGGCCTAGGGCGCACGCTTGGAAAGCGTGTTGGGGGCAACCCCTCACGAGTTCGAATCTCGTATCCTCCGCCAGTGCCTCACCGGGCACGATGTCGAAGGGCCCCACCGTTCGCGGTGGGGCCCTTCGACGTTGTCCGTCTCAGTTTCCGTCTCAGTCGGTTTCCGGGAGCTCCCACAGCGCGTCGCCGACTTGCTGCGCGACCTTGCGGAGCATGGTCCCCGTCACATGCATGTAGCGGGCGCGCATCCGGGCCGCTCCCCCAGGCTCCCAACCCATGATCGAGCGATCACGACGTCCGGGACGCCGAGGATCAGCAAGACGGTAGCTGCGGTGTGGCGAGCGTCATGGAGACGGCCGTCCCGTACGCCTGCCGCCCTCAGGAGCCGCTTCCAGATGTGGAAGTCGGTGTTGGGGCTCAGCGGCCCGCCGGTCGGCGAGGCGAACACGTAGCCCTTGCCCTCCCAGTCGGCGCCGGCCACGACCCGCTCCCGCTCCTGAACTTCTTGGTGCTGCCGCAAGATCTTGATCAGCGAGTCGGGCAGGCCGATGGTGCGCCGTCCGGCGCGGGACTTGGTGGACTTGTGCTCGCGGCGGGTCTGCTGCTTCTGAGGGCAGTAGCCAGCCTTCCGACCGCAGGGATCGTCCCCACAGCCGTGGGCATACTTCGGGCGTAGACGGTTCTTGCGGATGCGGACGTATCCCGCGTCCAGGTCGGGTCTTCCCAGTGGAGCCCGAGCGCGTCTCCTTGCCGGAGGCCGAGCGCCAAGGCGACGACCCAACGCGCGCTGTTGCGGAGTTTGGCGGCCTCCACCCGGACGCTCCGAACCTCTTCAATCGTGAACGGCTCGATGTCCTCTTCTTCGAGTCTCGGGGCCTTGGCGATCTCAGCGGCATTGGTGGCGACATGCCCACGTCTTTTGGCCTCACCGAGGGCGACCCGGATCGTCCGGTGAGCGTGGTGAGCGGTGCCGGCGGAACTCCCGGCTTCCTGCATCCGCTGGTAGAAGCGCTCCAGATGTTCCGGCTCCAGGCGGTCGAGCTTGTGGGCGCCGAGGCCGGGGACCAGGTGCACGCGCACGTCAACCTCGTAGCCGTCGTACGTGTTCTCGGAGACGTACAGCTTGGCGATGTTCTCGACCCAGAGCTCAAGCCAGGCCTGGACCGTCCAGCTCTGCCCCGGCTTCCTGAGCTTTTTCTCGTCCCGCGCCCGCTCCATCTCGCGGACTGCCTTGGTCACGGCGGCCTTGGTCTTGCGCTCGATGTGACGACGGTCCGGTTTGCCGTCATCGCGGAGGCCGACCGTCACTCGTCCGTGCCATTTCCCGTCCTTGCCGAAGTAGATCGACGAGGCGCCGTTGGGCTGTCGTGTGCGCTTCTTCTCTGCCATGGCTGCCCCCTCAGGCCGCTTCGGCGGGTCGGTGGCGCAGCTTGGCCACGTAGGCGGGTACGGCGTCGGCAGGGATCCGGCGAAGCCGCCCGACCGTCACCGACTCGATCTCTCCGGCCAGCACGAGGCGGAAGCACGTCGTACGGCCGATACGGAGCCGCCGGGCCGCCTCCTCAACGGTCAGGAGGACCAAGGCAGGGTCGTGGGAACCCAGCTCAGCGGCGGTGACCTGAGCCTCAGGCATGGGTCGGTTCTCCTTCCGTTCCGGGAGCGGGGGCGATGGTTTCGGCGAGCCAGGTTTCGGCGTCGGTGAGGCCGGTTCCGGCGTAAACCCAGTGGGCGAGGACGAGGGTCGTGTTCGGTGCTTCCGAAATTTCGGAGGTGGTTGCTTGAGCGCGGCGCCATTCGGCGCGGGCGTCTCGGAGGGCGCCGAGGGTGGTGAGTAGCGGCGGGACTGGTGGAGAAGTGGCCGCGGAAGCCGAGCATGTGGGCCCAGGCGCGCAGGCGGAGGTGTTCGAGGTCCTTGCGGGAGCCGAGGAGCCAGGCGGTGCGGATCAGGCGGCGGGCATGGTCGCTGATGTCGAACTGGGCGAGCTCGGCGGCGAACTTGAGGGGCCGGTCGAGAGCTCCTGTCGCGGTCTCGGCGCCCTTCGTGGCGTACTTGGCGATGTAGGCGGCGACGGCCCGTTCGGTGAGCTCCTGGCCGTCGTTGAAGTCGGCCGAGCGGATGGTGCGGACGTCGAGTTGGCGGCCGAAGGTGAAGGTGTGGGCGCGGCCGTCGATGGTTGGGCCGTCGACGCGGACCTTGGTCGTGGCGCTGCGAATGGCGTCAGTGAGCAGCTCGGCGGTCGCCCAGGTCGGGGGCAGGGTGTCGCCGCCGCTGGGACCGTCGATGCGGATGACCGCGTGGAAGTGGACGGCTCCGCGCTTCTGGTACTCGGCGACCTTGGCGAAGGACACGCGGGCGTGCTCGCGGAACCTGCGCTGGGACAGGCCCGCGCGCTTGGCGACCTCCCGGCGCAGGTAAGTGGAGAAGCGCCGCCAGAGCGGCCCGGCATGGGCGTTCCAGAGGACAGCGGCTTCGTAGTCGTACGTGTCCGGGTCGAGCGGGGAGCCGAGTACGTCGTCGTCCTGGTCGTGGTGGGTACCGCAGCGGCAAGGGCGCCCGCTGGAGGGGCGGTTGTGAACCGGGCCGAAGCTCGGCGCGGTGAAGGTGGCGAACACGCGCGGATGGGTGGCGACGTGCTCCGGGATGCCCCTGCCGCCGCGCAGGCCGGAGGTGATCAGGTGGAAGGTGTCTCGGCGGTAGACCTCGGCGCAGGCCGTGCAGCGGGTCGTACGGCGGTTGTTGCAGCGGACGAGGAGCTGGCCGGCCGGGAGGGACGAGGAGTCGAGGTGCTGGAGGACGCGGCCGATCTCTCCGGTCCGCGTGTCGACGTCGTACTCGGTGCGATGGCCGTCGAGGCGGATCGGGTGGGTGCAGCGTCCAGGTCGTTCGTACGGTGGCGCGCTCCACCTGGACGCCAGGAACCACGCCCGCTCCACGGAGTGTGGGTCGACGGCAGACGGGATGGGAGCTGGGGAAAGGTGGACATTGAGGGTTCCGACTCGCTTTCCGGGGGGCGTCGTCCGAGCCCTGAAGTTGGCCGCCTTTGGCCAACATAAGCCGCCGTCACAATGCCCCGGCCCTTCGCCCCAGGCATTGTGACTTGTTACAGCAGAATGCGGCATGCCGCAGAACAACGCTCGTCACGGCGGACTCATACGGCGTGCAAGCTTCCGGCCCCATCGCTGGCTGGGCGCTTCGATGTAACGGTAAGTCAGTATGCACAGCGGCAACAGCACAACGTAGAATGTCACTTCGAGCACAAGATTATCCTGCGGCCACCGACCGACTGTGCCATCGCTCACCGCCAGCAGCACTGGATGCACGAGGTAGACCGAGTAACTGATCGTTCCCAGTCCCACCAGCCAGCCTGGTAGCTGTCGACGACGCAACGCCAGTCCGACCCCGAAGGTAAGCATGGCAAGCAGGAACGCAACGATCCAGCCTCGCCGTGTGAAATTGTTTCCGTCGCCGTGCCAGTATGCGCTCGCCACGGCGCAGGCCACTACCACGATGGCTGTGCAGGCTGCGTACCGCCAGGTGCTCTGACCATGCTCGGCCCGGTAAACGGCGGTGCCGAGGAACATCACGGCGAGGATAACCATGCCCTCCCATATAGGGACCGTACCGTTGAGAGGGACCAAGACGAGCGCCACCACCCCACCCAATAGGCCTCCGAACACGCGGAGCACAGGTGCCGTGGCGCTCGCGCAGCAGATGCTGACCACCATGGCGATCGAGGCGAGTGCGATGAGCGGGCCGGTGCCGATCACGCCCGAGAGGGCGGATTCCGGCAACGAAACCCCCACTGTCACGCTCACAGCGGCGAGCATCGCCAAAGTCGCGGCAACCGCCGCCGACCGTTTGTGCAGGCGGACCGTGAAAAGAGCGACGACCAGTAAATAGAAGGCCATCTCATACGAAAGCGTCCACAGGACGAGAAGAAGATTAGGCGTCCCCAACAGCTCCTGGAGCAGGGTGACATGGGCGACGGCGACCGTAGCAACACTCTGCCCATCGAAGTCGCGAATGTGTGCAAACCCCAGCAGGCCAGCGGCAAGGACCGCGGTTACGACAGCCGTCCACAGCGGGTAGATGCGAAGCACCCGTCCAATCCAGAACGTCCGGATGCAGCCCCGACGTTCCAATGACGCGGGGATGATGTAGCCGCTCACGAGAAAGAACACCATGATGCCGTACCGGCTGGTGTTGAACTCCGGCATGAGCTCCTTCCGGAACTCCGCCAGGAACGAGTACGACGAGTGGTCAAAAACCACGACGAGTGCCGCGAGACCACGCAACGCGTCCAGCCAGCCCATCCGTAACGGACCGACTGGCACCGCAGATGACTTTGTTGGCGCCGAGGGTAGCCGCTCAAGCGGCCGAGGGACGGAAAGTGGGGGCTCCATACCCATTCTCACGTGCCCTTCGTCGTCGGTGTTCAACTGCACACCAACCATGGGTTGGCAGGTCTCGGATAGCAGCAGTCGCACTGGTGAGGCCGCCCCTGAGCGGCGCACTCCTAGTGCGACGCGGGGGATTATACGTACGACTATTCTGCTAGTACTGACCTGCCGTGGCATCGCGTGCGGAAGATCCGCCCGGAGCGCAGTGCGTCCCAGACGGACAGGGTCCGGGACGCACTGACAGCAGATGTGACGGGAACTGCCCAGCTTGGCGAGAGAAACCGGAACGCAGGCGACGTGCGCGCAGGCCGGAATCTTCCATGACCGCTCAGTGATTACACGGACACAGTGGTCCACTTCTGGTTGGCCGACCCGTCGCAGGGGAACTGGGCAGCCTGAGCGCCATTAGCCTCACTTGCGCCTGAAATTCCCAGGCACAGGCCACTCTTGCGGTTCTTCAATGAAAACCAATCCCCGTACCAGATCTTCGTCCAGTCCTGGTTCGCGTCACTGGATGGATTCGCCGTAATAGCCGCCGCGCCGGACGAGGTGCTAGCACCGTCGATACCGAGATTCTTCTTCGACTCCCAGTTCTCCCAGCCATAGAGGGTGCCACCTGTATTCAGGATGGTTTCCCAAAACTGCAGGAAATTGTCGTTCTTGGACTGCTGGACAACTCTGGCGCCGTTGGCAGAACTCACGGCCTGCAGGTACTTTCCAGAATTGTAGTTCTTGAGCCGAACAGTGGCGCCGGCCGCGGCGCTGGGCGCCTTCGGGTCGCTCTGCGGCGAAGCCTGAGCGACCGCTGGGCTGGCTACCGCGAGCAGCGCTCCGGCCAGCACGGCTGCGACGGTATTCCTACTACGGGTTGCGCGCATGAAATGAACTCCAGTTCTGCGTTTCACGTGCTACGAAGTGAGTGCTCAGCGGACCGTCGAAGGGCGCTCGAAAAAGCGCCGATCTGACGATCGCATGCCCGTCATGTCGGATTTAACGAGAATCCGTACCTGATCCCTTATGTAGCGCGATTGGTCGCGAGACGCCCAGCACCATCAGTGCCCCGCCGAAACCGCCGCGACGGCATCTCTCATACCCACCATGCGTACGCTAAGTTTCCTCACCTTTGATGATCTTGATGTTGCCCGGAGTACTCAAGCACGACCACCACAAACTTCGCTACGCGTTCGAACAAGTTGGCTGAAAGCGTTTACTCGATAGTGGGTTCGGCATGCACGTCGTGTACTAGGAATCATCACTGCCCGCTTCTCAGCCTTTGACCTGCCGTCGTGCTCTGCTCGCGGGCAGCGGGGGCGGTACGTCGGCTGGCTGACGGTGACCCCTCGCCGCCGAACGCAACGCCCCGGATCTCCCAAGCCACGCTGGGCCTTGAGGATGCGCCTCACAGCCCCGATCGCCCAGCCCCCCCCAGGGCGTGTCGTCAGGTTCTCGACGATGCGTGCGTGGGTCAGTCGTTAGCCACTGCCAATCTGGAACCGAGGCGCCACGGATAGTTCGCGCCAGCGGGTTCGACTCATAGGGCTGTAGCGCAACGGGTATGACCGCCAGCGACCGATCCACATAGAGCTACGTGGTCAGAAGGTTGCTGACATCCAGGGCTGACATCGACGCCGCCGGACGGGGCACACACCAGCGACTCCGTCCGGCCGTCGCACCAGTCGGCGGCAGTAGCCGAGCAGGCACGGATCGAACTCCTAAAGCGGGTGTCGCAGGTTCGAATCCTGCCGGAAGCACAGACAGAAGGGCCAGCTCAGGGCTGGTTCTTCAGAGTTTGAGCGGTCGTGCCACACGTGTGTGAGTAGAGTCCACACGGAGTCCACATCCCCTAGGCGCCCCCCTAGGCTAGGCCGCGCGTCGATCCGGCGCCGAGTAGAGGGGTCATCAGAACATGCTCGGACGACCAGGAGATGAGACCACCGCCGGGTGGTTGCTGACCTGTAATCCGAAGACTTTCCACCTCGAGGCGTTCCGCCGCTCCGGACGCGAGTTGGACTCGTGGCGGGTATCGCAGCTGTGGGGCGAACTGGCAGCCAACGATCCGTTCGTACTCTGGCTCTCCGGGCCGCGCGGCGGGGTGGTGGCCCGCGGCAGTCTCACCGGCCCGGCCACTGGGAAGGAAACCCGGACCCCGCGTTCTGGGCCAAGCCGCCCGCGCCCGCCTACTTCGTCCCACTGACCGTCGAACGCTGGCTGCCCACTCCCATTCCGGCCCGCGCCGTACGGACGGATCCGACGTTCGCCACCGCGACCATCGTCACCGTGCCCGGTGGACGCAACCCGCACCGGCTGTCCGCTACGCAGTGGGACCGGCTCGCGAACATGATCAACGCCATCGGCCGACACGGCCAACCGGGGCGCCAGCGTCAGCAGAGGCCGACGAGAATCACCAGATAGATCCTGGGACCGTGCCAGAACGAGCGGGGAACCACGGGGAATGACGGGGATCAGGCCGCCAGCGGGTCAGGCCCCACAGCCCCTCCACCACAGGTCAACAGGGTCACCCCCGCCGAAGTGCCCAAGCTTCCCAAGCTGAAATCATCTGCGCTAGGGACCGCTTCCCTTCTTCACAGCGCGCAACAACGTGTGCTCAATACAGTCGTATGGACTGGACTGCACCTCTGAGTGCCATAGCCGGCGCACTCGCTGGCATCGTCGCGACGTTCGTTGTGGACCGAGACCGCTGGAAGCGTGCCCAACGAGCAGACGCGCGGACCGTTCTGCGCGAAGCCTTCGTGACCTACCTCTCTCACCTGGCCCGCGCAACAGAGAGCATGCGCTTCGCCTCAGAAGCTGCCTACGAAACACCTGAAGATCGCAGGCGCGCAGTCCGTGCCGCCTTCTCAGAGTCCGGTCTGTTCGAGCAACGGTTCAGCCTGACGATGCTTGCCCCGCCTCGCGTGGTCGAGCTGGGCGTCGAAGCGTTCCGCACCGTCCGAAGTCTGCGCGATCTACTCGCGGACGGCGCGCACGTCACACATGGCACCTTCCAGACTGCACAGCACACCTACTACAAGGCCGTTCAGGCCACCGCCTCCGCCATGCGCCAAGAACTCGGCATCCCAGAATTGCCTTTCGATCCTTTGGCGCCCAGCCACGACACCCGCACTCAGCGGCACCCCTGAGCACCACTCCAGGGCGTGCCCCTGTGGGAGGAACCCGGCCTTCGGGGCAGCTCAGCGCGGCCGGGCCCCCGTCTCAGTTTCCGTCTCATTCAGCCCCGTTCACGGCCGTTCAGGCGAGACCAGGACCCGGGTACGGCTCGGAAGCAGATCGCCGATGAACGCAGGTGAACAGCCCTGTACATGGCCCGACACGACACCAACACAGTTGGAAAGCGTGTTGGGGGCAACCCCTCACGAGTTCGAATCTCGTATCCTCCGCCAGTGCCTCACCGGGCACGATGTCGAAGGGCCCCACCGTTCGCGGTGGGGCCCTTCGACGTTGTCCGGCTCGGTTTGCGTCTCAGTTGGCCTTGGCGGCTCGGGAGCGCCAGAACTCAGTGACGTCGACCAGCCGGTGGCCGTCGAGGCACCGCCCTCCGAAGACACCGCCGACCTCGCCGCGGCGGTGGACGAGGCGTGGACAGGCTGAACGACCGGCTCCGCCCACCTCTCCGGCCGCTGAACGGCGGCACGAGGGCCCGACACGCGGGACCGATCACCTGCCGTACGCCTGCTTCCAGCGCGCTCTGTGGCGGGAGTCACCCTGACCCCGGCCGTTCACCTCGGTCAGGGACAGCAGGGAGGCCCCGTTGTTCCACAGGCCGAGGTGATCTCGGTGGACGGCGAGAATGCCGTGCTGCAGGGCGAACCTCTCGCTGGGGCGGCTGAAGCGCGTGGTCGTGACGAACACGGCCAGGTCGGCCCCGAAGTGCACCTTCGCGCCCAGCAGATCGCGTAGTTCGCGGCTCGCGATCGTGCTGGTCGGCGTATAGCGCTTGCACTGGATGACCACGCTCCGGCCGTCCGGGAGGCGGCCCACGACATCGGCGCCGTTGTCGTTGGCTCCGCCCACCCGTCGGACCTCTGTGCAACCGTCCCGCCGGCACAGGGCTGCGACCAGTTCCTCGAATGCGGTACCGGTCATCACGTCCACCTCGGCCAGAGTCCGGTGCCCCGCCTTCACCGCCTCTTCCTGCCGCCAGAGACGGTCCCGGCCCCGCACGAGCCGGTCCGTGCGCCACAGCCACCAGCACGCCGCACCGACGCCGAACGCGACCAGCGCGCCGGTGACGTACGGCCACACCGTCGACCAGAACAGCACCAGCGGGATCAGCGGCAGACCAGCGCCTGCCGCCGCCACCTTCAGCCGCGCCGCCCGCCTCCTGCGGGCAGCCGCACCACGTCCACGTCCACGCCCGCCCCCATGCCCACGTCCAGCCACGTTCGACGCCCCTCCCCCCGCACGTTCGTGTACGGCAGTCTGCGCACCGCGAGGCGGCGTCAGTAGGGCGCGAGTCGGCCATGGCCGGATCGGACTCAAGGCGGGGGCGGAGGGCCGGGCTGGGCCGGGGCGGGGCGCCCTCGCTCCCGGCAGCTGCCTCAGTTGCCCGCGAGGAGTTCCAGCGTGTCGATCACTCGGTTCGAGAAGCCCCACTCGTTGTCGTACCAGGCGACCACCTTGACGTGGCGGCCGTCGACGCGGGTGAGAGCCGAGTCGAAGATCGACGAGGCCGGGTTTCCGGTGATGTCGGACGACACGAGCGGGTCTTCCGAGTACTCGAGGACGCCGGCGAGCGGGCCCTCCGCCGCGGTGCGGTACGCCGCCAGCACGTCCTCGCGCGTCACGTCGCGGGCGACGGTCGTGTTGAGCTCGACGATCGAACCCACCGGGACCGGCACGCGGATCGAGTCGCCCGACAGCTTGCCGTCGAGGTTCGGCAGCACCAGGCCGATCGCCTTGGCCGCGCCGGTCGTGGTCGGCACGATGTTGACGCCGGCGGCGCGGGCGCGGCGGGCATCGCGGTGCGGGCCGTCCTGCAGGTTCTGCTCCTGCGTGTAGGCGTGCACCGTCGTCATGAAGCCGTGCTCGATGCCCGCGAGGTCGTCGAGCACCTTGGCCAGCGGGGCGAGCGCGTTGGTCGTGCAGGAGGCGTTCGAGACGATCGTGTGCACGGCCGGGTCGTACGCGTCGGTGTTGACCCCGAACGCGAGGGTGACGTCGGCGCCGTCCGACGGCGCGCTGACGAGTACCTTCCTCGCGCCGGCGTCGAGGTGGGCGCGGGCGGCCTTGGCCGAGGTGAAGCGGCCGGTGGCCTCCAGGACGAGGTCGACGCCGAGTTCGGCCCACGGCAGCTGCGCGGGATCGCGCTCGGCCGTCACCCTGATCCGGCGGCCGTCGACGACGAGGGCGTCCCCGTCGACGGTCACCGGGCGACCGAGCCGGCCGGCCGTCGAGTCGTAGGCGAGCAGCCGGGCGAGGGTGGCGGGCTCCGTGAGGTCGTTGACGGCGACGACGTCGAGGTCGCTGTCGCGTTCGAGCAGGGCGCGCAGCACATTGCGTCCGATGCGGCCGAATCCGTTGATCGCGATGCGCGTCATGAGTGGTGTGTCCCTTCGATCTCTCCGGTTCGCCACCAGCGTCGCGTCCGGCGTCCGGGCGTGACAGCGGCGGGATCGCCAGGGTTCAAAAGGATCGCGCCAGCAGGCGCCCACCCGTGCCGCGCGACTCGGGGCTACTCGCCGCGGGCGAAGGTCTGCCGGTACTCGCTCGGTGTGGTGCCGAGGATGCGCTGGAAGTGCAGCCGAAGATTCGCGCCGGTGCCCAGACCGACGTCGGCGGCGATCTGCTCGACGCTGCGTTCCGACCGCTCCAGCAGCTCACGGGCCACGTCGATGCGGGCGCGCATGACCCACTGCATCGGCGTGTACCCCGTGTCCTCGACGAAGCGCCGCGACAACGTACGCGCCGAGACCCCCGCGTGCCGCGCGAGCCCTTCGAGGGTGAGGGGCTCGCCGAGCCGGTGCAGCGCCCACTCGCGGGTGGCGGCGAACCGCTCACCGAGCGGCTCGGGCACGCTGCGCGGCACGTACTGCGCTTGGCCGCCGCTGCGATAGGGGGCGGCGACCAGGCGCCGGGCCGCGTGGTTCGAGGCGGCGACTCCGAGGTCGCCGCGCAGGATGTGCAGGCACAGGTCGATGCCCGAGGCGGCGCCCGCCGACGTCAGCACGCTGCCCTCGTCGACGAACAGGACGTTCTCGTCGACCCGGACGAGCGGATGCTTCGCCGCGAGCGCCCGGGCGTAGTGCCAGTGCGTCGTGGCGCGTCTGCCGTCGAGCAGGCCCGTCGCGGCGAGTGCGAAGGCGCCCGTGGAGATGGCGGCGAGCCGCGTGCCCCGGGCGTGGGCCGCGATCAGCGCGTCGACGACGGACCGCGGCGGGTCGTCGCGGTCCGGGAACCGGTAGCCGGGGATGAAGACGATGTCGGCCCAGGCGAGCGCGTCCAGGCCGTGGGCGACGTAGTACGACAGGCCGTCGCCACCGGTCACCAGGCCGGGCGCCGACCCGCACACCCGCACCTCGTACGGCATGCTCGCGCGGGTCGTGAACACCTGCGCGGGGATGCCGACGTCGAGCGGCTTCGCACCGGGGAGCACGAGGACGGCGACGCGGTGCAGGCGGGAGGACGGCACCGGGACAGGGTACGAGGAGGCGCCGGGGTCCGAGCCGGCTACCGAGTCCCTGGCCGGCTACCGCCGCTGCGCTCCGCTCAGGCGGATTTCGCGGCGGACCGCTTCGTGCTCCTGGTCTTGCCGGTGCCCGTGCCGCTTCGACCTGCGCCGCTCCGGCCCGTGCCCGCGGCGACCGTCTTCCGCTTGGGCTTCTCCGCGGGTGCGTCGGTACGTGATGCCTCCGTGCGCGACGCGTCCGTGCCTGAGCGCGTCGACCGCGCAGGTGCCGTCGCCCACTTCAGCTCTATCTCCAGCTCGACCTCCCCGTCACCGATCTCCACCTCCATCTCGCTGTCGAGGTCGTCGGGGATCCGCAGGCCCAGCGTGCCGGGGCCGAGTTCCAGCTCGGCGTCCCCGCCCTCCCGCAGTGCGTCCGCGAGTGCCGTGAGCTGATCGGCGGCCTCCTGGCGTGACAGGGAGCGCTTCTGCTCGAACTTGAGGTCCTTCATGGGGCCCTCCGATAAGGCAGAAAAAGAGTGGATACGGCCATCTTCGCGTGTCGCGTGGGCTCGCGCGTCAGCCACCCGTCTCCGGGCCCCAGTGGTCGGGCCCCACCCCGCGCCAGTCGATCCACGGCACCTCCGCCACGTCCGCCGGGTCGATCTCCAGGCCTGCGCGGCGGAGGAACTCCGCGACATCGGTCACGTTGTGGGCGAGGCCGAGGATCTCGCCGTCCACGCGCACACGGCGGCCACCCGAGGGCGACGGCGGGTGCACGATCACGCGAATCGGTCCGGACATGCCTTCAGGATCATCCGGGACGTACGGTCCCGCAGGCCGGCGCGTCACCGGGGGAGCCGCTCACGCACGTCCCCCGCCGTCCTGCCCAGCTCCCGCAGCTCCCACCACGCCGCCGGGCTCGGCCGTCGCCGCTGCCAGAAGGGGTGGAAGTACACCTGTACCGACAGCCGGTACAGGCGCCGGCGCAGCTCGGTGCGGCCGGGCCGATCGGCGAGCTGCCGGTAGGTGGCACTCCACTCCCGTTGCGCCCGGACGACGTCGTCGGGAAACGTTCGCATGGCCGAATTCAAGCATGTGTTCGATTTTTTAGGCCAGTGAAGCGTCTCGCTCACATCTCGGTTCGGGCACCGGACATGGACAGCAGCAGCGCGAGCGGCACGACTGGGCGCATACTGAGGCCAATGACAAAGCCTGCTGCTCCCAAGCGTCATTTGCCTACCAGCCCCTTCAAGGCTCCGGTCGCCCCCGCTCCCAAGCACTTCGCCGTGGGTGACCAGGTCACGCACGACATGTACGGGCTCGGCCGGGTCATCGGCATCGAGGACGGGATCGCCGCGCTCGTGGACTTCGGTTCGGCGCACATGCGGATCCCGAGCCCGTACGCCAAGATGACCAAGCTGTAGGACCTCCGTGCCCGGTCGGGGCACGCCTGGCCCTGCCCTGGGCCAGTAACCGAAAAGAGACCTCTCATCGAACCGACTTCGCTGTTCTCCGCCGTGGAAGGGCAACCCAGCCGTTCCGGCGCGGCGTCGCCACCCCCGGCGACCAACCCCTTCCAGGCCCCGGACTTCGGGGAGGACGAGACCTTCCCGCTCGAGGAAGTGCCGGAGTACCCCGCCGCGACGGGGCGTCCGGCGCGCCGCAGGGCGGCTTAGTACCGGCCTGGTACCCCGTCCGCCCTGGTACCCCGTCCGCCCTGATACCCCGTCCGCCCTGGTACCCCGTCCGGCTGGCACCACCCCGCCCGGCGTGCCACCACCGCGCCCGGCCTGGCACCACCGCGGCCATCAGTCCCGCAGTGCCCGCTCGCCCGCGCGGTCCGACGTCGGCCAGACGTACGGCAGGTCGTCGGGGACACCCGGGAAGAGGGCCGTGTAGGTCGTGGGGTCCTTGCGGACCAGGGCCGAGCGGTGGCTCTCGTGGAAGGGGTCGTCGCCGAGCCAGGGCGGGAGTTCGCCCTCGGCGGCCAGTTGGTGCTGGTCGCGGATCGGGGCGTGCGGCCGGGTCGCCGCCAGGTCGGCCACGAGCGTCGCCGCGCAGGTGTCCTGGTGACCCTGCTCGCGCCAGACGCGGCAGACCTCCAGGCCGTAGCGCACCAGCGCCTCCTCGTAGCCCAGCCACATCTTCACGGCCGGATGGCGGCGCCACCCGTAGCCGGGGACGACCAGGCCGCGCAGGACCTGCAGCGCCTCGACCCGCTGCTTGCCGAGGCGGCGGCGGTCCAGGGCCAGGGCCGTGGCGCGGAAATCGGGGTAGGGCAGGAAGGTCTGCATGACGTCCTCGGCGATCCTTACCGTGCGTCGGTGCGCGTGCCGCGCCTGCCGAGGGCCAGGGCCAGGCCGATCATCGCGATGCCCAGGACGAAGTGGAGCCAGTCGTCCGCGGAGTTCAGCGGCACGAAGTTGGCGTCGCTGTCATGGCCGACGGACAGGCCGTACACCCACAGCACCAGGTAGACGGCACCGCCCACCAGCAGGTACGAGTACGCCCCGGCGGCCGTCCCGGCGAGCATCAGTCCGGCGAGACCGTAGGCCAGGTGCACGAGGTTGTGCAGGATCGAGACCTGGAACAGGCCGAACAGTTCGGCGCCCGACTCGTGGGAGGCGAACTCCAGCGAGCCGTAGTCGGTGGTGATCCCCGGGATGAAGCCCAGCACGCCGACCACGAGGAAGACGAGGCCGAGCAGCTGGGCTGCCTGCTGGACAGGGGCGCGGGCGGCCCGGTGGGACGCGGGTGGGGTCATGGCCGGTGGCTCCTCACGCGGGGGTCAGGGTCTGTTCCGCCCAGATGGTCTTGCCCGTGGCGCTCTGGCGGGTGCCCCAGCGCTCGGTCAGCTGGGCGACGAGCAGCAGGCCGCGGCCGCCCTCGTCATAGGTGCGGGCGCGCCGCAGGTGGGGCGCGGTGTTGCCGCCGTCGGAGACCTCGCAGATCAGGGTCGTGTCGTGGATCAGGCGCAGCTGGACCGGTGGCTCGGCGTGCCGGATGGCGTTGGTGACGAGTTCGCTGACGACCAGCTCGGTGACGAACACGGCGTCGGACAGCCCCCACCGTTCCATCTGCGCCACCACGTCCTTACGGGTCTGCGCGACCGCGGACGGTTCGGACGGCACCGCCCAGGTGGCGACCTGCCCCGCGTCGAGCGCCCGGGTCCGGGCGATGAGCAGGGCCACGTCGTCGGCCGGTCGCGGCGGCAGCAGGTCGGCGAGGACCGTGTCGCAGAGGGCGTCCAGCGAGGCGGCAGGCCGGCCCAGAACCTCCCGCAGCCGGCCGACGCCGGTGTCGAGGTCGCGGTCGGGGGTCTCGACGAGGCCGTTGGTGTAGAGCGCGAGCAGGCTGCCCTCGGGGACGACGACCTCGATGGACTCGTACGGCAGGCCGCCCAGGCCGAGCGGGGGCGCGGTCGGGAGCCCGACGAGTTCGACGGTGCCCTCGGGGCTCACCACGGCGGGCTGGGGATGCCCGGCCCCGGCGAAGCAGCAGTGCCGGGTCACGGGGTCGTAGACCGCGTACAGGCAGGTGGCCCCCAGGTCCCCGGCGGTCCGGGCCGAGTCCGTCGCGCGCCCCTCGGCGTCGCTCTCCTCCTCCGTGTTCAGCTTGGCGACCAGGTCGTCGAGGTGGGTCAGCAGCTCGTCGCAGGGCAGGTCGATGTCGGCCAGCGTGCGGACCGCCGTACGCAGCCGCCCCATGGTCGCCGACGCGACCAGCCCGTGGCCGACCACGTCTCCGACGACCAGCGCTACCCGCGCCCCCGAGAGCGGGATGACGTCGAACCAGTCCCCGCCGACACCGGCGTGCCCGCCCGCCGGGAGGTAGCGGGAGGCGACCTCGACGGCGGCCTGCCGGGGCAGCCGCCGTGGCAGCAGGCTGCGCTGGAGCGTGACGGCCGTGGCCCGCTCGCGGGTGTAGCGGCGGGCGTTGTCGATGCTGACCGCGGCCCGGGCCACCAGTTCCCCGGCCAGGACCAGGTCGTCGTGCCGGAAGGGTTCCTGGTTGCGGTGCCGGACGAAGAAGGCGACACCCAGGGTGGTGCCCCGGGCGGCCAGTGGCACGGTCATCACGGAGTGGATGCCGAACGCGCGGACCCGGGCCGCGCGTGCCGGGTCGCGGGCGAGCCAGGCGGTGAACGCCGGGTCGGTCGTCTCGTGCAGGGCGGGCCGTCCGGTGCGCAGGCTCTCGAAGGGCATCGAGCCCGCCGGGTAGGCGTCCACGGTGCCGGCCGGCACGACCGACTCCGGGGCGCCCGGCGTCACCGACCGCAGGGCGGCCCGGCGCAGCAGCAGCGGCCCGTCCGCCGGAACGGCCCGCACGGGCGGCTCGGACACGTCGTCCAGCGCGGCCAGCAGATCGACGCTGACGAAGTCGGCCAGGGCCGGGACGGTCACGTCCGCCAGCTCCTGGGCCGTGCGCGTCACGTCGAGCGTGCTGCCGATGCGGCGGCCGGCCTCGGCGATCAGCTGGAGGCGCTTGCGGGCCCAGAACTGCTCCGTCATGTCGTGCGCCGACAGGCAGACGCCCCGAATGGTGCCCTCGTGGTCGCGCAGCGCGGACAGGAAGACCGACCAGGCGTGCTCATGGCCTTCGCCGGGGGCGCGCAGATAGTTCTCCTCATACGCCGGCTCGCCGGTCCGCAGCACCCGGGCCATGTCGTGTTCCGCCCGCCGGCCGGCGTCGCCGTCGGAGATCTCGGACACGCGCAGGCCCCGCATCTCCTCCTCGGTGAGCGCGGTGGCGCGTTCCATGTCGGCGTTGGCCCGGCGCAGCCGCAGCCGGGTGTCGTAGATCGCCAGGGCGCAGCACGGGGACTGGGCGAAGCTCCAGGTCACCAGGGACTCGTCGAGGCCGGCCGGTGACTGGCCGGTCAGGGCGGAGACGACGAGCCAGGCGGGACCGTCGGCGCCGGGCGGCCTGTGGTGGGCGAGGATCCTGACCGTCAGCTTCCGGCCGTCGCGGTGCCGGAGCGCGACGTCGCCGTTCCAGCGGGGCAGCCCGGTGAGCGTGGGCAGGCCACCCCGGACCGGGATGGGTTCGGCCAGCAGATCCGCGGCACGGCGGCCGGTCACCTGCCCGGCCGAGTAGCCGAGGAGCCGCTCGGCGCCCGCGTTCCAGCCGGTCACGATGCCGTGCTCGTCGAGGGTGACACGGGCCGTGAGGGAGGCGCCGACGAGGGCATCGAGGGCTTCCGGTTCCGCTCCGTACGACCGGGTGGCCCGGTCGGCGGTGACGGGCTGTTCCATGATCGGTCATCTCACTCTCGGGGGAATCAGCCGTAACCCCGCATATGCACAGATATCACCTGCTTACCCCGATAGCGACGGGTCTCAACGCGCTGCCCCGCCGAGAAGCCGGGCCTGCCGCCGCCCGGCCCGGGTAACCGCTCCCCCATGGGTCAGATCCGCGTGGGCACGTGTTCCTGGACCGACCGGGCGCTGGTCGGCAGCGGCTGGTATCCCCCGGGGCGGCGGGACGCCGAGGGCCGGTTACGGCACTATGCCGAGCGGTTTCCGGTCGTCGAGGTCGACGCCTCGTACTACGCGCTGCCCGGCGAGCGGAACAGCCGGTTGTGGGCCGAGCGGACACCGGACGGTTTCGTCTTCGACGTGAAGGCGTTCTCGCTGCTCACCGGGCATCCGACCCGCCAGGCGGTGATGCCCGAGGGGTTGCCCGCCGAGCACCGGGACCCGGCGGTGCTCGACGCGGTGTGGGCCCGCTTCGCGGCCGGGATCGAGCCGCTGCGGGAGGCCGGACGGCTCGGGAGCGTGCTGTTCCAGTTCCCGCCCTGGTTCCGGCCCGGGCAGCGGGCGGAGGCGTTCCTGCGGGACTGCGCGAAGCGGACGGCGGACTGGCCCGTCGCCGTCGAGTTCCGGCATCCCTCCTGGTGGGAACCGGAACAGGCCGAGGCGACGGCCGCGTTGCTCGCCGGGCACGGCATGGCCGCGGTCGCCGTCGACATGACGCAGACGCTCGCGTCCTCCGTGCCGCCCGTCACTCCCGTGACCTCGCGCGGGCTCTCCGTCGTCCGCTTCCACGGCCGCAGCACCGCCTGGGGGACCGGCAGCAAGGAAGACCGGTTCCGCTACGCGTACGACGAGGACGAACTCGCCGAGTGGCTGCCCCGCGTGCGCCGGCTGGCCGAGCGGACCGAGCAGGTCCACGTCCTGTTCAACAACTGCTGCGGCGACGCCGCCGTCCGCGACGCCGAGACCATGACACGGCTCCTCGACCGGGACGGCCCGGCGGTGCGGCGTCCAGTGCCGCGGCAGGCGACGTTGCCCCGTGAGGGTGCGGACACCGCCTGGGGCGCGATTGCCCGTGAAGGCGCGGACACGGCCTAGTTGGCGATCCGCACTTGACGCTCGACCGACACCTGGTCGACGTCCGACACCCGCACGGTCGTCTTCATCGTCCAGTTCCCGGCAAGCGGCAGGTTGACGGAGTTGGTGCTCCAGTAGCCGCCCCGGTCGGCGAGTTCGGCGTCGATGGGGCCGACCTTGCGGGAGGGCAGGGTGAAGGTGATACGGACCTCGGGGACGACGACCAGGCCCTTGTCGGCGCCGGCGACCACGGCCTGGATGCCGTTCTCGCCGACGCGGGCGGGGTCCAGGGTGACCTGCACCGTGCCGCGTCCGCTCACGGATTCCGTGCCCGTGTCGTAGGGCACCGTGATCAGGGTGGTGGGCGGCAGCGCGCCCGCCGGGGCCTGCCGGGCCGCCTCGGCCTGGGCACGGGCCGGAAGGGTGCCCGTGAGCACGGTCGTGATCATCAACACCACCGCGGCGACCGCGACTTCCACGAGGACGGAGCGGCGCAGGCGGCGCCGGATGTCGGGGTCGGCCCCGGAGGCGCAAGGCTCCTCCGCCGCCTTGTCCGGCGTCTCGGGTGCCTCGGGGCCGTCGTGTTCCGCCGGTGCCCCGACCGGCTGCGGGACCCGCTCCTTGACCGCGGCCGCCCGGGTGACGGTCGCCGCGGCCGCCCGGGTGACGGTCGCCGCGGCCGCCCGGGTGACGGTCGCCGGGGCCGCGATCCGCGCCGTCCAGCGCCGTGAGTACCGGGCCACCAGCAACAGCACGGCCACCCCCGCCAGTTTGGCGAGCAGCAGACGGCCGTACGACGTGCCGGTCAGCGCGGAGAGGGAGCCGAGGCCACGCCAGGACTGGTAGACGCCCGTGACGGCCAGGACGGTCACCGAGGCGAAGGCGATCCGCGAGAAGCGGGGTACGACCTCCGCCATGTCGTTCACCGCCGCGTCGTCCACCGCTGCGTCGCCGGACGCGCGGCGCAGGGTCAGCAGCAGCGCCACGAGGCCGCCGAGCCAGACGCCGGTCGCCAGCAGGTGCAGCACGGACGACGTCATCGCCACCGGCACCTGGATCCCGGCGGAGGCGTGCTCGGCCGCCGCCCAGGTCAGGGCCAGGGCGGCGGCCAGGACCGTGCCGATCGCCGGCGCGACGGGCCGCTGCTTCGGGTCACGGCGCCTGGACAGCCACAGCAGGAAGACCGCGGTCAGCACGAGCAGGACCAGCCGGGCGACCAGGGCCAGGCCCGGACGGCCGGTCAGGGTGCGGCCGAGGGCGGAGGCGTCGAAGGCGGTGGCCGGGCCGGTGCCCGCCTCGTAGGGGGCGCGCAGCAGGAGCAGGACGAGCGTCGAGCCCAGCAGCGTCCACCAGGCCGCCACCAGCGGCCGGCGCAGGGCGGAGGTGTCCGCCGGCCGGCAGAGCAGGGCGAACGCCGCCAGGCCGACGAGCAGCGCGGCCGCGAGGTAGGCGAGGTAGCGGGCGGCGTCGTTGAGGCCGCCGGTGAGCGGGTCCTCGGTCGAGCCCGTGTCGATCTGGACCGTCGTCGCCGAACGCTTCCCCACGGAGAAGGAGAAGGCGCCGGAGACGGGGTGGCTGTCGGCGGAGACGACTCGCCAGGCCACCGTGTACGTGCCCTGGGCGAGCTTGCCGGGCAGGCCGACCCGGGCCGTGTCGGAGCGGCCGTCGGCGTGCGTGGCCTCGCCGGTGTGGACCCGGCGCTGGTCGGGGCCGAAGACCCGGAAGGAGTCGTCGAGCAGGCCCACGGACTCGGTGAAGGTCAGGGTGACGTGACGGGGTGCCTGCTTGACGAGGGATCCGTCGTCGGGGTCGGTGCCGCGGAGGGCGGCGTGGGCGGAGGCGGGGGCTGCTCCGGCGAGGAGCAGTACCAGCACGGTGCCGAGCAGCACCAGGGCTTGGAATCGCCGGGGATGTCCGGCATTGCGATCCTCGTTCCGCCGTTGGTCCACGTGGGTCTCCGGGGTCGGGCTGTACGGCTACGAGTGGAGTACGGACGGGATCGGTGTAGTGCTCACCGGCTCGGGAGACGTGTAGTGCTCACCGGCTCGGGAGACGTGTAGTGCTCACCGGGCTCAGGAGACGGGCCCGGACAGTCCCGCGATCTCGCCGGCCACCGCCGGATAGCGGGCCGTCAGCTCCGTGGCGTCCCCGTGCTCGTAGCCGTCGAACGTGAAGCCGGGCGCCATCGTGCAGCCGAACAGGGTCCACTGCCCGTCCCCGCGCACCCTCCCGCCCATCCACGTGCCCGCCGGGACCGTGAACTGGACGTGCTGGCCGTGCAGGACGTCCGGCCCCAGCACCACCGTCCTCGTGGTGCCGTCCGGGGCGAGCAGCAGGAGCTCCAGGGGATCGCCCCGGTAGAAGTGCCAGATCTCGTCCGTCGGCAGGCGGTGGAGGGCGGAGCAGTCGTCCGCCGTCAGCAGGGCGACGATCGCCGTGCCCTCCGGCCTGCCGTCGGGTCGTTCGGGGCCGGCCCAGGTCTGGCGGAAGAGACCGCCCTCGCGCGGGATCGGCTCCAGGCCGTAATGGGCGATGAGGTCCTCGGGGGTCACCCGGGGAACAGTATCCCCCGGTCGAGGAAGGCGAGCTGGGCCTTCTTCTCCGGCAGGTACACGTCCGGGAGGTCGATCTCCGGCAGAACCACCACCGGGCCGGGGGTGAAGCCGAGTGAGAGGAAACGGGCGATCGCCTTCTCGTTGCGCACGTCCGGGTCGACCACGATCCGCCGGCGGTCCAGGCCGGGCAGGACGTATGCCGCGATGGCGGCCACCAGCCGGGCGGTCCAGCCGCGTTGTCCGCCGCCCGAACCCGCGGGGGCGAGAAGCAGGTGGACGCCGATGTCGCCGGGGCGGACGTCGTAGCACTCGCTCACGCGGTCGGCCTCCGGCTCGTAGGTCTGGAGGAGGGCTACCGGCTCGCCGTCCCGGACGACGAGGTGGGCGTGGTGGGTGTCGAGCGTCGCCATGTGGGCGTAGACGTCCGCGACCTGTTGTGCGGTCAGTTCGGTCATGCCCCAGAAGGCGGCCCGGTCCTCGCTGACCCAGCGGTGGATCAGGGCGGCGTCGGCCCCGGGGTCCAGCGGCAGGACGCGGACGGTGCCGAAGCCGTCGGTCACCTGCTCGTGGACGGAGATGCGGGAGGCGTACGGGTCAGACATGGATTTCCTGCTCGTGGACGGCGGTGCGGGAGGCGTACGGGTCAGACATGGATTTCCTGCTCGTGGACGGCGGTGCGGGAGGCGTACGGGTCAGACATGGGTTTCCCGCTCGTGGAGGGCGGTGCGGGAGGCGTACGGGTCAGACATCGGTTTCCTTCTCCAGCCGGGTCCAGTCGGTGACGACCGGGACGAGGTCTCCCGCGAGCCACAGGGGGAGCTGGTCGCGGTGGTGGGGCGAGCCGGGGACGCCGGAGGCGCCGAGCGGGACCACCCAGCGGCTGTCCTCGCGCCGGGCCAGGTCCCAGACGTAGCGGGCGGCCGGGCCCCGGGCGGCCCGGTCGGTGAGGCCCGGCACGCCCGAGGTGCACAGCACGCAGTCGTGGTCGCCGGACAGCCCCGGTTCGTCGTACGGCCGCTCCGGCTCCAGGGCCCGCCAGGGGGCGAGGCGGTGGGTGTCGCCCCAGACCCCGGCCGGTGGGCGCAGCGCCACCTCCTCGATCGCCGCGCGGACGGCCGCCGGACGGTCGATTCCGTACAGTTCCCCGGCCCGCAGCAGGTGTTCGAGGGCGAAGCCGACCCGGGGGACGAGGGCGAGCCAGGGCTGGAACACCTCCGGGTATGCCGGTGGCGTGGTGAGCCCCGCGAACGCAGGGTGCGCCGCGAGCCTCCGTACGACCGCTCCGCGCACGGCCGCGTAGAGCGCCGCGTCGGCACTGCCCGCGTCCATGCGGCGGTCCCAGCCGAGGAGTCGGTCCCGGAGGGCGGCGGCCTCGGGGGTGAGGGCGTCGAGGGCGGCGAGGTGGTCCAGGAGGGGGGACGCGGAGGCCAGGTGGGTGTCGGTGTGGAGGGCGGGCATGTCGGCGGCGGACCAGTGCTCCTTGCCCGCGAGCAGCGCGGTGATGCGGTCGGCGCGGTGCGGCGGGGCGAACTCGACACCGAGGGGTTCGGCCGGGCCGCGCTGGTTGGCCATGACGGCGACACCGTCGGTGAGCCCGGCGCGCGGTGGCAGGTGCCAGCCCTGCCATTCGTGGCCGGGCTCCCAGGCGGGCACGATGCGCAGGGAGTCGACCCCGGCGCGTACCGGCACCCGCCCGGCCACGCGGTGCAGGACACCGCCCTCGGTGTCGGCGGCCTGGACGACGTTGACCGGCTCGGCCCAGCGGTCGAAGGCCCGGTCCACATCGGCGACCCGGCGGGAGCGCAGCAGCGGCAGCAGGGCACTGAAGCCGAGGTCGCCGGTGACGCGGGGCGGGTAGCGCAGGCTGATCGCCACGGGCACGCCGGAAGGACCGGCGTGTGCCGGGTCCGGCGGATCACCGTCGATCCCCTCGGGACCGCCGATGATCACCGGGCCCCGGTCGGTCTCGATCACCTCGACCTCGACCGGCTCGGCGCCCGCCACCTCGACCGTCTCGGTGTGCCGGGCCGCCCGCCGCCAGACCCCGTCCGGGCCCAGGGCCTCCATCCCGGCGCCGGTGCGCCGCAGCCGTTCCCGGTAGAGGTCCTGGTAGTCGGCCATGGCGTTGGTGATGGCCCAGGCGACCGTGCCGGTGTGTGCGAAGTGGGCGATGCCGGGGACACCGGGGACGGCCAGTCCCACGACGTCGAACTCCGGGCAGGACAGGTGGATCTGCTGGTAGACGCCCGGGTCCTCGATCCAGCGGTGGGGGTCGCCGGCGATGAGGGCCTGCCCGGTGACCGTCCGCTCGCCGCCGACCAGCCAGCCGTTGCTGCCGGAGGTGCCGGGGCCGTCGGTGGCGAAGAGGCCGATGGCGTCCGCGCCCAGGTGGGCGGCGACCTGCTCGCGCCAGAGCTTGGCCGGGAACCCGGCGAAGAGGATGTGGATCGCGAGCCAGACACCGAGGGGGGTCCAGGGCTCCCAGCGGCCGGGGGTGAGACCGGTGCGGGCGAACTCGGGGGCGGTGGCGTCGGCCAGCCCCTCGTTGACCCCGTCGACGTACGCCCGCACCCACCGCGCCGTCCCGGGGTCCCGTCTCTCCAGGTCCGCGAAGCAGCGTCTCGCGGTGTCGTCGAGTCGGGCCCGTCTCGCGAACCGGTCCCAGGCGAGGGCGTCCTCGCCGAGGAAGGACGCCGAGGTGCCCTGCGCCCGGTGGCGGTCGGTCTCCAGCTGCCAGGCCCGGTCGCGGGCGGTGACGAGGCCCTGCGCCCGGGCGAGTTCGGCCGCGCTGTCCGCGCGCAGGTGCGGAATGCCCCAGGCGTCACGGTAGATCGCGATGGCCACGCTGTACCCCCACTTCCCTTTAGGTTAGCCTTGCCTAAGTCAAGCTGTGGCCGGAATCGTACGCGAGGGGCTGAAACGCGATGGGGCAGGGGCGGGGTTGGGAGGGCGCGGTCCTCAAACTGCTGCGCGCGAAGGACTTCGAGTTCACGGTGACGGACGTCGAGGACGTCACCCCGGACTACCGGCGGCTGCGCTTCACCGACGGCGGTCTGCTGGCCGCGACCGGAGTGCACCCCACCATGTGGGTACGGCTGTGGTTCGACAACGCGGGCAGGCCGCACCAGCGGGCCTACACCCTGGTCGACCCCGATGCCGAGGCGGGCACCTTCGGCCTGGAGTTCGCCCTGCACGAGGGCTGCGCCAGCGACTGGGCCAGGGCGGCGAAGCCGGGGGACACGATCGAGGCGACCGTCCAGGGCACCGGCTTCGAGCACCCCGACCCCGCTCCCTCCCACGTCTTCGCCGTCGGCGACCCGGCCTCGCTGCCGGCCATCAACTCCCTCCTGGACGCCCTGGGCTCCGCACCGGCCACCGTCTGGTTCGAGGGCGGCGACGAGGACCTGCCGTTCCGCACCGACCCGGACCTGCACGAACTCCGGAAGGTGCCCCGCCGGGACTCCGGCGCCCACCTGGTCGACCGGGTGAAGTCGGACCTGCCCGGCCTGCTGCGGGACACGGCCGACCCCTATGTGTGGATCGCCTGCGACACGGCGACCACCCGGGCGCTGGCGGCGTACGTCCGCAAGGAACTGGGGCTGCCCAAGCAGCGGGTGCACGCGCTGGGCTACTGGCGGGCGACCTGAGCAGCGGGCGGGCCCGCCCCGGGGGATGATCGGGGCATGGACGTCACTCTTCACCTCGCCCAGGATCCCGAGGCCGACGCGCTGCTCGGCCGCAGTCCGCTCGCCGCGCTGGTCGGCATGCTGCTGGACCAGCAGGTCCCCATGGAGTGGGCGTTCAAGGGCCCGGCGACGATCGCCCGGCGGCTCGGCACGGACGACCTGGACGCGCACGAGATCGCCGCGCACGAGCCGGAGGCCTTCGCCGCGCTGCTCTCCGAGAAGCCGGCGGTGCACCGCTACCCGGGCTCCATGGCCAAGCGGATCCAGCAGCTGTGCCAGTACCTCGTCGAGCACTACGACGGTGACGCCGAGGCCGTCTGGAAGGACGTCGGCACCGGCAAGGAACTGCTGAAGCGCCTCGCCGAGCTGCCCGGCTTCGGCAAGCAGAAGGCCCAGATCTTCCTCGCCCTGCTGGGCAAGCAGCTCGGAGTGCGTCCCACGGGCTGGCGCGAGGCGGCGGGCTCCTACGGCGAGCCGGACTCGTTCCGCTCGGTCGCCGACATCACGGGTCCCGAGTCGCTGGTCAAGGTACGGGCGCACAAGCAGGAGATGAAGGCAGCGGCGAAGGCGGCGAAGGCCTCCGACAAGTAGGCCCCCGGCCCGGCAGACCCGGGCCGGGGGGCTACTTCCCGGCCCACCCCCCGCGCGCGGCCAGGCTGGGGCACGTCAGCCGCCTGGTCCGTTCCGGGTGGCATCCGCTTTCGGCCCGGTCGCAGCATGGACCATGACCGAGCCACCGAGCGGCTCCCCCGCCTGGGCCGAGCGAGCGGATGTCGCGCCCGCCTGGGCCGAGCGAGCGGATGTCGCGGCAGGCGGGATGAACGGCGTGGCCGCCGCGGGGAATGACCTCCCGTGACCCCCGCACCGCAGCCGGTCCCCCGCGGCCCGCGCCGGCACGCCTGGCCGCGGGTGCTCGTCCTGCTGCTCGCCCTCCTCGTACCGGGCGCCCACGCCGAGGCCCACTCGGGATGGACGGCCCCCGTCTCCGGGGAGAACACCACCGTCGAGTGCGACCTCCTCGACACAGCCCTGCGCCCACCGGCCCGGGGCGTCCGCCGCGTCGCAGCCCCACCGTCCCCGGCCCCGCTCCCGGGCCCCGGGCCCGCCGGCGCCACGCAGCGGTCCCTGCCCGTACCGCCGAGCCCACCGCACGATCCTCGCCCCCTGCGTTCCGAGGTCCTGCGCTGCTGACAGGACCGGCCACGCCCGGCCCGGCCGTCCGTCCGGCACGGAACCAGCAAGCACGACGAGGAACGACGAGGAACCAGCCATGCTCCAAGACCCGTACGCGGTCCTGCGCGCCCTGCTGCGCGCGGAGGCCGCCCGCAGCACCCCCAAGCCCCACTCCCAGCCGGACACGCGGAAGCCGCCGCAGCCCCCGAAGGGGAGAAGAGAAGACCGCGGCTGACCCACCGCGCGGCGGAGGCGGACCCACGCCTCCGCCGTCCTGAAGGACTCCGTCGGGCCAACGCCCCCGCCACCCCGAAAGACTCCATCGGGCCAACGCCCCCGCCACCCCGAAAGACTCCATCGGGCCAACGCCCCCGCCACCCCGAAAGACTCCATCGGGCCAACGCCCCCGCCACCGCCGCTGAAAGACTCCATCGCCCGACGCCCCCGCCACCCCGAAAGAATCCGTCGGCCTAACGCCTCCGCCGTCCCGGACGCCGGGCCGTGCCGAACAGCGACCTCGTGATCTCCCGCCCGATCTGCGCCCCGACCGACCGGGCCAGGGACTTGAACACCCCGCTTCCGGCCACCTGCTCCACGGCGGACGGCCGTTCCTCCCGCCGGGAAGCCACATCCCGCATCTCGTCGGGCCCCTTCGCGCCCCTGCCGCGCTCCAGTCGCTCGTACGCCGACTCCCGGTCCACGGCCCGCGCGTACCGCTCGTACAGCGCGGACCCGCCCACGGCCCGCTCCAGGGCCTCCTGCCCGAGCGGCCCCATCAGCGACTCGGGTGCCCGCAGCCGGGTCGCGGCGACCGGGGTCGGGGCGCCCTTCTCGCTCAGCACCGTCACGACCGCCTCCCCCGTCCCCAGATTCGTCAGCACCTCTTCGAGGTCGTAGGGCGACTTGGGGAAGGTCCTCACCGTGGCGCTCAGGGCCTTCTGGTCGTCGGGGGTGAAAGCCCGCAGCGCGTGCTGGACACGGTTGCCCAGCTGGGCCAGGACCTCGGACGGTACGTCCTTCGGGGACTGCGTCACGAAGAAGACCCCGACCCCTTTCGAGCGAATCAGGCGCACGGTCTGTGTGATCGACTCCAGGAACGCCTCGGAGGCGTCGTCGAAGAGCAGGTGCGCCTCGTCGAGGAAGAACACCAGCCGCGGCTTGTCGACGTCGCCGAGCTCGGGCAGATCGTGGAAGAGATCGGCGAGCAGCCACATCAGGAACGTCGAGAACAGCTGAGGCCGGTCCTGTACGGCGCTGAGCTCCAGGACCGAGACGACACCGCGTCCGTCCTCACCCGTACGCAGCAACTCGGCCGTGTCGAACTCCGGCTCCCCGAAGAAGCCGGACGCGCCCTGCGCCTCGAAGGCGGTGAGGGACCGCAGGATCACCCCGGCCGTGGCCGCCGACAGACCGCCGATCGTCTTCAGCTCCGGCCGGCCCTCGTCCGAGGTCAGGAAGGTGACGACAGCCCGGAGGTCCTTCAGGTCGATCAGTTCCAGGCCCTTGCTGTCGGCGTAGTGGAAGATCAGCGCGAGCGACTGCTCCTGGGTCCGGTTCAGCCGCAGCACCCTGGACAGCAGCACCGGGCCGAACCCGGTGACCGTGGCCCGGACGGGGATGCCGCGCCCGATGCCGCCGAGGGCGAAGTACTCGGCCGGGAACCCGGTCGCCGCCCAGCGCTGGTGGACGTCCGCGGCCCGGCCCTCGACCCGGGCGTCCGGGCGGCCCGGCGCGGCGATCCCGGAGAGGTCGCCCTTGATGTCGGCGAGGAACACCGGCACGCCCTGGGCGGACAGCTGCTCGGCGATCAGCTGGAGCGTCTTGGTCTTGCCGGTGCCGGTGGCGCCCGCGACCAGCCCGTGGCGGTTGAGCATCGCCAGCGGCACCCGGATCTGCGCGTCCGGGAGGCACTGCCCGTCCCACAGCAGGGCGCCCAGATGCAGGGCCGGGCCGGAGAAGGCGTAGCCGGAGGCGATCCGCAGGGCGTCCTGGGGGAGGGCGGCGGCGCGCTCGGACACTTCCGGAGCGGGCGCCGACGGCATGGTCTCGCGATCCGGCATATTCACGCACCTGTTCCGGGTTCGTACCGCCTTGTATTGATTTTTTCAGCGTCGCACTCGCTCGCCATGGCTGCGCCCGGAAGGTCTTGACCGGTAGGCTTTCCGTGTGATCTTCAAGCGCATCGGAAACGGCCGGCCGTACCCCGACCACGGCCGGGAAAGCACCCGGCAGTGGGCGGACGTCGCGCCGCGCCCGGTCCGCCTCGATCAGCTCGTGACGACCAAGGGTCAGCTCGATCTGGAAACACTGCTCGCCGAGGACTCCACGTTCTACGGCGACCTCTTCGCGCACGTCGTGAAGTGGCAGGGCGACCTGTACCTGGAGGACGGACTGCACCGTGCGGTGCGGGCGGCACTCCAGCAGCGTCAGGTGCTGCACGCGCGCGTGCTCGAGCTCGACTGATCCCCGGCGGTCGCGGGTTGGCCCTTTCGGGTTCCGCTGGGCGACGTCGAATGATCATCTAGTAGGCATCGTCGCCCGGGCGCACTACGCTGCGCTCATGAGCATGCTGACTCCCCCCGGCATGGGCGGCAAGTACCGCATCACGGGCAACAAGTACCCCAAGATGCGCCGGCCCCGGCGGCGCGGCAGGCTCGTCGTCCTGACCGTCGCGTCCGTCGTCGTCCTCGGTGTGGGCGGGTGGGGCACGCTGCAGCTCATCGACGTCTTCACCGGCGGCGGCAGAGAGGCTTCGGCAGCCGGCGACGGGACCGACTGCGGCATCAAGACCAAGGCGAGTCCCTCGCCCAGCGTCAAGCCCCTGCCCGAGCCCCGCACGATCACCGTCAACGTGCTCAACGCCACCACCCGCGGCGGCCTGGCGAAGAAGACCGCCGACGAGCTCAAGAAGCGCGGCTTCAAGATCGGCGACGTGGGCAACGCGACCAAGCAGTACGACAAGAAGGTCAAGGGCACCGGCCTGCTGCTCGGCCCAGCCGCCGCGCTCGACACCACGCTGCCCGTGCTCGGCACCCAGCTCCCGGGCGCCGAACGGCGTACCGAGGCGGCCCGCAAGGGCGCCGCCGTCGACCTCGTCATCGGGGACGGCTTCAAGGAGCTGGCGAAAAAGCCGGACGCCGACCGGGCGCTGACCAAGCTGGCCACGCCCGAGCCGGCGCCCACGACGAAGAAGGGGTGCTGAGAGGCCCGTCCGGCCTACTCGGCCGCCCCGTACATCCGGTCCCCCGCGTCTCCGAGGCCCGGCACGATGTAGCCGTGCTCGTTCAGCCGCTCGTCGACCGAAGCTGTCACGACCGTCACCGGCGTGCCCGCCAGCTCGCGCTCCATGATCTCGACGCCCTCCGGCGCGGCCAGCAGCACCACGGCGGTCACGTCGTCCGCGCCACGCCGGATCAGCTCGCGGATCGCCGCGACCAGCGTGCCGCCGGTGGCGAGCATCGGGTCGAGCACGTAGACCTGACGTCCCGACAGGTCCTCCGGCATCCGCGTCGCGTACGTGGAGGCCTCCAGCGTCTCCTCGTTGCGGATCATCCCGAGGAAGCCCACCTCGGCGGTCGGCAGCAGCCGGACCATGCCGTCCAGCATGCCGAGCCCGGCCCGCAGGATCGGCACCACCAGCGGGCGCGGATGCGACAGCTTGACGCCCGTGGTCCGCGCGACCGGCGTCTGGATGTCGACCTGTTCGGTGCGCACGTCACGCGTGGCCTCGTAGGCGAGCAGGGTGACCAGCTCGTCGGCGAGACGGCGGAAGGTCGCTGAGTCGGTGCGCTGGTCGCGCAGCGTGGTGAGCTTGTGGGCGACCAGCGGGTGGTCGACGACGTGGAGACGCATGTCCACAACATTAGCCGGGCGGGGTGCCCCGGACCGCACGGCAAGCCCGCCGTCCGGCCGTCACCCGATCACCGGCGTCAAACCGCCCGTCCGGGGGAAAGCGGAAAGGACGGACTAGGGGTGGTGAACCTGATGCCGGACCGGAAATTCCGAGACGATACGTTGCCGCGCATGTGGCCGGGGACGGGCCCGACGCCCGACCGGACGGACGGGGCCGACGAGTCCGACGCCGAGCGGCGCCGGCGTCGTGCCCGGTTCCTGCGCGATCTGGCCGAGGCCCGGGCGCTGCGCGACCGCGTCCAGCCGCGCCGCGCCAAGACGGCCCGGCTGCGGCACGCCATGCGCATGCGCACCTTCCGCTGGTAGGAAACGGGTGAGGAAACCCCCGGCAAAGATCACGAACCGCGCGGAGATTGTCGCGGGTGACCGTGCGTGGAGCGGGGCAAAGCCGCGTACGATCCGCAGGTGGCGGCAACGGGCGTGCGAGCAGAACTGCCGGACACAGGGAGCCGAAGACGTCCCCTGAACGCCTTGTTTCTGCCACGATTCCGAGTGGGTGGGGCTCGGACGAGCACTCCCCGCCCGTAACCTCCGCCGGGGGGACCCCCAACCGGCACGCCTAAGACCAGTGGGAGAGTCACGGTGTACTTCGCCGCACTGCTCGCGCGCACCGAAGACGGGTGGGAAGCGAGCGACACAGAGCTCGACGATGTGGAAACCCTGTCGGATCTCGCCGACCTGGCCCGTGAAGCCTCCCCCGACGAGGACACGGTGCTCGTGCTCATCGAGCAGGAGGACGCCTGGTTCGGCGTCGTCCGCGTGGACGGCGAGGAAGACCCGCGGATCTACGTCTCGGACGCCGCCGCCGCTGCCCGCAGCAGCTACGGCGAGATCCTGCTCACCGACGAGCTGCTCGGTCGGGATCCTGACGACGGGGACGTCCTCGACGCCCTCGATCTCGACGGCACCGAGGACGGTGAATCCGACGAGGACGACGACGATGCGGCGGAGAGCCCCGGGACCGCCGGGGCCGCCGACGTGCCGCACGGCCCGGTCGGCGACGCCCTGATCCTGGACGACCTCGGTGTGAGCGAGAAGGAACTGCGCCTGATGTCGACGGACGCCGTCACCGAGATCGCCGAGTCCCTGGGCGCCTCCGAAACCCTGGAGACCGTCCGCTGACCGGTCGTGGCAGCGCGGGAGTCCCGGATCCGGTCCGGGACCCCTGGCGGCCCGCGATGCGACGCGCCCTGGACGAGGCCGCCGAGGCCGTCCGGGGCGGGGACGTCCCCGTCGGCGCCGTCGTCCTGGCCCCGGACGGCACGACCGTGCTCGCGGCCGGGCACAACGAACGCGAGGCCGGCGGCGACCCCACGGCCCACGCGGAGCTCCTCGCCCTGCGGCGGGCCGCGGCCGCCCTCGGCGCGTGGCGGCTCGCCGGCTGCACCCTCGTGGTCACGCTGGAGCCCTGCACGATGTGCGCGGGCGCGATCCAGCAGTCCCGCGTCGACCGGCTCGTCTACGGCGCCCGCGACGAGAAGGCCGGCGCGGCCGGCTCCGTCTGGGACGTCGTCCGGGACCGGCGGCTCAACCACCGGCCCGAGGTGATCGAGGGCGTGCTCGCCGAGGAGTGCGCCGGGCTGCTCACGGAGTTCTTCCGCGGTCGCTGAATACCGATTTCAAAGCACGCGGCTCCTTGCTGTAAGGTCTCCCTCGGTAGCGTGTCCGAGCGGCCGAAGGAGCTCGCCTCGAAAGCGAGTGTGGCGCAAGTCACCGAGGGTTCAAATCCCTCCGCTACCGCTTGTGGACGAAGGGTCCGGCTCATCGAGCCGGACCCTTCGCTCGTCTCCGTCTCTTCTCAACTCCCGGTCTGTTGGGCGAACTGCTGCCACGCAACGATCTTGGGCTTGGACATGTAGCCGTTGATGTCCTCCACCGAGAGGACCAGCGCAAACGGCTTGGCCGTGTCGAATCGCCGGCCGAGTCTCCTGGCCGAGTCAGGAGAGAAGACGGCAGGGGCGGCCAAGGTGGCCAGGTAGCCGCAGCCCGCCATCATGATCAACCTGCTGCGGGGCTCGAAGGGGTTCCAAGCAAAGATCACCAGCGCGTGATCCTGCTCGACTTCGACGTCGGCGCCCCTCAGCTCGCCGAACGACGCGCCGGTTTCCCGGGTGACAATGCGATAGCGGTCACCGACGATCTGGAACTCGTACGGCACGTCCAACCTGCTCACGTACGTCTTCCACACCTCGTTCATCGCGGGTCCACCGATGACGACCACGTTGTCCTCTGCGTGTCCGGCCATGCTGAAGGCGGACGATCTCACGGTGCCGATCGAATGGATCTTGAGCTCACGGGCGAGACTGAGGCGGACGTTCATCGCTGCCAAGGCGTCCGCCTCCCAGAGCATCCGCCTCTCACGCGCACTGCCGACGACAGCGGTCACGGGAGTTTGCCGGTCGATCCGCCACAGGCGGGCCACCGGACGGCTGTCGCGGTAATACGTGAGGAGATTGCGGGCCAGCCAGCCGATCAGGAAGGCCACGAACGACGCGGCCAGATTGATGGCAAGATCAAGTGACACAGCTCGCTCTCCCCCGCTTCAGCCGTCGAACACCGAGCCGACAGCGCCCCGGCTCAGTGCGTGCCCGCAAGCATGACCGCCGAGCGGTGGCCTGAGAAGACCGCGACGGGGCGAGCAGCGAAGCGCCGACGCAACCTGCGCCGGCTCGCCGTGATCGTCGTGCGATCAGGCTCTTCGTGTGTTCGGACCTTCGTGCGATCATGTGCGCTGCATGGGACACCAGTGACATGGGAGGCCGCGATGGCGGTGAACGCGAAGAAGATCGCCGTCTACGTCGTCGTGGTCTTCGTGATGTACGTGATCGTCACGGACCCCAAGAAGGCCGCCGACTACGTCCAGATAGGGTTCCAGGGCATATCGGACGCCGCCGGGGCTCTCGGCGATTTCGCTACGTGGGTCGCGAACGGAGCAAAGTGATGATCCGCCACCTGGTGCTCTTCAAGCTCAACGAGGGCGTCGAGCGCGACGACCCCCGGGTCGTGAAGGGCGTCGAGGCCTTCCGCGCGCTCGGCGACAAGATCCCGGAGCTCCGTTTCTGGGAGCTCGGCTGGAACGTCAGCGACCGTCCCATCGCGTACGACTTCGCCATCAACTCCGCCTGCGACGACGCGGACGCCCTGCGGCGGTACGTGGAGCACCCGGAGCACCAGGCCGGGGTCGCGCTGTGGCGGGAGTTCGCCACGTGGGTGATCGCGGACTACGAGTTCTGAGACCGGCTCCGGGACCGGCCGCTTCCGCCCCCTGTCGTTTCGACAGGGGGCTTTTCCGTTGCGTGAGGATTCGTCTGGCTTTCATCCCTCAACACGTAGTTATGGGGTGCTTGCACACAGAGTGCATGTCTTGTGATGCTATGACCGCTTTTGATGGAAGAGTTGACGGATGAGTTGCCGATGACGAGGTGGAGTTGACCGTGCTGGCCAGTACCGCACCTCAGGCACCGTCCCCTCAAGCGTCACCCTCGTCCCCTCAGGCACCGCCCTCGCCCCCTCAGGCACCCTCGCCCCCTCAAGCCGCGACCCCTCAAGCCGCGGCCCCTCAGGCGGCATCGCCGGAAGGCACTCCGGCCGCGCCCCAGCGGAGCAGCCGCGGTGCCGATACCCGGGCCCTCACCCAGGTCCTCTTCGCGCAGCTCAAGGAGCTCCAGCCGGGCACGCCGGAGCACGACCGCGTGCGCGGGGCGCTCATCGAGGCCAACCTCCCGCTCGTGCGCTATGCGGCCGCCCGGTTCCGCTCCCGCAACGAGCCGATGGAGGACGTCGTCCAGGTCGGCACGATCGGGCTCATCAACGCCATCGACCGCTTCGACCCGGACCGGGGCGTGCAGTTCCCGACGTTCGCGATGCCGACCGTCGTCGGCGAGATCAAGCGGTACTTCCGCGACAACGTCCGCACCGTCCACGTGCCGCGCCGGCTGCACGAGCTGTGGGTGCAGGTCAACAGCGCGACGGAGGACCTGACGACCTCCTTCGGACGCACCCCGACGACCGCGGAGATCGCCGAGCGGCTGCGCATCACCGAGGACGAGGTGCTGTCCTGCATCGAGGCCGGGCGGTCGTACCACGCGACCTCCCTGGAGGCCGCGCAGGAGGGCGACGGGATGCCGGGACTGCTGGACCGGCTCGGCTACGAGGATCCCGCGCTGGACGGCGTGGAGCACCGGGACCTCGTCCGGCACCTGCTCGTCCAGCTGCCCGAGCGGGAGCAGCGGATCCTGCTGCTGCGGTACTACAGCAATCTCACGCAGTCCCAGATCTCCGCGGAGCTCGGCGTCTCGCAGATGCACGTGTCGCGGCTACTCGCGCGTAGCTTCCAGAGGTTGCGGTCTGCGAACCGGATCGACGCGTAACCGCAAACGCGAGCGAGAGGTCACCGCGGGGAGGGAATCGCTCATCAGGGCGGTTGCCGACAGTTGAAAGCCGAAAAGCCGTCAGACCCCTTGTTTGCAGGGCGTATTCGCGTCTCAGATGTCGACATGTCACTACAGCGTGTTGCCGACATGTGACATTCTGCGGGAAGCGCGTTTGCCGGAGCTCCGGCTCCGGTATTCAGGTGAAGGCTGCGTTCCTCAGACGGGAGCGTCCGCCGCGACCGTCCCGCGACCCAAAGGGGGTGGCATGTCCGCAGAACAGGGCAGCTCGAAGGTGCTCACGCTCGCGGAGAGCGAGTCAGCTCCCCATGCTCTCGACTCACTCGGCTCCATCGATGAGGCTCCGGCCCTCGTGGCCGAGCCCGTCCCGGTCCTTCCGACCGCGGGCCCCATCGACACCCGCACCCTGTCCCGCTCCCTGTTCCTGCGGCTGGCCGCGCTCGACGAGGACAGCCCCGAGCGTGCGTACGTCCGCGACACGCTCATCGAGCTCAACCTCCCGCTCGTGCGGTACGCCGCCGCGCGGTTCCGCTCCCGGAACGAGCCGATGGAGGACATCGTCCAGGTCGGCACGATCGGGCTGATCAAGGCGATCGACCGGTTCGACTGCGAACGGGGCGTGGAGTTCCCGACGTTCGCGATGCCGACGGTGGTCGGGGAGATCAAGCGGTTCTTCCGGGACACCTCGTGGTCGGTGCGGGTGCCGCGCAGACTGCAGGAGCTGCGGCTCGCTCTGACCAAGGCCAGTGACGAGCTCTCGCAGAAGCTGGACCGTTCGCCGACGGTCACCGAACTCGCCTCCGTGCTGGGCGTGTCCGAGGAGGACGTCGTCGACGGGCTGGCGGTGGGGAACGCGTACACCGCGTCCTCGCTGGACTCGCCGGCGCCGGAGGACGACGGCGGCGAGGGGTCGCTGGCGGACCGGCTGGGGTACGAGGACACCGCGCTGGAGGGTGTGGAGTACCGGGAGTCCCTGAAGCCGCTGCTGGCGAAGCTGCCGCCCCGTGAGCGGCGGATCATCATGCTGCGGTTCTTCGCGAACATGACGCAGTCGCAGATCGGTGAGGAGGTCGGCATCTCGCAGATGCACGTCTCCCGGCTGCTGACCCGGACGCTGGCGCAGCTCCGGGAAGGCCTGATCTCGGACTGAGCATGTCCTCACGGACTCTGGCGGAGGCTGGGCGCGGTCGTTGGGGCCGCGCCTTGTGCCTGTGCCGCTTCGGTGGGGTGCTCGTGCTCCGCGTGCCGCCGCATGCGTGCCGCTGGGGACGGCAGCACCGGTACTGAGTGGTCCTGCTTGCGTGTTACGCCAGCGCCAGCCAAGCCACCGCCGCGATGACCGCCACGGCGACCACGACGCCGAGGATGAGGCCGATGCGCGGGCCGCTGCTGGAGGGTGCCGCCGCCTGACGGCCCTGCGGGGCCTCGTCGACGAACGCGCGGAACATCTGGGTGCTGCCGGCGGGGTCGTGATTGCCCTGCGGGGCCTGGTTGTTAGCCATGGCCCGAGACCCTAGCGAAAACGGCGGGGCTCCCCAAGTGGGGGTTCGGGTTCCGTTTGGGGTCGAGTGACCCCTACCGCCGGGCTCGCCACCAGCACGTTTACTCCCGCAATACTTGCCTTTGCCAAGTTTTTGTACCGCACCACCCTCTTTTATTTGCCTGCAGCAACCAACAGCTCCTATGGTTGCCCTAAGCAACGAAAGCGGGAGGTGTCATGGCCGAAAAGGCGCAGTACGAAGAGCTGGTCCGCCAGTTCAGCGCCTTCGGCGCCGTGAAGCGGGAGCTCGGACGGATCATGCCCGCCGAGTGCCCCGGCGGGTCGGCGGCCGTGCTGACCCTGCTGGGCCGTCACGGCGACATGCGCATGAGCAAGCTCGCCGAGCTGCTCGCGGTGGACATGTCGGTCACCAGCCGCCACGTCGCACACGTCGTGGCCCGGGGCTGGATCGAGCGCTCCCCCGACCCGGCGGACAAACGCTCACGCATCCTGCGCCTCACACCCGCGGGCCACACACAGCTCGACGAGCTGTCGCGGCGGACCACGGAGGTCCTCGCCGAGCGCCTGAGCGACTGGACCGACGAAGAGGTCGGCCAGCTCACGGACCTCATGGCGCGGCTGAGGGAGAGCTTCGACTGCCGTCCCGGGACCCGGGCCGCACCGCCCGCTTTCGACCAGACCACCCGTACACCCGCAAGCACGTAAGAAAAGGAAGCCCATGGCAACGACCACACCAGCCGGTGTGCGGGCTCATGCCAAGCACGGGGGAGGCTCCCACGGCCCCTCCGGCGACGGCGCTCCCATGACGCACCGGCAGATCATGGAGGCCCTCACCGGCCTTCTGCTCGGCATGTTCGTCGCGATCCTGTCGTCGACGATCGTCTCCAACGCCCTGCCCCGCATCATCGGCGACCTCGGTGGCGGCCAGAGCGCCTACACCTGGGTCGTGACCGCGTCCCTGCTGACGATGACGGCCTCCACCCCGCTGTGGGGCAAGCTCGCCGACCTGTTCTCCAAGAAGCTGCTGATCCAGCTCGCGCTGGTCGTCTTCGTCCTGGGTTCGGCGGCGGCCGGCATGTCCCAGAACCCGGGCATGCTCATCGCCTTCCGCGCGGTCCAGGGCATCGGCATGGGCGGTCTGTCCGCGCTGGCCCAGATCATCATGGCGGCGATGATCTCGCCGCGTGAGCGCGGGCGTTACAACGGCTACCTCGGCGCCACCTTCGCCACCGCCATGGTCGGCGGTCCGCTGGTCGGCGGTGTCATCACCGACACCGACTGGCTCGGCTGGCGCTGGTGCTTCTACGTCGGCGTGCCCTTCGCGGTGATCGCCCTGATCGTGCTGCAGAAGACCCTGCACCTGCCCGTCGTGAAGCGGAAGGTCAAGGTCGACTGGGCCGGCGCCTTCTTCATCACCGCGGCCGTCTGCCTGCTACTGGTCTGGGTGACGTTCGCCGGTGACAAGTACGACTGGCTCTCCTGGCAGACGTACGCGATGGTCGGTGGCTCCGTGGTGCTGCTGGCGCTGTTCGTCCTCGTCGAGGCGAAGGCCAGCGAGCCGATCATCCCGCTGCGGCTGTTCCGCAACCGCACCATCACGCTGGCCTCCATCGCGTCCCTGTTCGTCGGCGTCGCGATGTTCTCCGGCACCGTCTTCTTCAGCCAGTACTTCCAGTTGGCGCGGGACAAGTCGCCGACGATGTCCGGCGTGATGACGATCCCGATGATCGCGGGTCTCTTCGTCTCCTCCACCGTCTCCGGGCAGATCATCACCCGGAGCGGCCGCTGGAAGGGATGGCTGCTGGCCGGCGGTGTGCTGGTGACAGCCGGCCTCGGTCTGCTGGGCACGATCCGCTACGACACCGAGTACTGGCACATAGCGATCTTCATGGCGCTGATGGGTCTCGGCATCGGCATGATGATGCAGAACCTGGTGCTTTGCACGCAGAACCAGGTGGAGCCGGGCGACCTGGGCGCCGCCAGCTCCACGGTGACCTTCTTCCGGTCCCTGGGCGGTGCCGTCGGCGTCTCGGCGCTGGGCGCGGTCCTGGGCAACAAGATCACCGACTACGTCAAGGACGGCCTCGCCGACCTCGGCGCGAAGGGCGCGGCCCTCGGTCACGCCGGCACCGGCGGTGGCGGCATCCCCGACCTCGACGCGATGCCCGCCCCGATCCGCACCGTCGTGGAGAGCGCCTACGGCCACGGTGTCGCGGACGTCTTCCTCTACTCGGCACCGATGGCGCTGCTCGCTCTGCTGGTGTCGCTGTTCATCAAGGAGGTCCCGTTGAAGACGAAGGGCGGACTGGCGCAGGCCGCCGAGCCCGAGACGCCTGCCGTGGCCCCCGCCGAAGCGGTCGCCGTCGAGGCTCCCGCCGCGGAGAAGGCCGCGCCGAGCTGGGCCGTGGCCGACACCGGGGCCACCGACGGCACCGGGCCCGAGGGCACCCAGCGGCTCGCCGCCGTCGCCACCGCGGAGCGTCCGGAGGAGACCTCCGGTGGTGCCCCCGGCGTCCCCGTCCGCGGGTTCGTCCGCGGGAACGAGTCCGCGCCCGTGCCGCAGGCCGCCGTCACGCTGATCTCGCTGGGCGGGCGTCAGCTGGGCCGGTCCGTGGCGCAGGCCGACGGCTCGTACGCCGTGGACGCCCCGGGCGCCGGCTCGTACGTCCTGATCGCCTCCGCCGACGGCTTCCAGCCGCAGGCCTCCACGGTCGTGGTGAACGGCGAGCCGGTCGCCTACGACATCCTGCTCAGCGGCACCAGCGGGCTGACCGGCCTGGTGCGGGCCGCCGAGGGCGGGCAGCCGGTCAAGGACGCCATGGTCATCGTCACGGATGTGCGCGGCGACCTGCTGGCCAACGGGACCACGGGTGAGCAGGGCGAGTTCTCCTTCGCCGAGCTGGTGCCGGGGGCGGTGACCGTCGCGGTGAACGCCGCCGGGTACCGGCCGCGCGCCCTGCCCGTCGAGGTGGGCGGCACCGGGGTCACCCGGGTCGAGATCGACCTGGACTCGGGCGCCCGCGTCCAGGGTGTCGTCAGCGCCCCGCACGGGCCGCTGGCCGACGCCCGGGTGACGCTGGTCGACCAGGCGGGCAACGTCGTCGGCTCGGCCACGACCGGGACGGACGGGGCGTACGCCTTCACCGACCTGGACGGCGGCGAGTACACGGTCATCGCCACGGGCTACCCGCCGGTGGCCACCGCCCTGACGGTCACGGGCGCCGGCACCGACGCCCACGACATCGAACTCGCCCACCCCGGCGAGTAGCAACGACCCCGGCCCGTGGCAGGTGGGCGCGCTCTGAGCGGAGGTGCGCCCCCTGTCGCGGGCCGGTTTCTTTCTGAGGAGCAGTTGAGATGGGACTGACCGCGAGGATCCGTACCCGCGATGGATGGGCCGTGTCGCACGCGGTCGTCACGGTGGCGGACATGACCGGCGCGCAGGTGCTGCGGGCCGAGGCCGACGCGGAGGGCGCCGTGCGGGACGCGACGCCGATGGAGCCGGGGGCGTACACCGTCATCGTCACGGCGGTGGGCTACGCGCCCGCGGCCTCCAGCGTGATCGTCACGGCGAGCGGGCGGGCCGAGGTCGGCACCGTGACACTGGCCCGGCAGGGCGGCACCGAGCTGCCGCCGCCCGGGCCGTGGACCGTCGACCCGGTGCACTCCAGCGTGGCCGCCGTGGCCCAGCATCTGGGCATCTCCAGCGTCCACGGCCGGTTCACGGAGTTCTCCGGCGCGATCGAGATCGCCCCGGACGACGTCACCAAGTCGCGGGTGGAGGCGGTGATCCGGGCCGCGTCGATCGACACCGGCAACGGCATGCGCGACGGGCACCTGAAGTCGCCGGACTTCCTGGACGTCGAGCGGTTCCCGGAGATCACCTTCCGGTCGACGGGGCTGACGGCGGCCGGGTCCGACCGGTGGACCGTCCACGGCGAGCTGGGCATGCACGGGGTCGTACGGCCCGTGGACCTGGATCTGGCCTACCTCGGCACGGGTCCGGACCCGTGGGGCGGTACCCGGGCGGCGTTCCGCGCGACGACCGAACTGCACCGTGAGGACTTCGCCATGAACTACAACCAGGTCCTGCAGGCCGGCATCGCCGCCATCGGCACGACGCTGAAGGTGGAGCTGGACATCCAGGCCGTGCAGGGCGAGTCACTTCCGGCGGCGTGAGTCCGGGGCGGACACCCGCGCCACCAACTGGCCGCACAGATCACGGAGTTTGACGTTCCGGTCCTGCGAGGCCCGGCGCAGCCGCTCCAGCGCGCTCCGCGCGTCGACGCGCTCCCGGGCCATCAGGATGCCGATCGCCTGGTCGATGACGCTGCGGGAGAGCAGCGCGGTGCGCACGTCGGCCGCCGACTGGTGGCGGCGCTCGATGCGCAGCGCCATGTCGATCGCGTCCCCGGCCCGGGCCGCGAAGGCACGGGCCGCGTCCCGGCCCGGGGCCAGCGCCCCGGCCCGCGCGCCGTAGAAGTTGAGCGCGGCGCCCTTGTCGCTCTCGCTCTCCACGACGACGGGCACCGCCAGCACACAGCGGACGCCCACGGACAGCGCGTACTCCCGGTACGCCGGCCAGCGGGACTCCTCGGCGAGATCCGGGGCGTACTGCTCCTCGCCGGTCCCGGCCGCGTCGACGCAGGGCCCCGAGCCGTTCTCGTACTGGCGCAGGTCCAGGCCGCTGGGCATGCCGTCACTGCCGGCCAGGGTGAGCAGCCGGCCGGCGCGGCGCACGGTGATGCTGCAGGCGTCGGCGCCGGGCACGTCCCGCACCGCGCGGTCGGTCACATCGCGCAGCAGGGTGTCGAGACCGCTGCTGCGCACCATCGCCTGGTCCAGCGTGTCGGACGTCTCGGAACTCATGGCCGTACGGGTATCCCGTCATCCCGCGAACACGCCCCTGACGTAATCCACGTCACGTCAGGGGGAGTTGCCGCCCACGATCCGGCGGGCGAGGTCACGCAGTTTCACGTTCTCCCGCTGGGAGGCCCGCACCAGGCTCTCGAAGGCCGCGGCCGCGTCGATGCCCTGGCGCTCCATGAGGATGCCGGTGGCCTGGCCGATCAGGTCCCTGGTGTGCATGGCCTCGGTGAGCTGCTCACGCACGGTCGCGGAGTCCAGGGCGATGCTGACGTGCGCGCTGAACAACCGGCCGACGCGCGTGGCCTCCTCGTCGAAGGCGCCCGGTTTGCTCGCGTAGGCCGTGAGCACGGTCAGCCGGCGGCGGTCGGCGCGCAGTCGCAACGACAGCGCCGAGCGCAGCCCCAGCGCCGCCAGCACGTCCCAGCCGTCGTCGGCCTCGCTGTCCGTTATCCGCGCGACCGGGTTGTTCCACAACTGGTCCCACAGCCCGTGCTGTTCACGACCGGTGTGCCGGGCCTCGGCGGAGCGCACGACCTCGTCGGTCCAGGCCAGCGTGCGCAGCTTGTTGTTGCGCTCGATGACGGAGATGCCGGCGTGCTCGGCCCCCGGCATGAGATGCACGGCCAGCCGGACGGCCGTGCGCAGTGTGCTGTGGGGCGTGAGGGTCTCGTGCAGTTGCTGAGAAGCCACCGTGAGAGCCTCGGCCAACTCGACGCCAGCCGGAAAACGGGGCAAATCAGGAAACTCGGACGCAGCCACCACGAACCTCTTCGGCATGCACGGCCATGGCCGTGCGCAGGAGAGCTCCGCAGCACATTCCCGACTGCGAGCACAGGACGGACAGCACTCTAACTGCTCGGTTGCCTCCGGGTGACGCCCGGCCGACGGTGCCGCGGACGGCTTCCACCGCCCGCCCGCCGCATGATGGAATGGTCTTCGGGTCAGGAAGCGGCCTTACCGGAATCCGGACGAACGTCTGCCAGGTGAGCCGTGACCCTCTTCACGAATCCCACAGAACCGCGCGACCTCCCCGGCCGCGTCCACCTCACCATGCCCGCCGAGATCGACTTCTGTAACGCGGCGGAGCTGCTGCCGCTCGTCCTGTCCGCCGCCCGGGCCCGCGGCGACCGGCTCGAAGTCCTCGTCCTGGACCTGACCACGACCTCCTTCATGGACTCCCAGGGCATCCGCCTCATCAACGACGTACGGCAGCGGCTGCGCCCCGGGGCCACGGTGCGTCTGGTGGCCCGGCCCGAGGGGATCACGAGCCGGGTCCTGGAGCTGACCGGGATGCGGCGGGACGTGCCCGTGTACGACAACCTCGCCGAGGCCCTGGCGTCGTAGGCTGCCGCACATGGCACCGAACATCGCGACGAACACCCGCGTGTCCCTGGACGAGTTGCTCGACTTCGTGCGCCCCCGGCACCACGCGATCCTGCTGACCCGGCGGGCCGACGGCAGCCCTCAGGGCTCCCCCCTGACCTGCGGTGTCGACGACTCCGGCCGGATCGTGGTCTCCACCTACCCGGAGCGCGCCAAGACCCGCAACGCCAAGCGGGACCCCCGCGTGAGCCTGCTCGTGCTCAGCGACGACTGGAACGGCCCCTGGGTCCAGATCGACGGCACGGCCGAGGTCGTCGACTCCCCCGAATCCGTCGAACCGCTCGTCGAGTACTACCGGAACATCGCCGGTGAGCACCCCGACTGGGACGAGTACCGCGCGGCCATGCTCAAGCAGGGCAAGTCGATCATCCGCATCACGCCGGAGCGGTGGGGGCCGGTGGCCACGGGCGGCTTCCCGGCACGGCTGGTCGAAGGGGAGTAGGTCAGCTCTCACCCGGACTTTCCGGGCTGCGGAGGCTACGGGCCTTCGGAGGCTTCTGCCTCGCGGGCGACCATCGCCTCGATGCCCGCGATCAGCAGCTCCAGCGCGAACTCGAAGTCGCGCTCCAGCATCTCGGCGACCGTGTCGCCCCCGCGCGCCGCCATGATCTCCCGGGACTCCCGCAGGACGTCGGCGGCCTGCGGGGCGGCGGTCACCGCGCTCAGGGCCTGCTGGAAGTACTCGTCCACGCTCACACCGCCGGCCGCGGCCCGGGAGGCGAGATGGCCCTCCAGGGTGCCGTAGCCGTAGACGAACTGGAATACGGCCGAGATCGTGCTCGTCAGGCGCTTCGCGGGCAGGCCGGTCCTGCGGACGACGTGCTGGACGAGCCGGGAGAACGCCAGGCTGTGCGGGCCGATGTTGAGGAAGACCCCGACCAGCGCGGACACCCAGGGGTGCCGCACCAGCAGCGTCCGGTACTCCCGGGCGAGCGCCCGCACCTGATCCCGCCAGTCCTCGTCGGCGGCCGGGTCGGGCAGCCGCATCTCGCCCATGGCCTTGTCGAGGGCGAGTTCGAGCAGGTCGTCCTTGGTGTCGACGTACCAGTAGACGGACATCGCGGTGACGTTCAGCTCGCCGGCCAGCCGCCGCATGGAGAACTTGGCCAGGCCCTCTGCGTCCAGCAGCCGCACGGTGACCTCGATGATCCGGTCCCGGTCCAGTCCCGAGGGCTGCCCGCCACCGCGCCGCCGGTGCGCCGTGCCCTCCAGCCAGACGCTGGACCGCGCGGCCTTCTCGGCTGCCTTCGCCATGGCGCACCTTCCTCGATCTTTCAGCGCCGCTCATGCTAGACGCGCCGTCTTCTCAGGGGCGCGGGGCTGTGCCGATGTGCGGCCCCGCCGCGTGGGCGCGATCAACCACGACGGACCCGCACCCGCGCGCTACGACCAGCCCCGAGCTCCTAGGCGGACTCTGCCCGCTCAGCCCGCCGAAGCAACGCCGCCGCGACCAATCCGCCCGCCAGCACGGCAACCGCCCCCACCAGCTGACTCGTCTCCAGCCCGGAGGCGAACGCGTCGGAGATGCGCGCCTTCTCCTCGGCCGAGTCCGCCGCCGCCAACGCCGCCGGCAACGACGCCGCCGACACGGCGACCAACGACGCGAACCGCGAGTTGAGCACCGCCCCCAGGACGGCGACACCCAGCCCGTTGCCGAACTCCGCGAGCGTCCCGTTGATCCCCGCTCCCACACCCGCCTTCTCCGGCGGTATCGCGCCCATGATCGCGTTGGCCATCGCCGGCATGGACAGCGCCACACCCGCCCCCATCACGATCAGCCCGAGCAGCATCCCGCCGTACCCGTGCCCTCCGAGCAGCGCGATCGCCGCCAGCCCCGCTGACACCAGGGTCATGCCGAGCGCGATGGCCGCCGGCGTACCGGCCTTCAGCACCAGCTTCGCCCCGACCCCCGTGAAGTTGAGCGCGACGACGGTCAGCGCCAGCGGCGCCGTCCGCAGCCCGGCGTCCAGCGGCTCGTACCCGAGGACGAACTGCAGGTGCTGGGTGAGCAGGAACAGCGACCCCGTCATGCCGAACGCCACGAGGATCGCGCCCGCGACCGCGCCCACGAACTTCTGGTTGCGGAAGAAGTGCATGTCGAGCATCGGATGCCGCGTCCGCAGCTCCCACAGCACGAACAGACCCAGCACGACCAGGCCGATCAGCGCCGAGACCAGCACCTGCGCGGAGGTCCAACCGTGCTCGGGCCCGGTGATGATCGCGTACACGACCGATGTCATGCCGATGGTCGACAGGACCGCGCCGAGGAGGTCGGGCCGGTCACCGGCCTTGTGCTTGGACTCCGGCACCAGCGCGGCGACCGCGACCAGGCCGAGCAGCGCGACCGGGATGTTGATCAGGAAGATCGCGCCCCACCAGAAGTGGTTCAGCATCACCCCGCCGATCAGCGGGCCGGCCGCGAAGCCGAGCGAACTGACCGTCGACCACAGCGCGATGGCCTTCACCCGCTCCTGGTCGTCGAAGATCTGCACGACGACCGCGAGGATCGTGGTCATCAGCAGCGCGCCGCCGACGCCCATGCCCGCGCGGGCCGCGATCAGCTGGCCCGGGCTCTGGGAGAGCCCTGCCGCCAGCGAGCCCAGGCCGAAGATCGTCAGGCCCGACATCAGCAGCAGCTTGCGGCCGTAGCGGTCGGCGGCGTTGCCCGCGGTGAGCAGCAGGCCCGACTGCACCAGCGCGTAGGCGTTCATCATCCACTGGACGTCGGCGGTCGAGGCGTCCATCTCGCGGGTGAGCGAGGGGATGGCCACGTTGAGGATCGTGTTGTCGAGCAGCACGGTGAGCTGCGCGAGGCAGATGACACCGAGGATCAGCCAGCGCTGGGGGTGGCCGCCCTGCACGGTCTGAGGCGCGGCCTTTTCCTGTGGGGACGTCGTCATGTTGTACACCGTAGAACACTCCCTATACGGCGTACAACGGCGTTTCGGCCGGAGACGGTGGAGGGCGGTGGCTTTCGGCCACCGCCCTTCGTCCGGTCGGGAGCGGGGTCAGCTGCCCGCCCTCTGGGTGAGGTCGTAGAACGTGGCCGAACCGGCCGTGACCTTCTTGAAGTTGGCCTCCACCCAGGAGGTGATCTGGGAGGACGAGCCCTCGCCGCTGCCGCCCATGCCACCGCCCATGCCGCCCGAGGCGATGAAGTAGTGGATCTTCCCGTCCGCCACGTACTGCTTGAACTGGGCCAGAGTCGGGGAAGGATCGGTGCCGTTGAAGCCGCCGATGGCCATCACGGGGGCACCGGTGGAGAGCTGGTAACTCGCCGCGTTCTGGGCGCCGACGGCCGCCGCCGCCCAGGTGTACCGGTCGGCGTCGGTCTCCAGCAGCTTCTTGGCCTCGGAGCTGACGCTGGCGCCGTTGAGCAGACCGCCGGCACCGCCACCGCCGCCCATACCGCCCGTACGACCGCCGTCGCCGTTCTGCCGGTTCTGGCCCTGCTGGCTCTGGCCGCCGCCCGGGAACCCGCCACCGGGAAAGCCGTTGCCCTGCTGCCCCTGAGCGTTTCCGTTGCCGTTCTGCTGGTTCTGTCCTCCACCCGGGAAGCCGCCGCCACCGCCGGGGAAACCGCCGCCGCCCGGACCACCGCCACCGCCCGGGCCGCCGCGACCGCCGGCGACCGCCGGACCCGCCGTGACGATCGAGCCGGTGTGTCCCTCGTTCACGGTGGTGAGGGTGTACGCCGCCGGACCGGCCAGCGCGGCGACGAGGCCCAGCCCGGCCGCACCCAGGGCCAGTCGGCGACCGAGCCGGCCGGCGAAGATCAGGCCGAGGGCCGCCGTCAGACCGCCGACCAGGACGAGCCACTTGAGCCAGGGCAGGTAGTCGGAGGAGCGGTTGAGCAGGACGTACCCCCAGGCCGCGGTCGCCGTCATCGCGGCGGCCAGGGTCAGCGAGGCCCACGCCTTGTCGCGCTTCTCCCAGAGCAGCGCCGCGCCCATCCCGACCAGCGGGGCGATGTAGGGGGCGAGGGCCACCGTGTAGTACTCGTGGAAGATGCCCTGCATGTAACTGAAGACCAGCATGGTGGTGAGCAGCGCACCGCCCCAGACGAGGAACGAACCGCGGGTCACCGACGTGCGCTTCGCCTTGCGGGTGGCCACCAGCCCCGCCACGAGCAGGATCAGCGCGGCCGGGATCAGCCAGGAGATCTGGCCGCCGACGGAGGAGCTGAACAGCCGGTCCCAGCCGGTCTCACCCCAGTTGCCGCCGGTGTTCCCGCCGCCACCGCCGCCTCCGACGCTGCCGGTCTCATCGCCGTTGAGGCGGCCCAGGCCGTTGTAGCCGAAGGTCAGTTCCAGGAAGCTGTTGTTCTGCGAACCGCCGATGTACGGGCGGGAGGACGCGGGCCAGAGTTCGACGATCGCGACCCACCAGCCACCGGAGACGACGATCGCTGCCAGAGCGGCGGCGAGTTGGCCGATCCGCTTCTTCACCGTCACCGGGGCGCAGACGCCGTAGACGAGGGCGAGCGGCGGCAGGATCAGGAAGGCCTGGAGCGTCTTGGCGAGGAAGGCGAAGCCGACCGCGGCACCGGCCCACAGCAGCCACTTCGTGCGGCCGTCCTCCAGGGCGCGGATGACGAACCAGCAGGCCACCGCCATCAGCAGCGCCAGCATCGCGTCGGGGTTGTTGAAGCGGAACATCAGCGCCGCGACGGGGGTGAGCGCGAGCACGGCGCCCGCGATCAGACCGGCCGCGGGGCTGAACCGGCGGCGCACGGCCGCGTACACGACGGCCACCGTGCCGACACCCATGAGGACTTCGGGCGCCAGGATCGCCCAGGAGCTGAGGCCGAAGAGCCTTACGGACAGGGCCATGGGCCACAGGGCGGCCGGGGGCTTGTCCACTGTGATGGCGTTCGCCGCGTCCAGCGAGCCGAAGAAGAACGCCTTCCAGGACTGGCTGCCGGCCTGTACGGCCGCCGAGTAGAAGGAGTTGGCGTAACCGGAGGCGCTCAGGCCGTACAGGTAGAGCACGGCCGTCGCCAGCAGCAGGGCGAGGAAAGCCGGGCGGGCCCAGCGGGGGTCCTCGGGGCGGCCGCGCCACAGCCGCTGCGGGAAGGTCCGGCCGGGGGCACCGGCGTGCGGAGCCGGTACGGGCTCCGGGGGCCGCGTCCGGATGCCGGGATCCGTGCCTCTGTCGGTGATCTGCTGGTCGAAGTGGACGGTCATCGCGAGTCCCTCGCATCGGTGTCGTGCGGGCGCACCGGCAGCAACTGCACGGTGGTGTCCCGCCAGGAGTCCGCGACGTCACCGGCGCGGAACGGGGTGGTGCCGTACGAGGCGACGGGCGCCGAGTCGTCCTCGCGCCGGTCGGGGAACACCCACGCCCGGAAGAGCAGGAAGCGCAGCACGGTCGCCGCCAGGTTGGCCGCGACGAGGACGGCCAGTTCGGTGGAGTGGGCGGGCTCGGAGGTCGCCGCGTTCAGCGCCGCGAGCGAGCCACTGGTCAGGGCGAGTCCGATCCCGAAGACGACCAGGCCCTGCGCCTGGTGCCGTACGGCCCCGCCGCGCCCGCGCACCCCGAAGGTGAGCCGCCGGTTGGCCGCGGTGTTGGCGACCGCCGAGACCAGCAGGGCGAGGGCGTTGGCGGTCTGGGAGCCGGTGAACACCCGGAAGCCGCTGTAGAGCAGCAGGTAGAAGAGGGTGGACAGGGCGCCGACCACGCAGAACCCCACGAGCTGGCGGGCCAGTCCCTTCGGCACGTCCTCGAGGTCACGGTCGCGCGGGTCGTCGCCGAACGGCCGGGCGAGCCGGTCCAGCGGCAGCGAGCCGGTGGCCAGGGCCCTGCCGACGCGCCACACGCCCTTGAGGTCGTCGGTCGCGGTCCTGACGATGTGCACGGTCGAGTCGGGGTCGTCGACCCAGTCGACCGGCACCTCGTGGATCCGCAGCCCCGCGCGCTCCGCGAGCACCAGCATCTCGGTGTCGAAGAACCAGCCGGTGTCCTCGACGAGCGGCAGCAGTATCTGCGCCACGTCCCGGCGGATCGCCTTGAAGCCGCACTGGGCGTCCGAGAACCGCGCCTGGAGCGAGCCGCGCAGGATGAGGTTGTAGGCCCGGCTGATGAACTCCCGCTTGGGTCCGCGCACCACCCGGGAACTGCGCGCCAGCCGGGAGCCGATCGCGAGGTCGGAGTGACCGGAGATCAGCGGCGCCACCAGCGGCAGCAGGGCGTTGAGGTCGGTGGACAGGTCCACGTCCATGTAGGCGAGGACCGGGGCGTCCGAGGCCGACCAGACGGCCCGCAGAGCCCGGCCGCGCCCCTTCTGCTCCAGGCGGAAGGTGGTCACCTCGGGGATCTGCGCCGCCAGTCGCCGCGCCACCTGCGGGGTGGTGTCCGTGGAGGCGTTGTCCGCGATCGTGATGCGGAACGCGTACGGGAACGTCCGGTCGAGGTGCTCGTGCAGTCTGCGGACGCACGGCTGGAGGTCCTTCTCCTCGTTGTAGACGGGGATCACTACGTCCAGGACAGGCGTACCGGCTGGTGCGGCCGGGAGGTGCTCCCGCGCCGGCAGGGTGCCGGGAGAAGAGTCGGTTCGCATGGAACCGACTTTCGTCAGGCGCCCTGTTGTGCCGGTGTGGTGACGCTGTGGCGTGCCTGTGAGTGCTGCTGCCGGCTCATGTCCGGCTGCGGCTGGAGCGGCAGTGCGGGCAGGTGCACCGTGAACACGGTCCGCCCGGGCACGCTGTCGACGGTCACGGCACCGCCGTGCGCGCTCGCCACGGCCTGCACGATGGCGAGGCCGAGACCGGTGGACCCCGTCGCGCGGGTTCGCGCGGAGTCGCCCCGCGCGAACCGCTCGAAGACGTGCGGGAGCAACGCGGCAGGGATGCCCTGCCCGTTGTCCTCGACGTCCACGCACAGCCAGGTCCCGCGCCGCTGGACGCGGGCGGTGACGGTCGTACCGGGTGGCGTGTGGCTACGCGCGTTGCCGAGCAGGTTGACGAGGACCTGTTGCAGCCGGGCCGCGTCCGCCGACACGAGCGCGGGCTCGTCGGGCAGGTCCAGGCGCCAGTTGTGGTCCTGGCCGGCCACACGGGCGTCGCTGATGGTGTCCACGACGAGCGGGACGAGGTCGGTCTGTTCGAACTGCAGCGGCCGTCCCGCGTCGAGCCGGGCGAGCAGCAGCAGATCCTCCACGAGGAGGGTCATCCGGCCGGCCTCGGACTCGATCCGGCCCAGCGCGTGCCGGGTGTCGGGCCCGACCTGCTCCCTGCCGCGTCGGGTGAGTTCGGCGTAGCCGCGGATGGAGGCAAGAGGTGTTCTGAGTTCGTGACTGGCGTCGGCGACGAACTGCCTGACGCGCGTCTCGCTCTGCTGCCGTGCGTGCAGCGCCCCGTGGACGTGGTCCAGCATCCGGTTGAGCGCGGCGCCGACCCGGCCGACCTCGGTGTGCGGATCGGTCTCGGAGTCGGGGACCCGCTCGCTGAGGTTCACCTCGCCGGTGTGCAGGGGCAGTTCGGAGACCCGGGTGGCGGTGGCGGCGACTCGGCGCAGGGGACGGGTGGCGACGCCGACGATGACCGTACCGGCGATGCCGGCGGCGACGAGGCCGGCAGCGGTGACACTGATCTCGACCAGGACGAGAGTGTTGAGGGTGTCGGTGACGTCGGTGGTGGGCAGCGCGACGTAGTAGGCGCCGTTGGCCCCTTTGCGGTATTCCGCGCGGTACTCGCCCAGCCCGGAGATGGTGACCGTATGCGCCTTGCCGTCCTTGGCGACGGCGTTCAGCTCCCTCATCTGCGTCTCGCTCAGCGTGTACGGTGCGGCCTGCGTGACGTCGTTGTCGTCCTTGGTGGGCTTGCTGACCATGCCCTCGGTGATCGCGCCGCTCCGGACTTTCGCGGCGATGGTGCCGATCATCTGCTGCGGCCCCTGCGTGACGAAGTCCGAGAGGTCGGGAGCCTTGGGCACCCCCTTGTCCGGCCGGCCCGTGGGCTGGGGCTTGGGCTGTGCCCCGTCGGGCAGCTCGGGACCGGCGCCCGCGGCGCGGCCCACCACCCCGCTGAGCGTGCTGTCCAGTTGCTCGTACAGGCGGGAGTGCATCGCGATCGTCGTCACCGTCCCGATGACGGCACATACGACGGCGATCAGCGCCAGCGCGGAGACCACGAGCCGCGTCCGCAACGTGCGCGGTCGGCGTAGTCGCCCCGGTCTCTCCACCTGGACACGCAGCCGCCGTCGTCCGCTCACGACGCCGCGGGCTTGATCAGGTACCCGGCGCCGCGCCGCGTGTGGATCATCGGCTCGCGCCCGGCGTCGATCTTCCGCCGCAGATAGGAGATGTAGAGCTCGACGACGTTGGCCTGGCCGCCGAAGTCGTACGACCACACGCGGTCGAGGATCTGCGCCTTGCTGAGCACCCGGCGCGGATTGCGCATCAGGAACCGCAGCAGCTCGAACTCGGTGGCGGTCAGATGGATGTCGTCCCCGGCCCGGGTCACCTCGTGACTGTCCTCGTCGAGGGTGAGGTCGCCGACGACCAGGGTGGAGTCAGAACGCCGGTCGGCGGCACCGGAGCGGCGTATCAGCCCCCGCAGCCGCGCGACGACCTCCTCCAGGCTGAACGGCTTGGTGACGTAGTCGTCCCCGCCGGCCGTCAGCCCGGCGATCCGGTCCTCCACGGCGTCCTTGGCGGTCAGGAACAGCACGGGCACGTCCGGCAGTTCCCGGCGCAGCCGCCCGAGGACGGCCAGCCCGTCCATGTCGGGCAGCATCATGTCGAGGACGACGGCGTCGGGCCGGAAGTCACGGGCGGTCTGGATCGCGCCCGTGCCGTCACCGGCACTCCGGATCTGCCACCCCTCGTAGCGCAGGGCCATGGACAGCAGCTCCGTGATCGACAGCTCGTCGTCCACCACGAGCACGCGGACGGGGCTCCCGTCCGGCCTGAGCAGTTCGGTACGCCCCTGGGGCGAGGTCGTGGTCATGTGAACACGATGTCGAGGGCCTCTGAGAACACGCTTTCGGCAACCTGTGATTTCCCTGAGAAACGCACAGGCGCTTCTCAGGGAACGCCTGGGGAGCCCGGCCGGTTCGGAACAAGCCGGCTTGCTCGGTGAACGCCCGGCAGACCCGGCCGGTTCAGAACAAGCCGGCTTGCTCGGTGAACGCCCGGCAGACTCGGCCGGTTCAGAACAAGCCGGGCTGCAAAGTGAACGCCCCCGAAGCCCGGCCGGTTCAGAACAAGCCGTCCTGCACGCCCGCGACCTCCTCGAACTGCCTGACCGGGACGGTCACTTCACTCCCCGTGGCGGGCACCAGCCCCCACCCGGTCATCAACCGCGTGTCGAGCACCACGGCCCCGGCACCGGTGACCAGGTGCAGATCGGGTCCGGCGGCCGCGACCAGCTCCCCGCCGACCGCACCCCCGGCGACGAGCTCGCGCACGTCCCCGACGGCGACGGGCACCCCGGCGAGCCCGAACACCCCCATGTGGTCGACGACCCGCAACGGCTCCCGTACGAGCGACTCCGGCCACGCGGGGAGCGCGACCGCCCGCTCGTACAGCTCGGCGACCTCACCGGCCCGGTCGGCGGCGGCCTCCGGCAGCGCGGCCCGCACGGCCCGCTTCGCGGCGTACGGGATCCGGTCGGGCACCCGCAGGGCGGCCCTGAGCAGCTCCTCCGTACGCCGCGCCGCCATGAGCGGACCGACGCCGAGCCAGCTGAAACAGACGGCTCCCTGCTCGAGCAGCCGCGCGCTTCCCCGCTCCCGCGCCGTGATCCCGACCTTGACCATGCCGGGCCCGAACCACGCCAGATACACGCGGTACGGCCGTGGATCGTCGGCGATGGTGTCCGCCGCCACCGAGTGCGCCCGGTCCAGCCGAGCACACTCCTCGCACCGCGCCCCCGTACTGCGCCCCGGCACGACCGCACCCAGCGGGCACGCATGCCCCCGAGCCCCCACGCAGCTGCGCACGCCGCCTTCCGCGACCCCGAAGGCCACCTGTTTTCCCCAGGTCAGCGCACTGCGCCGGCCGCCGCTCCACACCAGCACGGGACCCTCCGCCGACCACCGCAGCCCCGAGCACTTCCATGCCTGTGCCATCTCTGCCGAGCGTAGGGGGCACCACTGACATCAGGGCTCGTCACTGACATCAGGGCTCGTCGCTGTCGGGGACGCCCGGCACCGGCACTCCCGGCTGGGGCGGCTGCTGGAGGGCCGCCCGATGAGCAACGACCTCACCTCCCGGAGTCGGCCCCCACCGCGGCGACGGTCTCCGGCTCGCCCGCGCGGTGCACCGGCATGACCGGCTGCACCGCACCCGCCGCGCGCCGCCCGCGCCCGGCCAGCCGGCACCCCAGGCACTCCGCGTGCCCGCCCGCCGCCGCCGAGTCCCGCACGCGCCAGCCCCACTCCGCCCGGGGCCGCACGCCCGGCCCCTTCCCCCACCCGGCGAGGTGCAGGGCCCAGGTGACGAGGAGACCCACGAGCCCGATCGCCACTCCGCCTGCGATCAGCACGCCGGAGACGGTGCAGACCCCCAGCCCGGCCACACCCGCGCCGACCGTGCCGATGCCGCAGCCGACCCACCCCGCGACCGTGTGCCCGTGGTCATACTGATGTGCACTCACGTGCCACTCCCTCGCACCGAGGGTCCGACCCGCCGAACCCCTCATCCGCTAAGACGTTTACAATCCAAACATCTCACGAACTAAGGGATCTGGGAATGCACGCCAAGCCTCGTCCGGCCGCGACACCGGAGCAGGCGCTGTCGGCGATGGACCAGCTCATCGCGACTCACCTGGTCGGACAGCACGAGATCGCCCAGCAGGTGGGCCTGAGTGTGACCGACCTCACCTGCTTCGCCTATGTCATCGAGGCCGGCGAGAACCTCCCCACGGCAGGTGACCTGGCGGCTCGCGTCCATGTCACCACCGGCGCGGTCACCGGCATCCTCAACCGCCTGGAGCGCGCCGGCTACATCACCCGCCGCCCCGACCCCACGGACCGCCGCCGCATCCGCGTCGCGGCCCAGCCCGACGCGGTCGCCCGGGTCCGGGAGGTCTACGAGCCGTACTACGCCCGCCTCACCCACCTCTTCGCGCAGTACTCGCCGGACGAGATCGCGGTCCTGCACGACTGGTTCACCCGCGCGAGCACGCTGGCGGCGACCTACCTGGAAGAACACTGCCGCCCCGACTGATCCGAGGTCCCGAGTCCACGCGACTCGTGCAGAGGACGGCCGCTTCGCTACCTGGGCTGCCGAGAGTGCCGGCTCGACCGTCGGCGCACGGTGAAGACGCAGGCGAGCAGGCCGAGCGCCCAGGCGATCAGGAGGGCTCCCCACAGCGGCATGGTCACGATCGGCACGAGCAGGCGGATCTCGACGTCCGAGCGGTTCTCGAAGATGAAGATCAGAGCGACCGCGCTGATCAGGACGAACGGCAGGAAACGGCGGACGCCGGGGCGGGAGAGGAACGGTTGGCGCGCCTTGTGGTCCGGGCCGGTCTGAGCCATGGAGCACCTCTCCCTCACGCTGCCCCCGACTCCAGCGTCCCCTTCCCCGACGCGACCCGCCACCGGCAGAAGGAGCCTGGGCTCGAGCGACGTGGGTCTGGTTGCCGTCGACCTCGTTCTGCCGCACACAGCGGCAACCGTCTTCACCGCTGTCACCACGTACCGAACAGCATCTAGCCGGCGGTTTCCCGGCAGACGTCATGAGCGTCGGCCGTTACCGCCACTCCAGGACGTCCCCCACGCTCAGCGCCTTGTCCGCGCCCCTTGCGGTGATCTTCTTCGGGGTTGCGCCGGGAGCGATGGCGGAGACGAAGAACTCGAGCCGGGTGCCCTGGAGCGAGGCGAAGATCAGCTGCTTTCCGTCAGCCGAAATGGCCCGCACCGTGTTCTTCCGATCCGTCGCCGGGATGATCGGATCACCCAGGGCACCCTTCGGGGTATCCGCCGTGCCGTCGAGCCGAGAAGCGTCCAGCGTCCAGAAGGAGTTCCTCCGCTTCGGGTCGTCGGCCTTGGCGAGTCGGGGGCCGCACAGCACGGTCCTGTCGTCGACCCAGCCGTAGGGGCGGCAGTCGGCGTCGTAGGGAATGCGAGCTGCCTTCACACCGTCGGCCTTGAGCAGTGCACTGCGCTGTGGCACGTCGGCCACGCTGTAGCCCTGCCAGGTGATGAAGGCCGTCGCCTTGCGCCCGTCGGGACTGACCCGGACTTCCTTGCCGAAGAGCCCGCGCACCGGGTCACCCGCGAGCGCGAGGTCGGCCCCGTCCATGTAATCGCCATCAGCGCCCGCCTGTTCGGTCACTGCGTGATCTCCCGTGACGGAACGGCTGGCGATCCGCACATGATCCGAGGAGTCGGTCTCGGTGAACCAGACAGCACCGCCGTCCTGGGCGAAGACGGCGTTCTCCTCCTTGGGCGTGTCACCGAAGTCCTCGCTCTGTTCACCGGACAGCTCGGTCAGCTTGCCGCTGGTGTCGACGTAGCCCACCCCTGTCGCCTCGGTCTCTCGATCGATGAGAACGACGGCCATCCGGGAGAAGTCCTTGTCGAAGAGTTGCCGCAGCCGGCTGGCCGGGACAGCGCGCGGCCCGTCCTCGGACGGGCCGACACCCGGGAAATTGTCAGCGCACAGCTCCACGAGCGGGGAGGCGACATCGTCGGCCTCCGCGACCACGGCCTCGGCCGGAACGGTGAAGGTCCGGGAGACGGTCTGTTCCCACGTTCTCGGATCCCAGCCCGTGACCGTCACGCTGGCCGGCTTGCTCGCAGGCACGGAACACGAGGCGGTGACGATCACACCCCTGTCCGGGAACCCCCCGCTCCCCTTGCCCGGGTCCTTGCTCCCGCCCTGCTGTCCGGCAGTCGCCTCGGTGCCCTTGGCGCCAGGGTCGGAGTCGTCACTGCCCCCACCACACCCCGCTACCAGCGGAAGCAGCACCGTGGCGACAGCCAGTGCAGCCATGTCCCAGCCCCGTCGGCGGCCTCCATGGCCCTCTGTTCTGCTCACGGCCGTGTCCCCTCACGATGTCCTGCTCAGCAGCGGCCACGTGATCGTAATGCGAACTGGCGCGGCTCGCCGTGGAGTTAGCCGACGATCGATGGGCCGTCGGACGTGGAATGGTCGGTCGTCCCGACGGGGCAACGCAACGCTGGAGACAGGATCTTGCAGTCGGACGCTCCGGTTGATGTCGTAGGCCCCCCGGCTTGTTCCCGGGGGGCCTTTGAGCTGTGTGCACTCGGCAGGATTCGAACCTGCAACCTTCTGATCCGTAGGATCGGGCAGGCCATTGGGCGGGGGCTCCGCTTTCCTCCCGGCTGATCGCTGATGGTCGTGGCCAACAGCCTTTGTGTGCCGTCGTTGCCGTCAGGGTTGCCGTCAGCTCGGAACAGTGACACCGGCTCGCAGCGTGGGCGATCGCCGCGACGCCGTGCCTAAGCCACCAAGGTGGCGGGCCTGGCTGTCCGCTCCAGTTCCTTGAAGATGACGTCGAGGACTTCGAGTTCCTCACCGGTGAACAGGTCGTCGGGACCACCCGGGGCAAGATCGGCAAACGAATCCTCGTAGAGGTCGCCCAAGCCCAGGATTCCGCGCTTTGCCACCGTATCGATGACCAACGTCAGGAAGTCGATCTGGCGGGAGCTGAGCTGCTTACCCGTGCGCAAGACTTCGAACGCCTTCTGTGCGGCCTGTGGATCCAGCCCGCACAGCCCGCGCACGAACAGGCCGAGGCCGCCAGAGGACCGCACCTCGTCGAGGTCCTCCTGGGAGGCGATGGCCTCTGACAGGAAGATCTCCTCCAGATCCGCTAGATCGAGTTCGGTGATCTGCTCGTTGAGACGCAGTTTGCGCACCACCGGCTGGTCCTCGTGGCGCAGGAGGTAGGCCCGCGCCTTCTGCTTGAAGCGCTGCTCGTCCGTGCCCTGAGGCATTCCTTGGATCTCGGCCTCGGTGATGTCACCGAACTGGTCGATGAAGTCGGTGTAGACGACGTTCCGTTTGACCTTGGGATCGGTGAGCCGGGCGAGCCGACGCATACGGCGGCGCATGTCCTCCAGCATCGGGAGTGTCACGTCGTTCCACCACTCGTCGCCCGCCACCGCTTCCAGCAGCTCGGCCTGTTCACCGACCGCCGGGATGTTCGTCTTGGTGAGCAGGTTGGACGCGATGTCCTGGATCTTCGTGCGCAGCTTGGCGAAGTCCTTGCCGCCTTCCAGCGCGGCGAGCTGGAGACCATACGCCATCAGGTCGAACCGCTTGGCCTCCTCGCCCGTCTCCTCGTCGTCCGGGCGGAACTCGCTGGGCAGTCCGAGCAGGTGGTCGCGGATCGCGGTGTCCGCGTCGTCGTCCACCCGGTGCCAGCTGCCGAAGTCGCTGAAGGCCTCGACCTCCCGGCGGTGCGGGCGCACCAGGAAGTTGTCCAGGTTCATGCCGGTGACGGTGTGGTGCAGCCGGTGGGCCAGCGACCAGCGGATCTCCGCCTCGGTACCGATCGCGTCGGCGCCGGCGTCACGTGCCGGGTCGGGATGCTGCCGCTTGTCCAGGACCCGGACCAGGTCGAGCTGGCGCTGGAGGAGCTTTTCGGTGAGGGTGACGGCCCTGCGCCCCTCCGACCGGTCGAGCCGGCTGTTGAAGAAGTCGATGTTGCCGCAGAAGTCGAAGACGTAGAAGTTCTGCTTGTTGTGCTCGGGGTTGTCGGGGTCGGGGCCGTAGAGGGCGGGGCGCAGGCGGGTGCCGCGGCCGATCATCTGCCAGAACTTGGTCTTGGAGAAGACCGGCTTGGCGAAGACCAGGTTCACCACCTCGGGCACGTCGATGCCGGTGTCGAGCATGTCGACGGAGATGGCGATGTCGGGGGCGTTCGGCGGGTTCTTCGGGTTGGAGAAGTCGTCGATGAGGGACTGCGCGTACGTCTCCTTGTACGTGATCACACGAGCCGTGTGGCCGGCGCCCTGCGGGTAGTTCGCGTTGTAGCGCTCCTCGATGTACCGGGCGTGGTCGTTGTTCTTCGCGAAGATGATCGTCTTGCCGAGCCGGTCGCCGCCCCCGACGCGGTGGCCGCGCGTCATCAGCGTCTCCAGCATCTTGTCCACGGTGTCCTCGTTGAAGAGGAACTTGTTCATGTCGTGGCGACCCACCGCGTCCGGGATGTCACCGTCCTCGGTCCACTCCTTGGCGTCCCACTCGGCCTTCTCCTCCTCCGAGAGGTCGTCGTAGCGAATGCCCTGCTCCATGAACTTCAGCGGCACCTTCACCGCCTTGGGGAGGACGAGGTAGCCCTCGGCGGCGGCTTCCTGGAGGTCGTAGGAGTCGGTCGGGATCCCGTCCTCCATGGCGAACAACCTGTAAGTGTTGTGGTCGATCTCGTCCTTGGGTGTCGCCGTCAGGCCGAGCAGCAGCGAGTCGAAGTAGCGGAACAGTTCGCCGTACTTCGCGTACACGGAGCGGTGCGCCTCGTCGATGACGATCAGGTCGAAGTAGCCGGGCCCGAAGCGCCGGCGGCCGGCACCGTCGGTGGCGTCGATCTGCTTCATCATCGTCTGGTACGTGGAGAGGTAGACGCGGGCCGAGGCGGCCTTGTCGTCGAGGAGGCTGGCCACGGGGGTGTTCGGCAGGTTCTCCTTGAACGCCTTCATCGCCTGGGTGACCAGCGCCTGCCGGTCGGCGAGGAACAGCACCCGCTGCGCCCAGCCCGCCTTCATCAGCTTGTCCACGAGGGCCACGGTGGTACGGGTCTTGCCGGTGCCGGTCGCCATGACGAGCAGCGCCTGACGCCCCCGGTCCCGCTCGAAGGTCTCGCCCACCCTCTTGATCGCGCGGAGCTGGTAGGGGCGGCCGGCGATCTTCTCGTTCACCGGAGCGGCCGTGAGGGAGAGGCGTCCGGCGCGCTGGCGGATGCGCCAGTGCAGCTCGTCCTTGGTGAAGAAGCCCTGCACCCGACGGGGTGGGTAGCCGCGGTCCTTGCCCAGCGCGGCGTCGTCCCAGAGATAGGTCTCGTATCCGTTGGTGTAGAAGATCACCGGACGGCGGTTGAACTGCTTCTCCAGCGCATCCGCGTACAGCTTCGCCTGCTGCTGCCCGTCACGAGCGTCGCGCCGGGTCCGCTTGGCCTCGACGACGGCGAGAGGCTTGCCGTCGTCGCCCCAGAGCACGTAGTCGACGTAGCCCTTGCCCGTCTTGGTGGGCATCCCGGTCGCTATCGGGTACTCGGTGTCCTTGCCGGGCGTGAGGAGGTCCCAGCCCGCTTCCTTGAGGAGCAGGTCGATGAAGGCGTCCCGGGTCGCCTTCTCGTCGTAGTCGTGGGTGTCCCGCACAGCCTGGTTGGCGGCCTTCGCGGCGGCGATCTGCGCCTTGAGCTCTTCGAGCTGCCGGGCGAGATCCGCGTTCTGGGCGCGCTCGGCGGCGAGCTGCTCGGCCTGCTCCTTGAAGCGTGCCTCGTCCTCCGCCTCCTTGGCCTTGAGCTCGGCCTGCTTCAACGCACGGGCTTGGGGGGAGAGGGGGCGCGGTACGGCGCTGGTGTCGAATTCCAGGCCGCCGGGCGGCAGGGCCGAAGCCCGGCGGGTGTAGGTGCGGGCGAACCAGTAGAGGGAGTGGAAGAGCTCCTTGACGCTGGCCTCGGCGACGGTCTTCGGGACCGGGGCGGCCTTGTGCACGGCGTTGTTGCCGTGCCGGCGGACGAGGTCCATCTTGGCGTTGACCGTCGGCCCGACGAGCTGCCGGAAGCTCGGCTCGTGGAGCATCGCCGCGAGGTCCTTCTTGTACGGCTCGCTCAGGCTGCTGTCCTTGTCGTACATCCAGCGGGCCGTGATCTCGATGGCACGGCGGGCGTAGAAACAGGCGGCACGGGGGTCGTGGTGGATCAGCCGCTCGGCGCGGACCGCTTCGTCGTAGAGGGCCGGCCATTCCGCGCGGAGGAAGGCGAAGTTGCCGCTGGTGGTGCGGCCGATGCCGTCGGCTGCGGCGCGGTCGCGGGCGCTCTTGCCCTGGTCGGCCCGGCCCTGACCGTCGTTGTTCTGGCCGCTCTGACCGTTCTGGTCGCTACCCATGGCGGATGCGGTGCCCCTCTCCCCTTGCTGCGGCCCTGCCGTGCGGGACCTGGTCGGCGTCCCGGCCCGCACGAGGCCGACGTATCCGTCCGTCTCCATACGGCAGAACCACCCGAGGGCCGGACTCCCCTGTCCGGCCGCACGGGCGGCGTGTGGTGCTGGTGGTGCGGCCGGTGCTGGGCACCGTGTACGACAGAAGCGACCTACGCCGCTTCGCCGGTCGCTTCATGATCCCAGAGGGCGCCGGAGAAGGCACGGTGTTGGAGAGACGTGAAGAGTTCGTCGAGGGTGGCACTGTGGGTTACGTGTGCCGCACGCTGCTGCGTCACGCTGCGTACTCTCTCTGCGAATTTCGATCTCATGGAAGACGGTGGGAACACCACGGGCGCGCTCTTGATCTGCTTGATATTGAGCGTGGGCTGCGCCACTGTACGCAATTCCCTGGTGAAATACTGCTGCGCGAAATCCATTCGCAGATAGGCAGCCAAGTACTCGCGATCCACGTCGCTGGCAACTGGGACCCGCGCGACGGCGCGGGCAACATTAGAACCCACGTCGTCGGCACTGACAATGGCCACCTCACCGATCGCACCGACGCAACCGATCAGGATCTCATTCCCTGTGATCCTGGATCGAGAGTAGCATGACTCGATATCCGGGGAGATTCGCATCAGCGATGACCTGTCGACTCCAAGCCGCCCCAAATCTCCGGACCGGATCAAGGGAATCCCGTCCTCGACATGCCGACCAGGTTGCACTACTCCATAGTTGATTCGATCACCCTCCGCAATCACAGTCTCAAGTTCACGAACCTCAAATCCCTGACTGTTGACAGAAGGGTCGCCGAACATGTCGAGGAAAATGGACTGCACAAGGTCGTCGAGGAGGGCGATGGCTTCGCGGCGCTTGGAGCGAAGGGCGTCCACCTGGTCGAGGACGGCGGCGATGCGCTGTTGTTCCGCCAGCGGCGGCTTGGCCACCGAGAAACCCTTGAGGTACTTGTAGTGCCTGGAGTACCCGGCACTGGGAATGTCGAGCGATGTCAGGAACCAAAAGACATATCTCGAATCAAATCCTTCTTCCACAGCGAGGATCTTCACGCCATCAGCACCCACCGCGAAAGGGAAATCAATATACTTGAAGCATCGCGTGTGGTCCCCGAAGATAATGACCGGCAAGTCATTGCGTTGCGCCAGACCTGGATCGTCTACATATCCCGCCAGGATTCCCTGCCCTTGATCGACAACGGGCAACACGCCAGAATCACGGAAGTCCGACTTAGGAACCTTGGGGTTACCGCTGGAGACATCACGCAAGGCCTGCAGGAAAGGGACCTCAGTCCACGTCATTTTGCCAGCATCCCTTTCAGTTCCTCCGTGCCCTTGGCGATCTCCTCGTTCAGACGCTCAAGGTCCGCCAGGATCTCCGTCGGCGTCCGCGTCACGACTTCCTCGTGGACGATCTCCTTGTAGCGGTTCAGGGACAGGTCGTAGCCCTGGGCCGCGATGTCCGCCTTGGGGACGCAGAAGCTCTGCTCGGTCCTCGCCCGGTCCCTCTCCGTGCCGTTTCGTTCCTGCCATCGGGCCAGGACGTCCGGGAGGTTGTTCTTCAGGAGCTCGTCCGACGTCAGCGGGTCGCCCTGCGGGCGGACGCCCAGGCGCTCCTCGGTAAGCAGCGGATTGCGCTTGTCGTCCAGGCTCAGGCCGTCCGCCTGCACGTCGTAGAACCAGACGTGGTCCGTGCCGCCCGAGTCCGTTTTCGTGAAGAACAGGATAGCCGTGGACACACCGGCGTACGGCTTGAACACCCCGCTCGGGAGCTTGACCACCGCCTGGAGCTGCTGCTCCTCCACCAGGATGCGGCGTAGTTCCTTGTGCGCCTTGGTCGTACCGAACAGCACCCCGTCCGGGACGATGACGGCGGCCCGGCCACCGGGCTTCAGGAGCCGCAGGAACAGGGCCAGGAACAGCAGTTCCGTCTTCTTTGTCTTGACGATGCGCTGGAGGTCCACCGCCGTGGACTCGTAGTCCAGGCTTCCCGCGAACGGCGGGTTCGCAAGAATCAGGGAGTAGCGCTCGGCCTCGCCGGCGGCGCTCTCTGCGAGCGAGTCGCGATAACGGATGTCCGGGTTCTCGATGCCGTGCAGCAGCATGTTCATCGAGCCGATGCGGAGCATCGTGGGGTCGAAGTCGAAGCCGTGAAACATCGACTCGTTGAAGTGCTTGCGCTGCTCCACCCTGAGCAGCGCGTCACGGTGCACCCGCTGCACGTACGACGCCGCCTGCACCAGGAATCCGGCCGTGCCACACGCCGGGTCGCAGATCTCGTCACGCGGACCCGGCTGAGTCATCTCGACCATCAGGTCAATGATGTGGCGCGGCGTGCGGAACTGGCCGTTCTGGCCGGCCGTGGCGATCTTCGCGAGCAGGTACTCGTAGATGTCGCCCTTGGTGTCGCTGCTGTCCATGGAGATGGCGTCGAGCAGGTCGACGACCTTCGCCAGTAGGTTGGGCCCCGGAATCGTGAACCGGGCGTCCTTCATGTGGTGGGAGTACGTCGATTCGTCCCCGCCCATGCGACGCAGGTACGGGAAGACACCGTCGGCAACGAGCCCATACATGATCTCCGGGTCCTTGACCTTGAAGTTCTGCCAGCGCAGATCCTGCTGGGTGTCCGAGAAGAAGGGGTCCGGGTCGGGCTTGCCCGTTGCGGTCGCCTTGCGGTCCTTGCGGGTCTGGATCTCGTCCAGCCGCTTGATGAAGAGCAGATACGTGATCTGCTCCATCACCTCCAGCGGATTGGAGATGCCGCCCGACCAGAACACGTCCCAGACGCGCCCCACATTGTTCTTCAGCTCGCCCGTAATCACACAGAGGATCCTACGGTCCTGGAAACCCACGCCATCCAGACTTGACAAGTCCGAGACTTGGGCACCTTGCGCCTCAGGCGTCAGCCTCAGCAGCACCGTCATGCCCGACCGCTGTCGCGGAAGGCGGATCAACTCTCCGAGGTGATCCAGCACGAGATCAAGGGCGTTGCCGCTTCTGCCGTAACGGACTTCGCAGGAGCGGGCGGCAGCTTCGGTAGCCCATCCACCACGAAGAACGGGCCCCCATCGAGCCGCGCAGCTCGAACCGCTCGAGGCCCTGTGTGTCCGCGCCGGCGTCCGCAGGGTCCGATTCCCGGCCTGCGCCACACGGACGCCTCGCTGCTCCACGAACAGGGTGCCGACGCTCGCATGATCAAGGAAGTCCTCGGCCACAGCACCATCCGCGTGACCGGGAGATTTACACCTACGTACGGCTCGACTCCCAGCGCTTGGCGTTCGACCGTGTCGGGGACGCGCTCAAGTAGGCCGGAGGCCTCACTCCGCTGTGAGGGCCCGCGCCAAGACACACTGGTGCGGGCCCTTGCGCCCTACCGGCACCCGCCGGGCGGGCACGGGTTGTGGCAACCGCCGGGCGGACAACCGCCCTTGTCACCCGGGTAGTAGTCCTCCTCGCTGCTACCGCTGTCTCCATTGCTGCCGTCATCGGACGATCCGTTGCCAGGGTCTACGTAGTCCGGATCGACGTAGTCGGGATCGTTCTCGGGGATCTTGTAGAGCCCTTTGGAGGACGGGCACGCCTCGCCCTCCTGTACGGCAAGAAGGGTGATATCAGGTTCATGGTCCAGCCGTGTCCCCACCCTGACGCTCTGGAAGCACACCTTCCAGTGCGCGTAGTCACCGACTTCGTTGTTCGTGTCAGAAGCAGCCTCGTCCTCGTAGGCGGCCTTGATGACAACAGCGCCGACAGCATCGCCCAGCTTCTCCACCGCCTCGGCGTACGTGGTGCCCTTCACGTCCGGCATCTTGGGCCAGGGAATCCGCTGACCATCCTTCTCCGGGCACGGTGCCCCGTCGGGCACGGCTGCGAAGTCAACCTTGCTCAAGGTCGCCTTTTCGAAGCAAACGGTCCAGTCCCCACCCGGAGTCTTGTCCTGGTCGCTGGCGTCGTGGACCACGACCCTCAGTCCGGTCTGCCTTGCTCGCTCCAAGGCGCTGTCGACGCTCTTTCCGATCTGGCTCCCGGCTGAGCTCGGAGTGGCCGTGATCGTCACCGTCGTCTTCGGCGTCGCCGCCACGTCGTCACAGCCATCGCCACAAGACCTGAGCAGGAGTGCGAGCAGCACCACCGCCAAGACGGTCATGCCGCCGAACAGCCCCTTTTCACGCCTGTTCATGACCAAAGTGATGCCCCCCCTGGTTCGCACGGGCAGCCCCGGGAGACCGCCCGGGGTGCGGGACTGCCGTCCCCCCATGGCCCCCCAGGAAGACGGCGAGCACGTGACCATCAGCAGCGGGCCGGATGACGATCCGCGCGTATCGGGTTCTATCGGAGGGAGAGAGGTGATGGCAACGGATAGGACAAAAGGCAGCGACCGCTCAGCACCCATCACCGCGCGAACCACGGTTGCCGTCAATCACTGCCGTCAAGGCAAAAGCCAGAGGCCCTGTGGATCTCTCCACAGGGCCTCTGGTGTGCTGTGCACTCGGCAGGATTCGAACCTGCAACCTTCTGATCCGTAGTCAGATGCTCTATCCGTTAAGCTACGAGTGCTTGTTCTGTTTTTTCGCCGCTCTCGGGCCTTCCGGCTCGCTCGCGGCGACAGGAAGAACATTACATGACTGCCGCCGCCATGTGAAATCCGTTAGCCGCACCCCTTGTGAGCTGCGGAAACGGCACTTCAGGCCACACTTCCGGGGGGGGCAACGACAGCGAAGCCCCGGTCGAGAGACCGGGGCTTCGTGATCGAGTGCGGAGGCGGAGGGATTTGAACCCTCGATGGGCTTTAAGACCCAAACCGCATTAGCAGTGCGGCGCCATAGACCGGACTAGGCGACGCCTCCAGCATCACTCCCGCGCGAGCGCGAGCGGTGCGTGCCGATGATGACACAGTCGAGCGTGCTGTCACCAATCGACCCCCACGGTACTAGGCGGACCGGGCACGGAGCAAAGACCTTGTCAGGCCTGTGCGGGCCCCGCTCGGGCGTCCGTGCGCAACATACGGGGCCGCCTCGCGTTAGGCAGGGCATGTTGCGTACCCCCTCCCGGGCCACCGCCCGCCCCGCCCTGCGGCGCCTCCTCGTCGGCGTCGCCGCCTCCGTCGCCGCCGCCGGGTCGCTGACCGCGGTGCCCCCGGTCGCGTATGCCCAGGCCGACGGAGCCGGTCTGCCGTCCCCGACCAGGCCCGGCGAGCTCCGGGACCGGGATCACCTCACCGTCACCGTGCGGAACGCCGGCGGCGGGGCCGACGGAACGTTCGAGCTGTACTGCAACCCCGACGGCGGCAGCCATCCCGACCCCGGCGGCGCCTGCGCCGCCCTGGAGCGGGACACGCGGTGGGGGCGGGACGCCTTCGCGCCCGCGTCGGAGGGCGGCTTCTGCACCATGCAGTACGGCGGCCCGGCCACCGCGCACGTCACCGGCACCTGGGCCGGACGTCCCGTCGACGCCACCTACGACCGCCGCGACGGCTGCCAGATCTCCAGGTGGGACCGGCTCGTGCCGCTGCTGCCGGCCATGGGAGGCAACCGAGGCGCCAAGACCTGAGCCACCGGTACGCCCGTCGGCTGCTACCCCCGTCGGTTCCTACCCCCGTCGGTTCCTACGCCCGTCGGTTCCTACGCCCGTCGGTTCCTACGCCCGTCGGTTCCTACGCCCGTCGCTCCGTACGCCCACACCATCCATTCGCCCACCCCGTCCATCCGCCACCCCGGTCCATCCGCCCACCCCCGTCCGTTCGCCCACGCCGTCCATCCGCTCGGCACGGCACTGCGCGGCGGGCCGTGCACGGCAGGCCGTGCGCGACGGCTGGGCCTGGGGCGGTGGGGCGGCAGGTCGTCGGGGCGGCAGAGCGCCGAGGGGACGAACCCCTGAGCGGCGTCCGGGGTCCCGCGCCGCGCATCCCATTTGCGCCACTCTCCGCCCCCATCACGCCAGCCCGGCCAAAAGCTACAGAAAAGCCGTCGTCGTAAAGGTCCCGCGAAGGTCCCGCGACGTCGTCGCAGGAGGGCGGGTGTTTGACGGTTACTCGGTCGTCAGTTCGGCGTCACTTCCTCGTGCGACCTCCCTCCCATCCGGCGTCGCGAGCGCAACCGCAGCCCTTAGACTCCCTCGCGTGACACGCCGCGGGACGGTTGGCAAGATGGCCCGAGCGGTCGGCAAGGTGCGGTAACAGGGAGGAAGCGTCTCGTGAGCAGCAGGCCATCCCGAGGCGCTGCTCGCCTCGCAGCCATACTGGACGCCCTTCCGGACGCGTTGGTGCTGGTCAACGCCAACGGCACGGTCGTCAACGCCAACACCATCGCCCTGGAGGCCTTCGAGACTCCGGGCACCGCCCTGGTGGGGCGCGGGCTGCTCGATCTGCTGCCGCAGTTCGACTCCAAGCTCATCCCCGGCTCCATGCGCCGGCCGGAACACCTCGATCCACACGCCCGGACCAAGCCGACCCGGATGATCGCGCGCAGGACCGACGGGACCGAGTTCCCCGTCGAGGTCACCAGTGCGAATCTCGAGAACGGCCAGCAGGCCTACGACGGTTACGGCTACACCGGCGACGAGCTGCTCATGCTCGTCGTGCGGGACCTGTCCGGGACCGTCGACACCGAGGCCGAGCTCGCCCGGTCCCAGCGGCAGACCGAGATGATCCTGCGGGCCGCGGCCGAAGGCGTCGTCGGCACCGACACCGACGGGCGGATCGTGCTCGTCAACCCGGCCGCCGCCCAGATACTGGGTTTCCGGGCCAGCGACCTCGGCGGACGCGAGCTGCACGACCTCGTGCTGCACTCGCGCGCCGACGGCTCGCCCTTCCCGTACGAGGACTCGCCGCTCGCCGACACCCTGCGCTCCGGGCGCAAACACCGGGTGCGCGGGCAGGTGCTGTACGCCAAGGACGGCGGCAAGGTGCCGGTCGACCTGACGACCGCGCCCGTGCGCGACGGCGACCAGCTCGTCGGCGCCGTGATGACCTTCACCGACCGGCGGCCCTACGACGCCGTCGTCGAGGAGAAGGAAGCGGCGGAGAAGCGTCACGCCGAGGAACTGGAGCGGATCGCCGAGGAGCATGCCTCAGAGCTCACCGCGCTGCGCCAGCAGCACGTCACCGAGCTGGAGGAGCTGACCGAGCGCCACGCCGAGGAGGTCGCCGCCAACGAGGACCGCTACGCGGCGCTCGGGGAGCGTGAGAACGACCGGTTCGAGGCGCTCGCCGCCCGGCACGAGCAGTTGCTGACCCTGCTCGGCCGGTCGCTGCGCGGGCCGCTGGAGGAGCTGCGCCGCGAGCTGGCCGCGCTCGCCGCCGACGACGCCGGGCAGCTGTGGCCCGAGGCCAACCAGGTGCTGCACCACCTGTCGGCCGGCTATGCGCGCATCACGACACTGATCGACAACGTCCTCGGGTACCAGCGGCTCGACGCGGGCAGCGAGAGCGTCGCCCGTACGAAGGTGATGCTGGACGCCGTCGTCGCCGCCGGGGTCGACGGGGCCGTCGAGCTCATCGGGCCCGGGCGGGTGCAGTTCGCCGTGCACGCGCCGCCCATCGAGGCCGAGGTCGATCCCCGGCTGCTCGCGACCGCCCTCGCGCATCTCGTCGCGGACGTGGCAGGGGTCGACGCCACCGGCAACACGCCCGTGTCGGCGGGCGGTTACCTGGACAACACCGTCGTGGTGGCTGCGGCGCAGCGCGGCGAGGTCGTCCGCATCGAGGTGCGCGGGCCGTACGCCGGTGGCGACACCGTGCACGAGCCCATCGTGCGCGGGATCGTCCGGGCCCACGGCGGTGTGCTGCAGACGCACGACGTGCCGGGGATGAGCGGGAGCGCGTACGTCCTCGAGGTGCCGATCGGGGGCGGGGCCGGAGCTGTTGCCGCCCAGCCGGTGGACGAGTCCGCCGCGCTCGCCCTCGTCGAACCCGCTGCCGTCGACCCTGCTGCCGTCGACCCCGGTGTCATGGACCCCGCTGCCGTCGACGCCGCCGAGCAGAGCTCCGGTGGGGGGCGGCGCCGGGCGCGGCGGGTCACCACCGACGCCTTCCTGGACGGGGACGTTCCGGGTGGTGAGGGCGACGGGACCGGTGCTCCCGGGGTCGAGGGGACCGGTCGTCCCGGAGGCGAGGGGACCGGTGGTCCCGGAGCCGACGGGGCCGTGCCCACCGGGCGGCGCAGGCGGCGGGCCGCCGGGGAGCCGGCCGCTCTTCCGGCGCAGGCGTCCGGTGAGGACGCCGCGGCGGGCGGCCCGTCCGGCGGCACCGGGCGTCGGCGGCGCGCGGCCGAAGAAGCCGGTGCGGACGGCGTCGGCAGTGCCGTCCAGGGCATCGCCGAGGGGGCCGTGGTGACGGCCGCCGAGCACGCGGCGGGCACCGCCGCCTCGAACACGGGCCTGGGCGGAACCGTGCCGCCCCAGGGTGTGCCCGCGCCGTCCGGGCGACGGGCCCGGCGGGAGCCCGGTGAGCAGGCGGCGCTGCCGCCCGCCCTGCCCGCGCCGTCGTCCGGCGATGAGGCCGCCGGTTCCGCCGATGCGGCTCAGGGGCAGGGCCAGCAGCCGACCGGGCGCCGACGGCGTGCGCTGGCCGCGGCCAACGAGCGGGCGGCCGCTGCGCAGGAGGCGGCCGGGCCGCGTCCGGTGTTCGCGCTGCCGCCGGCCGGGTCCGATCAGACTCCGCCCCCGGCGCAGCACGAGGCCCCGGCTCAGACCGACCAGGAGCAGCAGGTCAACGGCGGCCCCGTCGGAACGCCCGGTGCCGCACCGGGTGCCGCACCGGATGTGGTGCCGAGTGTGGTGCCCGTCCAGGGGCAGGTACCGGTCCAGGGACAGGTGCCGGCTCAGGGGCAGGTACCGGTCCAGGGACAGGTGCCAGCTCAGGGGCAGGTGCCGGTCCAGGGACAGGTGCCCGCCCAGGGGCAGGCACCGGTCCAGGGACAGGTGCCCGCCCAGGGGCAGCCGCAGCAGGCCGTGGCGGGTCCCGGGGCGGCCGGTGCCGGTGACGGGGTGGCCGATGAGGGGCGGCACGACGCCGTTCCGCACGACCAGTCCGCCGATCACACTCCGCCGCAGCCGCATCCGACCAGTGCGCCGACCGGCCGTCGGCGCCGGGCCGTCGCGGCGCCGCAGCCGGCCGAGGAGGCCGGAGCGCCGGCGCCCGGGGCTGCCGACCAGGTGGGTCCTGTACCCGCGAGTTCCGTACCTGCGGGCTCCGCACCTGCGGGTTCCGTACCTGCGGGTTCCGTACCCGCGGGACCTGCACCTGCGGGTGTCGCGCCCGTAGGCCCCCCGGCGGCCGGGCCCGTGCCTGCCGGTTCCCTGCCTGCCGCTTCCGTGCCGGCAGGGCCCGTGCCCGCCGGAGCCGGACAGGGCATTCCCGCACACCAGGACGCCACCGGCCAGGTCCCGCTGGGGCAGGCCGCGCCCGGCCAGGCCGCGCCCGTGCAGGGCGGTGTCGCCGCCACCCCCGTCGCGCCGGGTACGGCCGTGCCGCCGCAGGGCGTGCCGGTGTCGGCGCAGGGCAACGCCGTACCTCCGCAGGGCAACGCCGTACCTCCGCAGGGCAACGCCGTTCATCCGCACGGCAACGCCGTACCTCCGCAGGCACACGCCGTACCGCCGCAGGGTGTGTCCGTACCCGCTCAGGGTGGGCTCGGGCAGAGTGTGCAGGCGGCCCTCCCGGGGCAGGTCCTGCAGCCCTCGGTCCCGGCCCAGCCCCTGCCGCAGCACGGAATCGCCGCACCGGGTCAGCCCGCCGCCGGTGGGCCGCTCCCCGCGGAGGCCGCTCCGGGGCAGGCCGCTCCGGGGCAGGGCGCCCCACCCCAGGGCGCGCCCGCTCAGGCGACTCCGTCCCAGGGCACGCCCGCTCAGGCAACTCCGCCTCAGGCAATTCCGGCCCAGGGAGCTCCGGCCCAGGGAGCTCCGGCCCAAGGAGCTCCGGCCCAAGGAGCTCCGGCCCAAGGAGCTCCGGCCCAAGGAGCTCCGGCTCCGGGCGCAGGCGCCCACGGCACCCCGCCGCAGGGTGGCACCCCGGGCGCCCAGCCCTGGCCCGCCGCCGACGACACGTCGGGGACCGGGATCGGGCACCCGGCGCCCGCGAACGGCACACCGCCCCGGGCCGCGCAGCAGCACACCCCCGCGCCGGGCACGCCGCTGCCGCCGGAGGGCCCGCCGCGGGCGGCTCAGCCGTTGCCCGCGGAGGCCGCGGCGCCCGTCGATCCGAACTCCACACAAGGACGTGCGATCAGCGTGCGGACGCTCGGCCAGGGTGTGCCGTTCACCCGGCAGGCGGCCCAGGTCCAGCAGCCGTCGGCCCTGTCCGCCCCGCAGTCCGCCGCGCTGCAGTCGGCGACGCCTCCCCCGCACCAGCCGGGCGGGTCGGGCCGGCGCCGTAAGCTCGGTACGCCGCCCGACCCGGCGGCGCGTACGGACCAGGCGGCCCGCCCGGAGCAGGGGCAGCCGCGTCCGGCGGGCCAGGGGGCCCGTCCGGAGCAGTCCGCGCGGCCGCATCCGGCGTCCGAGCACACGCCGCCGCCGGTCGCCGCGCAGGTCCGCGCCCCGGCCACCGCCCCCGTCCCGGCACAGCCGTCCCTCGCCGGTCAGTCGCGCCTCGCGCAGATGACGGAGGGCGGCGGACGGTCGTACGCCATAGGCGCACCGGACGAGAACGCCGCCGAGGGGCCGGAACCGCTGGACGGGCCCGGCGGGGCGGTCGAGGTGGCGGACACGCCGCGGCCGCAGCCGATGGACGACGAGTTGCCGCCCGAGCCGCTGGACAACCCGCGGCGGCTGCTGGTGTGGCCCGCGCCGGACGTCAGCACCCAGCAGGCGCTGAGCGACCGCGGCTACCGGCCGGTGATCGTGAACTCGCGCGAGGAGGTCGACGCGCAGATCGCGGCGTTCCCGGCCGCGCTGTTCGTCGACCCGCTGACCGGGCCGATCACGCGTACGGCCCTGCAGTCGCTGCGGCAGGCCGCCGTGGCCGCCGAGGTGCCCGTGCTGGTCACCGCGGGACTCGGGCAGGCCTCGCGGGACGCGGCGTACGGCGCCGATCCGGCCGTGCTGCTGAAGGCACTGGCGCCGCGCGACACCGAGCAGCACCCGCCGCGGGTCCTGCTGATCGAGGAGCACGCGGAGATCGCGCTGGCGCTGACGGCGACCCTGGAGCGACGCGGGATGCAGGTCGCGCGGGCCGCGAGTGACGCGGACGCGGTGACGCTGGCGGGACAGTTCCGGCCGAACCTGGTCGTGATGGACCTGCTGCAGGTACAGCGGCGGCAGGAGGGCTTCGCCGGGATCGTCGACTGGCTGCGGGCGAACGGGCAGCTCAATCGCACCCCGCTCGTCGTGTACACGGCCGCCGTCGACCAGGCCGACCTGCCGCGGCTGGCCTCCGGGGAGACGGTGCTGTTCCTCGCGGAGCGGTCCACCAGCAACGAGGTGCAGTCCCGGATCGTCGACCTGCTCAGCCGCATCGGGACCAACTAACAGGCCCTACGCCGCGTCCGCGCGGTCCCGCACGTCCCACGACGCCTGGCCCGCCCTGGCGGCGAACGTCGGGACGGTGCGGACGCGCCCTAGCGTGCCGTCAGCCGGCGCGCCGCCTCCTTCACCGATGCGCGCAGGCGGTCCCGGTCCGGCTCGCTTTCGCCGACCAGGATGCGCCGCATCTGCGGCACGACGGCGGTCCAGTTGGCGAGGGCGGTGAGCAGGAACAGCAGATCGCCCGCCGGGATCGCGTCGGTGACGACGCCACGGTCCTGGGCGTCCTGGAGGGCGGCGACCTTGCGGGCGTAGTGCTCCTGGCGGGCGGACTCGTGGGGCAGTTCGGAGCTGCCGTACTCCAGGCCCTCCCAGAAGAGCAGGCGCAGCAGCTCCGGGTGGGCGGCGTGGTAGTCCATCACCCGGTCGATCCAGCTCTCGATGTCGTCCGGGTCGACCGGGACGTCCTCGGCGACATGGAGCATCTTCTTCTCGAGGACGATCGCGAACAGCTCCGACTTGTTGCCGAAGTAGGCGTAGATGAGCTGTTTGTTGGCTTTCGCCTCGGCGGCGATGCGGTCGATGCGGGCGCCGGCGATGCCGTGCCGGGCGAACTCGGCGACCGCCGCCTCGAAGATCCGGGCCTTGGTGGCCTCGGGGTCCCTTGCTGCCATGCAGGAGAGGGTAGCGCGACGGGTAACCAACTGTTTGGTTGACAGGGAGGAGCGGGGCGGCTCAGACTGTTCACCCGCCAGCCAACCAACCAGTTAGTTGCTAGAGCCGACTCCAAGGAGTCCCCACCCATGCCGTCAGCGACCACCACCGCCGCCCGGGCCACGAGCCGTGTGCGGCAGACCCGTGAACCCGCACCCGGGCTCTTCCTCACCCTGCTCGCCGTGTGCAGCGCGGTCACCGCCGCCAACATCTACCTCGCCGCCCCGCTGCTCCCGCTCATGGCCCGCGACTTCGGCTCGGCGCCCTCGGCCATCGCCTGGATCGCCTCGGTCGCCCAGCTCGGCTACGCGGTCGGCCTGCTGTTCTTCGCCCCGCTCGGCGACAGTGCGAACCGGCGCCGGCTGGTCGCCGGGCTCACGCTCGTCACCGCGCTCGCGCTGGGAGCCAGTGCGGCCGCTCCGGACGCCGGGGCCCTCGCGGTCGCGATGTTCGTCGCCTCGGCGGCCACCGTCATCCCGCAGCTGCTCGTGCCGCTGGTCGCCGAGCGGGCTCCCGCCGAGCGGCGTGCCCTGCACGTCGCGGCGGTCATCGCGGGCCTGTTCGTCGGCATCGTCGGGGCCCGTGTGCTGGGCGGGCTGGCCGGGCAGGCCTTCGGCTGGCGGTGGGTGTTCGCCGGTGCGGCCGTGCTCACCCTCGTCCTGGGGCTCGCGACCGCGGTGGTCCTGCCGTCGCGGCGGCGTCGGCAGGGTCCGCTGTTCGCCGGGCTGGTCGCGCTGCCGTCGGTGCTGCGGAGCTCGCCGGAGCTGTGGCGGGCGTGCGTGCGACAGGCCGGGATGTTCGGTGCGTGGAGCGCGCTGTGGACCTCGTTGACGCTGTTGCTGACCGGGCCGGCGTACGGGCTGTCCGCCGCGACCGCCGGGTTGTTCGGGGTGTTCGGCCTGACCGCGAGTGCGGTGGCGCCGCTGGCGGGCGGGCTCGTGGACCGGTTCGGGGCTGCGCGGGTCGTGCGGTCGGCGTATCTGGTCGCCGCCGTGTCCGTGCCGCTGTTCTGGCTGGGCGGGCAGGTGCTGGGGGCGCTGTGCGCCGCGGCGGTCGCCGTGCACGCGGCCCTGGTCGCCTCCCACGTCGCCAACCAGACCCTGGCCCTGACCGCGACCGCCACCCCCGCCACGGCCAACACCGCCTATGTGGTCGCCGGCTTCGCGGGCGGCGCGACCGCTTCGGCCCTCGCGGGGGTGGCGTTCAGCCACTTCGGGTGGGGCGGTGTGTGTGTCGTGGCGGGGGTGTGGCTGGCGCTCGGGTGGGGCGTGACCGCCGTACGACGGTGAGGGGCGGGGGCCCGCCCTACGACGGTGAGGGGCCGGGGGCCCGCCGTACGACGGTGAGGTGACGCCGTACGGCGGGCCGGGGGCGGGTCGGTCAGAGGCTGGTGACGTCCAGCTCCCCCTGCGCGTACTGCCGGCGCAGGACCTTCTTGTCGAACTTTCCTACGCTCGTCTTCGGGACCGCCTCGATGACCGTCCAGCGTTCCGGGAGCTGCCACTTGGCGATGTGGCCCTCGTCGGCGAGGAAGGCGCGCAGGGTCTCGAAGGTGGCGGTGGAGCCCTCCTTGAGGACGACCGTGGCCAGGGGGCGCTCGCCCCACTTCTCGTCGGGGACGGCGACGACGGCCGCCTCGGCGACGTCGGGGTGGGACATCAGCGCGTTCTCCAGCTCCACCGACGAGATCCACTCGCCGCCGGACTTGATGACGTCCTTGGCCCGGTCGGTGAGAGTGAGGTAGCCGTCGGCGGAGATCGTGCCGACGTCGCCCGTCTTGAGCCAGCCGTCCTCGCTGAACTTGTCGGCGGGACGGAGGGGTTCGGCGTCGGGGCCGTTGTAGTAGGCGCCCGCGATCCAAGGGCCGCGCACCTCCAGCTCGCCGGCGGACTCGCCGTCCCAGGGGAGGCGTTCGCCCCCGGGGCCGGTCAGGCGGCCCTCGACGCCGGCCGGGAAGCGGCCCTGGGTGAGGCGGTAGGCGAACTCCTCCTCCGTGCCGGCCACACCGGCCGGCGGACGGGCGATCGTGCCGAGCGGGGACGTCTCCGTCATGCCCCAGGCGTGGCAGACCCGCATGCCCAGCTTGTCGAAGGCCTCCATCAGCGAGGGCGGACAGGCCGAGCCGCCGATGGTGACCTGGCCGAGGGACGAGACGTCACGGGGGTGCGCCGTCAACTCGGCGAGCAGGCCCTGCCAGATGGTCGGGACGGCGGCCGCGTGCGTGGGCTTCTCGCTCTCGATCATCGTGGCGAGCGGGGCCGGCTGGAGGAAGCGGTCCGGCATCAGCATGTTCACGCCGGTCATGAACGTGGCGTGCGGCAGACCCCAGGCGTTCACGTGGAACTGGGGGACCACGACCAGCGAGGTGTCCTGGTCGGTCAGGCCCATCGACTGGGCCATGTTGACCTGCATGGAGTGCAGGTAGATGGAGCGGTGGCTGTAGACCACGCCCTTGGGGTCGCCGGTGGTGCCGGAGGTGTAGCACATGGCGGCGGCCTGGCGTTCGTCCAGCTCGGGCCAGTCGTACGAGGTCGGCTTGCCGGTGATCAGGTCCTCGTACTCGTGGACGCGGACGCCCGCACCGTCGAGGAGGGAGCGGTCCCCGGGGCCGGTGACGACCACGTGCTCGACCGGCTTCAGGTGCGGCAGCAGCGGGGCGAGCAGGGGGAGCAGGGAACCGTTGGCGATGATCACGCGGTCGGCGGCGTGGTTGACGATCCAGGCCAGCTGCTCGGGCGGGAGGCGCAGGTTCAGGGTGTGGAGGACCGCGCCCATGGACGGGATCGCGAAGTAGGCCTCGACATGTTCCGCGTTGTTCCAGGCGAGGGTCGCGACGCGCTCGTCGCCGGTGACGCCGAGGTCGTCCTTCAGCGCGTGCGCCAGCTGGGCCGCTCGTGCGCCGATCTCCGCGAAGGAGCGGCGGTGCGGCTCGTCCTCACCGGTCCAGGTGGTCACCTGCGACGTCCCGTGGATCGTCGACCCGTGGGTCAGGATCCTTGAGATCAACAGCGGTACGTCCTGCATGGTGCTCAGCACGGCGTCCTCCCGGGGGCGACTTTGCCTACGCGGTGGTAAAGGTTGCGCTGATTCTGCGCACATACCGCGTGGTATGTCACTAGGACCGGGTGATCGATCAGATCACGCCATGCCGGAGGGGCAGCTCACAAGGGGGCGGGGCACCGCCTCACTGGCGGACAAGTCCCAGCTCAGCGTCCTCGCGGAGCTTGCCGATCGCCCGGGAGACGGCCGACTTCACCGTGCCCACCGAAACGCCGAGCACCTCGGCCGTCTGGACCTCGCTGAGGTCCTCGTAATACCTGAGGACCACCATCGCCCGCTGCCGGACGGGCAGCCGCATGATCGCCCGCCACATCGCGTCGCGCAGCGCCTGCTGCTCGGCCGGGTCGTCACCGCCCGCAACCGGGTCCGGCTCGGGCAGCTCGTCGCAGGCGAACTCGTCCACCTTGCGCTTGCGCCACTGCGAGGTCCGGGTGTTCAGCAGCGCCCGGCGCACATAGCCGTCGAGGGCGCGGTGGTCCTCGATACGCTCCCAGGCGACGTACGTCTTGGCGAGCGCGGTCTGCAGCAGGTCCTCCGCGTCGCTCGGGTTGCCGGTGAGCGAGCGGGCGGTACGCAGCAGCACCGGCTGGCGGGCCCTGACGTACGACGAGAACGACGGGTACGGAAGGGTCTGCGCCGCTGGTCCGGCCGCCTTCGAAGCGCTCGTGCAGACGAGTGTGGTCATGGCTCAACGCTATGAGCGGGGGCACGGCGAGCGGATCGGCCGCAGGTCCCGAAGCGGGGTCCCCCTCAGGTTGTACGGGTAGGGCCTGCCGCACCTCCTGTAGGTGGAGCGAAGGGCCCGCGGTACTGCGGGTTCACCCCTGGGGGTCCGCGGTCAGCACGAGCCCCGACGTCGGCACACCCGTCCCGGCCGTCACCAGGACCCGCTCCGCTCCCGGTACCTGGTTCGCCGCCGTGCCCCTGATCTGCCGGACGGCCTCCGCGATGCCGTTCATGCCGTGCAGGTACGCCTCCCCGAGCTGCCCGCCGTGCGTGTTGAGCGGCAGGCGCTCCCCGGCCACGAAGTCCGCCGCCTCGCCGGGGCCGCAGAAGCCGAACTCCTCCAGCTGCGTCAGCACGAACGGCGTGAAGTGGTCGTAGAGGATCCCGACGTCGATGTCGGCCGGGGCGAGCCCCGAGGTGCGCCACAGCTGCCGGGCGACGACCGCCGCCTCGGGCAGGCCGGTCAGGTCGTCGCGGTAGTAGCTGGTCATCTGCTCCTGGGCGCGTCCGGCGCCCTGGGCGGCCGCGGCGATCACGGCGGGCGGGTGGGGCAGGTCGCGGGCGCGTTCGGCGGAGGTGACGACGAGGGCCTGGCCGCCGTCCGTCTCCTGGCAGCAGTCGAGCAGGCGCAGCGGTTCGACGATCCAGCGGGAGGCGGCGTGGTCGGCCAGGGTGATGGGCCGGCCGTGGAAGTGGGCCGCCGGGTTGGTCGCCGCGTATTTCCGGCCGGCGACCGCCACGTGCCCGAAGGCCTCCGGGGTCAGCCCGTAGGTGTGGAGGTAGCGCTGGGCCGCCATCGCCACCCACGAGGCCGGGGTGAGCAGGCCGAACGGCAGCGACCAGCCCAGGGCCGTGCCCTCCGCCGAGGGTTCCCGGTGCCGCACCCCGGAGCCGAAGCGGCGGCCCGAGCGCTCGTTGAACGCCCGGTAGCAGACGACCACGTCGGCCACGCCCGCGGCGATCGCCAGGGCGGCCTGCTGGACGGTGGCGCAGGCCGCGCCGCCGCCGTAGTGGACGCGGGAGAAGAAGGAGAGCTCCCCGATGCCCGCCGCCTGGGCGACGGTGATCTCGGGGCTGGTGTCCATGGTGAAGGTGACCATTCCGTCGACGTCGGCCGGTGTCAGTCCGGCGTCCGCGAGGGCCGCCCGCACCGCCTCGACGGCGAGGCGCAGTTCGCTGCGGCCCGAGTCCTTGGAGAACTCGGTGGCCCCCACGCCGACGACGGCAGCGCCCCCACCGAGACCGCCCCGCCCTCGCCCACTCATGCCCGGCCCGCCCGTCCTCGCCCACTCATGCCCGGCCGCCCGCCCTCGCCCACTCATGCCCGGCCGCCCGTCCTCGCCCGCGCTCGCCTTTGCCCGCCCCGCCCACTCCGGCTCATACCGAGACCGCCCGGACCTCTCCCACTCACGACGAGACGCCCTCTCCCGCTCCTGCCGGGACCCTGACCGTCACCGTGCCCGTGACGTGTTTGCCGAGGCCGTTCGCGCCGACGATCCGGACCGTCACGGTGTCGCCGTCGACCTCCTCGACCGTGCCGGTCAGCACCATCGTGTCGCCGGGGTGGTTGGGCGCGCCCAGCCGGACGGCGACCCGGCGCAGCTGCGCACGCGGGCCGAAGTGGTCCGTGATGTAGCGGCCGACCAGGCCGTTGGTCGTCAGGATGTTCATGAAGATGTCGGGGGAGCCCTTCTGCCGGGCGAGCTCCGGGTCGTGGTGGACGTCCTGGTAGTCGCGGGAGGCGATCGCCCCGGCGACGATCAGGGTGCGGGTGATCGGGATCTCCAGCGGCGGGAGCCGGTCCCCGGCCTTCACGGCGTCACCCCCCGGAAGACGGGCAGCACCAGCTCGTCGTCGTAGCGCCGGAACTCCAGCCGCACCGGCATGCCGATCCGGACCTTGTCGTACGGCACCCCGACCACGTTGCTGACGATCCGCACGCCCTCGGCGAGCTCGATCAGGCCGACCGCGTAGGGAGGCTCGAAGGCCGGAAAGGGCGGGTGGTGCATCACGACGTACGAGTAGACCGTGCCCTCGCCGCTCGCCCCGACGGTGTCCCAGTCCGGGGAGCCGCACGTGTTGCAGCCCGGCAGCCAGGGGAAACGCAGGGTGTCGCAGGCCGTACAGCGCTGGATGAGGAGCTCGTGGCGGGCCACGCCGTCCCAGAAGCCGGCGTTGTCGCGGTTGACGACGGGGCGGGGGCGGCGTTCCGCCGGTGTCGAAGGCCGGTGTGCCGGGGCGTACTTGAGGATGCGGAAGCGGTGGATTCCGGCCGGTTCCCCGCCCGCGCGGACGTCCGTGCGGGTCGTGACGAAGTAACCGGCCCCGAGCTTCGTGGTCTTGCGGCCGGACACCGACTCGATCACCGAGTCGAAGGTGATCTCGTCGCCCGGGCGCAACGGGCGCAGGTACTCCTGCTCGCAGTCGGTGGCGACCACGGCGTCGTGGCCCGACGCGTCGAGCAGGGTGAGGAGTTCGTCGTAGGCCGCCGTGCGTTCCGGGCGGCGGGTGAGGCCGGCCATGGTCCAGGCCTGGAGCATGGTGGGCGGAGCGATGGCGTCCGGGCCCGTGTACGCGGGGCTGGTGTCGCCCATGGCCTCGCACCAGTGCCTGATCATCGGCTCGTTGACGGGGTCGCGGCCCAGCCCGGTGGCGGCGGCCGGCAGGCCCTCGTAGGCCTTCAGGCGCGCCTCGAACTCCTCGTGGACCTCCGGCTCACCTCTCACGGTTTCTGACTGTCCGTCAGATCTATCGCGCAGTCAAGACCCCGGCCCGGCCCCGCCAGGACACCTCGGGACGCGAAAACGCCTGCGCGGCAGTACCGGAGTACCGCCGCTCAGACGTTTGCGACCCCACGAAGCACACCCCTCACAGCATCCGGGCCGGTGCCGGCGCACCGGCCCGCTCAGCTCACCACCACAGCGGGGAGAAGCTGACGGCGGTGTTGGCGTTGCCCTGGTTGACGGCCGTGGGCTCGGTGCCGTTGACCTGGGCGGTGTTGCTCTGGTTCGAGGTGCCGTCGCCGAGGGCCTGCTGCTGGGTGGTGGCCGCGTTGCCGAAGTTGTCGCCGCCGACACCGCTGCCGAGGACACCCTGCTCGGTCTCCGTGGCGGACGCGATGGATCCGTTGTCCGCGAAGGCGCCGTTGTCCGCCGTCGCGACACCGGTGAAGAGGACGGCTGCGAGCGGAAGGGCGGAGACGGCCGCGATGACGCGGGCGGTACGGATGCTTGCCATGTTTCTTGTCCCTCCAGGACTGATCGAACCGAGGACGCACCGGCTGGTGACCGTTCGGTGCGTGAACCACTGCTGTCACCAGGGAAGTTGGCCGACCGCCCCGGTGCGGTGCTCGACGTCGCGAGTCCAGAGTTGCCCACCGAATCCCCGGCGAACCACCCCGGAAGCCGCCTTTCCCACGCAAGCGTGAGGACAAGTCGATAAACCCCTATGCGTCACTTCCGTACCGGACGGGAGTGAAAGGGGGCGTTCGAACCCGGGTGTCGCAAGGGGCGAAGCGTTCCAGCACTTCTTCCGGCCGCCACCCGGCTCCGGCGCGTCGCACCCGTTCCCCCTTTCCTTTTTCGAACGTACGTACGAAACTAGAGGCATGGCCACCACCGACCGGCAGGCCACGACGCTGGCCCTCGCACACGCCCTGTCAGCCGCCGAACGCGGACTGGCCGTCCTCCCCCTGTCCCGCTCCAAGCTCCCGGCCCTGCGCTCCCCGCACCGCGACGACCCCGCGCCCTCCCCCTGCCACGGCGCGTGCGGCCGCCTCGGGCACGGGGTCTACGACGCCTCCAGCGACCCGGACCGCATTCGCGAGCTGTTCGCCGCCGCGCCCTGGGCGACCGGCTACGGCATCGCCTGCGGGCTGCCCCCGCACCATCTGATCGGCCTCGACCTGGACGTGAAGACCGGCACGGACTCCTCGGCCGCCCTGCGCGAGCTGGCGCTGCGGCACCTGTTCACGATCCCGCCGACCGTGGTCGTCGTGACCCCGTCCGGCGGGCGGCACCTGTGGCTGAGCGGCCCGCCCGAAGCGGTCGTCCCCAACTCGGCGGGCCGGCTCGCCCCCGGCATCGACGTCCGGGGCGCGGGCGGCTACCTGGTCGGCCCCGGCTCCCGCACGGGCCAGGGTGTGTACGCCGCCGCCCCGGGCACCGCGCACCTGGCCCCCGCCCGCTGCCCGCGCTCCCTGCTGCGGCTGCTGATCCCACCGCCCCGCCCCCACCACCCCGTCCCCGCGGCGACCGGCGGGCACGGCCAGGGCCTGGTCCAGTTCGTGCTGGCCGCGCACGAGGGCCAGCGCAACACCCGCCTGTTCTGGGCGGCCTGCCGGGCCTACGAGGACGGCATCGGCCCGGCGCTGGTGGACCCCCTGGTCGACGCGGCTCTGAACACCGGCCTGTCCGAGCGGGAGGCCAGGGCGACGATCGCCTCGGCGGCACGGATGACGGGGCACCGGCCGTGAGCACGGCCCCGCCCACGACCACCAGCGAAAGACCTCGATGCAACACCACGCAAAGACGCCGGCCCTGGCGCTCGCCCGCCTCGTCCTGGCCTCCGGCCGCCCGGTGGACCTCGCCGAGCTGCGGTTCTCGTCGACGTACGGCGACCTGCAGGACGGCTACCCCTGCAAGCCGCTGAACGACCTGCGGATCCGGAGCCTCCTGCACACCGCCGAGCGGTCCCGCCCGGGCACGCCGGTGCACCTCGTCCCGCCGCGGCGCGAGTACCCCGACCAGTACGCGGGCGGCCTCGGGCCGGTCGAGGTACTGCCCGCGGTGGCCTGCCTCGGCACGTTCCACTCCACGGCCCTGGATCCGGCCCACGACCCGGTCGCCTACCGCTCGCGCCTGACCGTCGTCTGGTTCCAGCCCACGCCCCGCCTGCCGTCGGACTGCGACGCCGAGCCGGCCCTGCGGGACCTCGACTGGGCGGTACTGGCCCGGGACGCCCCCGCTCCCCCGTAGGGTCGCCCGATGAACGCTTCCCGCGTCGAACTGCCGCGCTGGCAGTTCGAGTTCACCTGGTCACTGTTCGAATACCACCTGGAGCGGCTGGAGCCCGGGGATTTCCTCTGGGAGCCCGCGGAGCTCTGCTGGACGATGCGCCGGGGGCCCGACGGCACCTGGGTCCCGGACTGGGCGGACACCGAACCCGACCCGGTCCCCGTCCCCACCCTCGGGTGGGTGAGCTGGCACATCGGGTGGTGGTGGAGCGTCGCCCTCGACCACCTGCGGGGCCGCCCGCCCCGGGACCGCGAGGACATCGTCTGGCCCGGCGAGGGCGCCCCGACGGTCGAGTGGCTGCGGGACCTGCGCGTCCAGTGGCTGAAGGTCCTGGACGGCCTCACCGACCAGGACCTGGACGCCACGGCACCGTTCCCCTGGCCGAACGACCCCGAGCACACCGTCGAGCACATGGTGGCCTGGGTGAACGCGGAGCTGATGAAGAACGTCAGCGAGATCGGCCAACTGCGGCTGCTGCGGGTGGCGTCCGCCTAGAACGCAGGGCCCGGGGTGTTCCACCCGGGCGGGCTCCCGGCCTGCGGGGCGCGCCTGCCCGGTGCGTGGCATCGTGGGGGCATGAGCATCGACGTGCGCCCGGCCACGGACTTCGAGGGCGTCCGTGCCGTGCTCGGGCCGAAGTCGCCCGGGGCGAACGTCTGCTGGTGCCTGAGCTACCGGATCCCGTCCAAGCTCAACAACGAACTGCGCGGCCCGGCCCGCGGTGAGTACGTCGCCGGGCTGTGCCGCGCGGAGCCGCCCCCGGGCGTGCTCGCCTTCGACGGTGACGAACCGGTCGGCTGGGCCGCCGTCGCCCCGCGCGCGGACACCTCCTTCGCCCGCAACCGCAAGATCCCGCACCTCGACGACCTGCCCGTGTGGTCGCTGTGGTGCGTCCGGGTCCGCCCGGGGCATCGCAGGCAGGGCATCTCGCACGCCCTCATCGCCGGCGCGGTCGCGTTCGCCCGGGACCGGGGCGCACCGGTGATCGAGGCGTACCCACTGGACAACGGCGACGCCAGGGTCGACCTGACCATGGCGTACGCGGGGCTGCGGAAGAACTTCGAACGGGCCGGCTTCGTTCACGCGGCGGACACGACCTCGGTCCTGGCCGGTCATCCCCGGATTCTGATGCGCCTCGACCTGCGCTGAGCAGACGCGCCTCGACCCGCGCCGAGAAAAGGCCCGACCGCTGGCGACGGGGGATGCACCAGCGGTCGAGCCATGGCCAAGGGTAACAAGCGCTTGCCCACCGCGAGCCGAAGGGCCACCGGGAAAGCCCGGTTGTGACTCGTCTCACTCAACTGCCATGAGGGACGGTCTTCTCAGTCGTCGCACGGCGGGTCATAGGAGAGCCGGGGCAGGTACTCCCGCCAGGTGTCCTGCGTCAGCACGCCCCGGGTCATCGAGCAGATGCGGCGGACGGCCGTGTCGACGTCGAGATTCCAGAGCCGGATGGTGTCCGCGCCGCTCGACACCCCCAGCGTGTGGCTGTTCGGGCTGAACGCGAGGAAGGTGCCGGTCGTGGAGTTGGGGCTCATCGACTGGCCGATCGCGGTGGCGTGCGAGGGGTCGGTCACGTTCCACAGCCGGACGGTGCTGTCGTTGCCGCCGCTGGCCAGGGTGCGGCCGTCGCGGCTGAACGTCAGCGACACGACCGCCTCCGTGTGGCCCGTGAGCAGCGCCTCCTGGGAGGCCTCGGCAAGGTCCGTGATGTCCCAGAGCCGGACGGAGTTGTCGTCGCCGGCGCTGGCCAGCGTGTGGCCGTCGCGGCTGTAGGCGAGCGCGTTGACCGCTCCGAGGTGGCCCCGGAGAGGTTTCCCGATCAGGGTCGCCCGGCCGGGGTGGGTCGCGTCCCACAGCCGGATCGTGCCGTCCGCGCTGCCGCTGGCGAGCGTCCGGCCGTCGGGGCTGAACACGAGGTGGTTGACATAGCCCTTGTGGCCGGTGAGGGGCTTGCCCAGCGGGCGCGGGCGGGCCGGGTCGCCCACGTTCCACAGCTGGATGGTGCGGTCGTCGTAGGCGGTGGCCAGGACCTGCCCGTCCGGGCTGAAGGCCAGCGGGTCGGCGTACCGGATGTGCAGGCGGGCGGGAGAGCCGTGGCGGACCGGGCGTTCGGGGTCGCCGAGGTTCCACAACTCGACCACCCGGTCGCCCGTCACGACGGCGAGGGTGCGGCCGTCCGGGGAGAACTCCAGGGAGCGCACGTCGCCCCTGCCCGGGCGGAAGGGTTCACCCAACCGCACCGGCCTGCCGGGCGTCCGCACGTCCCACAGCCGGATCCGCCCGTCCCGCGCCGCCGTGGCGAGCAGCCGCCCGTCCGGCCGGAACACCCCCGTCCGGCCGGTCATGTCCGACGTCGGCAGCGACCACAGACGGACCTTGTTGTCGCCCGCCCCGGTCGCGAGGGTGCGGCCGTCGGGGCTGAAGCCGAGCGCGTACATCTCCCCGCTGCTGCCCGCGAGGGGCCCGCCGACCTGCGACGGGTACTCCGGGTCGCTGACCTTCCACAGGCTCGCGGTGCTGTCCGCGCTGGCCGCGGCGAGCATGTTCCCGTCGGGGCTGAAGGCCACGGACCAGACCGGCCCGGTGTGGCCGGTGAGCGGCGCGCCGATCGGGGCCGGGCGGCCCGAACCGGCCATGTTCCACAGGCGTACGGTGCCGTCCGCGCTGCCGCTGGCGAGCGTGCGGCCGTCGGGGCTGAAGGCGACGGAGTGCACGGTGGTGGTGTGGCCGGTCAGCGGCGTCCCGGCCGGTTCCGGGCGCGCGGGGTCGGACACGTCCCACAGCCGGACCGTGCCGTCGTCGCCTCCCGCGGCCAGCGTCCGGCCGTCCGGGCTCAACGCCACCGAGCGCACGGCGGCCCTGTGCCCGGTCAGGGGCTTGCCCAGGGCCCGCGGCCGCCGCCGGTCGGCCATGTTCCACAGCCGGACGGTGCGGTCGTCGCCCGCGGAGGCCAGCGTGCGCCCGTCCGGGCTGAAGGCGATCAGGTAGATCGTGCCGTCATGACCGGTCAGGGGCCGGCCGAGCGACTTCGGGTGCGCTGGATCGGTCACGTCCCACAGCCGAATGGTGCCGTCGTCGGAGGCGCTGGCGAGCGTCCGGCCGTCCGGGCTGAACACCGCGCTGCTCACCCAGCTCGTGTGCCCGGTGAGGGGCTTGCCCAGGGGCTTGGGGCGCTTGGGGTCGGCGACGTCCCACAGGCGTACGGTCCGGTCGTAGCTGGCGGTGGCCAGGACCTGTCCGTCCGGGCTGAAGGTCGTGAGGTAGACGGCGCCCGTGTGGCCGGTGAGGGGCGTCGCGAGCGGGGCGTTCACGATGGAGATCAGGCGGCTGTTCGCGCCCTTGTCGTCCGGCCGCAGCCCGTGCGCCACCAGGTCGAGCTGCGCGGACAGCGACGGATCGGTGTCCTGGAGGCGGTCGGACTGGGCGAGCACCTGCTCGAAGACGGCCTCGTCCCGCTGTTTCCAGGCGACCACGGCCGACCCGACGGCCAGCATCGCCAGGACGACCAGTGTCGCCACCGCGCCCCGGCTGATCCAGGTGATGCGCCTGCGCAGCCGGACCGAGGCGGCCAGGAACTCCACCGCGCTGCGGGTCAGGAACGTGTCCCCGGCGGATCTCGCCCAGCCGTGGGCCTGCTCCAGCCGGGAACCCCGGTAGAGCAGGGACGTGTCGCGGTTCGACTCCTCCCAGGCCCGGCCGTCCTCCTCCAGGCGCTGACGCAGCAGATGGCCCTGTCGGTCCTCGTCGATCCAGTCGCGCAACCGGGGCCAGGCGTGCAGCAGCGCCTCGTGGGTGATCTCCACGGTCTCCGCGTCGAGCGTCACCAGCCGGGCGCGGACCAGCGCTTCGAGGGACTCCTCGGTCTTGCCGGGGTCGGCGGACTCCTTCGCCAGCTGACGCCGGGTTCCACGGCGGCGAGTGGCCTGGGTGTCCTCGCCCAGCCGTACCAGGCGGAGCAGCAGCAGCCGGGCGGCGGTGCGCGCGGCCGGGTCGAGGCCGGTCCAGGCCCGTTCGGCGGTCGCCGCGACCGCGCCCTGGATGCCGCCGGCCGCGCGGTAACCGGCCAGGGTGAGCCGGCCCGCCTTCCGGCGCTGCCAGGTGGCGAGCAGGGCGTGCGAGAGGAGCGGCAGCACACCGGCGTCGTGCGCCCCGCCCGGCCCGTCGGCACTGACCTCCCGGACGATCAGCTCCGCCAGCCCCGGTTCCAGCTCCAGGCCGACGGCCTTGGCCGGTCCGTTCACCGCCTCACGCAGCTCCGCGGTGGTCAGGGGCCCGAGCACCATGTGCCGGTGCTGGAGCGCGTCGGCGAGCTCCGGGTACCTCAGGCAGCGGTCGTAGAAGTCGGCGCGTATGCCCAGCACGACGACCGCCGGGGCGGGCCGGCCGGGGCCGGCGGGCGAGCAGGCGGCGTGCAGGACCTCGATGAAGGCGCGCCGGTCCGCCTCGTCGGGGCAGAGGGTGAACGTCTCCTCGAACTGATCCACGATGACGACCGGCCGGGCCCCGGACGATGCTTCCCGCCGGGCCCAGACGCCGACGGCGGCACGGACGGCGTCGGCGAAGGACGCGGTGTCGGGGAAGGGCGCGGTGTCGAAGGGTGCGGTGCAGCGCGAGGCGTTCGGGTCGGGGAGGGGCGCGGTGTCGGGGAAGGGCGCGGTGCAGCGCGAGGCGTTCGGGTCGGGATGGGGCGCGGTGCCGGGGAAGGGCGCGGTGTCGGGGAACGGGGCGGTGGCGGGCTCCAGGGCTGATGGGCCGGGGTTGCCGGCGGGTGATGGCCCGGCGTCGCCTGCGGGTGATGACCCGGGGTTGCCTGCGGGTGATGACCCGGGGTTGCCTGCCGGGGCGGCGCCAAGGCCTGCTGAGGAGGCCGCACCGGTCCCCTCGCCGGCGGCTGACTCCGGTCCCTCTGCCCGGGGCCGGGGCGAGGCTTCTTCCTGGGGGATCTTGACCTGGACGACGGAGGCCAGCTCGGGGATGCAGCGGATCAGCTCCGCCAGCGGATCGCCTCCCGGTACAAGCTGTACGACCTCTCGCGGCCGGCCGCTCCCGTCTTCGCGGACACCGCCGTCACGGCGGTCACCTCCGTCACCGCCCAGCGCGCCGTCCCGCAGGGCGGGCACCAGGCCGGCGTTCAGCAGGGAGGACTTACCCGCCCCGGACGCGCCCACGAGCATGACCAGGCCGCCCGTGCCCGCGACGGCCCCGAGCTGCTTGACGAGCGCGTCCGTGCTCCGCTCCCGGCCGAAGAACCACCGGGCGTCCTCCCGGCGGTAGGAGGCCAGCCCCCGGTACGGGCACACCCCGCCGGGGGTGGACGCGGACTCGTCCGCGGACCGCTCCTCGGCCGCGGAGGGCGCCGGACGCTCACCGACCGGGTCGGCCACCGCGCGTTCCCACAGCCGCTGCCACTGGCCGAGGTCGTACAGACCGGGGGAGACCGGCGTGGGCCGCGAGCGCCGCGCGTCGGGGATCAGCACGTGCAGCACCGCCGCGAGGGCGGGGAACTGTGCCGGGACGTTCCGGGCCCGCCGCCAGTCGCTGATGCGCTGCGCGGACACCCGCACGGGCCGCCCGCGTTCGTCGACCCGCTGGAGCCGGACGACCGCCTCGGACACCCGCTTGAGAGGAGGGTTGCCGGCTTCCTTGTACAGCAGTGCGAGGCGTTCCGCGAAGGCGGTGCGTGCCCCCGAGTCGGAACTCAAGGTCTCAGCTCCTTACTTCCCACGCCTGGACGTCCGGACCGGAAAACTCACTCTATATGGCTGACCTGCGGCGATACCGTCCGCTGGGCACCGGAACCTCCTCCTCCATGGCCGGAAATGGCAGGATCCGGACGCAGCGGCGCACCCACCCGGCCAGCTTCCGTCCGAGGCGGACGATGAGGCTCCACCGTTCGGTACCGGTCCCCACGAGGGGAGGGACCGGTGCCGGACGATGTGGTGATCCTCCCCAGCGTGCCCCGCCCCGCAACCCCGGCGGATCGTGCTCCTGGACACCGGCGGACAGCACCCTCGGCCCTCGGCGGACCGTGCCGGCGGACGGCCCCGGCCAATCGACGACCCTGGAAAACTGACGAACCGTCAGCTATGGTCGCCCTGCCGTACCGCTCCCGTCACGGACGAGCACGGCTCGAGCACGCGGATGAGCACGGACGAGCACGGCTCGAGCACGCGGATGAGCACGAACGAGCAAGGCTCGAGCACGCGGATGAGCACGGACGAGCACGGCGAAAGCAGAGGCCGGGCGACGCATCAGCGACGTACAGGGGTGAGCACAGTGGAGTCACGTCCCGAGAGCCCACGACCGCAGGGTGCTCCGCGCTGGGTCGCGATGTTCTACCGGCCGGCCGAGGGATCCTGGCGGACGGCCGCCCAGTCGCCCCACCGCGCGCCCGTGCAGTACGCCCTCGGCGAGATGACCCAGACCCTGCGCGCCCGGGGCGACGAGGTGGCCGTCACCCTGTGGGGACCGAAGGACGGCGCGTGGCACCGGTTCGACACCCCGCTGAGGCAGACCGCTGTCCCGCGGCCGGATCCCGAGCCCTCCCCCGGCGAACCGGCCAAGCTGGCGGAACGGATGACCGGCCGCCGCCACCAGGTCCTCATGGCAGGCCTGACCAAGGCGGGCCTCTACGACCTCTCCCCCGAGGACGACACGACCGTCCAGGCCTTGGTGGAACACCTCGACGAGGCCGCCGTACGCCGGGTGGCCCACTGGCTGGCGACCGCCGGGAGCGCGCGCTAGCCGGGCCGGTTCAGCCGGTGCCCCGCTGGGCAGTCAACTCCGGACGGCCACAGGGGCCCCGATGCCGTCAGGAGGGGGACAACACATCATGAAGGTCTTCGTGGACCGCGATCTCTGCTACGGATCCGCCGAGTGCGCCCACCGGGTCCCGGCGGTCTTCGAGTTCGTCGACGGCTTCGGGGTCGTCCGACCGGGCCGCGAGGAGACGGGCGAGGACCCCGGGGTCCTGGAGGCGGCGGAGAAGTGCCCGAGCCAGGCGATCGGCATCACCGGGGCGCCGGGGTCGGCGCCGGACCGGCCGTAGCGAGAGCGGATGACGGCACCGAGCCTGCTCGCGGTCTTCGCCCATCCCGATGACGAGTCCCTGGCGGCGGGCGGCGTCCTCGCCCGCCACGCGGCCGCGGGCGCGCGCACGGCGGTCGTCACGACGACCTGGTCGGCGGACACCCCGCGCGCCGCGGAACTGGCCGAGGCACTCCGCGTGCTGGGCGCGGGCCCGCCACGCATGCTGGGGTACGCCGACGCCCGCGTCCCGCACTCGGCCCCGGGCAGGCCGCGCTGGTGCGACGTGCCGCTGGACGCGGCGGTGGGCGAACTGGTCGCGCACCTCCGCGACTTCCGTCCGGAGATCGTCGTCACCCACGACGCCTACGGCAACCTGACCGGCCACGAGGACCATGTGCACACCCACCGCGTGACCGCCCTCGCGGTCCACGCCGCCGGCCTCGAACGCCTCTACCCGGACGCCGGAGCGCCCTGGCAGCCGAGCGCCCTGTACCTGGCCACGCACCCGCACTCGGCCGCTCGGACATGGGGCGGGCACCTGGCGCCCGTGGGAAAGGCGGTGCGCACGGTGCCCGATGAACGCGTCACCGCCACCGTCGACGTCACCCCCTGGCTGGACCGGAAGATCCTGGCGATCCTGGCCCACCGCACGGAGGTGGCACGGGGAGCGGCGCCGGGCCTGATCGCAGCCCTCTCCGCAGCCGAGCGGCAACGACTGCTCGGCACGGAGTGGTACACCCGCCACAACCCGGCACCGACGGCCACCGCCCAGACCGAGCTCCTCGCATAGCGCGCGAAGTACATTCGCCACGACCCGGCACCGACGCCCGCTGGGCGGGCTGGCCCGCAGCTACCTGGACGGGGCGTCGCGCACGGAGAGGGAGCCCCCGGCCCAGACCGAGCTGCTCTCACAGCGCGGCCGGCGCGCCCCACTGGAGTCGGGACAACGCCCTGGCCCTGGCCTCGACGACAGCCATCCGCACCTCGCGCTCGGCCCGGTCGGTATGGGCCGCCTGCCCGGTCACCTGCCCGTCCCACTTCCGGTACAGCAGGCCCACCTCCCGCGAGAACCACCCCCGGCTCACCGCGTTCAACGCCAGCAGCAGCCCCGTGTCCTCCGAGGCGGGCAGCGCCATCCATCCGCCCAGGGCGAGCAGCAACTCCCGCCGCACGCACAGCGAGGCGGGATGCACCTGTGCGAGGAAGCCGTTGGCCTTCCAGTGCGCGAGCACGGCACCGCGTTCGATCGGCCCCTGGTCGGGATCGCCCGGAAAGCCGACGGTCGACCCGTCGGGCATGAGGTCGAGGACCCGGGAGGTGGCCCACCCGAGGTCGGGATCCCCCTCCAGCACGGCGAGATCCCGCGCGAGCGCGCCCGGCGTCAACCGGTCGTCGGCGTCGAGGACTTTCACGTACGGCCCGTCCCCGTGTGCCAGCGCCATGGTCCTGGCGACGCCGGGCCCCCCGGCCCGCCCCTGCCGGAACGTCACCCGGGCGTCCACGGGCACATACGGTCTGACGCTCTCGCTCTCCCCGTCCTCCTGCACGACCCAGTGCCACTCCCAGCCCTCGGGAAGCCGTTGCGCGCACAACGACGCGTAGGCCTCCGGCAGAAAGCGGGCGTGGGGGCCGTGCACGGCGGTGACGACGACGACGCGCCGAGTCACGGCGGCGTTCACCCACCCTTCTCCGACCGGCACACCCTGGTGATCGTAATGCTCACCGCGTACCCGGCTCGCCGCCCAGTTCGAGAACGAGCTGATAGCCACCGGCCAGATCGACACCGGTCCGCTCGCGGAGCAACTTGACCGCGGCGATCTGCTGACCGTCGTCGAGCAACGCGCTCAACTCCCCGACCAGCGCGGCATCGAGCCGGCGCAGGGCGTCCAGCGCCTGGGCGGTGCTCGTGGGCAGCGCATGCCCGTCGGCCAGGATCTCCACGGCCTCCCGGGCCGGACCCCGTTTGAGCCAGGAGCCCCTGCGCAACCGCCGGACGGCCTTGCCCGTACGGCCGTCCGCGACCAGCGCCCTCGCCTCGTCCTGGGCTTCCTGCCCGACGGGGGTGATCAGCGCTGCGGTACGGGCCTTGGTGTTCGTCATGACACTCCTGCGTCGTGGGATCCGCGAAACCGAAGACGGGGGAGAGCCGGTTGCCGTTGCGCCTCACGCAAAGAAGAGGGTGAGCTCTGTCGTGGTCGTCATGGCGGCACAGTGCCATGCAGCACCGGCCCCCGTGCCCGGGGCGAGCACACAGCGACGGCCCCTGCCCGAACTTCCGGGTCAGAGGCCGTTGACACTGCTGTCAGCGCGGAGGCGGTGGGCAGCACCTCTCACCTGCTGAAATGCGCCAGGCTTGACCATCGCTGGAGCGTCCTGGCCCACGCATGGCCCACCGGCGAAGCCCTCCACTCATCCAACCCCAAGGTTCACTTCCCTTGCTTGCTGGCTCGGATCTTGGCCGCCAGCGCCGCGGTGCGCTTCTCCCGGCGCTCGATGCCAGCCTCTAGCTGGCGCAGAGCCTTGCTGAATTCATCAGCCGCTCCAGCCTCTCGCAGCAGTTCTGCGTACATGGCGCCGCTATTCAAGTCGTCCGGGAACTTCTCCAAGTGGTCGGCCAGCACCGCCAATGCCTCTTCACTTCCACCCAGCGCGACTAAGACTTGAGCCAAAGCCCTGATGCCATTAGAGGCAAGTTTTGAGATCGAGGTAAGCACGGACTTCGCTTCTACGAACTCGCCCCGCAAAGCAAGGGCAATCCCTGCATACACCCGTACACTCTCATCATTCCAGCAAGCGCGAGCAACCTTCTCAGCCTCGCTGAATTCGGATCTCGCCAATAGCGAGTCGAGATAGCTTTCCGCGAAATCGTAGTCACTGGGGTCAAGTCGGTGCGCTAGCTCGTAATATACATGCGCTTCGTCATTCTGATCGACGGTAGCCAAATAGGAACCGAGCAGCCAAGCATACTTCGCATTGTTGGGATCACCGCGCAAAGCAGCCCTCCCATGCCTCACAGCCTCAGCAAATTCCTCAAGTTCATCGAAGATTTCCGCAACTACGTGAGACGCCTCCGCGGACAGCATATCAATACCGCGAAAATGCGGCACAATTTGCGCTACCCTGCCGTCCTGGTCGGCTTCTTCGAGTAGTCGGATATACGTAGCCACCAATGGAGAGTTCCAGTTTGCACCGATCCGTTTCTCCAGATATTGCGCGGCAGCGAGAGGACTGTCAGCCTTTTTGATCTGACGAGCCCGCTCAAGCGTAAGGAAGTTCACGACTTGAGGAGAATATTCGGTTCGATGGAGTTCGAAGCGAAAATCCGTAACATGAACCGGCTTCTGGGTATTGCCCTCAGGGATTTGCCGCGCCTGCATCCTCAACTGTTTCCACAGTGAGTGGAATTCTCTAGGGTCCCCGTCCAGCGCCTCAACGATCAGTTCCACAGCTCCCCATCGAGGAATCCTCTTACCTGAGAGGGTTTGGTGAACCGTGCTGTGGCTTACGACGCCCGAGGTTCGTGCGGCAATCGTACGCATCGATGGCTCCCCGGCATGCAGGTGCAGGTCTCTCAACTTGCCGACCAAGACACCGAGAGGATCGGGTACCGCGTGCGACATAACTCCCCTTTGTCCGTATTGCGACGTAACATTTTACAACTTCAATGTCCTACCTCATCTCATCCCGTAAGGCTTCATAAACCTCCGTCTCACGCCGTTTTTGGTACAGATTTGAATGCAATTCTGGATCCATGACATCGAATGACCCGCAAGACAGAAAGCCCAACAGGACCGCTGAAGCTCTACAGATTGCAGTTGAGACTGCATCACTCATGACGCTTTGCGTCTCTCTTGGAGAAAGGCTCTACTCACTATTCTTCGGGTAACGAAACCCCGTGCCCCTTTGTCTTCATGCTCCCACCGACAAAGGGGCACTCTGATCCACTTGGCTAAGGTTTCATCTGTGCCGACTGGGCTACGCACCGAAACCCTGTGTCGTCATCGTCATCGTTTCGTTGGCGTCGTTGATGGCTGCGGGTGCGACCCGAAACAAGAGACTCGTGAACACGCTCCCACGGAGTTGATATCGTCCCGGTGCGGTTGGCGTCGCAAGCCACTCCCAGACGTTCCCCACCATGTCGTACACCCCCATGGGGCGAGACCCCGCTGTGATACCGAGACACCGAGGTCGTACGCTCGACACCGATCTATCGAACATTGCCACTTGGCTGCGGTTTTTCACGTGCACAACGGGATGGTCGTACAGTTGACGAGGACATCGACCGTTCTCCCTCCGTTTCTACGCCAAGGCCATCCATCGCAATCAGCAGCGTGCGAACGAACAGATCGAGAGGGCCTTGGCGGCTAACGGCGGCGAATAGATCCGGCGACGCTCCGACCACAGGTGCCATCCTCGCCCCTACCGGGGAGAGGATGGCACCTGCTCGCTGTCCTGGGTACGCTCCACGATTCAAAACGACCTGGGGCTGTCCGGCGGATCTTGACTTATGGTCGCCAGCAGGCGTGTGACCAGGGGGTTATGGTCGTTCTCGCGCCAGGCGACGGCCACTCGTGTGCGGGCGCTACCGGGCTCGATCCTGCGGAAGGCGACCCCTTTGAGGCGGATACGTCGAATGCTCGCCGGGGCCAAGGAGACGCCCAGACCGGTTTCCACGAGGGCGCACACGGTTTGCCACTCCACCGCGTGCTGGACTACCTGCGGTGTGAACCCTGCTGCGGTGCACAGGCCGATGATCTGGTCATGCAGTGTCGGGCCGACCGTGCGGGGCAGCAGCACGAAGGGTGAGTCCGCCAACCGTCCAAGCGGTACGGTCCGTTGGGCGGCCAGAGGATGGGTGGACGGCAGCACGGCCACGAAAGGCTCGCTGAGTACCGTCCTGAAGCCGAGCTCTGTCTCGTCGGTAGGGGGCTCGCGCAGTAGACCGATGTCGATGGTCTTGTCATGCAGGGCGGTGATCTGCGGAGCGGTGGTCATCTCGTGGATGTCCAGGTGCACGCCAGGAAACTGGTGACGGAAGGTGCGCAGCAGGCCGGGCAGGATCGTCAGGGCGAGGGTGGCGGCGAAGCCGATCCGTAGGCAGCCAGCCCGGCCACTGCCGACGGCCCGGGCTGCGGCCAGGCCGTCCGCGAGGTCGGTGAGTGCCCGCCGGGCGGCGGGCAGCAGTTCGCTGCCCGCCGCGGTCAGGGTGACACGCCCTGGGGCACGGGTGAACAGCGCGTGGCCGACCTTGTCCTCCAGGCGGCGGATCTGTTGGCTCAGTGGCGGCTGGGCAACGCCCAGGCGGGCGGCCGCGTGGCCGAAGTGGAGTTCCTCAGCGAGCACGACGAAGGCGTGCAGCTGCGGTAGGGGGAGTTCGGGGCGCTCCATACGCCCAGAGATATCAGACCATGCATGTGACCGTATTAGACGTATTAGTGCTGGTCATTTAGCGTCGGCGCATGACAGAGCGACGCGCGATCCTCAGCGGCTCGACCTTTGAGGAGCAGATCGGGTATGCCCGTGCGGTGGTCGACGGCGACTGGGTGCATGTGTCCGGGACGACCGGGTTTGACTACGCCACCATGACGATCTCCGACGACGTGGTGGAGCAGGCCGAGCAGTGCCTGCGCAACATAGAGGCCGCACTGACCGAGACGCAGTGCACCTTCGCCGACGTGGTGCGCGTGCGCTACCTACTGCCCGACCGCGAAGACTTCGAACCCTGCTGGCCGGTCCTGCGCCGCTACTTCGGCGAGGTTCGGCCGGCCGCCACGATGCTCATGTGCGGCCTCTCCGACCCCCGCATGAAGATCGAGATCGAGGTGGACGCGCGGCGGCGCATCCTGCCTCAGGGTGGCGCCATGAGCGATCGCTCGGAAGCGCCCGTCGTGCCCGTCGGGGCCTTCGAACCCCCCTACTACGTGGCTGTCTTCACTGCGGTGCGAACCCAGGACCAGCATGGCTACAGCGAGACCGCCGCACGCATGGAAGACCTGGTGAAGGATGTCCCCGGGTTCCTGGGGATGGACTACGCGCAGACTCCTGGTGGGCCGGCCATCACCGTCGGGTACTTCCGCGACGCCGACGCCCTCACGCAGTGGCGGTGCAACGCCGAGCACCGCGCGGCGCAAATGCGCGGGCGAGCCCAGTGGTACCAGAGCTACACGCTGCACGTGGCGAAAGTGGAACGGAGCAACGGGTTCGCGCGAGCGGAGGACCCGCAGAGCCCGAGAGCAGACTGACCAACCCGTAGCCACCTCAGCGACCGTCCCGGCGTTCGGGTGGCAGATCGAGCACGCGTCCGCGAGATCGATGACCACGCTGCTGTCCGCCCCAGGGCATGCCGGTGGCGAGGATCGCCGAAGTGACGTTCACCAGCACCATCTCACCAGCACTCGGCCCGGACGCCTCCGACGAGGCCTGGGCCTGGCTCTACGACGGCCGCATCGACACACGACGAGCCCTCTTACGCATGGAACCCTGCACCGTCTCACTGACCCACGCCAGCACCCGCATCACGTGGACGATCCGGCCAGTGGTCTTCCTGCCACTGGCCCACCGCCAAGGCGTCGAACTCCCAGCCTGCGCGTACGACTCACGCCCCACACCACGAACTGAGTTACAACTCTCTCTACGGGTTCAAGCCCCGGCTGCGCTCCGCTCCGCCGGGCGCGCTTCCCGGCTCCGCTCCGGGCGCCGCTCCTGCCTTCGGCCCGCTCCGCCCGGGCTGCGCCGACGCGCGCCCACATGTGAAACAGGCCGGGCCATGAGTCGAGAACCGCAGGAGCGCGGCAACGCTCAAAGCATGCCTCCGGCGGGGGCGCTCAGGCTCCGAGATGGCGGGGGCGCCGTTTGCGGGTGCCGGCCGGAATGGTGGCGTGCGCGGGGAGCTCCCATCCCGTCTGCCATCGCCCCAGGCAGAGCCGAGCAGGCGCGGCCCCTGGCGTCCAGGTCGTTCGTACAGTGGCGCGCTCCACCTGGACGCCAGGGACCACGCCCGCTCCACGGTGTGTGGGGCGATGGCAGACGGGATGGGAGCTGGGGTGAGTGGTGGGAATCTCTAGCTTGGCAGGCGCGCGCGCCATCAACCAGCAGCCAGTGAAGAGACAAGCACCGCCCCGAACCCGAGGACGACCAACTGCACGATGCCAGGAATGCGCCATCCCAGGGCGAGGAGGCCACCGCCTGTCATTAATGCGCCGCCCCCCAGAAGCCACAATGCCTGCGACGCCGCCCGCGACGCACTCGACGGAACGACGCCATCGCTTTCGTAGCTGTCGGCCCAGCCCGCCATCCCAACGCCGTACACCGACCAAGCGATGAGCATGAAGTCGATGACGAGTAGCGCCACGCTGACCCCGATCTGCTGACCGGTTGACGGCTCATTCGCCCGTCTCATGCCCACTGCCATCCTGTCCGCAGGCCACTATCCAGTAAGTACATGCGGTCAGCATGGTGGTTGCAGCGCGCACTACACATGAGCGCAAGTACTCAGATGCACCGTTCTCGTCGAGCACCAGGCCGGATCTGTCGCCCGTGCCCCAGTCGTGCCCGATCGAGCGGGAAACCAGGGGGAACACCGGGTAGTCACGGTAGCCAGACATGTGAACGGCCCCCGACCAAACACCCAGGTCAGGGGCCGTTCTCACTGCTCATCGCGCGGAGGCGGTGGGATTTGAACCCACGGTGACATCGCTGCCACGACGGTTTTCAAGACCGTTCCCTTCGGCCGCTCGGGCACGCCTCCCCGCGCCGGCCGTGATCGGCGGCGCGGGGACAAGGGTAACGGGTCGGTGCGGGCGGGTGGGGGTCAGTTGTCGCCGACGCGGGAACCGAGCGTGACGTCGACCGTGTGCTGCTTGCCGCCGCGCTCGTAGGTGATCGTGACCTTGTCGCCGGGCTGGTGGGTCCAGATCTCACCGATCAGGGTGGGGCCGGAGTCGATCACCCGGTCGTCGAGCTTGGTGATGACATCACCCGGCTTGAGACCCGCCTTGGCCGCGGGGCCGCCCGGCTCGACCGGTGCCGCACCGCCCGCACCCTGGTCGGTGATCTGCGCACCGTCGGAGCCGTCGTCCAGGGAGACGGACGCGCCGATCTTCGCGTACACCGGCTTGCCGTTCTTGATCAGCTCCTGGGCGACGTACTTCGCCTGGTTGATCGGGATGGCGAAGCCCAGGCCGATGGAGCCCGACTGCCCCGTGCCGAAGCCGCCGTTGCCGGTGGACTGGATCGCGGAGTTGATGCCGATGACATTGCCCCGCGCGTCCAGCAGCGGACCGCCGGAGTTGCCCGGGTTGATCGAGGCGTCGGTCTGCAGGGCGCTCATGTACGACGCCTGGCTGCCGCTGCCGTCGCTGGAGGCCACCGGGCGGTTCTTGGCGCTGATGATGCCCGTCGTCACCGTGTCGGACAGGCCGAACGGGGCTCCGATCGCGATGGTCGAGTCGCCGACGGCCACCTTGTCCGAGTCGCCGAGGGTGAGCGGCTTCAGGTCGGAGGGGGCGTCCTTGAGCTTGATGACCGCCACGTCGTAGCCCTGCGCGTGACCGACCACCTCGGCGTCGTACTTCTTGCCGGTCGGGAAGGTCGCCGTGAGCTTGCCGCCGTCCACCGCGTCCGCCACCACGTGGTTGTTGGTGACGATGTGGCCCTGCTTGTCGAAGACGAAGCCCGTTCCCGTGCCGCCCTCGCCGCTGGTGCTCTCGGCCTCGATCGTGACCGTGCTCGGCAGCGCCTTGGCGGCGACACCCGCGGTCGTGCCCGGGTCACGCTTGACGTCGCCGCCGTTCGAGGAGGCCGAGACCGTCGTCGAACCGGTGCTCTCGTCGTTGTCCTTCGCCAGCACGTACCCGAGTCCGCCGCCCACGCCGCCCGCGACCAGCGCGGCCACCAGGAGCGCCGCCACCAGACCGCCGCGCCTGCGACCGGACGCCGGTGCCGGCTGCTGGTACGACGAACCCCAGCCGCCCGAGCCGGACCCGGAACCGCCGTCGCCGTACGGGGCGGTCGGCGGCGGGGGCCAGGACGGGTCGGGGGCGGAGGAGGAGGCGCCGGGGTGGCCTGCGCCGCCCTGGCCCTGGGGGACCTGCCCCTGGGCGTCCTGTCCGTACGGCGCCTGATGGGCCTGCCCCTGGGGCGCCGGAGCAGCGGGAGCGTCCACCGGCACGGGGGGTGCGGACGGGGCGGGGGGTACCGCGGTGCCCTCGTTCTCGGTGCTCACAGCTTCTCTCCTAGATCCACGGCCGTTTCCGGGTCGCATGCGTTCACGCTTTTTCACGCCGGTCGACGGGTCCGGCGCGATACAGCTGAGCTTGTCCCTTTGTATGCCGTCAGCTTTTCCCACAGGCCGTCAGGGCACCATAAGCGGTGGCTGTGCGTCCGAGGCCATTCTTTATATAGGTCATCAAAGGCGAAAAGGGTGCAATCCCAACGCCTCCGTCCGGACCTGCGTCTCCGTCGAGTCCGTCCGACCGGACGCGTACCCGCACTCGGTGGCACCATGACGCGGTGACCCACGCACGACAGCACGTGATTCAGGTCGTCGCCCACCGCGGAGCCTCCGAGGACGCCCCGGAACACACCCTGGCCGCGTACACCAAGGCGATCGAGGACGGCGCGGACGCCCTCGAATGCGATGTGCGCCTGACCGCCGACGGCCACCTGGTGTGTGTACACGACCGCCGGATCAACCGTACGTCCAACGGCCGCGGCGCGGTCTCCGCGCTGGAGCTGGCCGACCTCGCCGCCCTGGACTTCGGCTCCTGGAAGACGGGCGAGGCCTGGAAGGGACGCGACGAGGAACCCGACTGGGAGCACCGCCCGGAGGACCGCGAGGCGACATCCGTACTCACCCTGGAGCGGCTGCTGGAACTCGTCGCCGGCGCCGGGCGCCGTGTGGAACTGGCCATCGAGACCAAGCACCCCACACGCTGGGCCGGGCAGGTCGAGGACCGGCTGCTGGCCCTGCTGAAGCGGTTCGGCCTCGACGCCCCGGCCTCGGCGGCGGAGTCACAGGTGCGGGTCATGAGCTTCTCGGCCCGCTCACTGCACCGCGTGCGTGCCGCCTCTCCGACACTTCCGACGGTCTACCTGACGCAGTTCCTCTCACCCCGGCTGCGCGACGGACGGCTGCCACCGGGTGTGCGGATCGCCGGCCCCTCCCTGCGCATCGTGCGCAATCACCCCACGTACATCGAGCGGCTGAAGCGGTCCGGGCATCAGGTGCACGTGTGGACCGTGAACGAGCCGGGGGACGTGGACCGCTGCGTCGAGCTGGGCGTCGACGCCATCATCACCAACCGACCGCGCGCGGTGCTGGACCAGCTCGGCCGCTGACGTCCGCCCCGCCGCGACACACCTCTCAAGTCCCACCAGACCCACGCACACCTCTTGACCCCGTGCCGTGCCGGGCGGGATCCTCCCCAATCAGCCACACCGATGATTTTCAGCCAACGGTTACCGGGAGTGCTCCGGCGCGTTCGGTCCGTATTCGGTCGTGGTGAATGCGTCGCCGGACGTGGATTGGCCGGTTTCCGGTACAGGCCAATGGGGCATCCACACCGTGGCGTGGGGCGAAGGAGGTCTCGGGGGTGGCGTTGGTGGTGGCACAGGAGGTGCCCACGTCGTCGAGCATGGCCGTTCCCCATGGCCCTGCGGGCGTGGGGAAAGCGCGACACCGGATGCGTACGCAGTTGCGCGGAGGTGGAGTCGCGGAATCGGTCATCGACGACGCCGTACTGATCCTTTCCGAGCTCTTGAGCAACGCGTGCAAGCACGGCAGACCCCTGGGCGACGCGCTGTCCGGTGACGGTGACGTCCGTGCCGCGTGGCGCGTGGAGCCGGCCGGCCGGCTCGTGGTGGAGGTCACGGACGGCGGCGGCCCGACCCGCCCCGCCCCCGCGACCCCGTCGGTCACGGCGCACGGCGGTCGCGGGCTGAACATCATCACCGCCCTCGCCGACGACTGGGGCGTACGGGACGACATCCGCGGCGAGGTCACCGTGTGGGTCATCGTCCACGACGACGTGCACGATCCGGACGCCGGCCACCGCCGCGACGACTTCGCGACGCGTGTCGCCGCCCCCGCGGTCTCCCAGATACCCGGACTGGATTTCGCGGACGCCTTCGACGACATGGACTGAGACCGCGAGGACAGAGACGGCGGGGACAGAGACCACAGGGACAGAGACCTACGGAGCAGGTACCGGCGGGGACAGATACCGGCGGGGACGATACCTGCACCGACGGGTGCGGAGACCGCCGGGGACCGAGCGCGTACGCCGCGCGGGTCGGGGTTGTCCACAGGACCCCGTGGCCCGGGGCACGAACGGCTAGGCTCGCGACCGTACGAGACGAGCCGTAACCGGGAGACCCATCGATGGCCAAGAAGCGACCCCAGACGAAGGCCAAGCGCCCGCAGACCACGGGCGGGGCCCGCACCGCAGGTGCTGAGGGAGACGTTCCGGTCGTCGGCGCTCGCGAGCCCTGCCCCTGCGGCAGCGGCCGCCGCTACAAGGCCTGTCACGGCCGGGCCGCCTCGCACGCCGCGACCGAGCTGGTGCACCGCCCCTTCGAGGGCCTGCCCGGCGAGTGCGACTGGGTGGCCCTGCGCGAGCTGGTCCCGGCGGCCACCGTCGAGCTGACCCTCAAGGACGGCCTGCCCGAGGGCGTCCCTGCGGTCACCCTGGCCACGGTCCTCCCCATGGCCTGGCCCGCTCTGCGCCGCGACGACGGCTCGGTCCTGCTCGGCCTGCAGAACGACACCTCGTCCGGCGACATCAGCCGCGACCTCGCCGACACCCTCCAGCGCGCACTCGAGGCCCAGCCCGGCACACCCGTCCAGGGCCGGCGCGCCCCGGCCGACAGCCCGCGGCTGCAGGATCTGCTCGACCCCGAGGGTGCCTTCGAGCCAGAAGTGCACAGCGGCTTCGAGTTCTGGGTGCCGGACCCGGAGAACGCCACGCCCGACGTGACCGCCTCCCTGGAGCGGGCCAACGCCGCGGCCATCCCGACCGTCAAGCTCCAGGGCGTGGACGCCGCGTACTGGTGCGAGACGCCGGAGAAGAACCATCTGCGGTGGGTCATGCCGCATGCCGAGGAGCAGCTTCTGGACGCCCTCGCCCGGCTGCACGCCGCGGGCCGTTCCAGCCTCGGCGAGGGCACCCGCCTGGTGGGTTCCTTCCGCGCTCACGGGCTCACGGTGCCGGTGTGGGACCTGCCCAGCGGGGTCACCGCCGAGGACGTGGAGAAGCCCGCGGCGGAGTTCGCCGAGCGTCTCGCCACCGCCCTGGCGACGGACGCGCCGCTCACCGCGGACGAGCGCCGCGCCCGTGGCGGCCTCACCAACCGGCAGGTCACGCTCAGCTGACCCCCGCCCAGGCGTCGGTCCGGCCGGTCCACCGGCCGGCCGCTCCCGGCACCCCGGCGGGTCACAACTCCCGTCGGGGACAAGCCAGTCGGTGACTGGAAAGGCGAGTTCGAATTTGCGAACCGCCGATCTCTTGTTACCGTTCCTGTAGCCCGGTTGCTGGTGCATCCCCCGTCGCCAGCAACCGGGTCTTTTCGTCTCCGCTTCCGTTCACGGAACGCAGCAGCTCTTCAACTGCCTGTTCTCGCAGGCTAGTTGCTTCCCGAGCGCAGCAGCAGCGGCCCCCGCCCGCCCCGCTCGGCGAACTCCGCTACGGCCGTGTACGCCGCCGGATTCCCGCGTGCGGGCTCCCGGGGCGTCTCGCACGTCCCCGGCTCGTCCTCCGCGCCCAGGGCACACGTCATGCGCACCGTGCGGTCGCCAGGGCCCATCAGGCTCAGCGCGGCGTCCAGCGCCTCGCCCGTCGTATTGCGGTAGTAGGTCCGCGCCCAGGTCTCCGCGCCCTGCGTCACCACACAGGTCTGCGCCTCGACGCCGTCGGGTGAGGAGAGTTCGGGACCGCAGCGCACGGCGGTCGACAGGCCCTGGCCGAGCGCCGGAAGGCCGGGCGCGCCGGAGGACGACTCGGGTGCCTTGTCGTCGGCACGTGAGGAAGGCCGTACGGCAGCGGAACCCGACGCGCGGGAGTCGGCACCGGAACCGAACGCGTGGGGGCCGGAACCGGACGCGCGGGAGTGAGCATCGGATTCGGACGCGCTGGAGTGAGCATCGGATTCGGACGCGCTGGAGTGAGCATCGGATTCGGACGCGCTGGAGTGAGCATCGGATTCGGACGCGCGGGAGTGGGCACCGGATTCGGACGTGTGGGCGCCCGCGCCCACCGAACCCGCCGCCCGCTCGGCCCCCGCCGAACCCGCCGTCCGCTTGGCCCCCGCCGACTCCACCGGCCCCGCGGACGCCACCGCAAGCGGCAGTGCGATCGCGCAGGCCGCCACGACGCCCGCGAGGGCGAGCAGTCTGATCTTTCGAGGGTCCCGGGAGCGGCCCCGGGCGTGACGCCGCATGGTTCCGGAACTTAACGCGCCGGGCCGGGCGCGGGGCTCGGCGCGCCCGACAGCCCTAGAACTCGGGCGCGCTCACACCCGTACGAGTGAGGGCTTCGACCACGGCGTCCACCACGGCCTCGACATCGGGCACCCACGGCGAGGCCGAGCCGGGCAGCGGCGCACGCTCCCAGCGGATCTCGCCCTGCCCCGTCTCGGAGGGCGGCAGGGCCAGGTACCCGCCCTCACTGTGGAAGCGGAGGGAGCCGGGCACGAAGTCCTTGGCGTACAGCAGCTCGCCGAGCTGCTCCATGGAGTACGGCTTGACGAGGATCGACCAGCGGTCGGGGGAGGCGACGACCGGGCCGAGCCGCATGCCCATCTGGTCGAGCGCCTTGAGGGCGCGGGCGGCCGGGAGGGCCGGCAGCGAGACCGCGCAGGGCGCGTGACCGCCGGTGGCCAGCACGATCGGCGCCGTCGGCCGGTTGCCCCACCACCAGCGCACCATGCGTCCGTCGGTGGTGGCCGCGAGGAGGCCGGGGTCGAAGGGGTGCGCGCCGGGCACCGTGCAGTCGAGGTCGGGGCAGCTGCAGCGGGAGTGCCCCTGCGGGTCCGCCGCCACGCCCGGGAGTACGGGCCACTGCCACTGCGTCGCGTAGGTCAGGGCCGCGTCGATCAGCTCAGGCTTCCCGTCGCCGCGCTGAGACAAGAGCCTGCGTCGCCTTCCGAGGATCTCGCGCATGAGCGCTCGTTCCTTTCCGTTGCACGCCTGGCAACACCGTGGTCCACATCACATCATGTGTCGATCGCTTCACTGTGCGTACCTGTTGGCGCATCACACCCCTGCGCGAAGCAAGGGGAACCCCTGTGGGTCGAGCTTTGGGCTGCCTCCGCGGCTGTCCCGCCCATACTGCGTCTGTCGAAAGCACGGGCGTGGCGTAGGGGTGGCGAAGTATGGCGTTTGCCGTCGCGCGTATTTCTCTCCGCCTCCGCCACGGGAGGATGGGGCACGGTCGTCGGTGGATAGGACGCCCGGTTCCGTCACCAGGTTCCGGGTGGTTCCCAACCACCCCTGGCCTTTACCGAGTACGTACCCATCACGACCGTTGTGACGCTCCGTCGAGCAAGCCCAGTCGACCGCAATAAGCCGTCCCCTGAGGCAGTTTTAAGCCAACTTTGCATTTCCGCAAGAGGAAGGGGAGTTGTTCCCTCGCACCTCACGGACACCAGGAATCCCGGCAGGACAATGCTGGACATCTCCTCACGAGTGCGTGTACATGTGGAGACACTGCTAGCGACGCAGAATGACATGGGGGTTTGCGATGCTTTTGAGCAGTACGTACCGGTTGGAAGGCCGGACGCCATGAACGCTCCGCACCCTCCGAAAGTGGCCGGAATCGATTCAACGGTTCCGGCGCCCGCACACACTGTCGCGCCCGTAGCGGCGGGCTCGTCCCCGGCCGTACCCGCGAACCCCCCGGCCCCTGCCGGTGCCGTGCTCCAGGACCGTCTCGCCGGCTGGGTCTCCGACCTCACCACCCTGCACGAGCTCACCGAACGCCTGGCCCGCACCACCACGCTCGACGAGGCGCTCCATGAAGTGCTGCGAGCCGGAGCCGCCCTGGTGGGTGCCCGGCGCGGCCTCGTCGTCATGGAACCCGGCGACGGACTCGGCCCCGACACCACCATCGGCCTGGGCCTCGCCCGCGCCGATCTCGGCCACATCGAGACAGTGCCGCGCAGCGCCCTGTCCTACGGCCGGATCCTCGACGGACCGCCGGGCGACGAGGGCGGCATCGCCGACCCCGACCTCTTCGCCCAGGAAGGACTCGACCCCCGCCACCGCGAGGTCGCGGCCCGCCTCGGTTACGCCGCCAGCTACGCCCTCCCCCTGACCGCCGACACCGCCGTCCGTCTCGGCGCCGCGGTCTGGCTCTACGACGAGCCCGCCGAACCGGGCGAGCGGCAGCGCCATCTCGCCGGTCTCTACGCGCGGTACGCCGCCGAGCACCTGGCCCGCCTCCTCGAACTGGAACGCACCCGGACGTCCATGGCCACGATGTCGGACGAACTGCTGCCCGCGCGGCTGCCCCGGGTCGGGGGCGTCCAGCTCGCGGCCCGGCACCGCACAGGACCGCGCGGCGGCGGCGACTGGTACGACGCGCTGCCGCTGCCCGACGCCGCCCTCGGTCTCGCCGTCGGATCCGTCACCGGCTCGGGGCCCAGCGCGGTCGCCGCGATGGGGCGGCTGCGGGCGTCGCTGCGCGCGTACGCCGTGATGGAGGGGGAGGACCCGGTCGCCGTCCTGTCCGACCTGGAACTGCTGCTGCGGCTGACCGAACCGGCCCGGTCGGCCACCGCGCTGTTCGGCTACTGCGAACCGGCCGCGCGCAAGATCACGCTGGCCGGTGCCGGGCACAGCCCGCCGCTGCTGATCGGACAGCGCCGCACCGAGTTCGTCGAGACCTCCGTCTCCGCCCCGCTGGGCATGCTCGCCTGCTGGGAGGCGCCCAGCGTGGAGATCCTCGCCGAGCCCGGAGAGACGGTTCTGCTCTACACCGACGGGCTGCTGCACCGCACCGGCGAGGCCACCGACCGCGCCTTCGCCCGGCTGCACGCGGCGGCGGCCTCAGTGCCGCGGGCCCTGCGCGGCGATCCCGGTGCCATCGCCGACCACGTTCTGCGGAGCGTGCTGCCGGACGGCCTGGACGCGGCCGACGGTGCGGAGGACGTCGTCCTGCTGGCGGTCCGGTTCGAGTAACGCCCCTCGTCATCGCCCTGGGCCCCCTTCCCCGCCGCCGTACAGTGGACGGTGGTCCAGTGCCGTATCGAGGAGGATGACCGTGGCGGAGGAGCTCACACCGGCAGTGCCTGATTCTGCTGTTGACGCAGCGGGCCCGGACGAGAGCGAAGAGCCGATCAAGCAGCGGAAGAACGGACTGTACCCGGGCGTGTCCGACGAGCTGGCCGAGAACATGAAGAGCGGCTGGGCCGACACCGAGCTGCGGGACCTCGAGCCCATCCCCCAGGCCGCCGAGACCGCCGCCCGCCGGGCCGCGCTCTCCGCGCGCTTCCCGGGCGAGCGTCTGGTGATCCCCGCGGGCAACCTGAAGACCCGCTCGAACGACACCGAGTACGCCTTCCGCGCCTCCGTCGAGTACGCCTACCTCACCGGAAACCAGACCGAGGACGGCGTCCTGGTCCTGGAGCCCACGGCCGAGGGCCACGAGGCGACGATCTACCTCCTGCCGCGCTCCGACCGGGAGAACGGCGAGTTCTGGCTGGACGGCCAGGGCGAGCTGTGGGTCGGGCGCCGCCACTCCCTCACCGAGGCCCGGACGCTGTACGGCATCCCCGCCTCCGACGTGCGCGAGCTGGCCGGCGCCCTGCGCGAGGCCACCGGACCGGTGCGGGTCGTGCGCGGGTACGACGCACGCATCGAGGCGGCCCTGACCGACAAGGTCACCGCCGAGCGCGACGAGGAGCTGCGGGTCTTCCTCTCCGAGGCGCGCCTGGTGAAGGACGAGTTCGAGATCGGCGAGCTGCAGAAGGCGGTCGACTCGACCGTGCGCGGCTTCGAGGACGTGGTGAAGGTCCTCGACAAGGCCGAGGCGACCTCCGAGCGGTACATCGAGGGCACGTTCTTCCTCCGCGCGCGCGTGGAGGGCAACGACGTCGGCTACGGCACGATCGCCGCGGCCGGGCCGCACGCCTGCACGCTGCACTGGGTGCGCAACGACGGAGCCGTGCGCTCGGGCGAGCTGCTGCTGCTCGACGCGGGTGTGGAGACCCACACGTACTACACGGCCGACGTCACGCGCACGCTGCCGATCAACGGCCGCTTCGACGAGATCCAGCGCAAGATCTACGACGCCGTGTACGAGGCCCAGGAAGCCGGGATCGCGGCGGTGAAGCCGGGCGCGAAGTACCGCGACTTCCACGACGCCGCCCAGCGGGTGCTGGCCGAGCGGCTCGTCGAGTGGGGGCTCGTCGAGGGGCCCGTGGAGCGGGTGCTGGAGCTGGGGCTGCAGCGGCGCTGGACGCTGCACGGCACGGGTCACATGCTCGGCATGGACGTGCACGACTGCGCGGCGGCGCGGGTCGAGGCGTACGTGGACGGCACGCTGGAGCCGGGCATGTGCCTCACGGTCGAGCCCGGGCTGTACTTCCAGGCGGACGACCTCACCGTGCCGGAGGAGTACCGGGGCATCGGTGTGCGGATCGAGGACGACATCCTCGTGACGGAGGACGGCAACCGGAATCTGAGTGCGGCGTTGCCTCGGCGTGCGGACGAGGTCGAGGCCTGGATGGCGTCCGTCAAGGGCTGAGTTCCGGGTGCGGGTGCATGGCGTCCGTCAAGGGCTGAGTGCCGGGTGCGGGTGCATGGCGTCCGTCGAGGGCTGGGTTCGGGGTGCGGGTGCGTGGGGGCTGTTCGCGCAGTTCCCCGCGCCCCCTACAGGCTTGAGGGCGTCCAGGAACAAGGCGCCTGTGAGCAGGGGCGCGCTGCCCCTCGGGGCCCAGGTGTGTTCCGTGAGGTCGGCGTCCAGGGCTCTCAGCGCCACCGCGCCGGGCTCCGTCGCCGTCCCGCCCGCGTCCAGGACGCCGCGCGCGCCTGCCTGGACGCGGCGTAGCCCCAGGGGCCCCGCTGTGTACAGCAGCTCGGTGTCCTGGAGGGTGGACATCACCGTGAGCAGGGCGTCCAGCCGGGCCTGGGGTTCGGTGGCGCCCTGGGCACGGGTCTCGGCGAGGGCGGTCAGGGCGCGGCGGACGTGCGGGAATCCCGCCCTGGCCTCTCCCTTCGCGCCGGCCGCACCGTAGCGGGCCGACACCGTGGAGCCGCGCGAGGGACGGCGCGGGGCGCGGCGGTCCGGGTGGGCGGCCAGCTGTTTGGCCAGGGCCATGGTGTCGGCCGGTGTGGCTCCCGGGCGCAGGGCTGCCGCCGCCACCAGCAGGCCCAGTGTCCACAGGGCGCCCCGGTGGCCGCCGCCCGCAAGCGCCACCGTGTGTTCCGTGGAACGGCCGATCGCGCCCAGGTCCATGCGGAGGCGGGCGCTGGGCTCGCCCGTGCGGCGGGCTGTGGCGGCCATGGCGATGAGGCCGGGGAGCAGTGCCTGGGCCGACCACCGCAGGTCGCTGTGGTCCCGGGCTGTGCGCTCCCGCGGGTCGGGCAGGCCCGGCTTGGGCGCCAGGGCCAACTGACCGACGAGTGCGTCGAAGGCGATCTGCGCGAGTGCCTCGTCCTCACGGCCGTTGCCGTACTGCGTTCCCGTCATGGGCCGGGACTGTAGGGGTGCCACCCATCAGACTGCTGGGCCCCGACTGTGGGCCGCCTGTGCATCGCCCCCTGGGGGCCGCGCCCCCAAAGGGGCGCGGGGAACTGCGCGACCAGCCACGCACAACCCGCACCCGCCCACGGCGATCCCGTGGCACCCACCCCCCGCGGCCCCTCCCCCGTATGCGTCCGACCGTTCGGTCAAGAAACAGCAGGTCAGCGGTAGTTGACGTATGAGATCATGGCCGACCTTGCCGGTCCGACTCGGGGAACAGGCGCGATCATCATGAAGAACGTATCGACGGCGCTGACCATGCAGGACGCCATCCTCACCCTGCAGAAGTACTGGAGCGACAACGGCTGCATGATCACGCAGCCGCTGAACACCGAGGTCGGAGCCGGTACGGCCAACCCGGCCACGGCACTGCGGGTGCTCGGTCCCGAGCCGTGGAGCGTCGCCTACGTGGAGCCGAGCGTGCGGCCGGACGACTCGCGTTACGGCGAGAACCCCAACCGCCTCCAGACCCACACCCAGTTCCAGGTGATCCTCAAGCCCGACCCGGGCAACCCGCAGGAGCTGTACCTGGGCAGCCTGCGCGCCCTGGGCGTCGACCTCAACGCGCACGACGTGCGGTTCGTCGAGGACAACTGGGCCTCGCCCGCGCTCGGCGCCTGGGGGCTGGGCTGGGAGGTCTGGCTGGACGGCATGGAGATCACCCAGTTCACCTACTTCCAGCAGGTCGGCGGCGTCGCCCTGGACCCGGTGTCGGTGGAGATCACGTACGGGCTCGAACGCATCCTGATGAACCTTCAGGGCGTGTCCCATTTCAAGGACATCGCCTACGCGCCGGGTATCACCTACGGCGAGGTGTTCGGGCAGAACGAGTACGAGATGAGCCGCTACTACCTCGACGACGCCGACATCGACACCAACCACCGGCTGTTCGAGTCGTACGCGGCCGAGGCCCGGCGCCTGCTGGACCTGGAGCTGCCCGTCCCGGCGTACACGTACGTGCTGAAGTGCAGCCACACCTTCAACGTGCTCGACGCGCGCGGGGCGATCAGCACCACCGAGCGGGCCAAGGCGTTCTCGCTGATGCGCGGGCTGACGCACGAGACGGCCAAACTGTGGGAGCGGCGGCGGGCCGCGCTGGAGCATCCGCTCGGGCTGGCGGCGGCTCCGGCCCCTGCCGAGCGCGCCATGCTTCCCAAGGTGCCCGGCGTCGAGACGCTGTTGTTCGAGATCGGCGTGGAGGAGCTGCCGTACGCCGACGTCCCCGCCACCACCGAAGCGGTGCGCGAGTCGGTCACCGCCAAGCTCGCCGCGACCCGGCTGGGGCACGGCGCGATCAACGTGATGGCCACGCCGCGCCGGATCGTGATCACCGTCGACGGTGTGCAGCCGCGCGAGCGCGACACCATGCGGACCGTGCGCGGGCCCAAGGTCGCCGCCGCCTACAAGGACGGTGCCCCCACACCCGCGCTGCTGGGCTTCGCCCGCAGCCAGGGCGCCGAACCGGCCGATGTGCGGGTCGTCGAGGTCAACGGGGTCGAGTACGTGGCGGTCACCCGGCACGAAGAGGGGCGTCCGGCCGTCGAGGTGCTCAGCGAGCTGCTGGCCGAGGTCGTCTCCGGGCTGCGGGCCGGGCGCAACATGCGCTGGAGCGACCCGGGGCTGTCGTTCTCGCGTCCCGTGCGCTGGCTGCTCGCGCTGCTGGGGCGCACTCCGCTGCCCGTGGTGGTGTCCTCCCTGTCGTCCGGCGACACCACCCGGGTGCAGCGGCAGGCGCCCTACCCGGAGGTCCGGGTGACCTCCGCCGAGGGCTACCCGCACTTCCTGCACATGCACGGCATCCTGCTCGACCGGGACGCCCGGCGCGGCGCGGTCGTGCGCGGGGCACTGGAGGCCGCCGCCGAGGTGGGCGGGCGCATCGACGTCGAGGGCCAGGCCGGGCTGATCGACGAGATCACCGACATCCTGGAGTTCCCGTACGCCGTGCGGGGCTCGTTCGACGAGCGCTACCTCGAACTGCCCGCGAGCGTCCTGACCACCGTGATGCGCAAGCACCAGCGCTATCTGCCGGTGCTGGACGGCGACCGGCTCATGCCGCACTTCGTGACCTTCGCCAACGCCCTGTGTGACGACGACGTGGTGCGGGCGGGCAACGAGGCGGTGCTGCGGGCCCGTTACGAGGACGCCGCGTTCTTCTGGCGGGCGGACCTGAAGGTGGCGCCCGAGGAGTTCCGGCGCCGGCTGGACAAGCTGACCTTCGAGGACCGGCTGGGGACGGTGGCCGACCGCGCCGTCCGGCTCGCCTCCCTCGCGCAGGACCTGGCCGGACGGGCCGGTCTCCCCGAGGAGTCGGTGGAGGTCGTGCGGCGGGCCGGCGCACTGGCCAAGTTCGACCTGGCCTCGCAGATGGTGATCGAGTTCTCCGGTCTGGCCGGGGTCATGGCCGAGGAGTACGCCCGACGGGCCGGGGAGTCCGCCGAGGTCGCCCGCGCGCTGGCCGAGATGGAGCTGCCCCGCTCCGCAGGTGGCGCCCTGCCGGCCTCGGACGCGGGGGCGGTGCTCTCTCTCGCCGACCGGTTCGACCTGGTGACGGGCATGTTCCTGATCGGCGCCGCGCCGACCGGGAGCTCCGACCCCTATGGGGTGCGCCGGGCCGCGATCGGGCTGCTCAACGTGTTGCGGAGCGTGCCCGCCGTGGCCGGGGTGCGGGTGAGCGAGGGTCTGCGAGCGGCGGCCGTACGGTATGCCGCGCAGGGCGTCGAGGTGCCCGCCGAGCGGGTCGCCGAAGCTGCCGAGCTCATCACCCGGCGCTACGAGCAGCAGCTCACGGACGCCGGGCACGAGCACCGGCTCGTCCAGGCCGTACTGGTGTGGGCCGACCGGCCCGCCCATGGCGATCGCACGCTCTCCACGTTGGAGCGGCATGTCGGCAGCGAGACGTTCGAGGCGCTCGCCGCCGCCTTCCAGCGGGTGGTGCGCATCCTGCCCGAGGGCGGTGTCGAGGCGGCCGACGGGTCCCTGCTGACCGCGCCCGCCGAAGTGGCTCTCGCCGAGAGCGCGCAGGCCGTACGTCAGGCGCTGCAGGGGCGGGAGGACGATCTCGGCGCGCTGATCGAGGTCTCCGCCCCGCTGGTCGAGGCGATCGGCATCTTCTTCGACGAGGTGCTGGTCATGGACCCCGACCCGGCGGTCCGGGCGGCGCGGCTGGCGCTGCTGACGGACGTGGCGGGGCTGGCACGTACGACGCTGGACTGGGGAGCGCTGTAGGGCTGCCACCAAAAGCGGTGTTTCACGTGGAACACGGCTGTTTCACGTGAAACACCGCCCAGCCGCGGGAGGTCAGACCGCCATCAGCGGGGCGTCGGAACGCCACTTCAGGACCTTGTCGAAGCTCACCACAGCTCCGCCCCGGCCCGGCTTGTTGCCGATGTGGACGTGGTCGGCGAGCTCCTCGATGAGACACAGCCCCCTGCCGTTCTCCGCGTCGGAATGCGCGGGACGGATCGGCGGGCGGGACAGCGCGGCGGAGGCCGCGGGGAAGCCCGGGCCCGCGTCGGCGACCTCGATCCGGCACTTCTCGCCGTCGAGGTACGCGGTGACCCGGTACGCCTCCGAGCCGGGACCCCGCCCTGTGTCCCCGCCGTGCTCCACGGCGTTCGCGCACGCCTCACTCAGGGCGACGGAGAGGTCGTAGGAGATGTCCGGGTCGACGCCCGCGGTCTCCATCGTGCCGATCAGGAGGCGGCGGGCGAGCGGCACGCTCGCAGCTTCGCGCCGCAGATGGAGTGACCACCAGATGCTCATGCTCCAGCCTCCTGGCTGCGGCTCGACATACCGTTACGTATTGCCCCGAGTCCCCCTGTGTAAGCGTGAAGTTGACGTGACGCCGCCCATACGGCGGATGCGCGCTGGTCCTGATCGGTGTATGCGGGGGAAGGTATGGGCGCATCCAGGGGCGCGCGGGACCAGAGCGTGACGTTCCGGTCGTACGGCATCTTGTGGACCTGCCGCACGAGGCCCTCAGGGCCAGTGCGATGATGAGCCCGCCATGACTGCCCCCCACGCGCGCGCGACGCGCTCCGGACACACGGTCCGGATCCTGCGGGCCGCGGTGTTCGCCGCGGTCTGCGTCGTGCTGGCCGGGGCAGGTCACGCGCTCGCCTCCTGCGACGGCATCCCGCTGTGGACGCTGGGTGCCGGATTCACGGGAGTGGCCGCGGTGGCGGCTCCGCTGGCCGGACGGGTGCGCTCGCTGGCGGGGATCACGTCGCTGCTCGCGGTCGGCCAGACGGTGCTGCACACGCTGTTCGGCCTCGGCCAGCACGGTACGACCGCCGTCACGTCCTCGGCGCCGACGGGCGGGAGCGACGCCGCGCTGGTCCAGCAGGCCGCGCGGTTCGTGTGCGGCACGACAGCGGCGGCGATCAGCCCGGCGCAGGCACACAGGATTCTCACCGACGCCCGGATCCAGCCGCCCACGGGTGCGCACACGCATCTGGCCGCGGACGCCACGTCCGGGTCGTCGGCGTCACTGTGGCCGTCCCTGCCGATGCTGCTCGGCCATCTCCTCGCGGCGCTCGCCGCCGGCTGGCTGCTGCGCCACGGCGACCTGGCTCTGCTGCGGCTCACCGAGCTGTCGGCACAGGGAGTCACCGAGGGGGCACTCATGCGCTCCCTGCGGGCCGCTCTGGCCCTGGTGCGCGCCCTGCGCGCCGGGCTTCCGGGAGCCCCGGAAGCCCGCCCGCTCACGGCGCACACCACTCGGTCCGCGCCCCCGATGCCTCGCACGGCGGAGCTCCAGCACACGGTGATCCGGCGCGGCCCGCCTGCCGCCACGGCTTCCGCAACCGCACTCGCCCTCGCCGCCTGACGCGACGCGACCACCAGCACTCCGCTCCCGCGGAGGAGGGGCCGCCGTCGTGCGGCACGCGCGTGTGCGCACCCCTCCTTCCACATCCAGACCGACTCACAGCGGAGTGCCCCTTCCATGAAGGCTTCCCGTATCGTCGCGGCCGGTGCCGCAGCCGGTATCACCGTTCTCGCCCTGTCCGCCCCCGCCTTCGCGCACGTCACCGTGCAGCCCGAGGGCACGGCCGCCAAGGGCGGCTACGCGGTCATCGACTTCAAGGTCCCCAACGAGCGCGACGACGCCTCGACCACCAAGCTCGAGGTGAACTTCCCGACCGACCACCCGCTGGCCTCCGTCATGCCGGAGCCCATGCCGGGCTGGAAGATCGACGTCACCAAGTCCAAGCTGGACAAGCCGCTGGAGATGCACGGCGAGAAGATCACCGAGGCCGTCTCCAAGGTCACCTGGACCGCCGACGGCAAGGGGATCGAGCCCGGCTACTTCGAGAAGTTCCCGCTCTCCGTCGGCCAGCTGCCCGAGGACACCGACCAGCTTGCCTTCAAGGCCCTGCAGACGTACTCCAACAAGGAGGTCGTCCGCTGGATCGAGGTGCCGCAGAAGGGCCAGGAGGAGCCCGACAACCCGGCCCCGGTGCTGGAGCTGTCCGCGGCCTCCGAGGACGGGCACCACGGCTCGTCCTCCGATGAGGACTCCGACGCCAAGTCGGCCGAGAAGACCTCCGCCCACACCGCCGCCGACGACTCCGCCTCCTCCGACGGCACCGACACCACGGCCCGTGTGCTGGGCATCGTCGGCATCGTGGTCGGCGCCGCGGGTGTCGCCTACGGCGTGCTCGCCGGGCGTCGGCGGTCCGACGCCTGAGGCTGCTTTCCGTTGACGGCGCGCGCCGGACCCCCGTCCCCGGGCGGGGGCATCCCCGGTGCGCGCCGGGTCACCGACATCTGGGACATTTTTCTATGCGCACCAAGACCTTCGCCGCGGCCGCGCTGCTCGCCGCCGCCTCCCTCACCCTGACCGCCTGCGGCAGCGGCGACGACAGCGACAAGCCCGTCTCCGTGGTGTCCGAGGAGGCCGGCTCCGACAAGGCCGCCACCGTCCTCGACAAGCCCTTCGAGAAGCCGGACCTTGTCCTCACCGACACGCAGGGCAAGAAGTACGACCTCCGCAAGGAGACCGCGGGCAAGCCCACCCTGATCTACTTCGGCTACACCCACTGCCCCGACGTCTGCCCGCTGACGATGAACAACATCGCCGTCGCCAAGAAGCAGCTGCCCAAGGCCGAGCAGGACGAACTCCGCGTGGTGTTCGTCACCACCGACCCCAAGCGCGACACCTCCGCCGAGCTCGGCAAGTGGCTCAAGGGCATCGACCCCGGCTTCGTCGGCCTCACCGGCGACTTCGCGACCATCCAGGCCGGCGCCCGCACCCTCGGCATCTCCATCGAGCCGACGCGCAAGGACAAGAACGGCAAGCTCATCTCCGAGCACGGCACCCAGGTCATCGCGTTTTCCCCGAAGACCGACGGCGGCTATGTGCTCTACGGCGAGGACGCCACCGTCGACGACTACACCAAGGACCTCCCCAAGATCGTCAAGGGGGAGAACCCGTGAGGCGGCGACTCGTCCCGACGGCCCTCGTCATAGCCGGAGCCCTGGCTCTGGCGGGCTGCGGCGGCTCTGGCTCCGACGGCGGAGGCGACTCGGGGAAGCCGGACCTCTCCGCCGACTCCGCCTACATGCCGCAGCCGGTGTCCGACGACATGGCGGCCGGCTTCCTCACCGTCACCAACAAGGGCGGCGCCTCCGACGAGCTCACCTCGGTCACCAGTGATATCGCCGGGCAGGTCACCGTGCACGAAACCGTGGACGGGGCGATGCAGGAGGTCAAGAGCCTCAAGATCCCCGCGGGTGGCCGGCTGGAGCTGAAGAGCGGCGGCGACCACCTGATGTTCGAGGAGCTGAAGAGCAAGCCGAAGGAAGGCCAGACGGTCTCCGTCGAACTGCACTTCGCGCACTCCGACCCGGTGAAGGTCGAGATGCCGGTGAAGCCGCCGACCTACACCCCGACGACCGGACACTGAGGGAGGGACCTCCGTGACACAGACCATCGCCCCCCGCGTCCGGGCACTGGTGCTGCTGCTCCTGGCCGCGGCCTGCGCACTCCTCGCCGGAGCCGGCCCGGCCTCCGCGCACGCCGCGGTGACCGGCAGCGACCCCGGGCAGGGGGCGGTGGTCGACAAGGCCCCGGCCCGGATCTCGCTCACCTTCTCCGAGCAGGTCGCGCTGTCCGACGACTCGCTGCGCGTGCTCGACCCCGAGGGCAAGCGCGTCGACACGGCCAAACCCGCCAACGTCAGCGGCACGACGTACGCCGTCCCGCTGCACTCGGGACTGCCCGACGGCACCTACACCGTGGCCTACCAGGTCGTCTCGGCGGACAGCCACCCCGTCGCCGGTGCCTACACCTTCTCCATCGGCGCCCCCTCCAAGACCTCCGTGTCGGTCTCCGGGCAGTCGACGGACGACGGGGTCGTGGGCTGGCTGTACGGCTTCGGGCGGTACGTGTCCTACGCCGGGTTCATCGTGATGGCCGGCGGCGCCGCCTTCGTGCTCGCCTGCTGGCGGCGCGGTTCCGGGGTGCGGCCGGTCCAGCGGTACGTCGTCTCCGGATGGGTCGCGCTCACCGCGGCGACCCTCGCGCTGCTGTTGCTGCGCGGCTCCTTCACGGGCTCCGGGAAGGTCGCCGACGTCTTCGACCTGTCCCTGCTCGGGCAGGTGCTGCAGACCAAGACCGGCGCGGCCCTGGTGTCCCGGCTGCTGTTGCTCGCCGCGGCGGCCCTGTTCATCGCGGTGCTCTTCGGCGCGTACGACAAGCGGGAAGACGCCCAGGAGAAGCGGGACCTGACCTTCGGGCTCGCGATCGGCGGCGTCGTCGTGGCCGCCGGGCTCGCGGCGAGCTGGGCCATGTCCGAGCACGCCTCCGTCGGTCTCCAGGCGGGCATCGCCATGCCGGTCGACGTGCTCCATCTGCTGGCCGTCGCCGCCTGGCTCGGCGGACTCGGGGCGCTGCTGGTCGCCCTGTACCGCGCGCCCGCCGAGACGCCCGTCGACGCAGCGGCCGTACGCCGCTTCTCCCGGGTCGCCTTCGGCAGCGTCCTCGCCCTGATCGCGACCGGGACGTACCAGTCCTGGCGCCAGCTCGGCTCCTGGTCGGCCTTCACCGACACCCGCTACGGCCAGCTCCTCCTGGCCAAGATCGCCCTCGTGGTCGTCCTGGTCGGCGTCGCGTGGATCTCGCGCCGGTGGACGGGGCGGCTGGCGGAGACGGCACCGGTGGAGGTGCCGGAGGTACGGGAGAAGGAGCGGGTCGGCGCGCGGGCGGACGGCGTGGAGAGCACCGGAGGCGTGGAGCCCCCTGCCGTCGGCACCGGGGACGCCCCCGGCAAGGGCAATGGGGACGCCCCAGCCGAGGGCGAGGGGGACGACGAGGCCGCCCCCGGCCTCGACACCGACGGGCGACCCGGCCCCCAGCCCGCCGACTCCGAAGCCGCCGGTACCGAACGCGCCGCACAGCTCGCCCGGCAGCAGGCAGCCAGGGACGCCGCACGGCGGAAGCGGGCCCGGGACGCGGACCCGAACCGCTTCGGACTGCGCCGCTCCGTCCTGACCGAGGCGGGCATCGCGATCGTGCTGCTCGCCGTCACCACCTTGCTGACGCAGACCGAGCCGGGACGCACCGAGCAGGAGGCCAAGGCGGCCACCTCGTCCTCCGCGTCCGCCTCCACCGACGCGGGCGCGTCCGGGGCGCTGACCCTGAACATGCCGTTCGACACCGGCGGCGAGGACGGCAAGGGCGTCGTCACGATCGACCTCGACCCCGCGCGGGTGGGCGACAACGAGATGCACGTCTACGTGGAGCGTCCCAACGGCCGGGCCTTCGACATCCCCGAGGTCAAGGTCGAGTTCACGTTGAAAGCCAAGGACATCGGGCCCCTGCCCGTCGTCCCCGACCACCTCGCGACCGGACACTGGTCGGCGAACGGAGTGCAGATCCCCATGGCCGGCGACTGGCAGGTCGACGTGACCGTACGGACCTCCGACATCGACGAGGTCACTGTCTCCAAGAACGCGCAGATCGGCTGAACGACCATGCCTGACCAGTCCCTTCCGAAGGCCCGTACCCCCGAGGCCGGCCCGGGGGAAAGCGAAACGGCCCGCGCCCACGAGGGCATCTCACGGCGGCGGCTGCTCGGTACCGCCGGTGCCACCGGACTCGTCCTCGGCACGGCGGGCGCCGCAGTGGGCTACGCCGCCGCCCCCTCCGAAGCGACCGCTCCGCTCACCTCACTCGGCACGGACCGGGCGATGTTTCACGGGAAACATCAGCCCGGCATCACCGACGGCCTCCAGGCACGCGGCCACCTCGTCGCCTTCGACCTCGCGGCGGGCGCCGGCCGCAAGGAGGCCGCCGCCCTGCTCCGCCGCTGGTCGGAGACGGCCCGGCGGCTGATGGCGGGTGAGCCGAGCAGCCACGAGGACACGGACGTCGCCCGCGACGCCGGGCCCTCCTCGCTGACGATCACCTTCGGCTTCGGCCACAGCTTCTTCGCCAGGACCGGCCTGGAGCAGCAGCGTCCGGCCGCCCTGGACCCGCTGCCCGAGTTCTCCTCCGACCACCTCGACAAGAACCGCAGCAACGGCGACCTGTGGGTGCAGATCGGCGCCAACGACGCCCTGGTCGCCTTCCACGCCCTGCGCGCGATCCAGAAGGACGCCGGCCGGGCCGCGAAGGTGCGCTGGCAGATGAACGGCTTCAACCGCTCCCCGGGCGCCACCTCCCACCCCATGACGGCCCGCAACCTGATGGGCCAGATCGACGGCACCCGCAACCCCAAGCCGGGCGAGGCCGACTTCGACCAGCGCATCTTCGTGCCGGAGAAGCCGGAGAAGGGCGACCCGGCCTGGATGGCGAACGGCTCCTACGCCGTCGTACGCCGGATCCGCATGCTCCTCGACGACTGGGAGCAGCTCTCCGTCAAGGCGCAGGAGGACGTGATCGGGCGCCGCAAGTCCGACGGGGCGGCCCTGTCCGGGGGCACAGAGACGACGGCGATGGACCTGGAGAAGACGGACGCCAAGGGCAACCTGGTCGTCCCGATCAACGCCCACGCCCGCATCACCCGGCCCGACCAGAACGGCGGCGCGGCGATGCTCCGCCGCCCCTTCTCCTTCCACGACGGCATCGACGCGGACGGGGTGCCCGACGCGGGTCTGCTCTTCATCTGCTGGCAGGCCGATCCCCTGCGCGGCTTCGTGCCGGTGCAGCGCAAGCTCGACCGCGGCGACGCCCTGTCGCGGTTCATCCGGCACGAGTCGAGCGGACTGTTCGCGGTGCCGGGCGGGGCCGCGGAGGGAGAGTACGTGGGGCAGAGGTTGCTGGAGGGGTGAGAGTTCACCCCTGTGTGTGCTTGTAGGGGATAGCGCTTCAGCGAGCCCATTAGGGTGAGGTCATGCCAGCGAGCTATGCGTATCTCGGCCCTGAGGGCACCTTCACCGAAGTCGCCCTGCGCACGCTTCCCGAGGCCGCCACCCGGGAGCTCATCCCGTACGTGTCCGTCCAGTCCGCGCTCGACGCGGTACGCGCCGGCGAGGCCGAGGCCGCGTTCGTGCCCATCGAGAACTCCGTCGAGGGCGGCATCACCACCACGCTCGACGAGCTGGTCGCCGGCGCGCCGCTGATGATCTACCGCGAGGTGCTGCTGTCGATCACCTTCGCGCTGCTGGTCCGCCCGGGCACGAAGCTGTCGGACATCAAGACCGTCTCCGCCCACCCGGCCGCGCAGCCACAGGTGCGCAACTGGCTGAAGAAGCACCTCCCGGACGCGCACTGGGAGTCCGCCGCCTCGAACGCGGACGCCGCACGACTGGTCCAGGAGGGCCAGTACGACGCCGCCTTCGCCGGGGAGTTCGCGGCCGCCCGCTACGGTCTGGAGGCCCTGGAGACACAGATCCACGACGCGGAGAACGCCCAGACGCGGTTCGTGCTGGTGGGCCGGCCCGCCCGGCCCGCGGCGCCGACCGGCGCCGACAAGACCTCGATCGTGCTGTGGCAGCGCGACGACCACCCCGGCGGCCTGCGTGACCTGCTGGGCGAGTTCGCCACCCGCGGCATCAACCTCATGCTGCTCCAGTCCCGGCCCACCGGCGCCGGCATCGGCAACTACTGCTTCTGCATCGACGCCGAGGGCCATATCTCCGACCGCCGGGTGGCTGACGCCCTGATGGGTCTGAAGCGGATCTGCCTCCAGGTGCGCTACCTCGGTTCCTACCCGCGCGCGGACATGCAGCCGGAGGATGTGCTGCCGCCGCAGCTGGGGACGTCCGACGAGGAGTTCGCGGGGGCGGCGGACTGGGTCGCGCGGTGCCAGGACGGGCGTTTCTAGTCCGGGTTCCCGCCCGTCATGAGCTGGTCGTACCTGCTGATTGTCGTTATCCACAGAAGTTATCCACAGGTCCGCTTCTCGACCTGGGGACAAGTCGACAACGAAGCGTGGGTCAGTCGACAAATCGCCCTACAGGCCCTTGATGCGCCCATCGCCGGGCAGGTCACCCTTCGTCCACTGTTTTCCCTTGCGTAACCCTTCGAGGTGACCCACTTCCACTCGAAAGTGAGAGAGGAGGGGGTTTGTCACGGGAATTCTTGGGACGGTCCGACCATTCGGAGTGATCAATTCCGTAGTCCACAGATCTTCCACACAGCCTGTGGATAACTCTTGCCCGGATGTGGATCGCTGTGGACAACCGAAGCCCAAGTCCCTTTCCGCCCAAGGGATTAGAGTCAAGAGGACGCCCGTCGGATGCCACGTTTCGGGGAGAGACCTCTCCTTTATTGACACTGCGTGCAATTCACTCATAACGGTACGTAAGGCGCGAGCGGAATAGTGAGTCGTGGGCGGTCGTCCCGCACCGGTAGCCTGGGGCACGTGATTGACCTTCGCCTGCTCCGTGAGGACCCCGACCGTGTGCGCGCGTCGCAGCGCGCCCGTGGAGAGGACGTCGCGCTCGTCGACGCCCTCCTGTCTGCCGACGAGCGGCGCAGGTCGTCCGGCGTCCGCTTCGACGAGCTCCGCGCCGAACAGAAGGCGCTCGGCAAGCTCATCCCCAAGGCGGCAGGCGACGAGAAGGCCGAGCTGCTGAAGAAGGCGGGCCAGCTCGCCGCCGACGTCAAGGCCGCCGACGCCGAACGCGACGCGGCGGCGACCGAGACCCAGGAACTGCTCCAGCGCCTCGGCAACCTCGTGCACCCGGACGTGCCCGTGGGCGGCGAGGAGGACTTCGTCACCCTCGAGACGCACGGCACGATCCGCGACTTCGACTCCGAGGGCTTCGAGCCCAAGGACCACCTGGCACTCGGCCAGCTCCTCGGCGCGATCGACGTCGAGCGCGGCGCCAAGGTCTCCGGCTCGCGCTTCTACTTCCTGACCGGCGTGGGCGCGCTCCTGGAGCTCGCCCTCGTGAACGCGGCGATGGCGCAGGCCACCGCGGCCGGCTTCACGCCGATGCTGACCCCGGCGCTGGTCCGCCCCCAGTCCATGGCGGGCACGGGCTTCCTCGGCCAAGCCGCACAGGACGTCTACCACCTCGCCGACGACGACCTCTACCTGGTCGGCACGTCCGAGGTGGCGCTCGCGGCGTACCACATGGACGAGATCCTCGACGCCGACCGCCTCCCCCTGCGCTACGCGGGCTTCTCGCCCTGCTTCCGCCGCGAGGCCGGCTCGCACGGCAAGGACACCCGGGGCATCTTCCGGGTGCACCAGTTCGACAAGGTCGAGATGTTCTCCTACGTCGCTCCCGAGGACTCGCAGGCCGAGCACCAGCGCCTGCTGGAGTGGGAGAAGCAGTGGCTGACGTCGCTGGAGCTGCCGTTCCGGGTCATCGACGTCGCGTCGGCCGACCTCGGCTCCTCGGCCTCCCGCAAGTTCGACTGCGAGGCGTGGATCCCGACCCAGGGCAAGTACCGCGAGCTGACCTCGACCTCGGACTGCACCGAGTTCCAGTCCCGCCGTCTGTCGATCCGCGTCCGTGAGGGCAAGCAGGTCCGCCCGCTGGCCACGCTCAACGGCACGCTGTGCGCCGTACCGCGCACGATCGTGGCGATCCTGGAGAACCACCAGCAGGCCGACGGTTCGGTGCGCGTGCCCGAGGTGCTGCGTCCGTACCTCGGCGGCCGGGAGGTCCTGGAGCCGGTGGCCAAGTGAGCGACACGGCTTCCCCGGACGCCTTTCCGTACCGGCTCGTCGCCACCGATCTCGACGGGACGCTGCTGCGCTCCGACGACACCGTGTCGCGGCGCACCCGTGACGCGCTCGCCGCGGCCACCGCGGCGGGCGCCGCGCACATCGTCGTCACGGGCCGCGCCGTCCCGTGGACCCGGCACATCCTCGACGACCTCGGCTACCAGGGCCTGGCCGTCTGCGGTCAGGGCGCGCAGGTCTACGACGCCGGCACGCACCGCCTGCTGACGTCGGTGACGCTGGACCGGCAGCTGGCCGGGGTGGCGCTGGCCAAGATCGAGGCGGAGGTGGGCCCGCTCCACCTGGCGGCGAGCCGCGACGGCCTCGACGGCGAGGTGCTGGTGGGCCCGGGCTACGCGGTACAGGGCACTTTGCCCGCCACGCCCTTCACGGACGCGTCGGACCTGTGGTCCGCGCCCCTGAACAAGCTGTACATCCAGCACCCGACGCTTTCCGACGACGAGCTCTGCGAGGCGGCCACGCGCACCGCCGGCGGTTTCGTCACCGTCACGATGGCGGGCGCGGGCATCGTCGAGCTTCTCCCCCTGGGTCTGTCCAAGGCGACGGGGCTGTCCCTGGCGGCTCGTCGGCTCGGTCTGAAGGCGGCCGACACGATCGCCTTCGGTGACATGCCCAACGACATACCGATGTTCGCCTGGGCCTCCTACGGCGTCGCCATGGCGGACGCCCACGAGGAACTGAAGGCGGTGGCCGACGAGGTGACGTCCTCCCACGACGAGGACGGCATCGCGGTGGTGCTGGAGCGACTGCTGGGCTGAACCCCGGGCCCGGTGGCCGGAGCCCGTTGCTCAAGGCCCGTACTCAGGACCCGAGGCTCAGGGCCCGATAGTGCGCGGCGGAGGATGCACGGATCGAACGTGCGCGGGCCTTTCCGACCCGACCACGGTTTAGCAAACCGGTGCCTTACCACTCGGCCAATCCTCCGGGTGGGCGGCCCACGCGATGTGCGATTCGCGTGCTCGAAGCGGCCGCCCCGGGCAGCTCCCCGTGTGGGCGGGTTCCACGGAGGGGTAGTGGCTACTCCGGATCCCGCCGCCGGCTGCCCTGAAGGGAGCTGGACGTACTGCCGTGCATGGACATCGTCCCGCTCCTCTCCCGGCTCGTGACTCCGGACCGATCGGGCCCGGCGCTGACGAGAACCACTCTGCCTGCCGGGCGAATTGGACGCCACTGAATAAATCGGCGGCGGAATCCGACCATGCGGGCGGTCGGTGGCCACCCACCGATCAGCCGTGTGAACGACGCTCCAGGTCGATACAGCTAGCGCCTGCGCCATCTGCGGCGGCGGGCCTTGCTGAAGAACCAGCCCGCGGGCGGCTCGTCGGACCGCCAGGGCTGCGGCTCCGGTTCCTCGCGGCTCCACTTCGCGGCGAGCATCCGGGCCCGGGCGGACGGCTCGGAGGTTTCGGCGGAGCGTATGAAGTCCTCGTCCAGGACGACACCGTCGAGGTCGTCCCGGGCGCCGTCACCGGGCCCGGAACCGTACTCCCCGCGGTCGTCGTACTGAGCGCTCTCGCCCGCCATTCCCGTCCTCCCAGCCGTCCAACTCCCGTGGTGCTTCCCTACATCCCGTTCGCCCAGTGTGCCCGGACGGAGGTGAAGCCCCCGTCAAGGCCGGGGCACGTCACTCCTCGCCCGCGAGCTTCAGGGAGCGCAGCTTCTGTCCGGCGTACCAGGTGGCCAGCACCGTGACGGCGACGAGCAGCACCGTCGCCGTGGTCAGGCCCACGTCCGAGGAGACCAGGTCCCCGCCGGACACCTTCTGGGCCACGGCCAGGGACCACTGCTGGACGCTGAGCGTGCGCGCGCCCGGCACCAGGGAACCGAACAGGGCCTCCCAGACCAGCGCGTAGACGAGGCCGAACACCACCGCGTGCCGGGAGACCGTGCCCAGCAGCAGGAACAGGGCCGCGTACGCGATGGACGCGACCAGCGCGGCCACCGTGTAGGCGACGGCGACCTGCTGGCCGTTGCCGTTCAGGATGAAGCCGGCGATGAGCGTCGGCACCGCGGAGAACACCATGGTCACCGCGATGGCGACGATCAGCTTGGTGAAGATGATCGTCGGCCGTTTGATCGGCTTGGACAGCAGGTACACCACCGAGCCGTCGTCGATCTCCGGGCCGATCGCGCCCGTTCCGGCGATGACGCCGATGATCGGCACCATAGTGGCGAGGGCTAGTCCGCCCAGCAGGTCGGACGCCGTCTGGTCGTCCGCTCCGGCCAGGGCACGCACCGCCACGGCGATCACGATCAGCAGCATCGGCAGGGCACCGAGGATGAGGGCCCGGCGTCGGCCGAGCAGGGCCCGGTAGGTGAGCCGGGCGACTGTGGGGTCGTACATCAGGGCCTCCTACGCCGCGACGAGGTACGAGAAGACGGACTCGAGGGACTCGTCGGACGGCGAGACCGTGAGCAGCCGGATGCCGTGGTCCCTGGCCACCCGCGGCAGCAGGGCCGTGAAGCGGCCGAAGTCGACGGCCTGGATGCGCAGCGCACCCTCGGCGAGGTCGACCTCGATGCCGGCCGTGGACGGGTCGGCGATCAGCGCGGCCGCGAGGGCGCGGTCGTCGCTGGAGCGCACCAGGTAGCGGTGCGGCCGGTCGGTCATCAGGCGGCGGATCTTGCGGAAGTCGCCGCTGGCGGCGTGCCGGCCGGCGACGACGACCTCGATGTGCCAGGCGAGTTGCTCGACCTCTTCGAGGATGTGGGACGAGAACAGGACCGTGCGGCCCTCGTCGCCCATGCGGCGCAACAGGTCCATCAGCTGCATGCGCTGGCGCGGGTCCATGCCGTTGAACGGCTCGTCCAGCAGGAGCAGGGAGGGGTCGTGGACCAGGGCGGAGGCCATCTTCACGCGCTGGCGCATGCCCTTGGAGTACGTCTGGATCTTGCGGTCCTGGGCGTACTCCATCTCGACCGTGGCGAGCGCCTTCTGGGCCGCCTTGGCACCGAGCCCGTGCAGCTCGGCGTTGGCCAGGACGAACTCCTTGCCGGTGAGGAAGTCGTACATCGCCTCCCGCTCGGGGACGACGCCGATGTGCTTGTAGATCTGCTCGTTGCGCCACACGGCCTGGCCGTCGAGGGTGACGGTGCCGGTGGAGGGGGCCAGGAAGCCGCCCATCATGTTGATGAGGGTGGACTTGCCGGCGCCGTTGGGGCCGAGCAGGCCCGTGACGCCGGGGCCGATGGTCATCGTGATGTCGTTGACGGCGACCACGTTGCCGAACCAGCGGGAGACGTGGTCGATGCTGAGCGTGGTCACAGTCCCACCTTCTTGTAGCGGCGCATCAGGAGGCCGTAGCTCGCCGCGATGAGGCCCAGGGCGACGAGGACGTAGACGACGCCCTCCGTGGTGCTCGGGCCCACCCCGCTGGGGGAGGCGGACGTCGCGCCCAGGAACGCGGACTGCACACCGTCGACGATCGTGATCGGCGAGAACAGCCCGATCCACGGCACGGCGTCGCCGCTGCCCTGGGCGTCGGCGATGGCCTGGAGGGTGGAGACCGCGCCGTAGGTGATGGTCAGCACGGCGATCACGGCCGCGATGCCGAAGCCGCGGCGCGGGGTGAAGGACGCGATGACCAGGCCGATTCCGGCGAAGAGCAGTGAGAGCAGTGCCACGGAGACGAGTCCCTGTGCGAATCCCTTGGTCTGGTCGGCGAAGTCGAGCTTCGCCAGCAGCGCACCCACGTAGAGGACGAGCAGGGGCGCCGCGGTGAGGATGAACAGCGCCGAGGCCAGTGCCGCGAACTTGGCGCGGACGTAGTCGGCGGTTTCGATGGGCCGCGAGAAGTACAGCGGAACGGTCTTGAAGCGCAGGTCCCGCGAGACCGACTGCGGTGCCTGTGAGGCGACATAGAGGCTGATGACCGCCTGCATGACGATCGCGTAGCGCGTGTAGTCCAGGGGCAGGGCGTTGGCCTTGGTGGCGACCGCGACGGCGACCATGATGGCCGCGGGCACGCACATCACCACGAAGAGCAGCATCGGCAGCACCTTGGACTTCACCGACCGGCCGAGGCCGTAGGAGCCGCGCAGGGACTGCGAGTACAGGGAGCGGCGGGCGTAGGCGCGGCCGAGACGCGGGCCGTCGTAGCTGCGGTAGCCGATGTTGTGGATGCGGGTCTGGTCGCCCGGTGCCGGGGCGGGTGCCCCCGTGGAGTGCTCAACCGCCATGGCCGACCGCCTCCTTCCGCTGCTCGCGCTCGTCGCTGCTGGTGAAGACCTCGGAGATGTGGTGGCGGCGCTGCTCCATGCGCACCAGGCCGAGTCCGAGGTCCGCGATCACGTCCCGGACGAGGTCGTACGTCTCCTCGCCCTGCGCGGTGAGCAGCAGGACGTGGCCGGCGCCCGGCAGGCCGCTGCCGTCCTCGACGGTCACTCCGCGTGCGTGCAGCGCCTCGCGGACCGCGCGGGTGCCGTCCGGGTGCTCGTCGGTGTCGGTGACCTCGATCGCGAGGGTCGTGGTGGTCTGCGTGAAGTCCGTGGTGGAGCTGGAGCGCAGGAGCTTGCCGCCGTCGACGACGACGACGTGGTCGCAGGTGCGCTCCAGTTCGCCGAGGAGGTGGGAGGTGACCAGGACCGAGATGCCGAAGTCGGTGTGGATGCGGCGGATCAGGCCGAGCATCTCGTCGCGTCCGACCGGGTCGAGGCCGTTGGTCGGCTCGTCCAGGAAGACCAGCTGCGGGTCGTGGACGAGGGCCTGCGCGAGCTTGACGCGCTGCTTCATGCCGGTCGAGTAGCCGCCGATGGGCCGGTAGCGCTCCTCGTACAGGCCGACGTGGCGCAGGGTGTCGGCGGTGCGCTCGCGCGCGGCGGTGGGAGGCAGGCCCGACATGCGCGCCATGTGGACGACGAACTCGGTGGCCGAGACGTCCGGCGGCAGGCAGTCGTGCTCGGGCATGTAGCCGACCCGCTCGCGGATGGCGGCGCCCTCGGTGGCGACGTCGAGACCGAGCACTTCGGCGCGGCCCTCGGTGGCGGGGGACAGACCCAGAAGGATCTTGATCAGTGTGGACTTGCCGGCTCCGTTGGCTCCGACGAGTCCGGTCACACCGGGCCCGACGTCCACGGAGAGCCGGTCAAGCGCGGTCACCCGGGGGAACCGCTTGCTCAGGCTTTCGGTCGCGATCACAGTCACCCCTCGAAGGTAGGGGCCGTGCGCGTGGCGGTCGTCACTCCGCAGAGCTGTATTGGGATCAGCCCTGAGTATTACGGGCCCCTAGGGGAGCTGGTCCTCCGGAGTTACCACGCTCGGGAAGCCCCTATTGACGAACTCTCTAACAACTGCCAGATTCGCCGGATGACGTTGCTGACGGGCGCGCGGGAGCGCTGGGTGCGGACCGGCGAAGTCGAGCTGTGCGTGGCCGAGATGGGTGATCCGGGACGGCCGACAGTCGTCCTGGTGCACGGCTACCCCGACAGCAAGGAGGTGTGGTCCGAGGTCGCCGGGCGGCTCGCCGGACGCTTCCACGTGGTCGTGTACGACGTCCGCGGCCACGGCCGGTCGTCGGCGCCGCGGCCGCTGCGGGGCGGGTTCACGCTGGAGAAGCTGACGGACGACTTCCTGGCCGTCGCGGACGCGGTGAGCCCGGACCGGCCGGTGCATCTGGTCGGGCACGACTGGGGCTCGGTGCAGGCCTGGGAGTTCGCCACCGTGCAGCGCACCAGGGGTCGCATCGCCTCGTTCACCTCGATGTCCGGGCCGTCCCTCGACCACTTCGGCCACTGGATCGACCGGCGGGTGAAGCGGCCCACCCCGCGCCGGGTCGGCCAGCTGCTCGGGCAGGGCGCCAGGTCCTGGTACGTGTACCTGCTGCATACGCCCGCGCTGCCCGAGCTGGCCTGGCGCGGCCCGCTCGGCAAGCGCTGGCCGCGGATGCTGGAGCGCGTCGAGAAGGTGCCCCGGGGTGACTACCCCACCGCGTCCCTCCCGTCGGACGCGGCCCACGGGGCCTGGCTGTACCGGGACAACGTCCGGCCCCGGCTGCGCGCGCCACGCCCGGACGCGCACGCCCACGCGCCCGTGCAGGTCATCACGCCCTTGGAGGACCGGTTCCTCTCGGAACGACTCCAGGATGAACTGGAGCAGTGGGTTCCGCAGCTCACCCGCAGGACGGTCCAGGCAGGGCACTGGATCCCGCGCACCCGCCCGGACCAGTTGGCCTCCTGGATCGACGAGTTCGTGACGTCCGTCGAGGGCGGCCGGGCTCCGGCGGTGGCGAGCGGCGCGCACGCCGAGCGGTTCGGCGGGCAGCTCGTGCTGGTCACCGGGGCGGGCAGCGGCATCGGGCGGGCGACGGCGCTCGCCTTCGCGGAGGCCGGAGCGCGCGTGGTGGCCGTCGACCGGAACGCCGGGGCGGCCGTCAGCACCGCCGAGAAGGCCCGTCTGCTGGGCGCCCCCGAGGCCTGGGCGGAGACGGTCGACGTCTCCGACGAGCCGTCCATGGAGAAGCTCGCCGAGAAGGTCACCACCGAGTACGGAGTGGTGGACGTCCTCGTGAACAACGCCGGGATCGGACTGTCCGGTTCCTTCTTCGACACCACCCCGGAGGACTGGAAGAAGGTCCTGGACGTCAATCTGGGGGGTGTCATCCACGGCTGCCGGCTCTTCGGCCGGCGGATGGCCGAGCGCGGGCAGGGCGGCCACATCGTCAACGTGGCCTCGGCCGCTGCGTACCAGCCGTCCCGGGCGCTGCCCGCCTACAGCACCTCCAAGGCGGCCGTGCTGATGCTCAGTGAATGCCTGCGGGCGGAGCTGGCGGGCCAGGGGATCGGCGTGACGGCGGTGTGCCCCGGGTTCGTCAACACGGCCATCACCTCGACGGCGCACTTCGCCGGAGTCGACGCCCGGGAGGAGAAGCGGCTGCAGAAGCGCGCCGCCCGTCTGTACGGACTGCGCAACTATCCGCCGGAGAAGGTGGCCCGTGCGATCCTGCGGGCGGTGACGCGCAATGTGGCAGTGGCGCCGGTGACACCGGAGGCGCGGGGTGCGCGCTGGCTGTCACGGTGGGCGCCGGGAGCACTGCGGGGCATCGCGCGGCTGAAGCCGCCGGTGTGAAGCGAGGCCCAAAACCCCTGCGGTGAGAGGAAGTTGTCCACAGAACCGCCAATTTCCCTGTGGATAACCATACTTGGCTGTGGATCAAACCTCCGAGATGAAACTCGATCGCGTGATGCGCATCTCTCCCGCACTCTGGAGGCATGGACGAAAGACGCACCGTGAAGGTGTCGAAGTACCTGTCGAAGCATCTGCGCCACCAGCCCGAACGCATCGGGCTCACGCTCGACGAGGCCGGCTGGGTCGAGATCGACACGCTGATCGCCGCAGCCACCGCGCACGGCTTCCGGTTCACCCGCGACGAACTGGACCACGTCGTCGCCACCAACGACAAGCGGCGCTTCGCCGTCGAGGGCACCCGGATCCGCGCCAGCCAGGGCCACAGCGTGGACGTCGACCTCGGGCTGGCACCGGCCACCCCGCCCGCGCACCTCTACCACGGCACCGTCGCCCGCAACCTGGATGCCATCCGGTCCGAGGGACTCCGTCCCATGAACCGGCACGCCGTGCATCTCTCGCCCGACCGGGACACGGCGACCCGTGTCGGAGCCCGCCGGGGGCAGCCGGTCGTGCTCGGGGTGGACGCGTCCGCCATGCACGCCGACGGCCACGTCTTCCACGTCAGCGCCAACGGGGTGTGGCTCACCCAGGCCGTACCGCCGCGCTACCTGCGCTTTCCCGGACCGCACTGACCGGGTGGTGTGACCAGACACTCAGGGTGACTGGTTTCACGTGAAACACGGGTGGCTCACCGGGCTCCCTTAGGCTCGATCTCATGAGTCTGCGCCTGAGCACCGTGATCCTCCCGTACCGCCGCTGGCACGAAGGCGGCCGTGCGGCCTGGACGCGCGCGGAGCAGCTCGGCTTCCACACCGCCTACACCTACGACCACCTGTCCTGGCGCACCTTCCGGGACGGCCCGTGGTTCGGCGCCGTGCCGACCCTCACGGCCGCCGCGAGCGTCACCGACCGGCTGCGGCTGGGCACCCTGGTGACCTCCCCGAACTTCCGGCACCCCGTGACGCTCGCCAAGGAGCTGATCTCCCTCGACGACATCTCCGGCGGGCGGGTCACGCTGGGCATAGGGGCGGGCGGCTCCGGCTTCGACGCCACCGCGCTCGGCCAGGAACCATGGACTCCGCGCGAGCGCGCCGACCGCTTCGCCGAGTTCGTCCCGCTGCTCGACCGGCTGCTCTGCGAGGACGCCGTCTCGTACGAGGGCGACTTCTACTCCGCCCACGAGGCGCGGAACATCCCCGGCTGTGTGCAGCGCCCCAGGCTGCCCTTCACGGTGGCGGCTACCGGGCCACGCGGGATGCGGCTCGCCGCCCGGTTCGGGCAGGCGTGGGTGACCACCGGCGACCCGAAGCTGTACGAGAGCGGCACGCCTGAACAGTCGGTTCAGGCCATTCGCGGCCAGGCCGAGCGGCTCGACGACATCTGCGCCGAGGTCGGCCGCGACATGACCGATCTCGACCGGGTCCTGCTCACCGGATTCACGCCGGACCGCGTCGGCCCGCTCCAGTCCCTGGACGCGTTCGTGGACTTCGCCGGACGGCACGTGGAGCTGGGCCTCACGGAAATCGTGATCCACTGGCCGATCCCCGACTCGCCCTTCGCCGCGGACGAGAAGGTCTTCGAGCAGATCGCGATGGAGGCGCCTGCGCAGCTGCGCTGAGGCGGACGGACGCGTCGGGGTTCTGCGGGGGCCCGCGTCGAGATCTCTCCCTGGGCCCCACCGCGGGCCCCTGCGGAGCGACTGCTCATGTGGGACTCCTGGTGGCAGCGGTATCCACTCACCTGTGCGGAGCCCCGCACGCCCGTGCAGACATGTGCGGGACAATGGCCGGGTGACCTCAGCGACCCGACAGCCCGAGACCGCGGCCGAGACCCTCCCGCCGCGACTGATCGCCACCGACCTCGACGGCACTCTGCTGCGCGACGACAAGTCGGTGTCCCCGCGTACGGTCGCCGCGCTGGCCGCCGCCGAGGAGGCGGGCATCGAGGTCTTCTTCGTCACGGGCCGCCCGGCCCGCTGGATGGACGTCGTCAGCGACCATGTGCACGGCCACGGCCTGGCGATCTGCGGCAACGGCGCCGCCGTGGTCGACCTGCACGGCGGCCCCGGTGCCCACCGGTTCGTGAAGGTGCGGGAGCTGGCCCGGGAGAACGCCCTGGACGCCGTACGGCTGCTGCGCGACGCGGCGCCGGGCACCGTGTACGCGGTGGAGCAGACATACGGCTTCTACCAGGAGCCGGCGTACCCGAAGCTGCACATGGAGATACCGGACAGCCTCGCCCCGGCCGAGGAACTGCTGGGCCCGGACCACCCGGCCGCCGCGGAACCGGTGCTGAAGATCCTCGCCTACCACCCCGAGATCGACCCCGACGCCTTCCTGACCCTGGCCCGCCTCGCCATCGGCGACCGCGCCAACGTCACGCGCTCCAGCCCCAGCGCCCTCCTCGAGATCAGCGGCCCGGGAGTGTCGAAGGCCAGTACTCTCGCGCTGTGCTGCGCCGAGCGCGGCATCTCGCACGAGCAGGTCGTCGCCTTCGGTGACATGCCGAACGACGTGGAGATGCTGACCTGGGCGGGCCGGTCGTACGCGATGGGCAACGCGCACCCCGACGTGATCGCCGCCGCCTCGGGCCGGACGGTGGCGAACAACGAGGACGGAGTGGCGGTCGTGATCGAGCAGTTGCTGACGGAAGTGCCGTAGCCCCCGAGCCGGGGTGCCGCAGAGGGACATCCCGTAGCCGCCGGAGCCGGAGTGTCGCTGAGGGGCACCCCGTAACCGCCGGAGCCGGAGTGTCTCAGAGGGGCACGCCGCGCGCTGCCAGCCACGAGACCGGGTTCACCGACGAGCCTGACTCCGCTGTGATCCGGGCCTCGAAGTGCAGGTGAGGCCCGGTGGAGTTGCCCGTGGTGCCCGACTGGCCGATCCACTGTCCGGGACTGACGTGCTCCCCCGGGTCGACCGCGAGGGAAGCGAGATGGGCGTACTGCGTGTAGTAGCCGCCTGCGTGCTCGAGCACGATCTCCATCCCGAAAGCACCGCCGCAGGACACCCTCACAACCCGGCCCGCGCCCACGGCCCGCACCGGCGTGCCGATCGGCACCGCGAAGTCCTGCCCGGTGTGCCGGTTCGACCAGCGCGCACCACCGCTGCCGTAGGACGCCGACAACTCGTAGGTCTCGACCGGCGCGACCCAGTCGTTCTCGGTGAACCCCGTCGCCGGCTGGTCGAGTCGGACGGCTCCGCGGCACGCCCCGGCGGCGGCCGCGGCGTCCGCCTGCCCTTGGAGCTGTGAGCGGGCCGTCTCCAGTTTCTGCTCGATGTCGGCCTTCAGAGCGGCGAGTCGAGTGTTGCGCCTCTCCAGCGCCTGCCATCGGTCCGCTGCCCTGGCCTCGTCCTTCGCCAGTCGCGCCTCGGCCCGCCGGTTTTTGGAGATCGCGTTGTTCACGGCGAGATCCGCCTGCGAGAAGGCATGCTGACCTCGCATCAGGCTGTCGGGACTGTCGGCGAGGATCATGTGCGCCGCCACCGGCAGGCCGCCGCTGCTGCGGTACTGCGCCCGGGCGATCCGGCCGAGGTCCTCGTGCAGAGCGGCGATGTGCCGCCGCTGCACGTCCAGGAGTTCCTCCGCCCGCTGGACCTCGGCCCGCTGGACCTCGGCCTCCTTGCGGCCGGCCTCGTACTGCTGCGTCGCCACCGCGGCCTCCTCGTACAGCCGCGCCACCTCGGCGCTGAGGGCGGTGTCCGCACCGGTGCCGCTGCCGGGTTCCTCGGGCGCTGCCGTCGGCCGGGCCGCCAGCACGGCCAGCGCACACAGCAGGACCGGAACCAGCAGCCGATGGCGGCGATATGAGCGCATGTCAGCGATCGTCGCCCAGCACCGCGGGCCCGGTCCTGTTCAGGTCCTACGGCCGGGGGACCGGCTGCGCCGAACGGCCCAGTGCACACCGTTCCCGGCCGCTACCGTGCTCCCACCAGCGACTCCGCAGCCGCTTCCCGCTCCGCCATCTCCCGCAGCGGCCCCTCCACTGCCAGCAGGTCCCCGAACCGGCCGCGCTGCACGACCCGTCCCCGGTCCAGCACGATCACCTCGTCGACCGCTTCGAGGCCCGCCATCCGGTGCGTGATGAGCAGCGTGGTCCGCCCCTCGGTGACGGCCAGCAGGTCGGCGGTGAGCGCGTCGGCCGTCGCCAGGTCGAGGTGCTCGGCGGGCTCGTCCAGCACCAGGACGGGGAAGTCGGCGAGCAGTGCCCGGGCCAGCGCCAGCCTCTGCCGCTGGCCTCCCGACAGCCGCGCCCCGTGCTCGCCGACGAGCGTGTCCAGACCGTCGGGCAGGCTGTCCGCCCACTCCAGCAGCCGGGCCCGGCCCAGCGCGGCGCGCAGCTGCTCCTCGGTGGCGTCCTTCCTGGCGAGCAGCAGGTTCTCGCGCAGCGAGCTGTCGAAGAGATGCGCGTCCTGCGCACACAGCCCGACGAGCCCTCGTACGTCGTCGCCGTGCAGCGCGGACGCGTCCACACCCGCGAGCGTGTACGAGCCCGCCTCCGCGTCGAGGAACCGCAGCAGCACCTGCGCCAGCGTGGTCTTGCCCGAGCCGGAGGGTCCGACCACGGCGATCCGGCGCCCCTCGTCGAGGGTCAGGTCGAGCCCGTCGAGCGCCTCCCGGTCCTGCCCCGCGTGCCGGGCGGTCAGTCCCTTGACAACGACCGGGAACGGCGACGCGGGCGCCTGCCGGAGCCGCTCCGGCTCCCTCACGGGCTCAGGGGCGTCCAGCACCTCGTACACCCGCTCCGCGCTGCGGCGCACGCGCTGCCGGTACTGCACGGCGAGGGGCATCCCGAGCACAGCCTCGAAGGCGGCGAGCGGGGTGAGGACGACGACGGCCATGGCCACGCCGTCGAGCCGTCCGGCGGCGACCGCCTGCGCGCCGGTCAGCGCCGCGCCCGTGACGGTCAGCCCGGAGATCAGCGCGGTGAGACCGTCGCCCAGGGCGGTGGCCGTGGCGGCGCGCGAGGCGATCCGGGTCAGCGCCCCGTCGGCCTTGCGGGCCTGGGCGGTCCGCGCGGGCAGTGCACCGGCGACGGTCAGCTCCGCGGTGCCGGTGAGCAGATCGGCCACGCGCGTCGCGAGGACCCCACGGGCGGGTGCCAGTTTGTGTTCGGCCCGCCGGGCCACCGCGCCGGTGATCAGCGGTACACCGACCCCCGCCGCCAGGAGCCCGGCCGCGAGCACCGCCCCGGCCTCGGGGAGCAGCCACGCGGTGAAGCCGGCCGACAGGGCCGACACGACCAGGGCCGCCCCGGCCGGCAACGACCACCGCAGCCAGTAGTCCTGCAGCGCGTCCACGTCCGCGACCAGCCGGGAGAGCAGATCGCCCCGGCGGACCCGGCGCAGTCCGGCCGGCGCCAGCCGCTCCAGCCTGCGGAACACCGCGACCCGGGTGTCCGCCAGCATCCGCAGCACGGCGTCGTGCGACACCAGCCGCTCGGCGTACCGGAACACGGCCCGCCCGATCCCGAACGCCCGCGTCGCGGTGACAGCCATCATCAGATACAGCACGGGCGGCTGCTGCGAGGCCCGCGAGATCAGCCATCCCGAAGTGGCCATGAGTCCCACGGCACTCCCCAGGGCGAGACTCCCGAGCAGCAGCGCGAGTCCCAGCCGCCCGCGCCGGGCACCGGACATCGCGCGGACGCGCGTGAGGACACCGCCGCGAGCCGACCCTCCGACGGACTCGGCCTGGGTGGGTGGCTCGACCTCGGCGAACCGCGTGCCGGCCGACCGGGCCGTGGCGAACGCCGCATCCACGGCAGCGGCGCTCCCGGGTTCCGAGGGCCGTGCCACCGGGTCCATGCCCTCCAGCCGCACCACCCGGTCCGCGACGTCCAGCAGCGCCGGCCGGTGCACCACCAGCAGGACCGTCCGGCCGGCCGCGAGCCGCCGCACCGCCGCGACGACCTCGGCCTCGGTGGCCCCGTCCAGCGCCGCCGTCGGCTCGTCGAGCAGCAGCACGGGCCGGTCGGCGAGAAAGGCGCGGGCCAGTGCGAGGCGCTGCCGCTGCCCGGCGGACAGCCCGGCGCCGTCCTCGCCGAGCACGGTCTCCACGCCCTCGGGCAGCGCGTCGACGAATTCCAGCGCCCCGGCATCCCGCAGCGCCCGCCGTACGGAGTCGTCGTCGGCGCCGGGCCGCGCCAGCCGTACGTTCTCGGCGATCGTCCCGGCGTAGAGATGCGGCCGCTGCGGCACCCACGCGATCCGGGAGCGCCACTGCTCCAGGTCGGCATCGACGAGGTCGACACCCCCGACCCGCACCCGCCCCTCCGCCGGGCGCACGAACCCCAGCAGGACGCTCAGCAGCGTCGACTTGCCGACGCCGCTCGGTCCCACCAGCGCGACCGTCTCCCCGGGCTCGACGCCGAAAGTCACGTTCGTGACGGCGTCCGCCGACCGCCCCGGGTAGCGCACGGTCACGCCCTCGAACGACAGCGCACCCTCCGGCACGGCCTCGGCGCCGGACGCCGGCCGGGGCGTCTCCAGTACCTCGAAGATCGCATCGGCGGCGGCGAGCCCCTCGGCCGCCGCGTGGTACTGCGCCCCGACCTGCCGCAACGGCAGATACGCCTCGGGCGCGAGGATCAGGATGACCAGGCCGATGTACAGGTCCATCTCTCCGTGCACCAGCCGCATGCCGATCGTCACGGCGACCAGCGCCACCGAGATCGTCGCGAGCAGTTCCAGGGCGAAGGAGGAGATGAAGGCGATCCGCAGCGTCCGCATGGTCGCCCGCCGGTACTCGCCGGTGATCCGCCGGATCGACTCGGCCTGCGCCTTGGCCCGGCCGAATACCTTCAGCGTCGGCAGTCCCGCGACGACGTCCAGGAAGTGCCCGGACAGCCGGGACAGCAACTGCCACTGCCGATCCATCCGGGACTGGGTCGCCCAGCCGATGAGCACCATGAAGACCGGGATGAGCGGGAGGGTGCCCACGATGATGGCCGCGGAGACCCAGTCCTCGGTGACGATCCGCGCCAGCACCGCTACCGGCACGACCACCGCGAGACCCAACTGCGGCAGATACCGGGAGAAGTAGTCGTCGAGGGCGTCCACCCCCCGGGTGGCCAGGGCGACCAGCGAACCGGTCCGCTGCCCGGCCAACCAGCCCGGCCCGAGCTCGGCGGAACGCTCCAGCAGCCGCCCCCGCAGCTCGGACTTCACCGCCGCGCTCGCCCGGTGCGCGGCGAGCTCGGTGAGCCAGCCGACCAGCGCCCGGCCGCCCGCGACGGCGGCCAACAGCACCAGGGGAGTGCCGAGTTCGGACACCGCCATACGGTGCTGGAACGCGCCGACCACCACCTCGGCGATGAGCATCGCCTGCACGATGACCAACCCCGCGCCCACCGCACCCAGGGCGACGACGGCCACCAGGAAGACACGGGTGGCGCGGGCGTACCGGAGCAGACGCGGGTCGATCGGTTTCACGTGAAACACACCTCAGTGCGCGGTCTCGGCGATGTGCTGCGTCCCTATCCGCTTGCGGAACACCCAGTACGTCCAGCCCTGGTAGAGCAGGACGACCGGGGTGGCGATCCCGGCACACCAGGTCATGATCTTCAGTGTGTACGGGCTGGACGAGGCATTGGTGACCGTCAGGCTCCAGTCCGGGTTTAGCGTCGACGGCATGACGTTCGGGAACAGCGTCAGGAAGAACATCGCCACCGTCGCCACGATGGTGAGCCCCGACAGCGCGAACGCCCAGCCCTCACGCCCGGCCCGGGCCGCGACCAGGGCCACGAGGAGCGAGGCCACAGCCACGACCATCGCCACGAGCGACGGACCATCGCCCCGGTCGGACTGCGTCCACAGCAGGAAGGCGAGCGCCAGCAGGGCGGTCACCACTCCGACGCGCAGCGCCAGCTTCCGCGCCCGCTCCCGGATCTCCCCGACCGTCTTGAGACCGACGAACACCGTCCCGTGGAAGGTGAACAGTGCCAGCGTGACCAGGCCGCCGAGCAGTGCGTACGGGTTGAGCAGGTCCAGGACGCCACCGGCGTAGTTGAAGTCCTGGTCGATCTTGACGCCGCGCACGATGTTCGCGAAGGCCACGCCCCACAGGAACGCGGGCAGCAGCGAGGCCCAGAAGATCGCCGTCTCCCAGTTGCGCTGCCAGTTCTCCTCGGGCCGCTTCACGCGGTACTCGAAGGCCACACCCCGGACGATCAGGCAGACCAGGATGAGCAGCAGGGGCAGGTAGAAGCCGGAGAAGAGCGTGGCGTACCACTCGGGGAAGGCGGCGAAGGTCGCGCCGCCCGCCGAGAGCAGCCACACCTCGTTGCCGTCCCAGACGGGCCCGATGGTGTTGATCAGCACCCGCTTCTCGGGCCGGTTGCGGGCGAGCAGCTTCGTGAGCACGCCGACCCCGAAGTCGAAGCCCTCCAGGAAGAAGTAGCCGGTCCACAGGACGGCGATCAGGACGAACCAGACGTCGTGCAGTTCCATGACTGTGCAGCTCCCTCGGCCTAGTACGAGAAGGCCATCGGCTTGTCGGCGTCACGGGAGTCGCCGCCGATCTTCGTGGGCGGGTTGAGGTCGGCCTCGGTGAGTTCCGGCGGGCCCGCCTTGACGTACTTGACCAGCAGCTTGACCTCGACGACGGCGAGAATCGCGTACAGCGTGGTGAAGACGACCATCGACGTGATGACCTCGGCCTGCGAGACACCGGGGGAGACCGCGTCGCGCGTCTGGAACAGGCCATAGACGACCCACGGCTGACGGCCCATCTCGGTGAAGATCCAGCCCCAGGAGCTGGCGATCAGCGGGAAGCCCAGGGTGAGGATCGCGATGCGCCAGTACCACTTGGTGAGGGTCGGGCCGAGCGCCTTCTTGGGCAGCAGGACGAGATGCGGTACCTCGTCGTCGCCCACCCTCAGGTGCTGCGGCAGCATGAACTTCTTGCGGGTCAACCACAGCCCGGCCAGGCCGATGGCGAACGACGTCATGCCGAAGCCGATCATCCACCGGAAGCCCCAGTAGGCGACGGGGATGTTGGGCCGGTAGTCCCCGGGCCCGTACTTCTCCTGCTCGGCCTTGTTGACGTCGTTGATGCCGGGCACGTACGAGGTGAAGTCGTCCTTCGCGAGGAAGGACAGCAGGCCGGGGATCTCGATGGCGACCTTGTTGTGGCCCTTGTCGACGTCGCCGATGGCGAAGACCGAGAAGGGTGCCGGCTTCTCGCCGTCCCAGAGCGCCTCGGCCGCGGCCATCTTCATCGGCTGCTGCTGATACATGATCTTGCCGAGGACGTCACCGCTGATGGCGGTGAGGAGGCCGCCGATGACGACGGTGACCAGGCCCAGCCGGAGGGAGGTCTTCATCACGAGGACGTGCTTCTTGCGGACCAGGTGGAAGGCGGCGATGCCGACCATGAAGGCGCCGCCGGTCAGGAACGCCGCGGTGAGCGTGTGGAAGACCTGGGCGAGCGCGGTGTTCTGGGTGAGCACCAGCCAGAAGTCGGTGAGCTCGGCCCGGCCCTTCGCCTCGTTGATCCGGTAACCCACCGGGTGCTGCATCCAGGAGTTGGCAGCGAGGATGAAGTAGGCCGACAGGATCGTGCCGATCGAGACCATCCATATGCAGGCCAGGTGGATCTTCTTCGGCAGCTTGTCCCAGCCGAAGATCCACAGGCCGATGAAGGTGGACTCGAAGAAGAACGCGATCAGTGCCTCGAAGGCGAGCGGCGCACCGAAGACGTCACCGACGAAGCGCGAGTAGTCGGACCAGTTCATGCCGAACTGGAACTCCTGCACGATGCCGGTGACCACACCCATCGCGATGTTGATCAGGAAGAGCTTGCCCCAGAACTTGGTGGCCTGGAGGTACTTCTCCTTCTCCGTCCGTACCCACGCCGTCTGCAGACCGGCCGTGAGCGCGGCCAGGGAGATCGTCAGGGGGACGAACAGAAAGTGGTAGACGGTGGTGATTCCGAACTGCCATCGCGCCAGGGTCTCCGGCGCCAAAGCCAGGTCCACGTCGCCGCTCCTTACACCGCTTGTGAAAGCGTTCACATTCACAAGCCATTATGCAGCACGGACTTTCGAGCACCTTGAGGGGGGCCCTGTCTCCCCCGTCACAGTCGAGCCCTTGGCCCAGACTTCAACATATTGTTGAATCGTCGGCATGCAGTCACCGATACCGCTACAGATACGGATCTCCTGGCCCGCGGGCCATCTCGACGCGTCGCTCGACGACACCCCGACCAGCCAGGCCCTGGTCAAGGCGCTGCCGCTCGTCTCCACCGCCCGCACCTGGGGCGAGGAGGTGTACTTCGACACGGGGGTGTCAGTTTCACGTGAAACAGGCGCCCAAGAGGTCGTCGAGCCGGGCACCGTCGCCTTCTGGACCGACGGCGATGCCCTCGCTCTCCCCTACGGGCCCACTCCGATCTCACGGGGTGATGAATGCCGCCTCGCCGGCCCGTGCAATGTCCTGGGCCGCTTCGACGGCGACCCCGGGCTGCTCGCGACCGTTCGGGACGGAGACCCCGTCCGCCTGGAACTCCTGGACGCCTGACCGGGCTGACGGGGAGTCGCGACTCCTCGCCGCCTGGCGGGCACAAGCCCTACTGCTCCTTGCGGAACCCTTCCGACACCTTCAGGAAGATGTCGTTCGCCTCGGCCTCTCCGACCGTCACCCGCACACCCTCGCGCGGGAACGGCCGGATCACCACACCCGCCTGCTCGCAGGCCTGCGCGAACGCGACCGTACGCTCCCCCAGCCGCAGCCACACGAAGTTGGCCTGGGTCTCGGGCACCGTCCAGCCCTGCGAGCGCAGCCCGTCGACCACGCGCGTGCGCTCACACACCAGCGAGCCGACCCGGCCGAACAGCTCGTCCTCGGCTCGCAGTGAGGCGATCGCCGCCTCCTGCGCGAGCTGGCTCACGCCGAAGGGAACCGCCGTCTTGCGCAGCGCCGCGGCCACCGGCTCATGGGCGATGGCGAAACCGACGCGCAGGCCGGCGAGGCCGTACGCCTTGGAGAAGGTCCGCAGGACACAGACGTTGGGCCGGTTCCGGTAGATCTCGACGCCGTCCGGCACCTCGGGGTCGCGGATGAACTCGCGGTACGCCTCGTCGAGGACCACCAGCACATCGCGCGGGACCCGGTCGAGGAAGCGCTCCAGCTCCGCTCGCCGCACCACCGTGCCGGTCGGGTTGTTGGGGTTGCAGACGAAGATCAGCCGGGTCCGTTCGGTGATCGCGTCGGCCATCGCGTCGAGGTCGTGCACATCCCCGGGCGTCAGCGGCACCTGGACCGACGTCGCGCCGCTGATCTGCGTGATGATCGGGTAGGCCTCGAAAGAGCGCCAGGCGTAGATCACCTCGTCACCGGGGCCTGAGGTCGCCTGGATCAGCTGCTGGGCGACACCGACCGAGCCGGTTCCGGTGGCCAGGTGGGAGAGAGGCACCCCGAACCGCTCGGACAGCTCGTTCATCAGGCCCGTACAGGCCATGTCCGGGTAGCGGTTGAAGTTGCAGGCCGCCGCCGTCACGGTCTCCATCACGCCCGGCAGCGGCGGATAGGGGTTCTCGTTGGAGGACAGCTTGTAGGCCACCGGACCACCTGCTGCGGCGGGCTTGCCCGGCTTGTAAGTGGGGATCCCCTCCAGCTCGGCGCGCAGCTTGGGGCTCGTCTCGCTCACCGCAGTCCTCCTCGTGAAGACCGGCGGCCCATGACCGCCGCCGACATCCAATACTCCTCACCTTATGAGGATTCGGCGCTGCTGCGTATAGCCACGACCGAGCGGCCGGCCTCGTCCTCCCCCGTCTCACTGGCATCTGGGGCATCACCGCACCAAGGCGTACGAATCCGGGGGCGCGCCACACATATATCTATGCGCCGGTGGTGCACGCCGTGGCGCGCATCCCCCGTGCAGGTGAGTTGAGACCTCTTCGCAACCTCGGCCAGTTGGCAGGCCCGTGCGCGCCGACACAACACGTACTGCTAAGAAAGCGCTCAACACCCATGACTTCCAAGGCAATTGAGGTTGAATGATCATGCAGAAACGTGCCTGTCAACGCGTGCATATGCGTCCGCACTACCCCACCGCATGAGCCCTACTATCGGCTCGCCATGACAGCAGCAGGGAAGCACCAGGTGAGCCGCGCGGAAACCTCACGACGAGGCAGTCGGCCGGGTCGGGCCGGCATCAGAGACGTGGCCGCCGCCGCCGGAGTCTCCATCACGACCGTCTCCGACGCCCTCAACGGCAAGGGACGACTCCCGGACGCCACCCGGCGCCACGTCCGGGAAGTCGCCGACCGCCTGGGCTACCGGCCCTCGGCCGCCGCCCGGACCCTCCGTACCGGCAAGTCGGGCCTCATCGGCCTGACCGTGACCACGTACGGGGATGAACCTTTCACCTTCACGGAGTTCGCCTACTTCGCCGAGATGGCGAGGGCCGCCACCTCCGCCGCGCTCGCCCGTGGCTACGCGCTCGTCATCCTGCCCGCGACCTCCCGCCACGACGTGTGGTCCAACGTCGCCCTCGACGGCACGGTCGTCATCGACCCCTCCGACCAGGACCCGGTCGTCAGCGAGCTCGTCCGGCAGGGCCTGCCGGTGGTCTCCGACGGCCGCCCGGCCGGTGAGCTGCCGGTCACAGCCTGGGTCGACAACGACCACGAGGCCGCCGTCCTCGGCATCCTCGACCACCTGGCCGACGCCGGCGCCCGCCGCATCGGCCTGCTGACCGGCACGACGACGGACACCTACACCCACCTGTCGACCACCGCCTACCTGCGCTGGTGCGAACGCGTCGGCCAGGATCCGGTGTACGAGGCCTATCCCGCGCACGATCCATGCGCGGGCGCCGTCGCCGCGGACCGGCTCCTCGCCCGGCCCGACCGGCCCGACGCGGTCTACGGACTGTTCGACCCGAACGGCACCGATCTGCTCGCCGCCGCCCGCCGCTACGGCCTGCGCGTCCCCGACGACCTGCTGCTCGTCTGCTGCAGCGAGTCCACGGTGTACGCCAACACCGAGCCACCCATCACCACGCTCTCCCTGAAACCCCGCCGCATCGGCACAGCGGTGGTACAGCTCCTCATCGACGCCATCGAGGGAGTGGAAGCCGACCACCCGGTGGAGCAGGTGATACCGACGGAGCTGATCGTGCGCACCTCGTCCCAGCGACGCCCGCCGCGCACGACGGTCAGCCCTCCGCGATCGCCCGAAGGCACGTAGGTTCCGCACGGGTAAGAGGAAGGTCGCCCTCCTGGGGAGAAACAGGGCCGGTCCCCCGGAGAGAAGGGATCGTTCTCGCGAAGAGAAGAAGAGCGCGGGCGGTCACACGATGGTCAAAGCCCGGCCCAATCGGGGCGAAAGCCGCGGTGAACTGGACTCTTGCTCTGATTCACCACCCCTGGGTCATCACATGGCGCGATCCGCATTCCTATGATGGGCCCACGACACCCGCGGGCCGCTACGACCAGGCAGTCCGATGCGGTGCAACGCGGCGCGATGGTGGAGGGGTCGATGACTCAGGGGGCCGGTCAGGGACCCGAGGTGGAGCGGACGGCGACGTTGCGCGACTTCCGGGTGCCCGCGTACGTCCACGAGGCCGGTCCGTACGTCCACAGCGTCCACCCCGAGGGCACCCCGCCGCCCGAGGAGACGTACCCCGAGGGATACACGCCGACCCAGCGCGACCTTCCCGTCGTCAACCGGGGTGACACTGTTCAGGTGACCGTGGATCCCGAGACCGCCGCCCCGCAGTCCACCACCGGGCAGGGCCCGCTGTACGTCGTGGGTGACGTGCACGGCTACCTCGACCAGCTGGTGTCGGCCCTCCAGGAGAAGGGCCTGCTCGACGCCGCCGGCAGCTGGTGCGCGGGCACCGCCCGGCTCTGGTTCCTCGGCGACTTCACCGACCGCGGCCCGGACGGCATCGGCGTCATCGACCTGGTCATGCGGCTGTCCGCCGAGGCCGCCGCGGCCGGCGGCTACTGCAAGGCGCTCATGGGCAACCACGAACTGCTGCTGCTGGGTGCGAAGCGATTCGGCGACACCCCCGTCAACTCCGGCGCGGGCACCGCCACCTTCCAGGCGGCCTGGCTGCTCAACGGCGGCCAGAAGACCGACATGGACCGCCTCCAGGACCACCACCTGCAGTGGATGTCCCGCCTGGACGCCGTCGAGGAGGTCGACGGCCACCTGCTCGTCCACTCCGACACCACCGCCTATCTCGACTACGGCCGCTCCATCGAAGAGGTCAACGACACCGTCCGCGAGACGATCACCCGCAACGACGCGGACGAGGTCTGGGACCTGTTCCGCAAGTTCACCAAGCGGTTCTCCTTCCGCGACGAGGGCGGCGCGGCCGCCGTGCGCTCCCTCCTCGATACGTACGGGGGCACCCGCATCGTTCACGGGCACAGCCCGATCCCCTATCTGCTGGGCGAGGTCGGCTCCGAGGACGACGAGGACAACCGCGACCCCGTGATCGAGGGACCGCACGTCTACGCCGACGGACTCGCCATCGCGATGGACGGCGGCGTGACCATGGCCGGAAAGTTGCTGGTCCAGCAACTGCCGCTCCATACGTGAACGTTCACCGGGCAGGCGTTCCCGGTCGGAGGACCGGGCCGGTGCGGGGTCAATTTCGGTAAACCCCCTGTCACCGCATACCGTCACCGCTCTACCATCGGCTTATCCGTAGCAGGCTCCCCTCCGTTTCTGCCCGACGGCTCGTCAGCATGCCGAGCCCCAAGCCCTACGGAGCATCGGGGGATGCACATGAACAGCGTTCCGCAGCACCTGCTGAGCGAGGACCGTCAGGAATACGAGCGGATCCTCGATGAGGCGCTGCGCTCCGCACCACACCGTCCGGAACTGGCCGCTGTCGGACAGCGGCTCAACCCCGAACAGCTGCGCACCATGGCGCTGAGCGCCACCGCGCTCATCACGGCCGCCGCCTCGACGGAGTACCAGCACTACGTCAAGGTCCGCGACGAACTGCGTCAGCCGGCATCGGCCGCCTCACCGGCCGTGCGCGGGTCCGACTCCTCCGAGGCGGGCTCGGGTGCGTCGGGGCTCGCCGCCACCGTGGGAGGGGTCGCCGAGACCACCGGCGCGGGCGCCGTCGCCGTCGTCGCCGTCCTCGCACCCGTCCTGGCCGGTACCGCCGCGGCGATCTTCCTGCTCGTCGGCTACATCCTGCGGATGCTCGACCCCGAGCAGGGGTTCGCCCGGACCATGCTCACCACGGGCTGGGTCTTCGGTGCCGTGACCGCGGTCGCGATCCTCGTCGCCGCGGTGGGGCTGCTGCTCACCGCTCTGCGGAACAAGCCCACGGCCGAGGGCGGGCCGTACGGCGAACTGCAGGGCGAGGTGGCCCAAGCCAAGGAGGCCTGGCACGAGGCCCTGCTGGAACGCGGCATCCTGCCTTTCCTGCGGGAGGCACTCGCCGACCCCGGCGCGGCCGCCGCGCTGCAGCACACGCCCTCGTCCACTCCGGTCAGCCGCATGCCGCACCTCGGCTACGACCGCCCGGGGTTCACCAGCCCGGACGACGGCGACCGCGGCTCGCGCCCCAGCTTCAGCAGCCCGGACTACACGAGCCCGGACTTCGGAGGGCCGGAGCACCAACCGGAGTAACCGTCGGAGCCCATGCCCGGCAACCCCACCCTTCACGGGCAGGCCGGAGTAACCGTCGGAGCCCGTCCGGGTACCCCGCCCTCCACGGGCGGAGAGACCCGGGCGGCTCCTCGCACGGCACCTCCACAGGCCGGGGCCCGTCGGCCCCGGGTCTGTGCGCGGCGCGGGGCCGGCCGGCCCCAGGCCTGTGCGCGGCGGTCAGTCCGCGATGGGCAGGTACACGCGGTTCCCGCTCGCCGCGAACTCCTTCGACTTCAGGGCCATGCCCTCCTCGACCTCGGCGCGTGTGCCGCCGTGTTCCCGGCGGATGTCCTGCGAGATCTTCATGCTGCAGAACTTGGGACCGCACATCGAGCAGAAGTGAGCCGTCTTGGCGGGCTCCGCGGGCAGGGTCTCGTCGTGGAACTCCCGTGCCGTGTCCGGGTCGAGGGCCAGGTTGAACTGGTCCTCCCACCGGAACTCGAAACGAGCGTCCGACAGCGCGTCGTCCCACTCCTGCGCACCCGGGTGGCCCTTGGCGAGGTCGGCTGCGTGGGCGGCGATCTTGTAGGTGATCACGCCGGTCTTGACGTCGTCACGGTTCGGCAGACCCAAGTGCTCCTTGGGCGTGACGTAACACAGCATCGCCGTGCCCCACCAGGCGATCATCGCGGCACCGATGCCGGAGGTGATGTGGTCGTACGCCGGGGCGACGTCCGTGGTCAGCGGGCCGAGCGTATAGAACGGAGCTTCATCGCAGATCTCCTGCTGAAGGTCGATGTTCTCCTTGATCTTGTGCATCGGGACGTGGCCCGGGCCCTCGATCATGGTCTGAACGTTGAAACGCTTCGCGATCCGGTTGAGTTCCCCGAGCGTGCGCAACTCCGCGAACTGCGCCTCGTCGTTGGCGTCCGCGATCGATCCGGGCCTGAGGCCGTCCCCGAGCGAGTACGTGACGTCGTACGCGGCGAGGATCTCGCAGAGCTCCTCGAAGTTCTCGTACAGGAACGACTCCTTGTGGTGCGCGAGGCACCAGGCCGCCATGATCGAGCCGCCCCGGGAGACGATGCCGGTCTTGCGGTTCGCCGTGAGCGGCACGTACGGCAGGCGTACACCCGCGTGGACCGTCATGTAGTCCACGCCCTGCTCGGCCTGTTCGATGACCGTGTCCTTGTAGATCTCCCAGGTCAGCTCCTCGGCCCGGCCGTCGACCTTTTCCAGGGCCTGGTAGAGCGGCACGGTGCCGATGGGCACGGGGGAGTTGCGCAGCACCCACTCGCGGGTGGTGTGGATGTTGCGGCCGGTGGACAGGTCCATGACCGTGTCGGCGCCCCAGCGGGTCGCCCAGGTCATTTTCTCGACCTCCTCCTCGATGGAGGAGGTCACCGCCGAGTTGCCGATGTTGGCGTTGACCTTCACCAGGAATCGCTTGCCGATGATCATCGGCTCGATCTCCGGGTGGTTGACGTTGGCCGGCAGCACGGCCCGACCTGCGGCGATCTCGTCGCGGACCACCTCGGGCGAGACGTTCTCCCGGATGGCCACGTACTCCATCTCGGGCGTGATCTCGCCGCGGCGGGCGTACGCGAGTTGGGTGACCGCCTCTCCGCCCCTGCCGCGGCGCGGCTGGCGGGGCCGGCCGGGGAAGACCGCGTCCAGGTTGCGGAGACCGCCACGGGGCGAGGTGTGCTTGATGCCGTCGTCCTCGGGACGGACGGGGCGGCCCGCGTACTCCTCGGTGTCGCCGCGGGCGATGATCCAGTTCTCGCGCAGCGGCGGCAAACCCCTGCGGACGTCGGTGTCGACGAGTGGATCGGTGTAGGGGCCCGACGTGTCGTACAGCGTGACCGCCTGGCCGTTGGTGAGGTGCACCTGACGGACCGGCACGCGCAGGTCGGGGCGGGTGCCCTCGATGTACGCCTTGTGCCAGCCGATGGACTTCCCGGCCTCCTGGGACGTCTCGTCCTGAACGGAGGCAGGCGTGCGTGCGTCCTTGTTGGTCATGAGACCTACTCCCTACGCCGGCATTACCCGGTAACAGGTTCGGCGGTCGACGCAGCGGTTTCCGTCCGGCGATGCTTCGTGTGAAACATCACTCGACTCCAGCGATGTTTCATGTGAAACATCGCTGGGACGGAGGTCAGCGCCCTCTCAGCCCGGTGCTCCGAGCTCCCGCGTGTACAAAAGGTGCCCCCACGCTAGCGGCAATTCTGGCGCGGTGAACAGAGGGCCCCCCTCGTTCTTGCGATGATCGGGCGGTGACCACGACGCAGCGTTCCTCCTTCCCACCGCCCGAGCCGCCCCGCGGATCCGGCGCCGGAAACGGCAACGGCCGTGGTGACGGCCATGATTTCGCCGCCGGGGCCGGACAGGGACCCGCCAGGGGGCAGGAACCGGCCAGAGAGCAGGGGCCGGCCAGGAGACAGAGCCCTGAGCTCGGGTACGGGCGGGACGCGGGGTTCGGTCCTGGTGACCCCGGTGGGTATGGGCCGGGCTCCGGCGGCGGCCGGGGCACCGGTTATCCCCGCGGTCATGCGGACCACAGTGGTCCCCTCGGTGGGCAGGGCTCCGGACCTGGCACCGGTGGCGGGTACGGATCAGGCCCCAGCGGAGGCGGCGGTCACGGCCACGGCGGAGGCGCCGGGGACGGCCCCGGTCCCGGCGGAGGCAACGAACAGGGTCACGGTCAGGGCGGAGGCGACGGGCACGGCCCCGGTTCCGGCTCGGGTGGCGGGCACGGGCATTCTCACAGTCACGGCCCGGCCACCCCGGTCTCCCTGCATCTGCGCAAGGTCATCGCGGCGATCCTGATCCCGTTCGCCGCTGCCGTGCTGGTCGGTCTCGCCGTGCTGTGGCCGGGCGGCGCTCCGGCGCACGAGCGCACCGGCGTCGGTTTCGACCGGCAGACGCAGGACGCCACGGTCACCAAGGTGGTCGAAGTGAGCTGTAAGGAGGCCGGCGCTTCGGGCGTGCCGCCGACCGGTGACACCTCCACGGCCGAGGGTTCCTCCGCGGTGCAGGAGGAGAAGGGCACCTGCAAGCGGGCGACGATCCGGGTCGACAGCGGTGACGACAAGGGCCGTACGTTCACCGAGATCGTCCAGCCCGACCAGTCCCGCCAGCTGCACGAGGGCCAGGAGGTCGTGGTCGCCTACGAGCCCTCGGCGCCGAAGGACCTGCAGTACTCGGTCACCGACATCAACCGCCGTCTGCCCATGGCCCTGCTCGCGGGCATCTTCGCCCTGGCCGTGGTGGTCGTCGGGCGGATGCGGGGTGTCATGGCGCTGGTCGCCCTGGCCATCAGCTTCATGGTGCTGAACTTCTTCATCCTGCCCGCGATCCTGCAGGGCTCCAACCCGCTGGTCGTGGCGGTGGTCGGCGCGAGCGCCATCATGCTCATCGCCCTGTACCTGTGTCACGGTCTGTCCGCCCGGACGTCCGTGGCGGTGCTCGGCACCCTCATCTCGCTGCTGCTGATCGGCATCCTCGGCTCGGTGTTCATCGACTGGGCCGCCCTGAGCGGGAACACCGACGACAACACCGGGCTGATCCACGGCCTCTACCCGACGATCGACATGAGCGGTCTGCTGCTGGCCGGCGTCATCATCGGGTCGCTCGGCGTGCTCGACGACGTGACGGTGACGCAGACCTCGGCGGTGTGGGAGCTGCACGAGGCCAACCCGTCGATGGGCTGGCGGGGCCTCTACCGCGCGGGCATCCGGATCGGCCGCGACCACATCGCCTCGGTCGTCAACACGCTCGTCCTCGCCTACGCGGGTGCCGCGCTGCCCCTGCTGCTGCTGTTCTCCATCGCGCAGAGCAGTGTGGGGACGGTGGCCAACAGTGAGCTGGTCGCGGAGGAGATCGTGCGCACGCTGGTCGGTTCGATCGGCCTGGTCGCCTCGGTGCCGGTCACCACCGCCTTGGCGGCGCTGGTGGTCTCGGCCGACCGCCCCGGCACGGAACCCTCCCCGGAGGCCTCCGTGGTCCCGGCCCGCGGGGGGCGGGGCAGGCGCCGCAAGCGCTGACGCCTGAGTGCCCGAGGCGTCCCGCCCGGTCGGAGGAAGATCGTAGGACGATCACAGGAAGAAGCGTTCCTGCACAGCTCGGCGGCGCCCGGTGAAGCGTTACTCCACCGTGCCGCCGGGCCATGTCTCAGCCGGCGCCCTGCTCGGCGAGGATGCGGTCCAGGGCCTCGTCGAGGTGCGCGTCGAAGTCGGCGAGCGAACCTTCCTGGCCCAGCGGCACCAGCTTGTCCGTACGGTCCAGGAAAGCGACGAGCGGTGCCGTCGAGGAACGGAACAACGCCTGGTCGCTGCCCACCTGAAGCCGGATCAACACCTCGCCCAACGCGTCGGGTTCGACGGGCGTGACGCGCACATCGCCCTCCCCGCACGGCCGGCCGACCCCGTCGATCAGCAACTCCCGCCCAAAAGCCCACGTCACCGGGGCATCACCGGGCAAGTGGAACGTCAGCCTGACGGCATAGGGATCACTGGACTCATAGCGCAGCTCCACCGGAATGCGGAAGGAGAGCTCCTCGGACACGAGAAAGCTCATCATGACCTCTGCTTGTACGGACTCGCGCATCGATAACCCCGTCAATCGCCGTTACTGGCCGGGAACGAACCTCTGACACTTGGTGGAATCTTGCTGAACGTACACAGCAGATCACAAGGAGTGAGTTTTCACATACTGATAGAGAGAGCGAGCGAGCCGAGCCGTCGCCCCATCTCTGCCTGCAACTGCCGGGCCGCGGGCAGCAGCCGGTCGGCCTGGTGTGCGGGGAGTGAGATGGCCATCGTCGCTGCCGTGGTGCCGAGGGTGAGGGGGATCGCGGCGCAGACCGCGCCCAGGGCGTACTCCTGGCGCTCGGTCACCGGCTCCATCCGCCGGATCCGCTCCAGGCGCCTGAGCAGGCTGTGGTTGTCGCGCACCGTGTAGGGCGTGAGGGGCTGCACCGGGTAGCGGTCGAGGTGGTCACGGCGTGCCTCCTCGTCCAGTTGGGACAGAAGGCACTGCCCGACGGCGTGCGCGTGCCCGGTCTCCCGGAAGTCGGCCCATTCCTCGACCGCCGGGTTGGCGGGGGTGTCGGAGACGCACATGACCTCGATCTCGCCCTCGCGGTAGACCGCGTAGTACACGGGCACGCCCAGGGTGTCCCGCCAGTGCGCCAAGGCGTCGACGATCGTGCTGCGACGTTTCTGCCGCGCCCCGCTGCCGCTCAGCCGCTCGGCCGCCTCACCGAGGAAGAACAGGCCCTTGTCCCGGCGCAGATAGCCCTCGTGCACCAGCGTGCGCAGCAGGTGATACGTCGTGGGCAGCGCCAGCCCGGTCTCACGGGCCAGTTGCTTGGCCGGAGCGCCGTACTCGTGCGCGGCGACCGTCTCCAGCAGGCGCATCGCGCGCTGCACGGACCCGATCAGGGTCGGTGGAGGCGGTGCGGCAGCGGGAGCAGGTGACCCGGAGGGCGCCGCCGAGCGGGGTTGCGCGGGGACGGTGCGGAGGTGGACGGGTGCGGTGTCAGCCGGGACCAAGGGGCTCTCCCGAAGCGCGAGGGGGCAGACCCGTGCGGGGAACACGGGTGGGGGTGAATGCCGCTCGCGGGGAAGTCCCCGCGTCGAGTTCCGGACTCTATTCGCCTGCCACCGCGTGCAGACGGCCCCGCCGGGAAACTTCCCCCGCCCGAGGGAACCGTTGATTCCAGGCGTTTCCCGCTACCCCCACCGGTTTCCCACCGGTCTCACCAGTCGCTGCGCGACGAGGAGCTCGAAGTGAACTTGCGTACGACGTAGATCAGCCCGCCGACCAGGGCCACGAAGACCAGCACCTTGAAGAGCAGTCCGATGACGAAGCCGACCACACTGGCGATCAGCCCGCCGAACACGACCAGGGCGATGACCGGCACCGCGATCCACTTCACCCACCACGGCAGTCCCGTGAAGATCTCTCGCATCGCCCTCGTCCTTACCTCTCCGCCCGTTCGAGTGCCGGGTCCTGTCGGTCCTGTCGGATCACTGTTGTCCTGCACTCGATGCTAGGTCCGGGAGGGGGTCGAACGGGTGCCTCACATCCCTTGTCCTCCCCTGACCGACCCCCTAGGGAACCCTGAGACGCCGCGTCAGCTCTCGGGCGGAGAGAAGACCACCAGCACCCTCAGGTCCTCGGTGATGTGGTGGAACTTGTGGGCGACGCCCGCCGGCACGTAGATCACGCTGCCGCGCGCCACCTGCGTCGTCTCCAGGCCGACGGTGATCGCGGCCCGGCCGCTCACAACGAAGTAGACCTCGTCCTGATTGTGCGGCTTCTGTGGATCCTGATCGCCCGCGTCAAGGGCGTACAAGCCGACCGACATGTTCTGCTCCCGCAGAAACTGCAGGTAGGCGCCCTTGTTGGCGGCGCGCTCCGCCTCCAGTTCATCCAGCCGGAATGCTTTCATCGCCTTGTCCGCCCCTGCCTCTTGTGCCCGTGTCCGATCAGGTCTGCCACGATCAGACACATGAAGAATTTCCTAGTCAAGACGATCGCGAACGCGGGCGCCCTGGCGGTCGCCGTATGGCTGCTCGACAAGATCACCCTGACCGGTGACAGCACGGGCAAGGAGTTCGCCACCCTGATCATCGTGGCGCTGCTCTTCGGCCTGGTGAACTTCCTGGTCAAGCCGGTGGTCAAGCTCCTCAGCCTGCCATTGCTGATACTGACCCTCGGCCTGTTCACGCTGGTCGTCAACGCGCTGATGCTGCTGCTCACCTCGTGGCTGGCGGACAAGCTCGACCTGAGCTTCCACGTGGACGGCTTCTGGACGGCTGTCGTGGGAGGCCTGATCATCTCGGTCGTCTCCTGGGCGCTGCACGTCATCCTGCCCGACGGGGACTGAGCGAACATGACGTACCGGGTCTGCTTCGTCTGCACGGGCAACATCTGCCGCTCGCCGATGGCCGAGATCGTGTTCCGCGCGCGGGTGGCTGAGGCCGGTCTCGACGAGCTGGTGGAGGTCGACAGCGCCGGTACGGGCGGTTGGCACGAGGGCGACGGCGCCGACCCGCGCACCGTGGCCGTCCTGGAGGACAACGGATACCCGGGCGGCCACACGGCCCGGCAGTTCCAGTCGTCGTGGTTCTCCCGCCTCGACCTCGTGATCGCCCTCGACTCCGGCCATCTCGGGGCCCTGCGCCGCCTCGCGCCCACCGAGCAGGACGCGGAAAAGGTACGGCTGCTCCGCTCGTACGATCCCGCCGCCGGCGACGACCTCGACGTACCGGACCCCTACTACGGGGGAATGGACGGCTTCGAGGAGTGCCTTGAGATGGTGGAAGCGGCGAGCACCGGTCTGCTCGCCGCAGTGCGCGAGGACCTGGAGGGACAGGCGGCATGAGTGATTCCGCGACGGGTGCAGGAAGTGGCGGGGCAGCTGCCGCAGATGACGCGACGGGTGCCGCGGGCGGGGTGACGGGCGCTGCGGGCCTGGCGGCGGGTGGGGTGACGGGCCCTTCGGGCCTGGCCGCTGGCGCCGGTGACGGCACGCGTGCGGTGCGGGCCGGGCTGCCGGAGCCGGTCAAGCACGAGCCCACCCTGCCCGGCCCGGTGTTCGCGGCCCACTTCCATCTCCCGGGCGACGTGACGGGTCCCTACACGTACGGCCGCGACGAGAACCCGACGTGGACGCTGCTGGAACGCGCTGTCGGCGAGCTGGAGGCGCCGGGCGGGGACGGCGCCGAGACGCTCATCTTCGCCTCGGGCATGGCGGCGATCTCGGCGGTGCTCTTCTCCCAGCTGCGCACCGGCGACGTGTGTGTCCTGCCCGACGACGGCTACCAGGCACTGCCGCTGGTCCGCGCCCAGCTGGAGGCATACGGCATCCAGGTGCGCACGGCGCCCACCGGCGGGGATGCCCAGCTCGACGCCCTCGACGGTGCGAGGCTGCTGTGGCTCGAGACCCCTTCCAATCCCGGGCTGGACGTGTGTGACATCAGGCGGCTCGCCGAGGCGGCACACGCTCGTGGTGCGCTGGTGGCCGTCGACAACACCCTCGCGACACCACTCGGTCAGCGTCCGCTGGAGCTCGGCGCCGATTTCGCGGTGGCCAGCGGCACCAAGCAGCTCACCGGCCACGGCGATGTCCTCCTTGGTTATGTGGTCGGCCGGGACGCCGAGGCCATGGCCGCCGTGCGCCGCTGGCGCAAGATCGTCGGTGCGATTCCCGGGCCCATGGAAGCCTGGCTCGCGCACCGTTCGATCGCGACGCTCCAGATGCGGGTCGACCGGCAGAGCGCGACGGCCCTGGCGGTCGCGAAGGCGCTGCGCGGGCGGCCCGAGGTGGCAGGACTGCGCTACCCCGGACTGCCCGACGACCCCTCCCACGAGATCGCCGCGCGGCAGATGCGGCGCTACGGCTGCGTCGTGTCGTTCACGCTGCCCACCCGCGCGCGTGCCGACCGGTTCCTCGACGCGCTGCGCCTCGTGGACGACGCGACGAGCTTCGGCGGTGTGCGGTCCACGGCCGAACGGCGTGGCCGCTGGGGCGGAGACGCGGTGCCGGAGGGCTTCATCCGGCTGTCGGTGGGCGCCGAGGATCCCGAGGACCTGGTGGCGGATGTGCTGCGTGCGTTGGACGAGTCGGCCGCCTGATCACCCCCACGGACGGTCCGAGCCTCCCCCCTCGTGGCTCGGACCGTCCGCCGGTTCCGCGCGCAAGAACCGCGCGACCAAGGCTAGTTGACTCTCTGTCAGTGTCCAATCACAGTAGCGACAGAGACCTATCGACTTATTTATAGTTGGGCACGCCCGGGGCAGGGAGCAGGGGCCTAAGAGGGGAGTGCGCGGTGGATCTGGCCTTGCTGCGGACCTTCGTGACCGTGCACCGGGCCGGCTCCTTCACCCGCGCCGCCGCCCTGCTCGGCCTCTCCCAGCCCGCTGTCACCTCGCAGATACGGACGCTGGAACGGCAGCTGGGCCGCCCTCTGTTTCTGCGGCAGGCCCGTGGCGTGACCCCGACGAGCATCGGCGACGAACTCGCCCACAAGGCCGCACCTCATCTCGACGCCCTGGTGGAGATCACCGAGACCGGCCTCGACGACGACTCCTCCTTACGGACGCTGCACCTCGCGGGTCCTCCGGAGTTCACCGCCGAACGAGCCCTGCCCGCCCTCACGGAGCTGACCGGCGAGGACGGCCAGGGCTTCGCCCTGCGCGCCTCCTTCGGGACCGCCGAGGAGACGCTGGAAGGGCTTTCCGCCGGGCACCACGATCTGGCCATCAGCACGGCTCAGCCACGCGGCGCCCTGCTCACGGCGACTGCGCTCTGCGACGAGGAGCACGTTCTGGTCGCCGCCCCGCGCTGGTCCGAGCAGATGGGGACCGGGCAGCCCGACCGCAGGCCGGAACCGGCCCTCGAGAAGATACCCGTGGTGGAGGTGCACGAGTCGCTGCCGTTCGTCTCCCGCTACTGGGTCTCCGTCTTCGACTCGCACCCGGCCGCCCCGGGCACCGTGATCGTCCCCGACCTTCGTGCGGTCCTGGCCTGCGCGGTCGCGGGCGCCGGGGTGGCGGTGCTGCCCCGCTATCTGTGCGCGGCGGCGCTGGAGCGGGGCGACGTCGTCGCGCTGCACGAGCCGGCGGTGCCGCCGCTGCGGACGTACTTCCTGGTGGTCCGGACCGGGACGCTCGCGATGCCCCACATCGCGCGGGCTCACGACTGGTTGCTGCGGTCCTCGGCCGACTGGTGCTGAGACGCTCGGAGACGCGCGCCGGGGTGCATTGACGTGCGTTGTGGGCGCTCCGGGCCGTGCCTCACTCTGGGAGCTCGACCGGTGACGTTTCGCGATGTTTCACGTGGAACCAGCCGGGCCACATTTCACTCATGACCGTCCGACCCGTGGTCAAGCGCACCGCCCGCGCCGTTCTGCTGGACGGTGCCGACCTGATCCTGATCAAGCGCACCAAGCCGGGTGTGGATCCCTACTGGCTCACCCCCGGTGGCGGGGTCGAACCCAGTGACTCGACCGTCGTCGATGCCTTGCACCGCGAGGTGTACGAAGAGCTCGGCGCGAAGATCACCGATGTGGTGCCCTGCTTCGTGGACACCATGGAGCACATAGGAGAGGACGGCGGCGCGACCGGGGTGAAGGTGCAGCACTTCTTCGTCTGCCGTCTGGAGTCCATGGACCCCTCCCTGCGCCACGGCCCCGAGGTGGACGAGCCGGTCGGCGAGTACGAGATCGTGCGCGTGCCCTTCACCCGGGTCGGAATCGCCTCCGTCCATCTCGTGCCGCTGTCGCTGCGGCACTACCTGGACGGCAACATCGAGGGAGTGCTCGCCATGCACGCGCCCGACCTGGGCTGAGACGCCTGATCAGCTTCCGGCCGCGACCAGTTCCTCGACGGAGTCGTGCCGTATGCGGTCCGAGGGGATACCGAGGTCCCGTAGGGCGTCCACACCACTGCGGATCATCCCGGGCGGGCCCGAGAGGTAGGCGTCGAACTGGTCCCACGGCCCGTAGGTCCGTATGGCGTCCGGCAGCTGCAGGTGCGCCTGCTGGTCGATGATCGCGCGGACCGAGAGCCAGGGGTGGGTCTGCTGGAGGCGGAGCATGGTGTCGATGTCGTACAGGTCGTGGTCCGTGCGGGCACCGTAGAAGACCTCGACCGACCGGCGGTCCCCGTGCTCGGCGACATCCTCGACCAGGGCCTTGATGGGCGCTATGCCCGTGCCGCCGCCCAGGCAGAGCAGGCCGTTGTCGGTGGTGTGGTCGACGGTCATGGAACCCGCGGGCGGGCCGAGGCGGATGATGTCGCCGGGGCGGGCGCGGTGCACCAGGGCGTTGGAGACCCAGCCGGCCGGGACGGCCTTGACGTGGAACGACAGCAGACCGTCGGACCGGGGCGCCGACGCGAAGGAGTAGTGCCGCCAGATCCGCGGCCACCAAGGCGTCTCCACGCTCGTGTACTGCCCGGCGAGGAACGGGTACGGCTGGTCGGGTCGGACGGTGACCACGGCGACATCCGGCGTTCGCAGGTCGTGCGTGACGATCTCGGCGTACCACCAGGCCGGGGCACGTAGTTCGTCCGCGGCCGCTGCGTCGATCATGACCTGGGAAATCGTGGTGTAGGCCCGGATCCAGGCCGCCTCCATCTCGGCGTTCCACACCCCGGCGGCGTACTTGCTCAGCGCGCCGATGAGGCACTCGCCGACGGCCGGGTAGTGCTCGGGCCGCGTCCCGTACTTTCGGTGGCCCCGACCGAGTTTTTGCAGGTAGTCGACGAGAACGTCCTTGTTGTCGATGTGCTCGGCGGCCGTGAGGAGCGCTCTGAGCAGCCGGTCCCGCTGGGTGTCCATCGCGGCCGGGAACAGCGACCGCAGGTCGGGGTGGCGGACGAAGAGCAGGGCGTAGAAGTACGACGTGACCTTGTCGGCAACCGACGCGACCTCGGCCATGGTGCGGCGGATGAGGAGGGCGTCGGGGGAACCCTCTTCGGCCGGTGCGGTGGCGGCCTGGTTCGGGGGTGGCACCGATGCCTGTTCCTGGGCGGGAACCCTCTCTTCGGGGACACTCCGGGGCGGGGCGACGGTGGAGGCGAAGGGCGTCGGGGTGAGCGCCGTGGGTGCGGGGCCGAGCGACGAGACAGTGGTGGGGCCGGACGCCGCGGCGGGGGACGGAGCGTGCTGTACGGCCGCAGGGGCGAGCGTGGGTATCGCGTCCGGATGTTCACGCCCTTGGTCGGGCCCCTCGGTGCCCGGGCTGCCGGATGCCGAACCGGGGGGCCCGGACGAGGTGTCTGCCGGTGCTTCCGGGACGGTTCCGGGCCTGCCCACCGGGCGTATCGCGGCCGGTCGGCGCCCTTCCGCCGTGCTGTCCAGTGTTCGAGCGGCGTCGCTTTCCGCTGCTGTCGTCGGGTTCTTGCGGGGTGTGAACCAGTCGCCCCCGCCGCCAGAAGTGCCGTTGTCGGCCGACGTGGTGGTCGGAGCGTCCATGGTGTGCCTCGCCTCGAGCATCTTTCGGTCGGTCTGCGCACTTCCGAAGTCGGAAGGTGCCTGCTTCCCCCGTGGACGGTCTGCGTTCCCATCCTTATCGCGGCCAATGCGGCCACATTCAACCCGTATTCCGGCTCCGTACGGACAAGTAGGGCGAGAGTGTGACATTGACCGCACTGGCTCTCGTCGAGCTTCCCACCCGGCTGGCCGCTTCCGGCGTATACCCGGAAACGCGGGTCTTAGATCTCTCCGTCCCGTTAGGCTGCATTGCCCTGCACTACCCCATACAGGACAGGGCGTCCCGTCCCGGATGCGAACCGGACTCGACCCTACCGGCCACTGTTGTGCACACAAGTCCCCCCTCCTCTCGTCACGAATGCGGGCACGACGCGAATCACCAAGTCCGTCAACCATGAGGCCCGAAAGCCCCGTTCAGCGCCTCGGCCGGGCGCCCGGCGTTCTTACCTGTTTCACGTGAAACATCCGGCACCGGTCGGCGTCCTGCGCGAGCGGCGACAACTGGCTAAAAGCTCGTACGTCTCCGCTGAAACAGGTGGACGTCAGGGGCCCTCGTCGGACAGCCTGACCTGCGTGCCGACTCCTTCCCTTGCCTCATTGCCCATCCGCCGTCTCACGCTGCACGATCAAGCCGCCTGCGCCGACTTGTCCGAGGACCGGGGGTGGCCACGGGAGGAGCACAAGTGGGGCTTCCTCCTCACGGCCGGGAAGGGATACGGCATCGACGACCCCGAGGGTGGCCTGGTGAGCGCCTGTGTCGTCACCGAGTACGGACCGCAGAACCCCGCCCTCGCCGCAGTCGGCATGGTCCTGGTCGCCGGACGGCATGCCCGGCAGGGCGTGGGACGCCGGCTGATGCGTCACGTCGTCTCGGCGATGGGCACCACGCCCCTCACTCTGCACGCGACGCCGAACGGCCGCCCTCTCTACGAGGAACTCGGCTTCAAGGTCACAGGACGGGCCGAGATGGTCCGCGGGCGCTTCACTCCCGGTGGATCGGAGCCGGAGGTGACCACCCGCGCCGCGACCGCCGAGGACCTCACCGCGATCCTCCGTCTCGACGAGCAGGTGTTCGGGAGCGACCGCACACACATCGTCACTCGATTGCCGGCTTTCGCCGACCAGTTGCGCGTGGCCGAGGACGGCGGGCGGATCATCGGGTACGCGGCCGCTTGGCCCAACATGGACACCCATGTCGTCGGGCCGCTCATCGCGCGCGACACCTCGGTGGCCCAGGCTCTCATCGCCTCCCTTGCCGCCCGCACCGACCGCCCCCTGCGCACCGACATCGACGTGCGGCACGAGGAACTCCTCGCGTGGGTGAAGGAGCGCGGCCTGCAATCCGTCGCCTTCAACTCGGTGATGGCGTACGGGATCGCCGAGTTGCCCGGCGACTGGAGCCGGCGGTTCGCGCCGGTCACGGTCGCGGCGGGCTGACGAGCCTCGATACGACGACGCCGGCTCCCCCGGGAACACGGAACCGGCGTCGTCGTGGTGCACCGGCACGCCGCCGGCGATGAACAGCAGCGGCCGGTCTAGCGCTGTCGGCAGCGCGTGGAAGAGGCCTCCGGGCTGCACCGCGTCCATCAGGTCGGCGGTGGGCGCATTCAGCCGGAGGGCCGTACCGGACCGTGGGGCCGGTGGGAGGGTGGTTCAGTGCTCAGTGGTGCACAGCGGCGCGCTGCTCGGCTGGTGCGGTCCCCCTGACGACGGTGCTGGGGCCACCGGCGCGGCGCTCCAGGGCAGCCGAGAGGAAGGCCAGGACCAGGGCGCCTGCGGCCAGGGCCGCACCGACCCAGTTGGGGGCGGTGTAGCCGAGGCCCGCCGCGATCACCAGGCCGCCGAGCCAGGCGGAGAGCGCGTTGCCGAGGTTGAATGCGCCGATGTTCACGGCGGAGGCCAGGGTCGGTGCGCCGTGCGCCTGGTCGAGAACGCGCTTCTGCAGCGGCGGCACGGTGGCGAAGCCCAGGGCACCGATCAGCGCGATGGTGATCGCCGAGAGCAGCTTGTCCTGGGCGGTGAGGGTGAACAGAGCCAACACGACGGCCAGGGCCCCCAGGGACACGTACAGCAAGGGCATGAGGGCACGGTCGGCGAACTTGCCGCCGACCAGGTTGCCGCCGACCATGCCAAGGCCGAAGAGGACCAGAAGCCAGGTGACGGAGCCGTCGGCGAAGCCCGCGACATGGGTCATCATCGGCGCGATGTACGTGATGGCCGCGAAGACACCGCCGAAGCCCAGGACGGTCATGGCCATCGCCAAGAGGACCTGCACGTTCTTGAACGCGGCCAGCTCATGTCGCAGACGCACGCCCTCCGCCTTGGGCAGGTCCGGGACGAGCCGGGCGATGCCGGTCAGGCCGACGACACCGAGAGCGGCGACGATGCCGAAGGTCACCCGCCAGCCGACGGACTGCCCGACGAGCGTGCCCAGCGGGACACCGACGACGTTGGCGACGGTCAGACCGGTGAACATCATCGCGATGGCACCGGCCTTCTTGTCCGGGGCGACGAGGTCCGCCGCGACGACCGAACCGATGCCGAAGAAGGCGCCATGGGCCAGCGAGGCGACGATCCGGCCGATCAGCATGACGGAGAAGGCCGGAGCGAGTGCCGAGAGCAGGTTCCCCACGATGAAGAGGCCCATCAGCAGCATCAGCATGCGCTTACGGGAGATCTTGGTGCCGAGCGCGGTCATCAGCGGTGCGCCGAACATGACGCCGAGCGCGTAGCCGGTCACCAGGTAACCGGCGGTGGGGATGGAGACGCCGTAGTCGGCCGCGACATCGGGGAGCAGGCCCATGATCACGAACTCCGTCGTTCCGATCCCGAAGGCCCCGATCGCGAGGGCCAGAAGCGCGAGAGGCATGGCGGGGTTACCTTTCCAGAAGATTGCAGGAGCGCTTAACGTGCGTCCACAATAGTTGCAGACGCGGGCTATATGCAAGCACCGTCAATTGCGGTCCTGCTCTATCCTGGGTGTCAGCCGCTCCGGGACGGAGGAAACGCCAATGACTGCGACGGACCCCGCGCTCACCGCTCTCGCCCAGAGCTGGTGCGCCCTCTCCCTGCTCCACGGGAGGATCGAGGCCCACATCGAGCGCGCCCTGCAGGCAGGGCACGACCTCAGCGCGCGCGAGTACTCCCTGCTGGACGTTCTCAGCCGGCAGCACGACGGCGACGGGGGCCATCTGCAGATGAAGCAGGTCGCCGACGCGGTCGTGCTCAGCCAGAGCGCCACCACGCGCCTGGTCACCCGGCTCGAAGACCGGGGGCTCCTGGAGCGCTACCTGTGCCCCACCGACCGCCGGGGCATCTACACCAACGTCACCGCGGCGGGCCTCGAGTTGCTGGAAGCGGCGCGTCCGACCAATGACGCCGCCCTGCGCGAAGCCCTCGACGAAGCGGCTGAGAACCCCGAGCTGGCACCGCTGGTCCGAGTCGTGGAGACACTGAAGGCTCCGCTGCCCGCATAGGGCACCCGAGCCCGGGCCGAGCGCGGCATCTGCGGACCGCCGGCTGTGCGTAAGGTGCGTCCATGGGAGATCTTGAGATACGTGCCGCCGACGACGACGACGTCTCCGCGATCGTCGCCATGCTCGCGGACGACCCACTGGGCGCACAGCGCGAGTCGCCGGACGACCTCGCCCCGTATCTGGCCGCGCTGGAGCGGCTCAGCGCCGATCCGAACCAGCACGTGGTCGTGGCGGTCCGAGAGGGCAGGGTCGTCGGCACGCTCCAGCTCACGATCATTCCCGGGCTCTCGCGACGCGGTGCGACCAGGTCGATCGTCGAAGGGGTGCGCATCCATGCGGACGAGCGCGGCAGCGGCCTGGGAACCCAGCTCATCGAGTGGGCGATCGACGAATCCCGCAAGGAGGGGTGCCAGTTGGTCCAGCTGACCTCTGACAAGACACGCGCCGACGCCCATCGCTTCTACGAGCGGCTCGGGTTCACGGCCTCCCACACGGGCTTCAAGCTCCAGCTGTGACCGAGGGGCGTGGGCGTCCTGTTCCACGTGAAACAGGACGCCCACGCGTCCCACCGCGCTAACCGATCCCGCGCCATCCCTCGGGGTCGACACCACCCGGCACAGGAGCGCCCTCGTCGTACGGCTGACGCGTGAACACGAACGAGCCGAGGTCCAGGTGGCTCACGCAGCCGTCCGGCCGCCGTACGGCCTTCAGAAGCTCGCCGGCGTAGTAGCCCTCCAGTCCCGTCCAGGTGCCGTCGCCGTTCGCGCGGAACCGAGAGCGACGGCCTCCGCCGGTCAACGGCCCCAGCGACACGAGCCCGTCGGCCGTCAGTCGCAGAGCGAATGCGTGGGTCCCCCAGTACCACTGCCCCGTCAGCTCCAGCAGTGACTGATCGACATCACGGAGCGGCTTCCACGGCGCGGGGATACGCGGCTCCGCCTCGACGACGATTCGGACCAGGTCGGCGGCGACGGGGAACAGCAGCGGTCCTGACGTGGAGTTGGCCAGGGCGATCGCCGCCACATCGTCCTCGACACTGATCATGAGGCACGCGAGGAAGCCGGGCAGCGACCCGGTGTGGCCGACAAGAGACCGCCCGTTCCGGCGCCGGATCTCCATGCCCAGGCAGTAGGCGTAACCACTCGCCACGTCCGCCGCCTCGTGAGGGGCGGCCGGCGTCCTCATCTCCCTCAGTGACCCGGCGCTCAGCACCCGCTCGTCGCCGTTGAGCAGGAAGGAGGCGAACCGCGCCAAGTCACCGGTCGTCGACCAGAGTTGACCGGCCGGTGCCATGCGCCCCAGATCCTCGGTGGGCTCGGGCAGCATCACGTCGGCCCAGGGATGCACGGCCCAGCCACCCGCGTGGGGCGCCTGCGGCCGCACGCTCGTGCGATGCAGTCCCAGAGGTTCGAGCACTTCACGCCGAAGGACGTCCTCCCAGGAAGCCCCGCGGAGCTTCTCGATGAGCGCGCCGAGCAGGGCGTAGCCCGGATTCGAGTAGTGGAACCGGCGGCCGGGCGGGGCCAGACGGGGTCGATCACCCAGTACGTCGGCCAGCTCGGGCCGCAGGGATCCGGGGCTTCGCTCCCACCACGGGCCCGGTGTCTCGGCTGCCAAGCCCCCTGTGTGCGCGAGGAGTTCGGCGACGGTCGCCTCCCCCACGCCGGTGCCCGGCAGATGCTTCTCCAGCGGATCGCCCAGATCCAGAGCGCCCTCGTCGCGCAGCCGGAGTACGAGAACCGCCGTGAAGGTCTTGGTGATCGAACCGATCCGGTACTGCACGTTCTCGTCCGGCGCATGCCCCTCCACCGAGGTCCGTGCGCCCGTCCACACCGTCGTACCGTCCCGCACGACGGCCGCGACGAGCGACGGAGCCCGCCCCTCGGCCTGCGCGACGGCGATCCGGTGCAACAGAGCGCGACGGGTTCCGGGAAGCAACTCTCCCTGAGATGTCGTCATGGGCCCAGTCCACCCGGCCGGGCAGCCCCGCGTCGAGCACATTGGGGCGGGGCCTGTGAGACCTGGTCGGATCAGGTCTGTGCCATGTCCACGAACCGTGAGTAGTGCCCCTGGAAGGCGACCGTGATCGTCGCCGTCGGGCCGTTTCGGTGCTTGCCCACGATGATGTCCGCCTCGCCCGCCCGCGGCGACTCCTTCTCGTACGCGTCCTCGCGGTGCAGAAGGATCACCATGTCGGCGTCCTGCTCGATGGAACCCGACTCACGCAGGTCGGACACCATCGGCTTCTTGTCCGTGCGCTGCTCGGGGCCACGGTTGAGCTGGGAGAGCGCGATCACCGGAACCTCCAGCTCCTTGGCCAGGAGCTTGAGGTTCCGGGACATGTCCGAGACTTCCTGCTGACGGCTCTCGGAGCGCTTGGAGCCCCCGGCCTGCATCAGTTGCAGATAGTCGATGATCACGAGCCTGATGTCGTTGCGCTGCTTCAGCCGACGGCACTTCGCGCGAATCTCCATCATCGACAGGTTCGGGGAGTCGTCGATGTAGAGCGGTGCGGACGAGACCTCGGGCATGCGGCGCGCCAGACGCGTCCAGTCCTCGTCCGTCATGGTGCCGGACCGCATGTGGTGAAGGGCCACGCGGGCCTCCGCGGACAGCAGGCGCATCGCGATCTCGTTACGCCCCATCTCCAGGGAGAAGATGACGCTCGGCAGGTTGTGCTTGATCGACGCGGCCCGGGCGAAGTCCAGGGCCAGCGTCGACTTACCCATGGCGGGACGGGCGGCGATGACGATCATCTGCCCCGGGTGCAGACCGTTGGTGAGCGAGTCGAAGTCCGTGAACCCGGTCGGCACACCGGTCATCTCGCCGCTGCGCGAGCCGATCGCCTCGATCTCGTCGAGCGCGCCCTCCATGATGTCGCCGAGCGGGAGGTAGTCCTCACTCGTGCGCTGCTCGGTGACCGCGTAGACCTCCGCCTGGGCGCGGTTGACGATCTCGTCGACGTCGTCGTCGGCCGCGTATCCCATCTGCGTGATGCGCGTACCGGCCTCGACCAGGCGGCGCAGGACGGCTCGCTCGTGCACGATCTCCGCGTAGTACGCCGCGTTGGCCGCCGTGGGCACCGTCTGGACGAGGGTGTGCAGATACGAGGCCCCGCCGACCTTGTTGATCTCGCCACGCTTGGTCAGCTCGGCGGCGATCGTGATGGGGTCGGCCGGCTCGCCCTTGGCATAGACGTCGAGGACGGCCTGGTAGATGGTCTCGTGGGCCGGCTTGTAGAAGTCGTGGCCCTTGAGGATCTCGACGACGTCGGCGATGGCGTCCTTGGACAGGAGCATGCCGCCGAGGACGGACTGCTCGGCGTCGATGTCCTGCGGCGGTACCCGCTCGAACGACGGGGGCGATCCACCGTCCCACGCCCCGTTGTCCCTGCCCCGCTCGTGCTGTTCGTCGCGGCCCCGGGCTCCGTCACCACGTCGGCGGGAAGCGGGCAGACGATCGCTGGGACCGCTGTCGGCCCACGGGTCGTCCAAGGGCTCGGAAATGCTCACCGAGCCACCTCCTCCCGTCCGCCGAAGCAGACCTAGCCGTGCCCCTCTTTTCTACGGCACGGCACTGACAAATAAGAGGCCCAACTCCGTTTGGCACGCGCCGGTTTTATGGCGTTTTGGAAACCGGCGGACGGAGCGGGCGCCGGACTACCGTAGGCCTGTCGGCACCGTCAGCCAATCTGGTTATCCACAGGCCATGTGGACGACGGCCCAGATGCTGTGGAGAACTCCGCGAAACCTGTGCACGACCCGGTGGACAGGCCTGTGAACAAGCCGCGACTCTCACTAGACCAAGCCCACTGACCTGCACCTTTGCCGTCCACGGGCTGTGCAGAAGAAAAACTTTCCCAACCGGCTCAAGATCACCTCGAACAGTACACAGCAGTGCGCACACCGAGACGAAAAGTAAGGGTCTCAAATCCTTTGCATCTCTTACCTGTGGACGATTAGATTGGTGCACATGACACAGGCCCCCGCGCGCCACCCCTCCGGCCGGAGACAGCACGATCGAGAGATCATCGCGCTGGCCGTGCCTGCCTTCGGTGCCCTCGTCGCCGAGCCCCTCTTTCTCATGGCCGACACCGCCATCGTGGGCCATCTGGGCACGGCACAACTCGCCGGTCTCGGCATCGCCTCGGCCCTGCTGATGACTGCCGTCAGCGTCTTCGTCTTCCTGGCCTACGCCACAACCGCCGCGGTGGCCCGTCGTGTCGGTGCGGGCGACCTTCAAGCCGCCATCCGACAAGGCATGGACGGCATCTGGTTGGCTCTGATCCTCGGCGCTGCCGTCATCGCCGCCGCGCTGCCCACGGCACCCCACCTCGTCGACCTCTTCGGCGCTTCGGACGCGGCAACCCCCTACGCGATCACATATCTGCGCATCTCCGTGCTCGGCATACCGGCCATGCTCGTCGTCCTGGCCGCAACGGGTGTCCTGCGCGGGCTGCAGGACACAAGAACCCCGCTCTATGTAGCCATCGCGGGCTTCGTCGCCAACGGTGCCCTCAATGCCGGTCTCGTCTACGGTGCCGATCTGGGGATCGCCGGTTCCGCGTGGGGCACCGTCATCGCTCAGTGCGGCATGGCCGCGGTCTACCTCGTGGTGGTTCTGAGAGGTGCACGCAAGCACGGGGCCTCACTGCGCCCGGATGCCGCCGGGATCAGAGCCTCCGCACAAGCCGGTGTCCCCCTGCTGGTGCGCACCCTCTCGCTGCGGGCGGTCCTGATGATCGCCACGGCGGTCGCCGCCCGTCTCGGGGATGCCGACATCGCCGCCCACCAGATCATCCTCTCGCTGTGGACCCTGCTGGCCTTCGCCCTCGACGCCATCGCCATTGCGGGGCAGGCCATCATCGGGCGCTACCTCGGAGCCGGTGACACCCAGGGCGCACGAGAAGCATGTCGCCGCATGGTGGAGTGGGGTATCGCCGTCGGCGTCGTCCTCGGCGTCATGGTGGTTCTCACCCGACCGGCGTTTTTGCCCTTGTTCACCAGCGACGCGGCCGTCAAGGACGTGGCGCTGCCCGCCCTGATCATCGTCGCCCTTTCCCAGCCGATCTCCGGCATCGTCTTTGTCCTGGACGGTGTACTGATGGGCGCCGGCGACGGCCCCTACCTCGCCTGGGCGATGCTGCTCACCCTGGCGGTGTTCACGCCGGCCGCTCTTCTGGTCCCGGTACTGGGCGGTGGGCTCACGGCCCTCTGGGCCACGATGACGCTGATGATGACGGTGCGGATGCTGACCCTGTCGCTCCGCACCCGCTCGGGCCGGTGGATCGTGACGGGCGCGACTCGCTGACCGTTTCACCTGAAACGCTGGCTGTTTCACGTGAAACAGGCAGTGCTCCACAGAACGCGGTGTTTCACGTGAAACATGGGGCCGACCGACGAGCCGGTGCCCAGCAGACACGAATGGGGCCGCACCCCTGAGGGTGCGGCCCCATCGCTTACTGCTTCAGCGCGGCACTCAGGCCGAGACGACCTCGATGTTGACCTTGGCGGCAACCTCGGGGTGCAGACGCACGGACGTCTCGTGAGCGCCCAGCGTCTTGATCGGCGAGCCGAGCTCGATGCGGCGCTTGTCGACCTCGGGGCCACCGGAAGCCTTGATCGCGGAAGCGATGTCGGCCGGGGTGACGGAACCGAAGAGACGACCGGCGTCGCCGGAGCGCACGGCCAGACGGACCTTGACACCCTCGAGCTGGGCCTTCACAGCGTTGGCCTGCTCGATGGTCTGGATCTCGTGAATCTTGCGAGCACGACGGATCTGCTCGACGTCCTTCTCGCCACCCTTGGTCCAGCGGATAGCGAACTTCCGCGGGATCAGGTAGTTGCGAGCGTAACCGTCCTTGACGTCGACGACGTCGCCCGCGGCACCGAGGCCGGAGACCTCGTGGGTGAGGATGATCTTCATGAGTCGGTCACCCTTCCCTTATCGCGCGGTGGAGGTGTAGGGCAGCAGCGCCATCTCACGGCTGTTCTTCACGGCCGTGGCGACGTCACGCTGGTGCTGCGTGCAGTTGCCGGTCACGCGGCGGGCACGGATCTTGCCGCGGTCGGAAATGAACTTCCGCAGCATGTTCGTGTCCTTGTAGTCCACGTACGTGACCTTGTCCTTGCAGAATGCGCAGACCTTCTTCTTCGGCTTGCGCACAGGCGGCTTAGCCATGGTGTTTCTCCTGTGTGATCAAGAAGTGTGAGTGCGAACCCACCCCTAGAAGGGGGGCTCGTCCGAGTAGCCGCCACCCTGGCCGCCGCCGGAGTTTCCACCCCAGCCGCCGCCACCGCCCTGGTTGCCACCGGCGGGAGCACCGGTCGCCCACGGGTCGTCGGCGGGAGCGCCGCCACCCTGCTGGCCGCCACCGGGGCCGCCGCCCCAGCCGCCGCCACCCTGGGCGCCGCCACCACCGCCGTAGCCACCCTGGCCACCCTGTCCACCGCGACCGCTGGTCTTGGTGACCTTGGCCGTGGCGTTGCGCAGGCTGGCGCCGACTTCCTCGACGTCCAGCTCGTAGACCGTGCGCTTGACACCCTCACGGTCCTCGTAGGACCGCTGCTTCAGCCGGCCCTGCACGATGACGCGCATGCCTCGCTGGAGCGACTCGGCGACGTTCTCCGCCGCCTGACGCCAGACCGAGCAGGTCAGGAAGAGGCTCTCGCCGTCCTTCCACTCGTTCGTCTGACGGTCGAAGGTGCGGGGGGTGGACGCGACACGGAACTTCGCGACCGCCGCACCGGAGGGGGTGAAGCGCAGCTCGGGGTCGTCGACAAGATTGCCGACAACCGTGATGACGGTCTCGCCTGCCATGGGGGAACCTCTCGGCGGGTTTGCTCTGGCTGCTTGCTACTCGAATCCCGGAATCAGCTGAGCTGGAAAGCTCAGTGGGTCTCGGGACGGAGGACCTTGGTCCGGAGGACCGACTCGTTCAGGTTCATCTGGCGGTCGAGCTCCTTGACGACCGCAGGCTCGGCCTGCAGGTCGATGACCGAGTAGATGCCCTCGGGCTTCTTCTTGATCTCGTACGCGAGACGACGACGGCCCCAGGTGTCGACCTTCTCGACCTTTCCGCCGCCGTCACGGACGACAGAAAGGAAGTTCTCGATCAGCGGAGAGACAGCGCGCTCCTCGACCTCGGGGTCGAGGATGACCATCACCTCGTAGTGACGCATGTGGAACCCACCTCCTTTGGACTCAGCGGCCACGGTCGTTCCGTGGCAGGAGGGTTGTGATGCGTAGCAACGGTATCGGCCACCACTGACAGTCGGGCTTCTGACGAGAAGCCCCCGCCATGACGTGGGCAGACACCGGTGCGGACGGTACAGAGTACCCGCACAGCGGCGTGCGGTTGAAATCCGGCCGTCAGGGCAGCCAATCTGTACACATCGGGTGTGTATGGCGCTACGATGCGCCGACTTCGCAGGAGGTGCCCTATGGCACAGGCATTGCGACCCAACACCGCCGGCGGCCTCTTCGCCACGGACGGCAAGCCCCACCCCCTCCAGGACGCCCTGCTCGCGGTGACCCTGGTGCTGGGCCTCATGTCGTTCCTCACGGCGATCATCGACGAGGACCTGCATCTGCTCAGCTCATGGGCCGGTCTCGTGGGCATCCTCACGGGTGCGTACGGCCAGTGGATCTCGGAGACGACCCGGGAGCGCTTCGGTCTCATCCTGGGCCTGGGCGCATCGGGCGTCGGGTTCTTCCTGGGCATGGCGCACGGCGGCCTCATCGGCTGAGGCCGGGACACCTCCTCATCTGAACACCGGGTCACGCCCCGGCCGGCCTCGGGCCGGGGCGAAGGTCCCGTACGCCCAACCGGCGCGCTCCCAAGGCGCAGTAGGCTTCGCGCGAGAGCCGGAGCCCCTGTACCCATGGGGACACACCAGCCCGAGGAGCGCCCCTAAATGAGCCTGACCCTGAGGACCATCAGTCGCGAGCAGCATCTGGCCTACATCCAGAGCCTGCCGTCGGCGAGCCACATGCAGGTCCCGGCCTGGGCTGACGTCAAGGCGGAGTGGCGCTCCGAGAACCTCGGCTGGTTCGACGACCGCACCGGCGAGATGGTCGGTGCCGGTCTGGTCCTCTACCGGCAGCTTCCCAAGATCAAGCGCTACCTCGCCTACCTGCCCGAGGGTCCGGTCATCAACTGGTTCGCGCCGAATCTGCAGGAATGGCTCGAACCGATGCTGGCGCACCTGAAGCAGCAGGGCGCGTTCTCCGTGAAGATGGGCCCGCCGGTGATCATCCGGCGCTGGGAGGCCCCCTCGATCAAGCAGGGCATCCAGAACCCGGACGTCAAGCGCCTGCGCGACATCGAGGCCGACCACATCGAGCCGCGCGCCTTCGAGGTGGCCGACAAGCTGCGCCGCATGGGCTGGCAGCAGGGTGAGGACGGCGGCGCCGGCTTCGGTGACGTCCAGCCCCGCTACGTGTACCAGGTGCCCTTGGCGAACCGCTCCCTGGAAGAGGTCCACAAGAACTTCAACCAGCTGTGGCGCCGCAACATCAAGAAGGCCGAGAAGGCCGGCGTCGAGGTCGTCCAGGGTGGCTACCAGGACCTCGAGGAATGGCAGCGGCTGTACGAGATCACCGCCGTGCGCGACCACTTCCGGCCGCGCCCCCTGTCGTACTTCCAGCGCATGTGGACGGCCCTCAACACCGAGGACCCCAACCGCATGCGGCTGTACTTCGCCCGTCACAACGGTGTGAACCTGTCGGCGGCGACGATGCTGATCGTCGGCGGGCACGTCTGGTACTCCTACGGCGCCTCCGACAACATCGGACGTGAGGTCCGGCCCTCGAACGCGATGCAGTGGCGGATGCTGCGCGACGCCTACGCGCTCGGCGCCACCGTCTACGACCTGCGCGGTATCTCCGACTCGCTGGACGAGACCGACCACCTCTTCGGTCTGATCCAGTTCAAGGTGGGTACCGGCGGCCAGGCGGCCGAGTACCTCGGCGAGTGGGACTTCCCGCTGAACAAGCTGCTGCACAAGGCGCTCGACATCTACATGTCGCGCCGCTGATGTCCTGTTCAGTGCTTCTATACCTCTGACACACGGAAACCGCCGATACACGGCACCACGAGAAAGGTTCCAGGTCCGGCCATGGCGCTCACGCTCTACGTCGACACCGCGCGCTGGCGTGCGCACCACAAGCACGTGCAGGAACAGTTCCCGGGCCTCGTACCGGTCTGCAAGGGCAACGGCTACGGCTTCGGGCACGAGCGGCTGGCGGAGGAGGCCACGCGGCTGGGTTCGGACGTCCTGGCCGTCGGCACGACGTACGAGGCCGCCCGCATCAAGGACTGGTTCGGCGGGGACCTGCTGGTGCTGACGCCGTACCGGCGGGGCGAGGAGCCGGTGCCGCTGCCGGACCGGGTCATCCGCTCCGTCTCGTCGATAGACGGTGTCTACGGCCTGGTCGGCGCCCGCGTGGTGATCGAGGTGATGTCCTCGATGAAGCGGCACGGCATCAGCGAGCAGGACCTGGCGCAGCTGCACGCCGCCATCGAGAACGTCCGCCTGGAGGGCTTCGCCATCCACCTCCCGCTGGACCGCACCGACGGCTCGGACGCCGTCGAGGAGGTCATCGGCTGGATGGACCGGCTGCGTGCCGCACGGCTGCCCCTGCACACCATGTTCGTCAGCCACCTCAAGGCCGAGGACCTCGCCCGGCTCCAGCAGCAGTTCCCGCAGACCCGCTTCCGGGCCCGCATCGGCACACGGCTGTGGCTGGGGGACCATGACGCCACCGAGTACCGCGGCGCGGTCCTGGACGTCACGCGCGTCGCCAAGGGTGACCGTTTCGGCTACCGGCAGCAGAAGGCGGCCTCCGACGGCTTCCTGGTGGTCGTGGCGGGCGGCACGTCACACGGAGTCGGCCTGGAGGCCCCCAAGGCCCTGCACGGCGTCATGCCGCGCGCCAAGGGAGTCGCCCGCGCCGGCCTCGCGACGGTGAACCGGAACCTTTCTCCGTTCGTCTGGGGCGGCAAGCAGCGCTGGTTCGCCGAGCCGCCGCACATGCAGGTCTCGATCCTGTTCGTCCCGGCGGATGCGCCCGAGCCGAAGGTCGGCGAAGAGTTGGTGGCCCATCTGCGGCACACCACCACGCAGTTCGACCGGATCGTGGATCGCTGACCGTCGGGCGCACCGTCCCTCGCAGTGCAGCAAGAAGGCCGTACACGGTTTCCCGTGTACGGCCTTCGGCGTCCCCGGCTACGGCCTCGCGCTGAGCCTTCCCGGCTACGGCGTCTCGCGCCGTTCGCTCAGAGCGAACCGCCCGTAGCGCCCGGCCTTCCCCACTCGACCGGTGTCGCGTCGAGCCGGGCAGTCTCCTGGTGCCGTGGGCGGGCCGCTGGACCGAGGACGAAAACGTCCTCGGCGCCGTCGAGGACTCCGCCCGAGGGATCGTCGTCACCGGACCGGCGCACCGGATCCCGCTCCGGCATGAAGATGTCGCGCACGACCATCACACACAGGTACAGCGTCCCCAGCAGATGCAGGCCGATGGCCCAGTGGTAGCCGTCGGTGGGCAGACCCTTGTGAGCCTCTCCGCTGGTCGTGTACGCGAGGTACAGCCAGATCCCCAGGAAGTACGCCACCTCGCAGGCCTGCCAGATCAGGAAGTCCCGCCACTTCGGACGGGCGAGAGCGGCCAGCGGCACCAGCCACAGGACGTACTGCGGCGAGTAGACCTTGTTGGTGAGGATGAACGCCGCGACGATCAGGAAGGCGAGCTGCGCGAACCGCGGGCGGCGCGGGGCGGTCAGTGCGAGGGCCGCGACGGCCGCACAGCACACCAGCATCAGCAGCGTCGCCAGGGTGTTGACGGTCTCGGTGCTGAGCGGGTCGTCGGAGTTCTGGGCCATGATCAGCCAGAAGGAGCCGAAGTCGACGCCCCTTTCCTGGCTGAACGTGTAGAACTTCGACCAGCCCTCGAACGCGAAAAGCATCACCGGCCCGTTCACGACGACCCAGGCGACGATCGCGCCCCCCAGAGCCGTCCCGAACTCGCGCCACCTGCCCGCGCGCCAGCACAACACCATCAGTGGCCCGAGAAGCAGGAACGGATAGAGCTTGGCGGCCGTGGCGAGCCCCAGCAGGACGCCGAAGGCGAGGGAGCGGCCACGTGACCACATCAGCATCGCCGCGGCCGTCAGGGCGACCGCGAGGAGGTCCCAGTTGATGGTCGCCGTCAACGCGGCGGCGGGCGCCAGGGCGACGAGCAGGCCGTCCCAGGGGCGCCGGGCGTGGGTGCGGGCCACGCAGACGGCGATGACGGAAGCGCACACCATGAGCATTCCGGCGTTGACCATCCAGTACCACTGCTCCTGGTCCTGAATGGCGCCGCTGCCGGGCGTGAGCCAGGAGGCGACCTCCATGAAGACGCCGGTGAGCACCGGGTACTCCAGGTACTGCATGTCGCCGGGAAGACGGTCGAAGTACGGCACGAGCCCGTCGGCGAAGCCGCGCCCCTGGTAGAGATGCGGGATGTCCGAGTAGCACGCGTGCGTGTACTGGGAGCTGGCGCCGAAGAACCAGGCGCCGTTGTAGCAGGGCGCCTTCTGGACCAGGCCGAGGGCGAACATGCCGATCGCCACCAACGCGATCACCCGCACGGGCGTCCACCAGGACGACCCGAGCAGGGCACGCCGCCCGAGCGGGCCGCCGATCAGCTCGCTGCCGGCCGCGGCGACCTCGTCCTCCTTGGTCGGCCGCACCGGCTCCCGCTCATGGACGCTCGCTTGCGTCGATTCTGCACTGGGCATGCCGCACATCCTGCCGTACGTGCCTAGGAATACGCCGAGGGCCGCCGTACCCCGAAGGGACGGCGGCCCTTGTTTCACGTGAAACACCCTCGCGTTTCACGTGAAACACCCAAGCCGGGCGATCTGTCGGCTATCCCTCAGGGCCTCCGAAGATGCCTCCGTTGCCGTTGCCCCTGCTGTTGCCGCCATCCAGGTTCGTATCGGTCGGCGTGGGCTCGGGGGAGACCCCTCCGTCCGTGCCTCCATTGTCGGTGCCGCCGTTCTGCGCGCCACCGTTGTCCTCACAGCCGAAGAACCCGCAGGTGTCGCTCGGCGACGGCGACGGAGACGAGCTCTCGGTCGGCGTGGGGCTCGGCGACTCGGTCACGGTCTCGCTGGGCTCCACACTGGGCGTCGGGGTCGGCGTCGGGGCGCCCACCTCGTCCTGGATCTCACCGATCTTCTCGGCCTCCGGGAAGCCGGGATCGTTCTCGCCCTTCAGCGCGGCCTTCATGTACTCGGTCCACACCAACGTGGGGACGTCACCACCGTGGATGGACTTCTCACCCGCGGTGCCGTTCATGGAGAGCAGCTTGGCGCTCTTGGGGTCCTCACGGAACATCGCGACCGAGGTCGACAGCTGCTGGGTGTAGCCGACGAACCAGGCCGACTTGTTCTCGTCGGTGGTACCGGTCTTGCCCGCCGCCGTGCGGCCGAGGGAGAGCGCCTTCTTGCCCGTACCGTTCTGAATGACGTTCTCCAGAACGTTCGTGACGTTGTTGGCCACCTGCTCGGGCATCGCCCGCGTGACCCTGGGCGGATCGAAGCCCTCGACCTCCCGGCCGTTGGACTTGACGCTCGTCACCGAGTACGGAGCGGCCTGCTTGCCCGCCGCAGCGAACGTCGCGTAAGCGTCGGCCATACGGATCGCACTGGGAGTCGACGTACCCAGCGCGAACGAAGCGTTGAGACCAGCGAAGCTGCTGTCCAGGATCCCGGCCTTCTCGGCCACGTCGGCCACGTTCTTCATCCCCACATCCATGCCGAGCTGCACAAACGGCGTGTTGACGGACTGCTCCATCGCCTTACGCAAGGAGATGTAGCCCCAGGGGTAGTCACTCTCGTTCTCCTGGAAGAAGGGCGTGTTGTCCTTCTTCAGGACGTAGCTTCCGTCGTTCTTCCTGACCTTGAGATGGTCGTTGCCGTTGTACTTGCTCAGCGGCGACACACCGACTCCGTCGCTCTTGTAAGTGCCGTGCTCCATCGCCGCCGCGAGCACGAACGGCTTCCACGTCGAACCGACGGGGACACCCGAGGTGTCCGCGTTGTTGTTGAAGTGGCCGTTCTCGTAACCGGCACCGCCGTAGAGCGCGACGATCGCGCCGTCATTGGGCTTCACCGATGCCGCACCGAACTGGACGTGCTTGTCCAGCTCGCGGTTCTCCGGGTCGAGCTTCTCCTTCTCGACCTTCTTGACGGCCTTCGCCAGCGCCTCGACCTTCTCCTTGTCGAAGGTCGTCTTGATCTGGTAGCCGCCCAGGTCGAACTGCTTCTCGGAGATGTTCGAGTGGTTCAGGACGTACTTCTTGGCCGTGTCCGCCAGGTAGCCGATCTGACCGGTCATGCCCTTCGACGCCTTTCGCTCGTCAGGCATGGGGTACTTCTTGATCGCGTCCTGGTACTCCTTGTCCGTGATCCTCTTGTCGTTGTGCATCTGCTCGAGGATCCAGGCCCACCGGTCCTTGGACCGCTTGGTGTTCTTGTCCTTGCTCGCGTTCTCGTCGATGCCCTCGTTGCCCGCGGGGTCGTAGTACGTCGGGCCCTTCAGAAGAGCGGCGAGGAAAGCGCACTCGCTCGCGTCGAGGTCATCCGCCTCCTTGCCGTAGTAGGCCTGGGCGGCGGCCTGAATGCCGTAAGCACCACGGCCGTAGTACGAGGTGTTCAGGTACCCCTGGAGGATGTCGTCCTTGGAGAGCTTCGTGCCCACCTTGATCGAGATGAACATCTCCTTGAACTTACGGCTGACCGTCTGTTCCTGGCTCAGGTAGGTGTTCTTGACGAATTGCTGGGTGATCGTCGAACCACCCTGCGTGTCACCGCCCCGGGCCATGTTCGCCAGGGCACGGGCGATACCCATGGGGTCGACACCGGAGTCGTCGTAGAAGCTCTTGTTCTCGGCCGAGATCACCGCCCACCGCATGGCCTTGGGGATTTTCGCGAGTGGGACGTTCTGCCGGTTCTGACCACTGCCCGCCGCGACCATCTGGCTGCCGTCGGCCCAGTAGTAGACGTTGTTCTGCGACCGCGCCGCAGCGTTCTCCTCGTTGGGGACCCCCACCATGGCGTATCCGATGCCCGCCACGGCCACCAGACTGCCGAAGAAGGCGATGCACAGTCCGGACACGAGCTTCCAGGACGGCATCCAGCGCTGCCAGCCGTACTTGCCGGCGCGCGGATAGTCGATCAGCCGCTTCTTGTCGGGAACGGCGGCCACGCGTCCTCTGCCCCGCCCGGGCCCATTCGGGCCACCGGGAGCGGCGCGCCGGCCGCCACGGGCCGGTTCGGCCGCTCTGCGACGGCTGCCACCCGTACTTCTCTGCGCCGCACGACGGGCCTCGGCACGGCCGCCGTACTGACGCTCCTCACCCCCCGAGTCGTAGGAGTCCGACCCATAGGAGTCGGACGGAGACCCGGTGGCGCCTCGCGGTGCCGCGCGGCGGCCGGAAGACGAGCCGGACTGGCCGCGTCGGGCCGCGGCACGTCCGCCTCCCTGCGGCTGCGGCGGTTTGCGACGGTGCTCGCTCATCGAACGACTACTCCTCGGGCAGGCGCACCCTTGCGCGCCTGGAAACGGCGGCTGGTTTCCGGTCCCCCCGAAGTACGGATGCGGTCGGCTCCGCATTCATCGGTCCCGCATGCACCCGTACTACACCGCAGACGACGACGCTCTCAGGCGTCACTCGGTTCCCGGTGATGTGCATGGCGCACAGACTACGCACCACCAAAACCTGCCGAGCCCCGAAGTTCACCTCAAATCAGGCAAGTCGCGTCGGACGAATCGGTGATGTGATCCCGTTCACCCACCCCCCTCTTGTCGCATCCGGAAGGCCGTTCTATCGTCGTGATGTATCGACTCGATACATCAGCTCGACACATCGGCCCGACACATCGGACTGATACACGCGCACCGCGGCGGGAGGAGGCGACGATGAGCCGGCGTTCCGGCATCCTCGAGTTCGCCGTCCTCGGCCTGCTCCGCGAATCTCCGATGCACGGCTATGAGCTGCGCAAACGGCTCAACACATCGCTGGGTGTGTTCCGTGCGTTCAGCTACGGGACGCTCTATCCCTGCCTCAAGACGCTGGTCGCCAACGGCTGGTTGATCGAGGAAACGGGCAGCACCACCGAGGACGCCCTCGCCGCCCCCCTCACGGGGCGCCGCGCCAAGATCGTCTACCGGCTGACGGCGGAGGGCAAGGAGCACTTCGAGGAGCTGCTCTCGCAGACCGGGCCCGACGCGTACGAGGACGAAACCTTCGCAGCCCGTTTCGCCTTCTTCGGGCAAACCTCACGCGATGTCCGTATGCGCGTGCTGGAGGGCCGCCGCAGCCGGCTGGAGGAGCGGCTGGAGAAGATGAGCGCTTCCCTGGCCCGGACCCGGGAGCGCCTCGACGACTACACGCTCGAGCTCCAGCGTCACGGGATGGAGTCCGTGGAGCGCGAGGTGCGCTGGCTGAACGAGCTCATCGAGAGCGAGCGGGCGGGGCGGGACCTCAAGGGTCCGGCCACCGGAGAGCCCGCTTCGCGTGACACCACATCTGGAACGCCGGGCGTCCTGCCCCGGCCGGGGGACGACCCCCGGCCGGATACGCCCGACGACACCGCCACGTGAGAGCCCACACAGGGCCTCACTCGTACACACAGGGAGCAACCGGAATGGGTTCGGTTCGCGTAGCCATCGTCGGTGTGGGCAACTGCGCCGCATCGCTGGTACAGGGAGTCGAGTACTACAAGGACGCCGACCCGGCGTCCAAGGTGCCGGGCCTGATGCACGTCCAGTTCGGCGACTACCACGTCAGCGACGTCGAGTTCGTCGCCGCGTTCGACGTGGACGCCAAGAAGGTCGGCCTCGACCTGGCGGACGCCATCGGCGCCTCCGAGAACAACACGATCAAGATCTGCGACGTGCCCAGCACCGGTGTGACGGTCCAGCGCGGCCACACCCTCGACGGCCTCGGTAAGTACTACCGCGAGACCATCGAGGAGTCCGCCGAGGAGCCGGCCGACGTCGTCCAGGTCCTCAAGGACAAGCAGGTCGACGTCCTCGTCTGCTACCTGCCCGTCGGCTCCGAGGACGCGGCGAAGTTCTACGCCCAGTGCGCCATCGACGCCAAGGTCGCCTTCGTCAACGCCCTTCCGGTCTTCATCGCCGGCACCAAGGAGTGGGCGGACAAGTTCACCGAGGCGGGCGTCCCGATCGTCGGCGACGACATCAAGTCCCAGGTGGGCGCCACCATCACGCACCGCGTGATGGCGAAGCTGTTCGAGGACCGGGGCGTCGTCCTGGACCGCACGATGCAGCTGAACGTCGGCGGCAACATGGACTTCAAGAACATGCTCGAGCGCGACCGCCTCGAGTCGAAGAAGATCTCCAAGACGCAGGCCGTCACCTCCCAGATCCGCGACCGCGAACTGGGCGAGGGCAACGTCCACATCGGCCCGTCCGACTACGTCGCCTGGCTGGACGACCGCAAGTGGGCCTACGTCCGCCTCGAGGGCCGCGCCTTCGGTGACGTCCCGCTGAACCTGGAGTACAAGCTCGAGGTCTGGGACTCCCCGAACTCCGCCGGCGTCATCATCGACGCCCTGCGCGCCGCGAAGATCGCCAAGGACCGCGGCATCGGCGGCCCGATCCTGTCGGCGTCGAGCTACTTCATGAAGTCCCCGCCCGTGCAGTACTTCGACGACGAGGCCCGCGAGAACGTCGAGAAGTTCATCAAGGGTGAGGTCGAGCGCTGACACGCCGCAACCAGTCGCTCCTGCCAGGGCTGTGAGGGTCCCCGGGTCGTACGTCCCGGGGACCCTCCCCGTATGTGAGGCTGGGCCCCATGGCCGTCGTCCGTGACCTGCGCGTCCTGTTGCGCTTCCAGGGTTTCCGGCGCCTGCTCGCCGTGCGTCTGCTGTCCCAGGGTGCCGATGGCGTCTACCAGGTCGCGCTCGCCGCGTACGTGGTCTTCTCGCCGGAGAAGCAGACCTCGGCGGCCGCGGTCGCCTCCGCGATGGCGGTGCTGCTGCTTCCGTACTCCCTCGTCGGCCCCTTTGCCGGTGTCCTGCTGGACCGCTGGCGGCGCCGTCAGGTCCTGCTGTACGGGAGCCTGTTGCGCGCTCTGCTGGCCTGCGCCACGGCCGTGCTGATCCTCAGTCCGGTTCCGGACTGGCTCTTCTACGTCTCGGCTCTGTGCGTCACCGCCGTCAACCGCTTCGTCCTTTCAGGCCTGTCCGCCGCGCTGCCGCGTGTGGTCGACGCCGATCGCCTGGTCATCGCCAACTCCCTGTCACCGACCGCCGGAACGCTGGCGGCGACCGCCGGCGGCGGACTCGCCTTCGTCGTACGCCTGGCGGTGGCGGACTCGGACGCCGCGGTGGTGCTCGTGGGGGCCGGGCTGTACCTGTGCGCGGCCCTGGCGTCGCTGAGCATGGCGCGGGAACTCCTCGGCCCTGACCGGCCCTTGCCACGCGAGCAGATCGGGACGGCCCTCACGGGCACCGCCCGCGATCTGGCGGCAGGTGTACGCCACCTGGCCGCCCCCCAGCGCCGGGAGGCCGCCTGGGCCCTTGCGGCGATGTCGCTGATGCGGTTCTGCTACGGCGCCCTGCTGGTCATGCTGCTGATGTTGTGCCGGTACGCCCTCACCTCGACCACGGACGACGGACTGGCCCTGCTGGGGCTGGCGTTGGGCGTCTCCGGGGCGGGGTTCTTCGCGGCGGCCGTGGTGACGCCCTGGGCCGCGGGACGGCTCGGGCCGGGCCGCTGGATCGTCGTGTGCGCGGCCGCCGCGGCGCTGCTGGAGCCCGCTCTCGGGCTGCCGTTCGCCACCGCCCCCCTGCTGGCCGCGGCGTTCGTTCTGGGGCTGACGACTCAGGGCGCGAAGATCGCCACCGACACCATCGTCCAGTCCTCGGTGGAGGACGGCTTCCGTGGCCGGATCTTCTCGGTGTACGACGTCCTCTTCAACGTCTTCTTCGTCGGCGCGGCCGCGGTCGCGGCCCTGATGCTGCCACCGGACGGCCGATCGGCGCCCCTGGTGATCACGATCGCCGTTATCTACGCGGCAGTAGCTGTATCTATGACCCGCTTTGGCCGCCAGTAAGTGTCACATCAATGACACAGAGCCACTTCTGGCTACTGCGTTGTCAGTGGGGCCCGCTACCTTACGTGAGTCTTATTCGCGACATGTTCGCGTCACTCACCATGTTCGAGGGGGACCCCCAGTGACTACTCCGCCGCCCCAGGGCAATCCGTTCGCGCAGAACCAGCCCGCGGCTGCTCCCCAGGCTCCATTCCCGCCCCAGGGCGGTTACCCGCAGCAGCCCGGGCAGCCCGGCTTCCCGCCCCAGGGCGCGGCTCCGTACGCTCCGGTCCCCCCGCAGCCGTCCGGCCGCAAGCTCAGCTTCAAGACGATCAAGAACATAGTCGTGGTCATCGCCGTGGCCGCCATCGCCATCGTCGGTTACATGACCAGCCGAGACGACGCCAACACGGCCTCCGTCGGCGACTGCATGCACCGTGGCAGCACCAGCGACAACAACCCGGACCTCGAGGTCGTGAAGTGCGACGACGCGAAGGCCCAGTACAAGGTGCTGGCCAAGATCGAGGGCTCGTTCCTCACGGACACCCTGGCTTCGAGCAAGTGCGAGGCGGAAGCCAAGGACTTCCAGTACACGTACACCGAGAGTGGTGACGGCAAGGACTTCCTGCTCTGCCTGAAGGACTACAAGAAGTAGGCAGACGCACCGAGGGGCGCTGTTTCACGTGAAACAGCGCCCCTCGAGCTATGTCCGGCAGGTGGCAGGCCTCCGGCGGGGTCATGTTTCACGTGAAACATGACCCCGTTTCACAGCCTCAGCTCTCCTGCCCGGCCCACCACTCCTTGAGCGCGGCCACCGCGGCGTCGGGCTGCATGGGCCCGTTCTCCAGGCGCAACTCCAGCATGTGCTGGTACGCACGGCCGATGACCGGACCAGGGCCCACGCCGAGGATCTCCATGATCTGGTTGCCGTCGAGGTCCGGACGGATCGAGTCCAGCTCCTCCTGCTCCTGCAGCTTGGCGATCCGCTCCTCCAGCCCGTCGTAGGCCCGGGACAGAGCCGCCGCCTTGCGCTTGTTGCGGGTCGTGCAGTCCGAGCGGGTCAGCTTGTGGAGGCGATCGAGGAGCGGGCCGGCATCACGGACGTAGCGGCGGACCGCCGAGTCCGTCCATTCGCCGGTGCCGTACCCGTGAAAGCGCAGGTGGAGTTCGACCAGACGTGAGACGTCCTTCACCAGCTCGTTGGAGTACTTCAGAGCCGTCATGCGCTTCTTGGTCATCTTCGCCCCGACCACCTCATGGTGATGGAACGAGACCCGGCCGTCCTTCTCGAAGCGGCGCGTGCGCGGCTTGCCGATGTCGTGCAGCAGGGCAGCCAGGCGGAGGGTCAGGTCGGGACCGTCCTCCTCCAGCGCCATCGCCTGCTCCAGGACGATCAGCGAGTGGTCGTAGACGTCCTTGTGACGGTGGTGCTCGTCACGCTCCAGGCGCAGGGCCGGCAGCTCGGGCACCACGCGTTCGGCCAGGCCCGTCTCGACGAGCAGCGTCAGGCCCTTGCGCGGCTGCTGGGAGAGGATCAGCTTGTTCAGTTCGTCCCGCACCCGCTCGGCCGAGACGATCTCGATACGTCCGGCCATCTCCGTCATCGCCGTAACGACCTCGGGGGCGACTTCGAAGTCGAGCTGAGCCGCGAAGCGCGCGGCCCTCATCATCCGCAGCGGGTCGTCCGAGAACGACTCCTCAGGGGTCCCCGGAGTGCGCAGCACCCGCGCCGCGAGGTCTTCGAGCCCGCCGTGCGGGTCGACGAACTCCTTCTCCGGCAGCGCCACCGCCATCGCGTTCACCGTGAAGTCGCGGCGGACGAGGTCCTCCTCGATGGAGTCCCCGTACGACACCTCGGGCTTGCGCGAGGTGCGGTCGTAGGCCTCGGAGCGGTAGGTGGTCACCTCGATCTGGTAGCCGCCCTTGTGCGCACCCACCGTGCCGAAGGCGATCCCGACCTCCCACACGGCGTCCGCCCAGGGGCGGACGATCTTGAGGACGTCCTCAGGGCGTGCGTCGGTCGTGAAATCCAGATCGTTGCCGAGCCGACCCAGCAGCGCGTCCCGTACCGACCCGCCGACCAGGGCAAGTGAGAACCCGGCCTCCTGGAAGCGGCGGGCGAGGTCGTCGGCGACAGGGGCGACCCGCAGCAGTTCACTCACAGCGCGGTGCTGCACCTGGCTCAGGGCACTGGACGTTTCTTCGTTGGCATTCGGCACAACAGAAGAGGGTACGTGGCCCGGCCCGCCGTGAGCTCCTCCTATTTCCAACCTGCGCAAGCGTGGGGGCCCGCCCGCTTTACGCGCACAAGTAGAACTTTCGGTCTGTGGAGAAGCGTCTTCCCCCATAGAGTCCGATACCGGACAGTGAGGCACCCGACCGCGATCTTGTGGAGCGGACCGCGGCACTTCCCCTCAGCGGGCATCGTTACCATGCGTGGACGCACATTCCGACGACCACTGACGACGACTAGGGACGGACGAGCGCGTGGCCGAGGCGGCAGACTTCCAGGGGGCCAGTGCCTCACCTGCCCGCCGCTGGCTGCGGCGCACCGGGGCACTGCTCGCCGGCGCACCGCTGCTGGCCGGACTCCTCCAGTTGCCCGCCGCGACGACGGCGGAGGCGGCCGGGCAGGAGTCCTCGCAGGCCGCCGCCGGCACAGGCTCGGTGTCGGTCGCGGTCAATTCACTCAGCCCCAGTGCCCCCTCCGAGGGGGACACGGTGACCGTGTCGGGCACGGTCACCAACAACGGCAGGCAGACGGTGACCGGCGCCCACGTCGACCTGCAGGTGGGCCCCCCGCTCGGCACCCGATCGTCGATCGACACTCTGGCCAAGAAGAGCGACCACCTCCAAGGGCCCTCCGGCGAGAAGGTCGGCGGCAAGTACACGGAGAAGTTCTCGGCGCTCACCCCGGGCATCGCACAGCCCTTCAGCATCTCCGTGCCGGCCGACAAGCTGGATCTCGGCCGGGACGGCGTCTACCAGCTGGCCGTCACGCTGTCCGGGGAGAGCGCGGCACAGCCCTGGGACCAGGTTCTCGGTGTCCAGCGCACGTTCCTGCCGTGGCAGCCGGAAGAGGCCGGCACGAAGACGAAGACCACCTTCCTGTGGCCCCTCGTCTCAGGCGCCCACATGGCGGCCGAGACGGGATCGAACGAACAGCAGACCCCGGTCTTCCGCGACGACGAGCTCGCCCGGGAGATCGCCCCGGGCGGCCGCCTCGACCAGATGGTGTCGCTGGGCAAGGGCCTCGACGTCACCTGGGTGATCGACCCGGACCTGCTGGCGTCCGTCGACGCGATGACGCGGAGCTACCAGGTCCGCGGCGCGGACGGCACCACCACTCCTGGAAAGAACCAGGAACTCGCCAAGCACTGGCTGGCCGAGCTCCAGCAGGCGGTGACCGGCGAGGAGATCGCCGCCCTGCCGTTCGGCGACCCGGACCTGGCCTCCCTCGCCCACAACGGCACGAACGTCACCGGCTCGCTGAACCACCTGAAGGAGGCCACCGACGTCGCCGACGACACGGTGAACACGATCCTCCACGTGAAACCGTCCACGGACTTCGTGTGGCCGGTGGACGGCGCCATCGACCCGTCGATCGTGAAGGTCGCCACATCCGCGGGCGCCGACAAGGTGATCACCCGCAGCGACAGCCTCCAGGACAACCTGTCGTACACGCCCTCCGCTGCCCGGCCGATCGGCGGCGGCACCACGGCCGTCGTCGCGGACTCCCGGATGTCCACGGCGTTCCAGGGCGATCTGACCAAGGCCTCCGCCTCCACGCTCGCCGTGCAGCGTTTCCTGGCCCAGAGCCTGACGCTCGGCCTGCAGACCGGCAAGCAGCGCAGCGTCGTCGTCGCCCCGCAGCGCATGCCGTCCGTGAGCCAGGCACAGGCCATGGCCGAGGCGCTGGGGGCCCTCCAGGTCGGGAACTGGTCCGAGTCGCAGGACCTCACGGCCGCCGCCAAGGCCAAGCCTGACCCTGCCGCCAACACGAAGGTGCCGACGACGTATCCCCGTTCGTTGCGCGCCCAGGAGCTCCCGCAGGCCGCGTTCCAGCAGATCGCGACCACGCAGGGCAAGCTCGACAAGTTCAAGGTGATCCTGACCCGCCAGTCCCGGGTCGTGACCCCCTTCGGACGGGCCATGAACCGCGAGATGTCCACGTCGTGGCGCGGCAAGGACGTCGCGGCTCTGGCGTACCGCAACGGCATCGAGTCGTACCTGGACGGGCTCATCGACAGCGTGAAGCTGATCGAGAAGTCGGAGACCAAGCTCTCCGGCCGCAGCGCCGTGATCCCGGTGACCGTCCAGAACAACCTGGTGCAGGGCGTCGAGCACCTGGAGCTGCGACTCACGTCGAAGAACCCCACGCGACTCAAGATCGACGGCGACGCCTACGAGGAGCAGCCCGTCACCGTCAACGGTGGCCACGCCCAGTCGGTGAAGTTCACCACGTCGGCCAACGCCAACGGCCGGGCGGAAGTCGTCGCCCAGCTGTACACGGAGGACGGCCAGAGGTACGGCGCCCCGGTCACCTTCGACGTGCGGGTCACAGAGGTCACGCCCACCGTGATGCTGGTCATCGGCGGTGGTGTCCTGCTCCTGGTCCTCGCGGGCTTCCGGATGTACACCCAGCGCAAGCGCGCCGCCGCACGTGAGGCCGCCGAGGACGAGGCCGCCGAGGGCGAGACCACGGAGGCGGACGACGAGGTCGACGAGCCGCAGAGCCGGGCCGACGCTTCGCGGAACCCGGAGGTCTCCGGCGCACGTCTGGATGAGGAGTCCGGCGCCGGCTCGCGGGCGGACACCCCTGAGCAGCCGAGTGACCCGGCCCCGGACACCGCAGCGGAAAGCGCCGACCCGTCCGGCACGGGTGAGAGAGTGGACCGTTGAGAAATCGTGGCCGGTGGGCCCGGGACGATGAGGTGGGGTAACCATGAACGCGCCGTACGACGGTGACCGCGGCCGTGCCGCGGGCAGCTCGGGCTACCCCGATGCGGGCGGGCCCGAGGGCTCACCGCCCGAGCACGGCCAGGTGCCGCCGCAACCGCCCACGGACATCTACCTCCAGGACGCCTACGGTCAGGATCCCTACGGTCAGGACCCTTACGGTCAGGACCCCTACGGACAGGACCCCTACCGCGCTCAGGACCCCGCCGCGCAGGACCCGGCAGGCGAGGCGCACTACGACCGCGCCGCGCACCCGCCGCCCGCTCCCGGCACGTACCGGCCGCAGCAGAAGATGTACGGGCCGCCCGCGCAGTCGCCGTACGCGCCCGACCCGCAGGTGTGGGCACAGACGCCCGCCCCGGAGCCGGAGGGCCCGACGCGGCATCTGCCGTACGGCGACGATCCCCGCACCACCCAGTTCGTGGGCGTGGACGATCTCGTCTCCCAGGCGGGCGAGCCGCGCCAGGAACCGGACGCGTTCGCGCATCTCTTCCGCGACCAGCAGCAGAGCAGCGGTCACCCGTCCTACGAGTCGCCCTCCGTCCCCGGCCCGTCCGCGGCTCCAGGGCAGACGGCACAAGGCCCCTACGCACCGCAGGGCCCGTACGCGGCCACCGACCAGACCGTGGCGGTACCGGCCCTCGCGGACGCGGCACAGGATCCTGAGCCCGACGCCGCGCCCGCTCCGAAGAAGAGCGGCCGCGCGGCGGGCCTGATGAAGTCCAGCGCCGTGATGGCCGCGGGCACGATGGTCTCCCGCCTCACGGGCTTCGTCCGCTCCGCGCTGATCGTGTCGGCACTGGGCGTCGGCCTCCTCGGTGACACCTTCCAGGTCGCGTACCAGCTGCCGACGATGATCTACATCCTCACCGTCGGCGGTGGTCTCAACTCCGTCTTCGTGCCGCAGCTCGTGCGTGCCATGAAGGAGGACGACGACGGCGGCGAGGCGTACGCCAACCGCCTGCTGACCCTGGTCATCGTGACGCTCGGCGGGCTCACCGCGCTCTCGGTCCTCGGCGCGCCGCTCCTGATCCGCGTGCTGTCCAACGGGGTCGCCACCGACCCGGCGGCGAACCAGGTCGCCATTACCTTCGCCCAGTACTTCCTGCCCACGATCTTCTTCATGGGCATCCACGTGGTGATGGGCCAGATCCTCAACGCGCGCGGCAAGTTCGGCGCGATGATGTGGACCCCCGTCCTGAACAACATCGTCATCATCGTGACGCTGGGCATGTTCATCTACGTCTACGGCACCGCGGCCGACTCCGGGATGAAGGCCGCGAACATCCCGCCGGAGGGCCAGCGCCTGCTCGGCATCGGCGTCCTGCTCGGTCTCGTGGTCCAGGCGCTCGCCATGATCCCCTACCTGCGCGAGACCGGCTTCCGGCTGCGGCTGCGCTTCGACTGGAAGGGCCAAGGCCTCGGCAAGGCCGTCACGCTCGCCAAGTGGACGGTGCTGTTCGTCCTCGCGAACCAGGCCGGCGCCATGATCGTCATCCAGCTGTCCACCGCGGCGGGCAAGGCCTCACCGGTCGACGGCACCGGCTTCTCCGCCTACGCCAACGCACAGCTCATCTGGGGCCTGCCGCAGGCCATCATCACGGTCTCCCTCATGGCCGCCCTGCTGCCGCGCCTGTCGCGCTCGGCGGCGGAGGGCGACGGGGGAGCCGTCCGCGACGACATCTCCCAGGGCCTGCGCACCACGGCGGTCGCGATCGTGCCGATCGCATTCGGCTTCCTGTCCCTCGGCATCCCACTGTGCACCCTGATGTTCGGCTCCTCGGGCACCAGCGAGGCCACCAACATGGGCGTCATGCTGATGGCGTTCGGGCTCGGCCTGATCCCGTACTCCGTGCAGTACGTGGTCCTGCGCGCTTTCTACGCCTACGAGGACACCCGAACCCCGTTCTACAACACGGTCATCGTGGCCGCGGTCAACGCGGGCGCCTCGGCGGTCTGCTACTTCGTCATCCCGTCCCGCTGGGCCGTGGTCGGCATGGCCGCCTCGTACGGCCTGGCCTACGCGATCGGCGTCGGCGTCGCCTGGCGACGGCTGCGCAAGCGCCTCGGCGGGGACCTCGACGGCGCCCGGGTCCTGCGGACTTACGCCCGGCTGTGCATCGCGTCCGTCCCGGCCGCCCTGCTCAGCGGCGCGGCCTGCTACGGCATCGGCCACACACTCGGTCAGGGCCCCGCCGGCTCGCTCGTCGCGGTCCTGGCAGGCGGCGCCGTGCTGCTCGGGATCTTCTTCGTCGCCGCCCGCCGCATGCGCATCGAGGAGCTCAACTCCCTGGTGGGCATGGTCCGCGGACGCCTGGGACGCTGAGGCGGGGGGTAGGCGCACAACCATCGTCAGCCACCGCGTGTCGTGCATAGCGGCGGACTGTGGGCACAATTGGTTTCGGCGTCGCTCGGCGCGTATGGGACGCCGGCCGGCGCGTAATGGATGGGGAGGCAGGAACGACGGTGGCGGAACGGAGTACGGCTGCCGTCGACGTGGCAGACAACAGCGACGAGGCGTCGCTGACCGCACAGGCGGACCAGTCCACGGCCGACGGGGTGGCCAAGAACCGGGAGCGGGACACGGACAGCGACGAGGTACAGGAGAGCACCAGGACCGACGGTGCCGGAACGACCTCGCCTCCCGAACTGCACAGCGGTCACAAGCTCGCCAGACGCTACCGGCTCGAGGAGTGCGTCACCCGTCTGGACGGTTTCAGCAGTTGGCGGGCCGTGGACGAGAAGCTCCGCCGTGCCGTCGGCGTGCACATCCTGCCCGCGGACCACTCGCGGGCCCGCTCCGTCCTGGCGGCCGCCCGCTCCTCCGCCCTCCTGGGTGACCCGCGTTTCGTCCAGGTGCTGGACGCGGTGGAGGAGAACGACGTCGTCTACGTCGTCCACGAATGGCTGCCCGACGCGACGGAACTGACCACGCTCCTCGCCTCCGGCCCCCTGGAGCCCTACGACGCCTACCAGATGGTCAGTCAGGTCTCCTCCGCCATGGCTGCCGCCCACCGGGAGGGCCTCGCCCATCTGCGGCTGAATCCCAACGCCGTGTTGCGCGCCTCGACGGGCCAGTGGCGCATCCGCGGCCTCGCGGTCAACGCCGCCCTGCGCGGCGTCTCGTCCGACACCCCGCAGCGGACGGACACCGAGGCCATCGGCGCCCTGCTGTACGCGGCGCTCACCCAGCGCTGGCCGTACGAGAGCGATGCCTACGGCCTGTCGGGCCTGCCGAAGGACATCGGCCTGATCGCGCCCGACCAGGTGCGCGCCGGTGTGCACCGCGGTCTGTCCGAGCTCTCCATGCGCGCGCTCGTCAACGACGGCGCCACCGCGTCCCGGCACGAGTCGCCGTGCACCACGCCGGAGGAGCTGGTGAAGGCGATCGGTGAGATGCCCCGCATCCGCCCGCCGGAGCCGGCGTTCACCGCGCCGCCCGAGTACCAGCGCACGACGTACCAACAGGGCACCTACGGCCGTCAGACCCCGCGCCCCGGTGTCACGTCGATCGCGACCCCGCCGCCCCCGCTCCAGAGCCGCACGGGCAAGGCCCTGAAGTGGGCCGTCTCCGCACTCCTGATCGCAGCGCTGGGTCTCGGCAGCTGGCAGCTGGCAGACGCGCTGATGGACCAGGGCGGCAAGAACGACGAGCCGACCAAGACGCAAGACCACGAGGGCGGCGACAAGAACAAGAACGCGGCGCCGTCGAGGCCGATCCCCATCAAGGACGCCGAGGAGTACGTCGCCAAGGGCGACGCCCAGCACCCCGCCGACGTGGGCAAGACCTATGACGGCAACACTTCCACGGCCTGGCGGACCAGCAGCTACCTGGACGGTCCGAAGATGGTGATAAAGCCGGGTGTCGGCATCGTCTACGACCTCGGATCCGAGCAGAAGATCTCCGCCGCGACCCTGTCGCTGCGGTACGGCAACGACCACACCACGGCCGACCTGTACGCCACGGATTCCCTGGGTTCGTCGACGCCGCTGAGCTCCATGCGGAAGCTCGGCACCGCGACGACAAGCGGCACCTCCCTCAAGGTGAGCGTCGACAAGCCGGTGAAGAGCCGGTACGTCCTGGTCTGGCTCACTGCGCTGCCGTACTCCGGCGACGACCCGGCCAACTACAGCAACAAGGGATACAAGCAGGCCATCACCGAAGTGAAGTTCACGGGCTGAAAGCCGACCGAGGGAGGGGGGCCGATGACAGACCGCACCGAGCACAGCGGTGCCAGTGATCAGGATCTCCTCGCACGGCACGTCGAAGGCGACCCCGATGCCTTCGGCGAGATCGTCCGGCGGCATCGCGACCGGCTCTGGGCGGTCGCCCTGCGGACGCTCGGTGACCGCGAGGAGGCCGCTGACGCCGTGCAGGACGCCCTCGTGTCCGCCTACCGGGCCGCCCACACCTTCCGGGGCCAGTCGGCCGTCACGACATGGCTGCACAGGATCACGGTGAACGCCTGCCTGGACCGCGCCCGCAAAGCGGCTTCCCGGAAGACCTCCCCCGTGGACGACACCGAGCGCCTGGAGCAGCTGCTGGAGCCGCACGAGTCGGCTTCGGCCCCCGCCGAGCGCAACGATCTCCACCGGCAGCTCATCGAAGCCCTGGGGACCCTGCCGGCCGACCAGCGTGCCGCGCTCGTCCTGGTGGACATGCAGGGCTACCCGGTCGCGGAGGCGGCCCGGATTCTCGATGTGCCCACCGGCACGGTGAAAAGCAGATGCGCGCGTGGCAGGGCCAGACTCCTGCCGCTGCTCACCCACCTGCGGCCGCACAGTGGCGAGGAGGGCGAAAACCCGGGCGGAGGACGGAACCGGACGCAGGGGACAGCCGTCCCACCCGCAGCGGGGTCGCGCCGAACGGGGCCCCCGGACACAGGACCGACCGACTCAGCTGCTGTGAAGGGCGGAGGTGGACGAGCGTGACGTCGACGACAGACATGGCCGGGCACCCGGACGTCGCGGAGATCTCCGACCTCGCCGAGGGGCTCCTCCCACCGGCCCGGAGCACCGATCTGCGCGGGCACCTCGACGCGTGCGAACTCTGCGCGGACGTGTACGCCTCCCTGGAGGAGATCCGGGGACTGCTCGGCACGCTGCCGGGCCCGCCGCGGATGCCCGCCGACGTCGCGGGCCGTATTGATGCCGCTCTCGCCGCCGAGGCCCTGCTGAACGCCAACGGTCCGGAGTCCGCGGAGAGCCCGGAACCGGTGAGTGCTCCCCGTTCCGACGCTGCCCGTTCTCCCTCCGGGGACGACAGCGGTGCGCATGTTTCACGTGAAACATCGACACCTGCCGACCGGCCTGCCGGCCGCCCGCGCTCCTCCACCACCGGTCCCGGCCGCAAGGGCCGCACACGCATGGGACGCCACAGGGTCGCCGTCCTGGGAACCGTCTTCACGGTGGCCGCCCTGGGGCTGGGCTCCGTCCTGCTGTCATCCCTCGGCGACAACAAGCCCTCTCATGAGTCGGCAGGCGGACGGCAGACCACCGCCGCGGACACCTTCTCCGAAGGAAAGCTGCAGAAGCAGGTCACCGACCTCCTGGCCCAGGACAAGGCCAAGGGTGGCGGCTCTCGCACCCCCTTCGGCGCGGCGACGGCCCCCGGCACCAATCAGCCCAAGGTATCCAAGGAACCCGTGGTGCCCGGCTGCGTCCGCGAGGGCATCGGGCGGGATGATCCGGCACTGGCCACCGAGAACGGCGTCTACCAAGGGAAGAAGGCCATGCTCGTGCTGCTTCCCGACCCTTCCGACGCCACTCGGGTCACCGCCTACATCGTCGACGCGACGTGCGTGGATCACACGCCGTCCACCGCCACCGGCGAGGTGCTCCTGGAGCGCACCTACCCCTCCGTCTGAGCGAGCGCTCGTCTTCGCCCCAGGATCACCGCTTGGTGCCGCATCTCCGTGTGCCCGGACACAGTGGGAATGCGCGCCCCTTAGGATCCGTTGGGTGGGGTGAGAGGTCCTAGAGACGCTCCCACCGGTCGAACGACGCAGTCCAGAGACGAGGAATCAAGCCGTGAGCGACGTCCGTAACGTGATCATCATCGGCTCCGGGCCCGCCGGCTACACGGCGGCGCTCTACACCGCGCGCGCGTCGCTGAAGCCCCTGGTGTTCGAGGGCGCCGTCACCGCTGGTGGTGCGCTCATGAACACCACCGACGTCGAGAACTTCCCGGGCTTCCAGGACGGCATCATGGGCCCCGAGCTCATGGACAACATGCGCGCCCAGTCGGAGCGCTTTGGAGCCGAACTGGTCCCGGACGACATCGTGGCCGTCGACCTGAGCGGTGAGATCAAGACCGTCACGGACACGGCGGGCACCGTGCACCAGGCGAAGGCCGTCATCGTCGCCACCGGCTCACAGCACCGCAAGCTCGGTCTGCCGAACGAGGACGCCCTCTCCGGCCGTGGCGTGTCCTGGTGCGCCACCTGTGACGGGTTCTTCTTCAAGGACCAGGACATCGCCGTGATCGGTGGCGGCGACACCGCGATGGAGGAGGCGACCTTCCTCTCGCGGTTCGCCAAGTCCGTGACCATCGTCCACCGTCGTGACACTCTGCGCGCCTCCAAGGCGATGCAGGAGCGCGCCTTCGCCGACCCGAAGATCTCCTTCGTCTGGGACAGCGAGGTCGCCGAAATCCAGGGCGACCCGAAGCTCTCGGGTCTGAAGCTGCGCAACCTCAAGACCGGTGAGCTCTCGGACCTGCCGGTCACCGGACTCTTCATCGCCATCGGCCACGACCCGCGCACCGAACTCTTCAAGGGTCAGCTCGACCTGGACGAAGAGGGGTACCTGAAGGTGCAGGCACCGTCGACGCGCACGAACCTGACCGGTGTCTTCGGTGCGGGCGACGTGGTCGACCACACCTACCGTCAGGCGATCACCGCGGCCGGGACCGGCTGTTCCGCAGCTCTCGACGCCGAGCGCTACCTCGCCGCCCTGGCGGACGAGGAGCAGCCCGAGCCCGAGAAGACCTCCGTCTGACCTCCCCCTACCCGCCCCACGCACCAACCAGTTAAGGAGCCCGCCGTGGCCGGCACCCTGAAGAATGTGACTGACGACTCCTTCGAGCAGGATGTCCTCAAGAGCGACAAGCCTGTTCTGGTGGACTTCTGGGCCGCCTGGTGCGGTCCGTGCCGCCAGATCGCCCCCTCCCTCGAGGCGATCGCCTCCGAGTACGGCGACAAGATCGAGATCGTCAAGCTGAACATCGACGAGAACCCGGGTACGGCCGCCAAGTACGGCGTCATGTCCATCCCGACCCTGAACGTCTACCAGGGTGGCGAGGTCGCCAAGACCATCGTGGGCGCGAAGCCGAAGGCCGCGATCGTTCGCGACCTCGAGGAGTTCATCGCCGAGTGAATCGGCTGAGCCGTCGCACCGACGGCGCATGTTTCACGTGAAACACGAATGGGCCAACCCCTCCGGGTTGGCCCATTTCGTTTGACTGCACTACAGCGGTCGCAGCGCCGGCTCTTTCTGCACGGCTCCCAAGAGTCGGTCCAGTGCCATCTCGACGTCTTCCTTCCAGGAGAGCGTCGACCTCAGTTCCAGCCTCAGTCGGGGGTGAGTGGGGTGCTGGCGGACCGTCTTGAAGCCGACAGCCAGAAGGTGGTCTGCGGGCAGGACGCAGGCAGGTTCCTTCCAGCGCACGTCTCCGAAGGCTTCGATGGCCTTGAAGCCGCGCCGCAGAAGATCCTTGGCGACCGTCTGCACCATCACCCGCCCGAGCCCCTGTCCCTGGTAACCGGGAACGATGAACGCGGTCATCAACTGCACCGCGTCGGGCGAGACGGGGCTGGTGGGAAACGCCGTGGAGCGGGGAACGTAGGCGGGCGGGGCGTAAAGCACGAAGCCCACTGGCACGTCGTCGACATACACGACCCGCCCGCAGGAGCCCCAGTCCAGCAGAACCGCCGAGATCCAGGCTTCCTTCTCCGAAGCGGACGTGCCCGTCTCTACCGCGGCCTCACCGCTGACTGGGTCGAGTTCCCAGAAGACACACGAGCGACAACGCTTGGGAAGGTCCTGGAGGTTGTCCAGCGTGAGCGGTACGAGCCGGCGGCCCATGAAGGCTGTTCCTCGCTTCCTTCGCCCGCCGCCGCGTCGCGGGCGGCTGTCAGCGCACTCCGTTCTCTGAGGAGACTGCCGATGAATCCACCGACTGCTCCCAGCCCCAAACCGGCGCTCACCAAACCGGTGCGCCTTATGGTTCGCATGGCCCCTGCCTCCCTCTCAGAGGTGCTGCCCAGTGGTTGCGCCGTACCCAACGCATCGTATCCACGATGCGATTCCATCGATACCGCCAGAAAGGAACAGAGCGGGCCATGTTCCGGCACACACCGGACATCGCCCGCTCCGTCTCTCGCACTGCGGAGGTTCCTACGCCGGAGGCTCAGGATCGTTCTCCTCGGAGTCACCCTCCAGGAGACTCTTCTGCAGGACCGGCCCCTCGCCAGGAGCGAGTGAGCCGAGGATGCGTTCAAGGTCTTCCATCGAGGCGAACTCGACGGTGATCTTGCCCTTCTTCTGGCCCAGGTCGACCTTCACCCGTGTCTCGAAGCGGTCGGAGAGCCGCGTGGCGAGGTCGGACAGCGCGGGAGAGACCCTTGCGCCGGCACGCGGGCCCTTGGGCCTTTGAGTCTTCTGGGGCCGAGACCCCATCAAGGTCACGATCTCCTCGACGGCCCGCACGGAGAGCCCTTCGGCAACAATGCGGTGAGCGAGGCGGTCCTGCTCCTCCGAGTCCTCGACGGAGAGCAGTGCCCGCGCGTGGCCGGCGGAAAGAACCCCGGCGGCGACCCTTCGCTGCACGGCCGGGGAGAGCTTCAGCAGACGCAGGGTGTTGGAGACCTGAGGGCGGGATCGGCCGATGCGGTCCGCCAGCTGGTCATGCGTGCAGTTGAAGTCCCTCAGCAACTGGTCGTAGGCGGCTGCCTCTTCCAGCGGGTTCAACTGGGCGCGGTGCAGGTTCTCCAGCAGGGCGTCCAAGAGGAGCTTCTCGTCCTCCGTGGCGCGCACGATGGCCGGGATCGCCTCCAGCCCCGCCTCACGACAGGCCCTCCAGCGGCGCTCGCCCATGATGAGCTCGTAGCGGCCGGGACCCACCTGCCGTACGACGACCGGCTGGAGGAGCCCCACTTCCTTGATGGAGGTGATGAGCTCGGCCAGCGCGTCCTCGTCGAAGACATCACGCGGCTGACGCGGGTTCGGCGCGATGGAGTCGAGGGGAATCTCGGCGAAGTGCGCGCCGATGGGTGCTGCAGGCGGGGCAGGAGCAGTCGACTGCGTCGGCTCCTCTGTTTCACGTGAAACAGGCGGCAGCGTTGCTACCTTCGCCGCGGCCACCCCACGGTCGTTCGGCAGCACAGGCACTGCCGCGGGGGACGTGGACACAGCGTTCCCTGCCGCGGCCTGGGCCACCGACTTCTCCGTCGGTGCGGCAGGGATCAGTGCGCCGAGACCACGGCCCAGCCCCCTCCGTCGCTCGCTCACTGGATGCCCTCCACCATGCTCGGGTCGTTCTGCTGTACGCCGATATGGGCGTGCGTCGCGTCATAGCTGATGCCGACGCCCTTCAGCGCGATCTCTCGTGCCGCCTCAAGATAGGAGAGGGCACCACTCGATCCAGGATCGTAGGTCAGTACCGTCTGCCCATAACTCGGCGCCTCCGAGATACGGACGGAGCGGGGGATGCTCGTCCGCAGTACCTCGTCACCGAAGTGGGTGCGCACCTCTTCCGCGACCTGGGACGCGAGTCGCGTCCGGCCGTCGTACATGGTGAGCAGGATGGTCGACACATGCAGGGCGGGGTTGAGGTGCCCCCGCACCAGGTCGACGTTGCGCAGCAACTGCCCGAGGCCTTCCAGTGCGTAGTACTCGCACTGGATGGGGATCAGAACTTCCTGGCCCGCCACGAGGGCATTGACCGTCAGAAGACCGAGTGAGGGCGGGCAGTCGATGAGGATGTAGTCCAGCGGCTGTTCGTACGCCTGGATCGCGCGCTGCAGCCTGCTCTCTCGTGCCACCAGGGACACCAGCTCGATCTCCGCACCGGCGAGATCGATGGTGGCGGGGGCGCAGAAGAGCCCCTCGACATCGGGGACCGGCTGGACAACCTCGGAGAGCGGCTTGCTGTCGACCAACACGTCGTAGATCGAAGGGACTTCGGCGTGATGGTCGATACCCAGGGCTGTCGAGGCGTTGCCCTGCGGGTCGAGGTCGACCACCAGGACCCGGCCACCGTGCAGCGCCAGCGATGCGGCGAGGTTGACGGTCGTCGTCGTCTTCCCCACACCGCCCTTCTGATTGGCGACCACGATGATGCGCGTCTGCTCGGGCCGTGGCAGGCCTTCACCGGCACGCCCCAGAGCCTCCACCGCCAGTTGGGCAGCACGACCGATGGGAGTGTCGTCCATCGGAGGCGGTGTTTCACGTGAAACATCCGCCCCCATCGACTCGGTACGGGGACCGGGGACCGGATCGGTCATCGGTCCCGCGATGTTGGCGTCGGACCGCAAGGATTCACTCTCCTCGACTTCAGGCTCGCAATGAACAGAGCCTCCCATGTCTTCGGGGTCGCGAACCAGTGAGGCCTGGCGTTCTGTGGAGAAATCCACCTCTGTGGATACCTCAGGTCCCTCATCGAGTGAACCAAGAGGCTTTCGGTCGCGGGGTTCGGCCGCAGCGCGGCCACGACTGATGATGCCGTGCAGCAGTGAGCGACGTTTCACGTGAAACACGATGCACAGCAGCCGGGGCCGGACTGCCGCGACACTCCGGCTTGCATCTGTTTGGCAGCTTGTGTGGAGTACGTCTCGTCGTCAGGACGGATCAGCGCCGTCGGCGCGTCCGCCCCGTGCGAGCCGCCTTGGCCCGCTTCGCAGCGAAGCGCACACCGCCGGGACTCTCCCCGACCTCGACCCGTACGACGGTGGAGGTCGGGTCCACCACGCCCTCACCCACATGCAGGATGGACGTCTCCACCGCACCCAGCTTGCTCAGCGCCGCCGAAGCGCTCTTCAGCTCCTCCTCGGCGGTGTCACCCTTGAGCGCGAGCATCTCCCCGTACGGCCGCAGCAGCGGAATGCCCCAGGTGGCGAGCCGGTCGAGGGGCGCGACGGCTCGGGCCGTCACGACGTGGACGGGCTGAATCTTCCCCATGACCTCTTCGGCCCGGCCGCGCACGACCGTCACATGGTCGAGGCCGAGCAGCTCCACGACCTCGGTGAGGAAGTTGGTACGCCGAAGCAGCGGCTCCAGGAGTGTGATCTTCAGGTCCGTGCGGACCAGCGCCAGCGGAATGCCGGGGAGCCCGGCGCCGGAGCCGACGTCGCACACGGTCACGCTGTCGGGCACGACCTCCGAGAGCACCGCGCAGTTCAGCAGGTGCCGCTCCCACAACCGGGGCACCTCTCGCGGGCCGATGAGACCGCGCTGCACGCCCGCCTCTGCGAGCAGCTCGGCGTACCGCACCGCATCCGCGAAGCGATCACCGAACACCTCGCGCGCCTGCTCGGGCGCGGGGGGAAGCTCCGCTGCCTCCGTCACGGGGGACCGTCCTTCCGTACCGCGTCAGCGCACCCGGCGCCGACACCAGAACCACCAGAACTATCAGGCTGACAAAGTTCGGCCCCGCCTGCGCAACAGACGGGGCCGGGGAACGCTAGGGCCGCTCAGGCAGGCAGCACGACGACGAAACGCTGCGGCTCCTCGCCCTCGGACTCGCTGCGCAGGCCCGCGGCCTTGACCGCGTCGTGCACGACCTTGCGCTCGAAGGGCGACATCGGCTTCAGCTTGACGGCCTCACCGCTGCTCTTCGCCTCCGCGGCGGCCTTGGCGCCCAGCTCGGAGAGCTCGGAGCGCTTCTGGGCCCGGTACCCCGCGATGTCGAGCATCAGACGGCTGCGATCACCGGTCTCCCGGTGCACAGCCAGACGGGTGAGCTCCTGGAGCGCTTCCAGCACCTCGCCGTCGCGGCCGACCAGCTTCTGCAGATCGCGGCCGCCCGTGTCACTGATGATCGAGACGGAGGCACGGTCGGCCTCGACGTCCATGTCGATATCGCCGTCGAGGTCGGCGATGTCGAGCAGACCCTCCAGGTAGTCCGCCGCGATCTCGCCTTCCTGCTCCAGGCGAGTCAGGGTGTCTGCACCCTCGGCAGCGGCGGAGGTGGTGCCTTCCGTCACGGGATGGACTCCTTCTTACTTCTTGGACGGGGACTTGGGCCGCTGCGGACCCTTGCGCTGTCCGGACTGGGCCTTGCTGCGGGTACCGCCGGCGGGCTTCGCGCCGCCCTTCTTGGCAGCGGCGGCTGGCTTGGCGTCCTCAGGCTCGTCGGCCTTGGTCAGCGACGTCTTCGGCTCGCTCTCACCGGCCGCCTTCGGACCGACGGCGCCGCCGTGCTGCCGCTGCGACTTGCTCTGCCGCTTGGGCTGCTGACGCTTCGGGGTGCCGACGGCGGTGGTCGGCGTACCGTCCTCGGCCTGGGCTGCGGCCGCGGTGTCGCTCTTGATCACGGTGCCGTCGGCCTGGGCGGCCAGGCCGGCCTTGCTCAGGCCGTTGATGAACTTGCGCTCGAACTCGTTGCGGTCGCGGCCCTTGACGACGATCGCCTTCACGATGGCACGGTCGCGGCGCCGACCGACCTTCTCGTGCTGCGTGACGTGCTTGGTCAGGCGGTCGAGGTACGAGGCCTGGGCCTTGGAACCCGGGGTCGGGTTGTTGTGGATGACGTACATCTGCTGGCCCATGGTCCACACGTTGGTGGTCAGCCAGTAGACGAGGACACCGACCGGGAAGTTGATGCCGAAGACGGCGAACATGACCGGGAAGACGTACATCAGCATCTTCTGCTGCTGCATGAACGGGGTCTTCACCGTGGTGTCGACGTTCTTCGTCATCAGCTGGCGCTGCGTGTAGAACTGCGACGCCGACATCAGGACGATCATGACCGCGGTGACGATGCGGACGGTGGTCAGCGAGGCGTCGAGGGCGGCGACATCAGCGCTGCTGTCGGTGAACTTCGCGGCCAGCGGGGCCCCGAAGATGTGCGCCTTCTGCGCGCTCTCCAGCAGGCTCTGGTTGATGACACCGATGGTGTCGTTGTTCGCGATGCTGTTGAGCACGTGGTACAGGGCGAAGAAGAACGGGGACTGCGCCAGGATGGGAAGGCACGAGGAGAGCGGGTTGGTGCCCGTCTCCTTGTACAGCTTCATCATCTCTTCGGACTGACGCTGCTTGTCGTTCTTGTAGCGCTCCTGGATCTTCTTCATCTCGGGCTGCAGCGTCTGCATGGCCCGGGTCGCCTTGATCTGCTTCACGAAGAGCGGGATCAGGCAGATGCGGATCAGGATCACCAGGGACACGATCGACAGGCCCCAGGCCCAACCGGTGTCAGGGCCGAAGAGGGCGCCGTACACCGAGTGGAACTGGACGATGACCCAGGAGACGGGTGTGGTGATGAAGCTGAAGAGGCTGGCAATCGTGTCCACTAATCATGCTCCTTGGGCATGGGACGGTGTCTCTGCGGCCGGGCTCGAAGGACTCGACGGACTGGTGGGAGAAGTCCGTCCCTCGGTGGCCGGTCCGACGGCGGCGGGCCCGCCCTTGCGTGCATGCCACGCGTTGCGCAGCATTTCGTGCCACCGCGGGCGCTTGCGCGGCGGGACATGGTCCACACCGCCCAGCGACCACGGATTGCACCGCAGGATGCGCCAGGCTGTGAGTGCCGTTCCCTTGATGGCACCATGCCGGTCGATGGCCGTGAAGCCGTAGTGGGAGCACGACGGGTAGTACTTGCAGACCGGCCCGAGCAGCGGACTGATCGTCCACTGGTAGAGCTTGATCAGAGCCAGCAGCGGGTACTTCATCGCGCGCCCCCTCCCAGCAACCGCTGGAGAGCGGCGTCCAGGTCTCGGGCCAGCTGTGCATGGTCGGCGTCGCCCGATCCGGGCAGCGCTCGTACGACTACCAGGCTACCGGGGGGCAGCTGGGCGACTCGCTCGCGCATCAGGTGGCGAAGCCTGCGCTTCACTTTGTTGCGCACGACCGCGCCACCCACCGCTTTGCTCACGACGAAACCCGCACGCGTCGGGGGAGCGCTCTCCCCAGGCGCGTGCGGGTCCGTGGAACCGCTACGTAGGTGGACGACGAGGAGTGGGCGTCCGGCCCGGCGTCCTCGTCGTACCGCGGTCGCGAAGTCCTCGCGCCGCCTCAGCCGATGCTCGGTAGGCAGCACGACGTCATGACCTGATCAGGATCAGGCGGACAGGCTGGCGCGACCCTTGCTGCGGCGGTTCGCGAGAATCGCGCGGCCGGCACGGGTACGCATCCGCAGGCGGAAGCCGTGGGTCTTCGCGCGACGACGGTTGTTCGGCTGGAAGGTGCGCTTGCTCACTCGGGGGCTCCAGAAAGAATCGGTGGTTGCGGGGTGCCGTCCTGGCTGTCACCGTGCGCCCACGAGTAGCTCGCAGTTACGCCCGAGTGCACCGCTGACCGATCACCCAAATGATCTGTGCCCATCGGAGGCAGGCGGCAGCAGCCATCGACAACTCGACCTGGTTACGGTACGCGCGGCTACGCCATCCGGTCAAACCGGGAGTCGCCGGGAGACACTTGTCCACAGGCTGGGGACAACAACTTGAACCCTACCGGTCGCGCTGACTACCGTGACGGAACTCCGATTCGTTCCCTTATCCCTGCCCCACCCGATTTACATCCCGAGCCGTCCCAGAACCACACGTTCGTGGGACCTGTGAGAGAGCGTGCCCTGTGGCTGACGTACCTGCCGATCTTGCCGCAGTGTGGCCACGCGTATTGGAGCAGCTCCTCGGGGAGGGCCGCGGTCAGGGGGTCGAAGGGAAGGACGAGCACTGGATCCGGCGCTGCCAGCCGCTCGCGCTGGTCGCGGACACCGCGCTGCTCGCCGTACCGAACGAGTTCGCGAAGGGCGTACTGGAGGGCCGGCTGGCGCCGATCGTCAGCGAGACGCTGAGCCGCGAGTGCGGACGCCCGATCCGGATCGCGATCACCGTCGACGACTCCGCGGGCGAGCCGCCCGCCACCCCCGCGCCCCCGGCCCGCCCCCAGCAGCGCTACGAGGAGCCCGAACTCCCCTCCGCGCGCCAGGACCGCGACGCATACGAACGTCCGGACCGCGATGGCTACGACCGCCCCGAGCGTGACGGGTACGACCGCCCCGAGCGCGATGCCTACGACCGTCCGGACCGTGACGGATACGACCGCCAGGACCGTGACGGATACGACCGCCAGGACCGTGACGGGTACGACGGGTACGGCCGCCACCGCGCCGACCAGGCGCCCGGGCCGTCCGGCGACCAGCTTCCGCCTACGCGCGCAGACCAGCTTCCGACGGCCCGGCCCGCGTACCCGTCCGAGTACCAGCGCCCCGAGCCCGGTGCCTGGCCGCGGCCGTCGCAGCAGGAGGAGTACGGCTGGCAGCAGCAGCGCCTCGGCTTCCCCGAGCGTGACCCGTACGCGTCACCCGGGCAGGACTCGTACGGCTCCCAGGACGCGTACAACCCACAGGACCCCTACGGCTCCGGCTCCCAGAACGCGTACGGATCCAAGGGGTCCAAGGACTCCTACGGCCCGCCCGCACAGGACTCCTACGGCGCCTCCTCCCAGGACTACCGCCCGCAGCCGATGGAGCGCCCCTCCTACGAGCAGCCGCGCTCCGACTACGACAAGCCACGTGGCGACTACGACCAGCGCGACGCGGTGCGCCGGGAGCTGCCCGAGCCGCCCGCCGGCTCGGGCCACGTGCACCGAGGCGGCCCGGTGGGCCCGAACCTGCCGACGACCGGTGCGCCCGGCCCGCTGGCCGCGCAGCCCGCACCGGCGACCGGCCCGGGCGAGCCCACCGCCCGCCTGAACCCGAAGTACCTCTTCGACACCTTCGTCATCGGCGCCTCCAACCGCTTCGCGCACGCGGCCGCGGTCGCCGTGGCCGAGGCACCGGCGAAGGCCTACAACCCCTTGTTCATCTACGGGGAGTCCGGACTCGGCAAGACCCACCTGCTGCACGCGATCGGGCACTACGCACGCAGCCTCTACCCGGGCACGCGGGTGCGGTACGTCAGCTCGGAGGAGTTCACCAACGAGTTCATCAACTCCATCCGCGACGGCAAGGGCGACAGCTTCCGCAAGCGGTACCGCGAGATGGACATCCTGCTCGTCGACGACATCCAGTTCCTCGCGGACAAGGAGTCGACGCAGGAGGAGTTCTTCCACACCTTCAACACGCTGCACAACGCGAACAAGCAGATCGTGCTCTCCTCCGACCGGCCGCCGAAGCAGCTGGTCACGCTGGAGGACCGGCTGCGGAACCGTTTCGAGTGGGGACTGATCACGGACGTCCAGCCGCCCGAGCTGGAGACGCGGATCGCGATCCTCCGCAAGAAGGCCGTGCAGGAGCAGCTGAACGCGCCGCCCGAGGTGCTGGAGTTCATCGCGTCCCGGATCTCGCGGAACATCCGCGAGCTGGAGGGCGCGCTGATCCGGGTCACGGCGTTCGCCTCGCTCAACCGGCAGCCGGTGGATCTGGGGCTGACGGAGATCGTTCTGAAGGACCTCATCCCCGGCGGCGAGGACTCGGCCCCCGAGATCACCTCGACGGCCATCATGGGCGCGACGGCGGACTACTTCGGGCTGACCGTCGAGGACCTGTGCGGCACCTCGCGCGGCCGCGCCCTCGTCACCGCCCGGCAGATCGCCATGTATCTGTGCCGTGAGCTGACGGACCTGTCTCTGCCCAAGATCGGCGCGCTGTTCGGCGGGCGCGACCACACCACGGTCATGCACGCGGACCGCAAGATCCGCAACCTGATGGCCGAGCGCCGGTCCATCTACAACCAGGTCACGGAGCTGACCAACCGCATCAAGAACGGCTGACGGCGACGGCGGAACGCCGCTGAGGGCGCCCTCCTGTGGTTCCGGGGGCGCCCTTCTTCATGTCTCAGGAGGGGCCACAAAGCCTTGCGAGCCCCGCCCGGGGCAGTTCTCGGGCCCCGTCCCCACACATCCCCGGGCACCCGCTCGCAATCCACTGTTCGATTACTCGCCGGGTTACGGCCTCTCTCCACAGATTCGGGGACTTTCTGCCGTCCACATCCTGGGGACCGGGGAGTTGTCCAGATCGTGTCCACAGCGTCCGCTGTTGAAAGACCATCAGACCAGCTCAGGTGGTTGTGGATTGGTGGACGAAGGATCTCCACAGACTGTGGACGACGAGATGATCCACAGGCTGTGCATCGAGTTGTCCACCGGCCACCCACAGGCTGGGGGCAGTTGTCCCCAGCGATCGGTCGCTTCTCCACATGCCTGTCCACTGTTCGGCAACGCGACGCGCCTCCTCACCGGGTCGAGTGAAAGGCGTCACACGAAGGTGCCGGGTTGGGCTGTGGGAAAGCTGGGTAAAGCTGGGGATGGCGCTGGGGAGAACTCGCCTCCCCCTGTGCACGGCGTGTGCAGAACTTTCTGTTCTCCACAGATGCGCCCGGTTGTCCACCGCCTCCACCCACAGGCCCCGTGGACAAAATTCGCGCTCTGAGCTGGGCAAACGAGGTTATCCACGGTATCCACAGGCCCTACTACTACTCCCGACTAGAGAGAGCTGGGAATCCGTTTCGAAGGGGGCCCTGTGCACAACTCGCTCTTCGGTGCCCGGCTGCCCCTCGTCACGACTTGACCCCGAGAGGCACCTACTGTCAGTGCGGTGCGTCAGACTGGTCCCCGGTGTCCTCCCCCTCACAGGGACCGACGGCACCGAGACAGACGACGAGGGCCAGGCAGAGCGAGAAGCGCCGGCAACAGCAGGAGGCGGCAACAGTGAAGATCCGGGTGGAACGCGACGTACTCGCGGAGGCAGTGGCCTGGGCGGCACGCAGCCTCCCGGCCCGTCCGCCGGCGCCTGTCCTCGCCGGCCTCCTGCTGAAGGCCGAGGAAGGTCAGCTGAGCCTGTCCGGCTTCGACTACGAGGTCTCCGCACGGGTCTCCGTGGAGGCCGAGGTCGAGGAGGAGGGCACGGTCCTGGTCTCCGGCCGCCTGCTCGCGGACATCTGCCGAGCGCTGCCCAACCGCCCGGTGGAGATCTCCACAGACGGTGTACGGGCGACCGTGGTCTGCGGCTCGTCCCGGTTCACACTCCACACCCTGCCTGTGGAGGAGTACCCGGCCCTGCCCCAGATGCCGAACGCGACGGGCACGGTCCCCGGCGAGGTCTTCGCCTCCGCCGCCGCCCAGGTCGCCATCGCGGCCGGCCGTGACGACACGCTGCCCGTCCTCACCGGTGTGCGCATCGAGATCGAGGGCGACACCGTCACGCTGGCGTCCACCGACCGCTACCGCTTCGCGGTCCGCGAGTTCCTGTGGAAGCCGGAGAACCCGGAGGCCTCCGCGGTCGCCCTGGTGCCCGCCAAGACGCTCCTGGACACCGCCAAGGCCCTGACCAGCGGTGACCAGGTGATCCTGGCGCTGTCCGGCTCGGGCTCCGGCGAGGGCCTGATCGGCTTCGAGGGCGCCGGCCGCCGTACGACGACCCGCCTGCTCGAGGGCGACCTCCCGAAGTACCGCACGCTGTTCCCGACGGAGTTCAACAGCGTCGCCGTCATCGAGACCGCCCCCTTCGTGGAGGCCGTCAAGCGCGTGGCCCTGGTCGCCGAGCGCAACACCCCGGTGCGGCTCAGCTTCGAGCAGGGCGTGCTCATCCTGGAGGCCGGTTCCAGCGACGACGCACAGGCTGTGGAAAGGGTTGACGCCCACCTCGAGGGCGACGACATCTCGATCGCCTTCAACCCGACGTTCCTGCTGGACGGCCTGAGCGCCATCGACTCCCCGGTGGCCCAGCTGTCGTTCACGACGTCCACCAAGCCCGCGCTGCTCAGCGGCAAGCCGGCGCTGGATGCCGAGGCGGACGACGCCTACAAGTACCTGATCATGCCGGTCCGCCTCAGCGGCTGAGCCGGCCACCGGCCCGGAGTCAGGCCGGGGATCAGGGGGTTGTCCACAGGCTGAGGACAACCCCGCAGGTGAGGGCGTACGACTGAGCGCGTATGCCCACAGATGTGCGCGAGCGTCCGGGTTTAGGGTCGGACGCGGGTACGAAAGTGCCTCGCGGTACGCACGTGCCGCCACGCCACGTCGCAGAACCTAAGGAAAACAACTGATGGAGCTCGGTCTCGTCGGCCTCGGCAAGATGGGCGGCAACATGCGCGAGCGGATCCGCCGCGCAGGTCACACCGTCCTCGGATACGACCGCAACCCGGACCTCGCCGATGTCCACAGCCTGGAAGATCTTGTGGGCAAGCTCAGCGGGCCGCGCGTGATCTGGGTGATGGTCCCCGCGGGCGAGGCCACGCAGACCACGATCGCCCGGCTCGCCGAGCTGCTGGAGCCGGGCGACGTGGTCGTGGACGGCGGCAATTCCCGCTGGACCGACGACGTCAAGCATGCCGAGGAGCTGGCGGCCAAGGGCATCGGTTTCGTCGACTGCGGGGTCTCCGGCGGCGTCTGGGGCCTGGAGAACGGCTATGCGCTGATGTACGGCGGCGACAAGGAGCACGTAGCCAAGGTGCAGCCGGTCTTCGACGCCCTCAAGCCGGAGGGCGACTCGGGTTCGGTGCACGCGGGCAAGGTCGGTGCGGGCCACTTCGCGAAGATGGTCCACAACGGCATCGAGTACGCGATGATGCAGGCTTATGCCGAGGGCTGGGAGCTCCTGGAGAAGGTCGATTCCGTGACCGACGTCCGGGAGGTCTTCCGCTCCTGGCAGGAGGGCACGGTCATCCGCTCCTGGCTGCTCGACCTCGCGGTCAACGCGCTCGACGAGGACGAGCACCTGGACGAGCTGCGGGGTTATGCACAGGACTCCGGCGAGGGACGCTGGACTGTGGAGGCCGCCATCGACAACGCGGTGCCGCTGCCGGCGATCACCGCGTCGCTGTTCGCGCGGTTCGCCTCCCGCCAGGAGGACTCGCCCCAGATGAAGATGATCGCGGCGCTGCGGAATCAGTTCGGCGGCCACGCGGTCGAGAAGAAGTAGTCCAGACGAGAAGAAGTAGTCCACAGGGCTGCACGGCAGTCCACAACCGTCCGGGGAGGTCGGCGAAACGACCATGCACGTCACGCATCTGTCGCTGGCCGACTTCCGCTCGTACCCCCGGGTCGAGGTCCCGCTCGACCCCGGGGTGACGGCCTTCGTCGGGCCGAACGGGCAGGGCAAGACCAACCTCGTCGAGGCCGTCGGCTATCTCGCCACCCTCGGCAGTCACCGGGTCTCCTCCGACGCCCCCCTGGTGCGCATGGGCGCCGAGCGCGCGATCATCCGGGCCCAGGTCCGGCAGGGCGAGCGGCAGCAGCTGGTCGAGCTGGAGCTGAACCCGGGGCGAGCCAACCGGGCCCGCATCAACAGGTCGTCGCAGGTCAGGCCGCGTGACGTGCTGGGGATCGTACGGACCGTGCTGTTCGCACCCGAGGATCTCGCGCTGGTCAAGGGCGACCCCGGTGAGCGGCGCCGTTTCCTCGACGAGCTGATCACCGCGCGGTCTCCGCGGATGGCCGGGGTCCGTTCCGACTACGACCGGGTCCTCAAGCAGCGCAACACCCTGCTGAAGTCGGCCGCGCTGGCCCGCAGGCACGGCGGTCGCACGATGGACATGTCCACTCTGGACGTGTGGGACCAGCATCTCGCGCGCGCGGGAGCCGAGTTGCTCGCCCAGCGGCTGGACCTGATCGCGACGATCCAGCCGCTGGCCGACAAGGCCTACGAGCAACTCGCGCCCGGCGGCGGCCCGATCGCGCTGGAGTACAAGCCGTCCGCGCCCGGTGAGGCGCACACCCGCGAGGACCTCTTCGAGCAGCTGATGGCGGCGCTGGCCGAGGCCCGCAAGCAGGAGATCGAGCGCGGTGTCACCCTGATCGGCCCGCACCGGGACGACCTGCAGCTCAAGCTCGGCCAGCTTCCCGCCAAGGGCTACGCCTCCCACGGCGAGTCCTGGTCCTACGCGCTGGCGTTGCGCCTGGCCTCGTACGACCTGCTGAGAGCGGAGGGCAACGAGCCGGTGCTGGTGCTCGACGACGTCTTCGCCGAGCTGGACACCCGTCGCCGTGAGCGCCTGGCGGAACTGGTCGCGCCGGGCGAGCAGGTCCTGGTGACGGCCGCGGTCGACGACGACGTACCGCATGTGCTGTCCGGGACGCGGTTCGCCGTGTCCGAGGGGGCGGTGGAACGCGTATGACGGAGAACACACCCGGCGGGACCCCGAGTCCCTCTCAGGGCTCCGGCGGGGCGCCGAAGCCTCCCGAGCCGTCCGGTGTCGACCTCGCGCGCGTGGCGCTGCGCGCAGCCAAGGACGCCGCACGCGCGCGGGGGGACGCGGCGCAGCAGAAGAAGCAGGCGCGCCGCGGCGGTCTGCGCTCCGGCGCGCGCGCCGACGGACGCGACCCCATGGCGCTCGGGTCCGCGATCAACCGGCTGATCACCGAACGCGGCTGGGAGGCGCCGGCCGCCGTGGGCGGGGTGATGGGCCGCTGGCCGCAGATCGTCGGCGAGGACGTGGCCAAGCACTGTGTGCCGGAGAAGTACGACGAGGACGAGCGTGTGCTGACCGTGCGCTGTGACTCGACGGCCTGGGCGACGAACCTCCGGCTGCTCGCGCCCACGCTGGTCGCGCGTTTGAACGAGGACCTGGGCCACGGCCGGGTGAAGCTGATCAAGGTGCAGGGCCCCGGCGGCCCCGCCCGCCGCTACGGCCCGTTGCGCGCCCCCGGCAGCACCGGTCCGGGCGACACCTACGGCTGATCGGCACCGGTTTCCCACCCGTCGACAGCACGTGACTGACATCACATCAAGGGCTTCCGGCGGCTCTTCCGGAGCGCCGGAGGCAACTCTGTCGTGTGCCCGCACACGGTTGCGAATCACGACCTGACTCCGAAGTAGCCAAGGGTTGACGGCCGGAAGCGCTGAGTGCCTCCGTGAGCCTCTTGGAGCCCCCATCCGCATATCGGGAGTCGGGCGAGACCCATCGAGGGCGGCACATGCGGACTCAGGTACCGGCAAACCCCCATCAGTGTCAGTGCTACCGGTAGACTGGAAGCAATCCCGCCCCACTCGTGGGGACCGTCCGGGAAAAGCTGAGCAACGCTGATCAAGGCTTACCAACGCAACATGCCGCAGCCGCTCCGGCAACCCGCCGACGAGCCTGGCTCGTGCTGTGCCAGAAAGGGCGCTTCGTGGCCGATTCCGGCAACCCCAACGAGAACATTCCGTCCACCGACGAAGGCGTGAGCAGCGAGGCGATCACCTCCCACAGCGAGGTCACCGCCTCGTACGACGCCAGTGCCATCACCGTCCTCGAGGGTCTGGACGCGGTCCGCAAGCGACCCGGCATGTACATCGGCTCGACCGGTGAGCGCGGCCTGCACCACCTGGTGCAGGAGGTCGTCGACAACTCCGTCGACGAGGCCCTCGCCGGTCACGCGGACACGATCGACGTCACGATCCTCGCCGACGGTGGCGTGCGCGTCGTGGACAACGGCCGTGGCATCCCGGTCGGCATCGTCCCCTCCGAGGGCAAGCCGGCCGTCGAGGTCGTGCTGACCGTGCTGCACGCGGGCGGAAAGTTCGGCGGCGGCGGCTACGCGGTCTCCGGCGGTCTGCACGGTGTGGGTGTCTCCGTCGTGAACGCCCTGTCGACCAAGGTGTCCGTCGAGATCAAGACCGACGGCTACCGCTGGACCCAGGACTACAAGCTGGGCGTCCCGACGGCCCCGCTCGCCCAGCACGAGGCCACGGACGAGCACGGCACCACGGTCGTCTTCTGGGCCGACCCGGACATCTTCGAGACCACCGACTACTCCTTCGAGACGCTGTCGCGGCGTTTCCAGGAGATGGCGTTCCTCAACAAGGGTCTGCGGATCAACCTCACCGACGAGCGCGAGTCGGCGAAGGCCACTGCCGGTGCGGACGAGGCGGGCGAGGACGAGAAGCACGAGGTCAAGAGCGTCTCGTACCACTACGAGGGCGGCATCGTCGACTTCGTGAAGTACCTCAACTCCCGCAAGGGAGACCTGGTGCACCCCACCGTCATCGACCTCGAGGCGGAGGACAAGGACCGGAGCCTGTCCCTCGAACTCGCGATGCAGTGGAACGGCGGCTACAGCGAGGGCGTGTACTCGTTCGCCAACATCATCCACACGCACGAGGGCGGTACGCACGAAGAGGGTTTCCGCGCCGCGCTGACCTCGCTGATCAACAAGTACGCGCGCGACAAGAGGCTGCTGCGCGAGAAGGACGACAACCTCACGGGCGACGACATCCGCGAGGGTCTGACGGCGATCATCTCGGTCAAGCTGAGCGAGCCGCAGTTCGAGGGCCAGACGAAGACCAAGCTGGGCAACACCGAGGTCAAGACCTTCGTGCAGAAGGTCGTCTACGAGCACCTCACGGACTGGCTGGACCGGAACCCCAACGAGGCCGCGGACATCATCCGCAAGGGCATCCAGGCGGCCACCGCGCGCGTGGCGGCCCGCAAGGCCCGTGACCTCACCCGCCGCAAGGGACTGCTGGAGACCGCGTCCCTGCCGGGCAAGCTCTCCGACTGCCAGTCGAACGATCCCACCAAGTGCGAGATCTTCATCGTCGAGGGTGACTCCGCCGGCGGCTCGGCCAAGTCCGGCCGCAACCCGCAGTACCAGGCGATCCTCCCGATCCGCGGCAAGATCCTGAACGTCGAGAAGGCGCGGATCGACAAGATCCTGCAGAACCAGGAGATCCAGGCGCTGATCTCGGCCTTCGGCACCGGAGTCCACGAGGACTTCGACATCGAGAAGCTGCGCTATCACAAGATCATCCTGATGGCCGACGCCGACGTCGACGGCCAGCACATCAACACCCTGCTGCTGACCTTCCTGTTCCGCTTCATGCGGCCCCTGGTCGAGGCCGGACACGTGTACCTCTCCCGCCCGCCGCTCTACAAGATCAAGTGGGGCAAGGACGACTTCGAGTACGCGTACTCCGACCGCGAGCGCGACGCCCTGATCGAGATGGGCCGCAACGCGGGCAAGCGCATCAAGGACGACTCGGTGCAGCGCTTCAAGGGTCTCGGTGAGATGAACGCCGAGGAACTGCGCATCACGACCATGGACCAGGAGCACCGCGTCCTCGGCCAGGTCACCCTCGACGACGCCGCCCAGGCCGACGACCTGTTCTCGGTCCTCATGGGCGAGGACGTGGAGGCCCGCCGCGCGTTCATCCAGCGCAACGCCAAGGACGTCCGCTTCCTCGACATCTGAGTCGGTCTCAGCTGACCGCACCCGGAAGGATTTTCACCAGCAATGACCGACGAGAACACTCCCGTGACGACGCCCGAGGGTGACGCCCTGGCCATGCGCGTCGAGCCCGTCGGGCTCGAGACGGAGATGCAGCGCTCGTACCTCGACTACGCGATGTCCGTCATCGTCTCGCGTGCGCTGCCGGACGTCCGCGACGGCCTCAAGCCCGTCCACCGCCGTGTGCTGTACGCCATGTACGACGGCGGCTACCGCCCCGAGCGCGGCTTCTACAAGTGCGCCCGCGTCGTCGGCGACGTCATGGGCAACTACCACCCGCACGGCGACTCCTCCATCTACGACGCGCTCGTGCGCCTCGCCCAGCCCTGGTCGATGCGCATGCCGCTCGTCGACTCCAACGGCAACTTCGGTTCCCCGGGCAACGACCCGGCCGCGGCCATGCGGTACACCGAGTGCAAGATGGCGCCGCTGTCGATGGAGATGGTCCGTGACATCGACGAGGAGACCGTCGACTTCACGGACAACTACGACGGCCGCTCCCAGGAGCCGACCGTCCTGCCGGCCCGCTTCCCGAACCTGCTGATCAACGGCTCGGCCGGTATCGCGGTCGGTATGGCGACCAACATCCCGCCGCACAACCTGCGCGAGGTCGCCGCCGGCGCCCAGTGGTACCTGGAGAACCCCGAGGCCTCGCACGAGGAGCTGCTCGACGCGCTCATCGAGCGCATCAAGGGCCCGGACTTCCCGACCGGCGCGCTCGTCGTCGGCCGCCGGGGCATCGAGGAGGCGTACCGCACCGGTCGCGGCTCCATCACCATGCGTGCGGTCGTCGAGGTCGAGGAGATCCAGAACCGCCAGTGCCTGGTGGTCACGGAGCTGCCGTACCAGGTGAACCCCGACAACCTCGCCCAGAAGATCGCCGACCTGGTGAAGGACGGCAAGATCGGCGGCATCGCGGACGTCCGCGACGAGACCTCCTCGCGCACGGGCCAGCGCCTGGTCATCGTGCTGAAGCGGGACGCGGTCGCCAAGGTCGTGCTGAACAACCTGTACAAGCACACCGACCTGCAGACCAACTTCGGCGCCAACATGCTGGCCCTGGTCGACGGCGTGCCGCGCACGCTCTCCCTGGACGCGTTCATCCGCCACTGGGTGACGCACCAGATCGAGGTCATCGTCCGCCGTACGCGCTTCCGGCTGCGCAAGGCCGAGGAGCGGGCGCACATCCTGCGCGGTCTGCTGAAGGCCCTGGACGCCATCGACGAGGTCATCGCGCTGATCCGGCGCAGCGACACCGTCGAGATCGCCCGCGGCGGCCTGATGGACCTGCTGACGATCGACGAGATCCAGGCCAACGCCATCCTCGAGATGCAGCTGCGCCGACTGGCCGCCCTGGAGCGCCAGAAGATCGTCCAGGAGCACGACGAGCTCCAGGCGAAGATCAACGAGTACAACGAGATCCTGGCCTCCCCGGTCCGCCAGCGCGGCATCGTCAGCGCGGAGCTGGCCGCGATCGTCGAGAAGTTCGGCGACGACCGCAAGACGACGCTGATCCCCTACGAGGGCGACATGTCCATCGAGGACCTGATCGCCGAGGAGGACATCGTCGTCACGGTCACCCGGGGCGGCTACATCAAGCGCACCAAGACCGACGACTACCGCGCCCAGAAGCGCGGCGGCAAGGGCGTGCGCGGCACGAAGCTCAAGGAAGACGACATCGTCGACCACTTCTTCGTGTCCACCACGCACCACTGGCTGCTGTTCTTCACCAACAAGGGCCGGGTCTACCGGGTCAAGGGCTACGAGCTGCCGGACGCCGGCCGGGACGCGCGCGGTCAGCACGTCGCCAACCTGCTCGCCTTCCAGCCGGACGAGGCGATCGCCGAGATCCTGGCGATCCGCGACTACGAGGCGGTTCCCTACCTCGTTCTGGCCACCAAGGCCGGACTTGTGAAGAAGACGCCTCTGAAGGATTACGATTCGCCCCGTTCCGGCGGTGTGATCGCCATCAACCTCCGCTCGATGGAGGACGGCTCCGACGACGAACTGATCGGTGCCGAGCTCGTTTCGTCGGACGACGATCTGCTTCTGATCAGCAAGAAGGCGCAGTCGATCAGGTTCACCGCATCGGACGACACCCTGCGGCCCATGGGCCGTGCCACCTCGGGCGTCAAGGGCATGAGCTTCCGCGAAGGCGACGAGCTGCTCTCGATGAATGTTGTTCGACCCGGTACGTTCGTGTTCACTGCCACAGACGGCGGGTACGCGAAGCGGACCGCCGTCGACGAGTACCGCGTCCAGGGTCGCGGCGGCCTCGGCATCAAGGCTGCCAAGATCGTCGAGGACCGTGGGTCCCTCGTCGGCGCGCTGGTGGTCGAGGAGACCGACGAGATCCTCGCCATCACGCTGTCGGGCGGTGTGATTCGTACGCGGGTCAACGAGATCAGGGAAACCGGCCGTGACACCATGGGCGTCCAACTGATCAATCTGGGCAAGCGCGATGCCGTCGTGGGCATCGCTCGCAACGCCGAGGCGGGGCGCGAGGCGGAGGAGGTCGACGGCGATGTGGTCGTCGACGAGACCGCTGAGGACGCCGTGACCACCGGCACGGACGAGGGTGAGGCGCCCTCGGCCGAGTAGGCACGAGGAGTGAGTCAGCGTGAGCGGAGCCACGGGCGCCGGACCGGCCGGAACCTCGAGGGGTACGGAAGCGGACGACGGCGGCCGTGGCTCCGCCGCGCGTGCGGCGGACCCGCACACGACCAACCTGAAGGCGATCAAGTCCCCGACCAAGGACGAGCCGTCGCCGGACGTGCATGGATCACAGGGGGGAACTGTGACGGACACCCGAGGTCCGCAGACCAAGCAGGCCAAGGGCGATGCGGGTTCGTCCGCCTCCGGAGGGCAGCCGCAGCCGGCCGGGCAGGAGCCGGGCACGGCCTCGCCCCTGCCCGGGGAGCGGCAGACGAAGCAGCAGGCCGGGCCGTACCACCCGCCGCAGGCCTACCCGGCACAGCAGCAGGCGGCGGCCGGGGACGGCCCCGATGCCGTACGGCGTCCCCGCACAGGGGTGCGTACCACTCCGCGCGTCCGCAAGGCGCGGCTGCGGGTGGCCAAGGCCGACCCGTGGTCGGTGATGAAGGTCAGCTTCCTGCTCTCCATCGCCTTGGGCATCTGCACGATCGTCGCGGCCGCCGTGCTGTGGATGGTCATGGACGCGATGGGCGTGTTCTCGACGGTCGGCGGCACGATCTCCGAGGCCACCGGCTCGAACGAGTCCAACGGCTTTGACCTGCAGGCTTTCCTGTCGCTGCCCAACGTCCTGATGTTCACGTCGGTCATCGCGGTCATCGACGTGGTCCTGGCGACCGCCCTCGCGACGCTCGGCGCGTTCATCTACAACCTGTCCGCGGGCTTCGTGGGCGGCGTGGAGCTGACGCTCGCCGAGGACGAGTGACGTCACCTTCGTCGTTGTCCTGACGGTGGCCCGACAACCGATTTTGGGACTTCCCATGTCGTGCGCTAATCTTCAGGAGTCAGCGCGCGGGACACACCCCCGCAAAGCGCGGCGGGGCTATAGCTCAGTTGGTTAGAGCGCATCCCTGATAAGGATGAGGCCACAGGTTCAAATCCTGTTAGCCCCACAGCGAAAGACCCTCAGTCGAATGCGGCTGGGGGTCTTTGTCGTCTATTGGCTTCGGCGGCCGGGGCGAGGCAGGCCCCGCCCTGAAGTCGGGGCCGTCGGGTCGGGGCATGCGTAAGCCCGGCCGCTCTGCCGAGCTGCCGGGCTTTGTACGCAGATCGCTTGGTGTCGTTCCGGGGGTCAGCGCTGGAGGGGCGTGAGATGGTCCGCCTCGGGATCGGGGTCCTCGTCGGTGCAGTGGGTGCCGGGGGAGGACGCCGTGTCCGCGGGCGAGCGGTGCCGGCAGCGGGGGGTCTTGCCGTGGGCCTCGGCGCGGATGCGCTGCTTCATAGTGGGGGGCAGGGCCTTCGGAGAGGACCGGGAAAACGTCGTCGGTGCCGTCCGCTGCTGCGGGATGCTCGCGCCGTTGCTGTTGCTCTTCTGCTCGGTCTGCGGTACGGCCGCGGCGGCGGTCGTGGTGACGAGTCCGAGCGCCGTGCACAGCGCGAGGAAGGCGGTGACGATGGTGGTCCACAGCTTCATGACCTTGTTCCGGGCCATGGCCCCTCACTTTCGGGTCGGGCGATTTGCGTACTTTCCTCATCATGTGTATGGGGGTCGAGAAGTGGTGGACCTTCGCCCGTGGCGCGTCGATGTTCCGATGAACACCACCCGTATGGGCGCAAGGGGGGTGAAAAGGTGAGGAGAGGGTCGAAGACGGGTCAAAGTCACCGTCCGTCAGGGTGTGATCACCCTCCGATCGGAGCGGTGTACTCCGCTTCTATCCCGTTTCCCGAGAGGGGAGTTGAGGGCCGACTCAGGTCACCGATCGGTATCGGCCGGTGTGTATAGTCGGGCGCCAGAGGTCCCCTACGTCAAGGAAAGACGAGGTCGCGCGGTGAAGAAGCTTCTCCTGGTCGCACTGGCCGCCATCGGCGGGCTCCTCGTGTACCGCCAGATCCAGGCGGATCGCGCCGAGCAGGATCTGTGGACGGAGGCGACTGACTCCGTTCCCACGGGTTCGTGAGTCACGACATCCCAGACCGAGCACACCCCGGCCGCCTCGCGGTCGGGGTTTTGTGTGCCGAGGGCCGGTCGTGACGCCGGCCGGCGCGGCAGGATGGGCCACGGATCACGGCTCTGCGGTCCGGCGACGGTGAGCGTCCGGCGACGGTGTGCGGGGTCCGGCGACGGTGTGGGGTCCGGCCAACGGGGTGCGGTTCGGCGACAGTGAGGGGTGGCGCGTGAGGGGACGGTGCCGTACGGCGTGGCGGCGACGCGCGGGGGCGCGGCGCGGACGTCCGGCCATGGCCGTGCGCGTCGGCGCCGCTGCGGTGATCCTGGGGACGACAGCGGCCGTGGTGCCGGCGCGGGCCTCCGCCGCCGCGGGGCAAATCTCCGGCACACCGAGCCCATACGCCTTCACCCACGGCGCGCAGCACGTCCAGGGAGCGAGGAGCACCGGGGACGCCGAACTCCTGAAGCCCGGCGAGGCCTACAAGAGCTCCCTGCCGGGCAACGGCAAGGTCAACTACCGCCTCGACCTCGACGCCACGTCCAACGCGTACGTCTCCGTCACCGCCGTCCCCTCCCCCGACAGCACCGTCTCCGTCATCGACGGGGTCAAGGTGACCGTGCAGGACGCCGAGGGCAACACCTGCTCCGTCGACAACACGAGCTTCGGGGCCGCTCGCAGCCCCCATCCCGTCGCGGCGTGGGGCATGCGCGAGATCTCGCCCAACCGCCCGCTGTGCAAGAAGCCAGGTGCGTACTACGTGTCCGTCGAGCGCGTCGACCCCCAGGGCGAGGGCTCCTCACCGGACGTCTGGGACCTGGAACTCGTCGCCATGACGGAACCGCGGACGGTGCGGACCGGGGCGACCAGCGCACCCGACGTGTGGAACTCCGCCACGCCCCAGCCGCTCCAGGGCGAGGCCGAGCACCGCAAGGGCGGCGCGGGGTTCACCGGGGCGACCCCCCTCGACCAGGGAGTCTGGCGGGACGACATCCGGCCCGGCCAGACCCTCTTCTACGAGGTGCCGGTCGACTGGGGACAGCAGATCTCCGCCACCGCGGACCTCGGCAGCTCGGGCACCAGCGCCACCGGCTACACGTCCGACGCGCTGGATTTGACCCTCTACAACCCCGCACGCGGTGAGGTCGCCGACGTGGGCGTCGGCTACAACGGCGGCCAGAATTCCAGAAGCCTGCCTCCCCTGCCACCGGTCGACCACGCCAACCGCTACTCCGCCGCCGCGCAGGTGAGCGCGATGCGCTTCGCCGGCTCCTACTACCTCGTCGCCCACCTCTCGGAGGGCGTCGCCGACGCCTTCGGCGACGGGCCGTTCAAGATGACGCTGCGCGTGACGGTGAGCGGGGAGCCGCGGGGCGGCCCCGAGTACGCGGGGGAGTCCGTGCCGAAGGATGTCTTCGAGGTCTCGGACGAGGACCGGGAGGCGGCCGCGGAAGGCGTGGCCGCGGGCGATGACACCGCCATGAGGGCGCTCGCCGTGGGCGGCATCGGCACCGGGAGCGCACTGCTCGTGGGACTCGGGGTGTGGAGCCTTGTGGCCCGACGCAGGAGCGTCGCGTAAGGGAGCGCCGACGGGCCCCCGGGGCTGTCGGCCGACCGATCGCTCCGATGCAGCTCAGGGCTGTCCCATCGCACCGATGCAGGCCTGGACTGCCCGATGGCTCAGATGCAGGCCAGGGCCGCTCGATAGCCCCGATGCGGCCAGTGCTGCCGATCGCTCAGATGCGGGTCAACGCCCAGAAGCCCACGGCGTAGCAGGCCAGCGCGAGGAGCAGCAGCGGTACCGCCACCTTGGCCGGAGGCCCCGGCCGGGACGGCCGGTGTGCCCGGTGCCGGGAGGGGGTCTGACCGCTCGGCGGGGCCGTCGGTGTCCGGGCGGTGTACGAGGCTGTGGAGGCCTCCGTGCGGTAGTGCTCCGCGGGGGGCAGGGGAGGGCCGGAGTACACCGGGGGGAGTGGCTGTGCGGAGGACAGCCGGTGTGTGGGGTCGTAGGAGGAGACGGGTGCCTGCCGGTGCGGGGCGTGGACCGGGGAGGGCTGGGACGGCCCGGCCGTGGGAGACGAGGTGGCGGTGGGCTGTGGCGGCGGCAGATGGAAGCTGCCGGTGTCCGACATGGAGGGCGGCCGCGCCGGGTCGGCGGTGTGCCGCGGATCGGACGACACCGACGGTGCGCGTTGCCGGTGGGGCTCGGAATGCTGCCCGCCCGGGGCCGGCAGCCCGCCCTCGTCGTGCCCGTGCCGAGACTGCTCCCCGCTCGTCCCCGAGTGGTCGGACGGCTCCTCCCTCGGGCCCAGCCCCTTCGCTCTCTCCAACGGCCCCTCGGGCGCGAACCCCCTCGGCAGCGGGCCCAGTTGGTCGAAGATCTCGATCAGCTCGTCGTCCGGGCCGGGCTCCGGAAGCAGCTCCACGGCGGCGGCGAGTGCCTTGCGCGCACCCGTGGCCGTACGGAACCGCGCCTCCGGATCCGGCTGGAGCAGCATGGCCACCACCTGCCACAGCGGCTCAGGAATGCCCTTCGGTGCGCCGGGCGTCCCGTGCTCGGCGAAATACTGGATGAGCGCCTTGCTGTCCGGCTTGGCGCCCTCCAGCAGGTACAGCGCGACCAGTCCCACGGCGAACAGGTCGGCGGGAAAGTCCGGTTCGGCGCCCATCATCTGCTCGGGCGCGAGATAACCGGGCGTCCCCACCACGAGGTTGGTCTCGGTCAGTCGGGGCTCGCCCAGCCGCATCGCGATGCCGAAGTCGGACAGCCGCAGCCGCGGCCGGCCCGTGCCGGTGGCCTCCAGCAGCACATTGGCGGGTTTCACATCACGGTGGACCACGTCCTCCGCGTGCACCGCGGACAGGCCCGACAGCAGCTGGTCGAGCAGCGTGCAGACGAATGCCGGCGGGAGGGGGCCGTAGTCCCCGACGAGGTGCACGAGGGATCCGCCCGCGACCAGGTCCATGGTGAACAGGACCTTGTCGTCGTCGGCGGCCCAGCTGGTCGGGGCGAGCACATGCGGGTGGTCGATCCGCAGAGCCTGTTCCCGCACGAAGCGCAGCAGTGAGTGCGCGTCGCTCTGGAGCAGGACCTTGGCGGCCACATAGCGACGGCGGCGGTGGTCCCAGGCACGCCAGACGGCACCGACCCCTCCGCGTCCGATCGGGTCGACCAGTTCGTACCGGCCGGCGAAGACCTCACCCATGGCTGTACGTCGCTCCTCCCCCTGCGGCTTCCCCCCTTGCTTCCCCCTCGGCGAGCACTACGACTCCCCGACAGGTGAAACGACTCCCCCGAAACCCAGCTCCCCCCGAAACCCAGCTCCCCCGAGCCCCCCGGCTCCCCCGATGAGTGATACATCCCCCTCGCGTCGACCGGTCCCCCGTACGGAACACGCCCCCTCGTGCCCGTCCGACCGCGACGTGTCCCCCGTCACCTCACCCACGCCCGCTGCCGAACCCCCTTCGGCGGCCGGGCGGTGGGATCAGCTCTGGTGGGACTGGTAGTGCGAGACCGCGTCCGAGGTGCGGCCGGCCCCGTAGACCCGGAGGAACTCTGCCAGCTCCGGATGGGTCGGGGCGAGGGTGTCGGCGGCGTCGATGATGTCGCCCGCCGCCGCGACCGACCGCAGCAGCGACTGGATCTCGCGCACGACGCGCTTGACCGTGGGCGCCCCCGAACTGCTCGTCGTCTGCGTGGTGTTGCTCAGCACCGAGCCCCCCTGTGACTTCTTGATCTCCTCCATCCGCTCGGTGGCCTCGGCCGCACTCACGCTGCCGTCCGCGACCTGCCCCGCCAGGTCCTGCAGCAGCTGAACCCGCTGCACCACGGCGGGATTGCCGATCTTCGCGCGCTGACCGCTCATCAGCTGCGACAGCATCGGTGCGGACAGTCCCAGAACCCCCGCGAGACGAGCCTGGTTGAGACCAAGATCGTCGATGAGCCTACGGAAGAGCGCCCCCAGTGGCTCCCCGTACCAGTTCCGCTGCAGTTCCCGCGCTCTTGCGGTCGCTTCCTGCTGTGCGGCGTCCATTGCGTCTCCCCATCGCTTCCCCATGTACGGCGGTTCGCGGTAGCGAACCACGCCGAGCATCTTACGGAGAGTGGTCGACGACGGGGACCCCCAATCTTTTTGCGGAACCACGGGGGTGACCCGGTACTCTGGTCTCCGACGCCCGCCGGGACAAGGTTTTCCCCGGCCGGACGTCCCCTTCCGGGGCCTTAGCTCAGTTGGTAGAGCGCTGTCTTTGCATGGCAGATGTCAGGGGTTCGACTCCCCTAGGCTCCACTCTGAGAACGCCCTCCGAACTGCGGAAACGTGGTTTCGGAGGGCGTTTCTGCGTGCCCGGGCCGATACCGGGAGCACGTGTTTCACGTGAAACAGCCCGGCGGGGCGGGAGACCCTCAAGTCTCCCGCCCCGCCGGGCTGTTGGATCCGGCGCCCTCAGGAACGGTCGTCGCGGCGGGCGGCCTCGTCCTCGGCCTGCTTGGCTTCGACCTCCGGGTCCAGGACCGACGGGCCGGTGCCGTCCACGGACGACAGGCGCCCCGACTCGGGGACCTCCGTCGCGGCCGGCGGCTCCACCAGCCAGTCCGGATTGGCCTGCTTGTCCCACCACTTCCACGCGGCGAAAGCACCGCCCGCGACCGCACCCAGGATCACCAGCGTCTTCGCGGCCTTACCGGCCTTGGCCCGCCGTTCGTGCTTGCGGACCAGCTTCTGGATCTCCTTGGGTGAGACCTGCCCGCGCAGCGCGGACATGGCGGCCATGCTCCGGGCCGCGGCCTCGGTCGTGACAGGCACGGCCGCAGCCACCGCCTGCTCGATCCTCGGTCGCGAGTACTCCGCCGCCTGGCGGGCAGCCTTGCGAGTACGTTCGGCGGCTTCCTGGGCGGCCTGGTCGACCTTCGGCGGCACATGCGTGCGGGCCTGCTCCAGATACGGCTGCACATGGGTGCCGTACTGGACGCGCGCCTGCCCTGCGGCCTGCGTCACCTTGGGCGCTAGCCGTACGCGTGCCTCGTGTGCGTAGTGCGCGGCCCTGTCCTTGGCCGTGTCGGCGTAGGGCGCCACCACTTCCGCGGCGTGCAGCACGCTGTCCTTCGCCGAACCAGTCGCGGCGCGCACGCTGTCGATGCGGGTCACGGGTTCCTCCTCCTCGGTGGCGTACGGTATTTCGACTTTCCACCCTTTTACGGATCATGCCTCCCGGCGCACGACCAGGCATGCGCGGAAGAGCATCCGGGTCACGAGAACCGGCATCCGGAGCCGATCACGTGCGATAGCGGGATGAATAGGGGACAACAGGAGCTTGTCGTCGACAATGCCACGGATCGCTGCCGAGCGCCCCCGCCCCGGGGCTACTCGACTGGTTTTCTGTGAACGCCGCCGAGGGTTTCCCCCCGCTGCACCCAGGCCGGGCGACGCGGCGGCCCGTCCGTGCGAGGATCAGGGAGTCACGGAAAGACAACGGAAGGCACATCGTGGCCGAGCAGCTCTACGCCACCCTGAAGACCAATCACGGCGACATCGAAGTCCGGCTCCTGCCGAACCACGCGCCCAAGACGGTCAAGAACTTCGTCGAGCTCGCCCAGGGCGAGCGGGAGTGGACCCACCCGGAGACCGGCGCGAAGACCACGGACAGGCTCTACGACGGCACGGTCTTCCACCGGGTGATCAGTGGCTTCATGATCCAGGGCGGCGACCCGCTGGGCAACGGCACCGGCGGCCCCGGCTACCAGTTCGAGGACGAGTTCCACCCCGACCTGCGCTTCGACAAGCCCTACGTGCTGGCGATGGCCAACGCCGGCCCGGGCACCAACGGCTCGCAGTTCTTCATCACCGTCTCCCCGACGGCATGGCTGAACCGCAAGCACACCATCTTCGGCGACGTCACCGACGCGGCGAGCCAGAAGGTCGTCGACACCATCGCCACCGCCCAGACGAACCCGCGCACCGACCGGCCGCTCAACGACGTGATCATCGAGTCGGTCGTCATCGAAACCCGCTGAGCGCGAAGGCTTCCACCGGGAACCGCGCGAGGCTCCCGCAGGGAACCAATCGCCCCGCTCATCCGTAAGGATGAGCGGGGCGGGCTTTTCTCACACGACCTAGGGGAGACCATGGACGACCAGGCTGCGGGCAGCCCGCAGGACGCCCACAGCGTCCCCATGTGCTACCGCCACCCGGACCGCGAGACCGGCATCCGCTGCACGCGCTGCGAGCGACCGATCTGCCCCGAGTGCATGGTCAACGCCTCTGTCGGCTTCCAGTGCCCCGAGTGCGTCCGCACCGGCTCCGGCACGGGCCACTCGCCCACGGCCGCGCTGCCCCGGACGATCGCGGGCGGCTCGATCGCCGCCGATCCCCGACTGCTGACCAAGATCCTCATCGGCATCAACCTGGCCGTGTTCATCGCCGTCCAGGTCCACGAGTCGCTGCTGAACGACATCGTCCTGCTCGGCGCCTGGCCACCGGCGCCCTTCACGCCCACACAGGGCGTGGCAGGAGGCGAGTGGTACCGCATGGTGACGTCGACGTTCACGCACCAGGAGATCTGGCACATCGCGTTCAACATGCTCAGCCTCTGGTGGCTCGGCGGCCCGCTCGAGGCGGCCCTGGGCCGCGCCCGCTATCTGGCGCTCTATTTCATCTCCGGCCTCGCGGGCAGCGCGCTGGCCTACCTGCTGGCGTCCCCGACCACGGCGACCCTGGGCGCCTCGGGCGCGATCTTCGGCCTCTTCGGCGCGACAGCCGTACTGATGCGCCGGCTCAACTACGACATGCGGCCGATCATCGCGCTGCTGGTGATCAACCTGATCTTCACCTTCAGCCCCGGCTTCAACATCTCCTGGCAGGCCCACATCGGGGGTCTGGTCGCCGGTGTCGTCGTCGGATACGCCATGGTCCACGCCCCGCGCGAGCGCCGGGCGATCGTGCAGTACGGCACCTGCGCCCTGGTCCTGGGCGTGGTCGTGCTCATGACCGTTCTGAGGACGGCGCAGCTCGCCTGAGCAGGCGTTGTCCACAGCGGGTGCCGGATCTTGTGCATACGGTGCGGGAACACATGTGCCCCCTGTCACCGACCTGCGTATCCGCAGGTCAGGCAGGGGGCGAACATGTTTTCGAGTGCCGGTACTTCCGTCATACCGGCGTCAACGCCCAACGGGTTATCCACAGATCGTCTTCATTATCCCCATGTGGAAAACTGCTGTGGATAACTCAGCGAACACCCCTGGGCAGAACTGCGTTCACCGTGCGGTGACCGCTACTTCCACTGGGTCGAGACGCCGAATCCGGCGGCGATGAAGCCGAAGCCCACCACGATGTTCCAGTTGCCCAGCGAGTCGATGGGCAGGGATCCGTCGGTGACGTAGAAGACGACGATCCAGGCCAGGCCGATGAGGAACATGGCCAGCATGACGGGCGCGACCCAGGCACGGTTGCTGAGCTTGATGGCGGTCGTCTGCTTCGCAGGCGGCGGCGTGTAGTCGGCCTTCTTGCGGATACGTGACTTCGGCACGAGGGTCTCTCCTGTCGATGCGCTGCGTGGCCGCGCAGGTAACTGGGTCGGTCTCGGGGCAGCGTGAGGGGACTCCGATTGCTCCCCCGGGCGTCCGTTAGCGTAGTGCTTCCGCCGCGCCGAAGGAGATAAGGGTACGTTGAGCAATTCTGCCGACTCCCCCGGGACGGGATCCACCCCTGAGCGCGCGCGGCGTTTCCGGCCTGTGCGCATCCTCACGGCGGCCGTGTTCGCTCTCGCGGGGCTCATTTTCTTCACCAGCTTCAACACGGCCAAGGGCACCAACATCCGCACGGACACCTCCCTGCTGAAGCTGTCCGACCTCATCCACGAGCGCAGCCGTGAGAACGGTGAGCTGGACGAGACCAACGGCACCCTGCGCCAGGAGATAGAGACCCTCGCCGAGCGCGACGACGGCAGCACCAAGGCGGAGGACGACAAGCTCACCGCGCTGGAGAAGCGCGCGGGCACGCAGAAGCTCACGGGCGAGTCGCTCTCGGTCACCCTCAACGACGCCCCGCCGGACGCCACCGCCAAGCTCCCCGGCTATCCCGAGCCGCAGCCGGATTACCTGGTCATCCACCAGCAGGACCTCCAGGCCGTGGTGAACGCGCTGTGGCAGGGCGGGGCCAAGGGGATCAAGGTCATGGACCAGCGGCTGATCTCCACCAGCGCGGTGCGCTGCGTGGGCAACACCCTGATCCTGCAGGGTCGCGTCTACTCACCGCCGTACAAGATCACGGCGGTCGGGAACCCGGGCAAACTCCAGAAGGCGCTCGCGGCCTCGCCGGCGATCCAGAACTACATGGTCTACGTCAATGTCTACGGGCTCGGATGGAAAGTCGAGGAGAACGGCCCGGTGACTCTGCCCGGCTACTCGGGCACAGTGGATCTGCATTACGCGAAGCCTGTGGAGCAGTAGCCGGACCGGGGGAGCTGCCGGTGCGCGTGATCGTCAGGACCGTCAGCGAACTCTGCATCACCGTCGGCAGCCTGATCGTGCTGTTCGTCGTTTACGTGCTCTTCTGGACCGGCGTGCAGGCCGACGGCGTCATGGACGACCAGATCGACGTGCTCCGGAAGGAGTGGTCGAAACCCCGTCCGCCGGCCGGCGGCTCGCCCGCGGGCCCTGTGAGACCCGCGCCCTACGCCAAGGGCAGGCCTTTCGCGATCATGTACATCCCGCGGCTCGGTTTCACGTGGAACAAGCCCGTGCTCGAGGGCACCGCCGTCGGCACCCTGAAGAAGGGCCTGGGCCACTATGCCGAGACGGCTCAGCTCGGGCAGAAGGGGAACTTCGCGGTCGCCGGCCACCGCCGTACCTACGGCGACCCCTTCAAGGACTTCCCCGAGCTCAGGCGGGGCGATGCGGTGGTGCTGACCGACGGTACGACCTGGTTCACGTATCGGATCGACAAAGGCCCGTACAAAACAGTCCCGTCCGACATCGAGGTGATCGACCCTGTCCCACGTATTTCCGGGTACACGCGTTCGGGCCGGTATCTGACGCTGACCACGTGCGAACCGGAATGGGGGCATAGTCATCGGCTGATCGTCTGGGCGCACCTGGACTCCACTCAGCCCGTGGAGGCCGGGAAACCAGAGGCGCTGCGCCGTTAGTCTGGTGGCTGTACGGCGTGGGTCTGGTGCCGTGGTACGACGGAAGGGACGGCATGTACGGCTGGATCTGGCGGCATCTGCCGGGAAACACGTGGGCGAAGGCAGTGATCTCACTCGTCCTGGTAGTGGCCGTGGTCTACGTCCTCTTCCAGTACGTCTTCCCGTGGGCGGAACCGCTGCTGCCCTTCAACGATGTGACGGTGGACAACCAGTGAGCGCGCGCATTCTCGTCGTCGACAATTACGACAGCTTTGTCTTCAACCTGGTCCAGTACCTGTACCAGCTGGGCGCCGAGTGCGAGGTTCTGCGCAACGACGAGGTGTCGACCGCGCACGCGCAGGACGGTTTCGACGGGGTCCTGCTCTCCCCGGGCCCCGGCACGCCGGAGCAGGCCGGTGTGTGCGTGGACATGGTCCGGCACTGCGCCGACACGGGTGTCCCGGTCTTCGGCGTGTGCCTCGGCATGCAGTCGATGCAGGTGGCGTACGGCGGTGTGGTGGACCGCGCGCCTGAGCTGCTGCACGGCAAGACGTCGTTGGTCGAGCACGGCGGTGGCGGTGTCTTCGCGGGCCTGCCCTCCCCCTTCACGGCGACGCGCTACCACTCGCTGGCCGCCGAGCCGGCCACGGTTCCGGCGGAGCTGGAGGTCACGGCGCGCACGCACGACGGCATCGTGATGGGCCTCAGGCACCGCGAACTTCCGGTCGAGGGAGTGCAGTTCCACCCAGAGTCGGTGCTGACCGAGCATGGGCACCGGATGCTGGCGAACTGGCTGGTCGAGTGCGGCGACCAGGGTGCGGTGGCGAGGTCGGCCGGGCTCGCCCCGGTGGTGGGCAGGGCCACGGCGTGACCGCGCTGCGCCCCGAGCGCGAGTCCGACACCTCGTACGGGCAGCAGTCGTACGGGGTGTCGGGTGCGTTCGAGGACTGGTCGGGCGGGGGGTACGGGGCGTCGTCGCGGCAGGAGCCGTATCCGTCGGGGCCGGGAGCGCGGCCGCCGTCCGGTGTGCGGCATCCGGGGCAGTACGCGTCGTACGAGCCCGTCCCGGACGAGGCGTATCTGCCGCCCGTCGACGAGGAGACGGTGGCGCTGCGGATTCCGGATCCTCCTGCGGAGGACGGCGATCCCACAGTGGGTTCTGCGGCTTCTTCGGGCGCCCGGCAGGACGGATCCGCCCCCGGTGGCCGCGCGGCCCGCAGAAAGGCCGCCAAACGCCGTCACGGGCGCCATGGGGGTGCGGCGGACGCTCCGGCGGCTGCCCACGGGGGCAGCGCATCCGATTCCGGGAACCGGGCACGGGCGCCGCTGTCGCGGGTCGAGGCGCGGCGGCAGGCACGGGCGCGCAAGCCCGGTCCGGCGGTCGTCGCGAGCCGGGCCATTGGCGAGGTGTTCATCACGACCGGCGTGCTGATGCTGCTGTTCGTCACCTATCAGCTGTGGTGGACGAACGTCCGGGCGCATGCGGAGGCCGGCCAGGAGGCCAGCAGTCTCCAGGACGACTGGGCGAGCGGCAAGCGCAACCCGGGGGTCTTCGAGCCGGGGCAGGGTTTCGCCATCCTGCACATTCCGAAGCTGGACGTGGTGGTGCCGATCGCCGAGGGCACCAGCAGCAACGGCGTGCTGGACCGGGGGATGGTCGGCCACTACGCCGAGGGTGCGCTGAAGACGGCGATGCCCGGTGACAAGACGGGGAACTTCGGGCTCGCGGGCCATCGCAACACCCACGGAGAGCCGTTCCGGTACATCAACAAGCTCGCTCCGGGCGATCCGATCGTCGTGGAGACGCAGGACGAGTACTTCGTCTACAAGATGGCGTCGATCCTTCCGGTGACGCCGCCGAGCAACACGAGCGTGCTGAATCCCGTGCCCACGGGGTCCGGATTCACCAAGCCCGGCCGTTACATCACGCTGACCACGTGCACGCCGGAGTTCACCAGCAAGTACCGGATGATCGTCTGGGGCAAGATGGTCGAGGAACGGCCGCGCAGCAAGGGCAAGCCGGATGCGCTCGTCAGTTAAGGGCAGATGACCAGTGGCAGCGACCACCGACACGGACCACGAGAAGCACACCGGCGGGGCGTCCCGGCCGCCTGCGGCACGCCGCAGGCCCGGTCCGATCGCCATGACGGTCAGCTTCTTCGGGGAACTCCTCATCACGGCGGGCCTGGTCCTCGGCCTGTTCGTCGTCTACTCGTTGTGGTGGACGAACGTGGTCGCCGACCGGGCGGCCGGCAAGCAGGCAGACAAGGTCCGTGACGACTGGGCCCACGGCCGGGGCGGTCCCGGTGTGCTGGACACCAAGAACGGCATCGGTTTCCTGCACGTGCCGGCGATGCGGAACGGCGAGGTCCTGGTCGAGAAGGGCACGTCGAGCAAGATTCTCAACGACGGTGTCGCCGGCTACTACACCGACCCGGTCAAGGCGACCCTGCCGATGTCGGGCAAGGACGGCAACTTCTCCCTCGCCGCCCACCGGGACGGCCACGGTGCGAAGTTCCACAACATCGACAAGATCGAGAAGGGCGACCCGATCGTCTTCGAGACGAAGGACAAGTGGTACGTCTACAAGGTCTTCGGCATCCTTCCGGAGACCTCGAAGTTCAACGTCAAGGTCCTTTCCCAGGTCCCGGAGGAGTCCGGCAGGAAGAAGCCGGGCCACTACATCACGCTGACGACCTGCACGCCGGTGTACACGAGCACGTACCGGTACGTGGTGTGGGGGGAGCTGGAGCGGGTGGAGAAGGTGGACGCGGACCGGACACCGCCGAAGGAGCTGGGCTGACTGCGCTCCTGGTAGGAGGCTGGCCGCTAATATGACGGAGGCCCGAAGCCGCAACTTTGTCTTGCGGCTTCGGGCCTTTGTCACGGTCGGGCCGTCACGTCACTCCAGGACGGTCAGGGCCGCCCCGGCGCTCCATTCCTCCACCAGCCCGCGATGTACGGCGGTGATGCCGCTCTCGGCCGCGATGTTGAGGGCGTCGCGGGTGAAGGGGCAGGTCGCCACGAACAGGGCCACCTCGGAGTCGTGCAGGACCTTGGCCGCCCCGAGGAACTTCTGGATTTCGGGGCTGGTGATGGAGAGGTGGGGCGCGAACCTCTTGCACTGGGCGACGATGCGCCGCCCGTCGGCGGTGAGCGCGGTGATGTCGATGCCCCTGTCCCTTCCGCCGCCTTGCACGATGACGTCGGTGCAGCCGTCGCGGCGCAGCAGCTGGGCGATGTGTTCTTCGAACTCGCGCCCGTTCATGGCGTCCATGGCGGCCATGACTCCGGCGAGGGGGCGGTCCTCCCGGGGGGCTTCCAGCCGCTGCAGCCGGTTGTGGTGCTGCCGGAGCCGCTTCTCGATGCGCTGGACGCCTGCCCGGAGGGCGGTGAGCTCCCGTCGGTGCTCGCCCGAGGTTTCGATCAGGGCGTTGAACAAGGGGACGACGGTCCTGCCCAGGATGTGGGTGATGCGCTGGTCGATGTGTGCGTCGAGGGAGGCGGTGTCGGCCGAGGCAGGGTTTTCCACAGGCTGTGTGCGCGCCAGGTACTCCATGTCGAGGAGGTACACACGCACCTGACGTGCGACGTCGCTGTCTCGGAGCAGCATGGCGATGTTGAGGACGGCGCGGCGGGGGAAGAGCGCGAGGGATCGGGTGCGTGACTGGATTCCACTGAGGTTCTTGAAGGACCTCAGTTCTTCGCCGGTCAGCAACCGGTAGCCGCTTGCTTCCAGCTCGGTTCGGTGGTCCTTGACCAATGACTTGATGGCTTCGAGACCGACGTCGAAGTACGACGCCACCATCGCGGTCGTCACATGCATCCCGTCTGGCAGCAGAGACAGTGCTTTCACCCGGTCGAGCACGTCCGTGCGGTCGAGCACGCTGCCGCGCAGGGTCTGTGATTCCAGCAAGGCCGTTTCGTTGATCACGTTCTGTCCTCCGGCTCGTATGGCCGGGGTGCGGTTCCGATGCCCCACCCCACCGGGTGAACGAGTCGGGACATATGAAGACACGATCGACGGACGCACAGTCTTGCGAGGAAGGATGTCCTCGCCCTTGAAAGGCCAGAGCCCCCGGCCTCTGTGAGGCCGGGGGCTCTGGGGAGGGACGGTGTGGTGGGCGGGGTCAGTCGTCTTCGTTGCTGCCGTTGAGGCCGCCGAAGATGCCGCCGTTTCCGCCGCCGCCGCCGTTGTTGTTGCCGCCGTTGTCCTGGCCGAAGCCGACGGTCTGGAGGGTGATCGTCGTCCCTGCCGGGTCGTCGACCTCCTGGTTGGGGCCGGGGTTCTGGCCGGCGACGAGGGCGTTGTCGCTCTGGTCGCTGCCGTTCGCGAACTGGATGTTGGTGAAGCCCTGCTGCGCGAGGGTCTGCTTGGCCTGGCCGACCGTCAGGCCGACGACCTGCGGGACCTTGACCTTCTGCTGCTGCTTCTTCTTGCCGATCTGGATGTTGACCGACGAGTTCGGCTCGACCGACGTGCCGGCCTGGGGCGTGGTCTGGATGACCTTGCCGACCTGGCTGTCGTCGTCGGTCTCCACCTCGGTGCAGTTGCCGACCAGGTTGTTGGCCTGCATCTGCTGCTTGGCGGCGTTGCAGTCCCGGCCGAGCACGTCCGGCACGGTGGACTTCTGCGCCTCCTTGGCGATGGTCAGGGTGATCGTGGTGCCCTTTTCCACCTCTTCGCCCGTGGTGGGGTTCTGCTCCAGGACGGTGCCGGGTTTCTCGGGGGACGTCCGGGTTTCCGTTTCGACCTCGAACTTGTACTTGTCGCTCGCCAGCTTGTCCTTCGCCTCTTCGAGACTGAGGCCGGTGACGCTGGGCACCGTCACCTTGGGTGCCCCCGTCGACACGACCAGGGAGATGGTGTCGCCCTTGTTGACCTTCGTCTCGGCCGCGGGGTCCTGGGAGCAGATGCTGCCCTTGGCCTCGTTGTCGCAGGGCTTGCTGGAGAAGGACAGTTTGAGGTCGGAGTTCTCGGCCAGTTTCTGGGCGCCCTTCTTCGTCTCGCCGACGAAGTTGGGTGCCGCGACCTTGTCGTTGCTCACGCCTTCGCCGCTGACCGCCCACCGGCCGATCAGGATCGCACCGACCAGGACCAGGATGCCCGCCACCACCAGCAGGATCGTGGAGGTGTTGGACTTGCGCTGCTGACCGCGGCGCCGGTCGGGGCGGTCGTCGTAGCCGTAGCCGCCGTCGTCCGGGTTCATGGGGGGCAGCATGGACGTGGCACCCGCGCCGGAGTCCGCGCGCAGGGCCGTCGTCGGCTGGTCGTCGGGGTAGCCGCCGTAGCCGACCGCGCCCATCGCGGCCGTGGCGGCGACGGGCTGGCCGTCGAGGCAGGCCTCGATGTCGGCCCGCATCTCGTCGGCCGACTGGTAGCGGTAGTCCGGGTCCTTGACGAGCGCCTTCAGCACGATCGCGTCCATCTCGGGCGTGATCTCGGGGTCGAAGACGCTCGGGGACTGCGGTTCCTCGCGGACGTGCTGGTAGGCCACGGCCACCGGGGAGTCGCCGACGAAGGGCGGACGGACGGTCAGCAGCTCGTAGAGCAGACAGCCGGTGGAGTACAGGTCGGAGCGGGCGTCGACCTGCTCGCCCTTGGCCTGCTCCGGGGAGAGGTACTGGGCGGTGCCGATGACCGCGGAGGTCTGCGTCATCGTCATGCCGGAGTCGCCCATGGCCCGGGCGATGCCGAAGTCCATCACCTTGACCTGGCCGTTGCGCGTGAGCATGACGTTGGCCGGCTTGATGTCGCGGTGGACGATGCCGGCGCGGTGGGAGTACTCCAGGGCCTGGAGGATGCCGATGGTCATCTCCATGGACCGCTCCGGCAGCAGCTTGCGGCCGGAGTGGAGCAGCTCACGCAGGGTCGAGCCGTCCACGTACTCCATGACGATGTACGGGATCGACACGTTGTCGATGTAGTCCTCGCCCGTGTCGTAGACCGCGACGATCGCGGGATGGTTGAGCGAGGCGGCCGACTGGGCCTCCCGGCGGAACCGGGCCTGGAAGGAAGGGTCACGCGCGAGATCCGCGCGCAGCGTCTTCACCGCCACGGTGCGGCCGAGGCGGGTGTCATGCGCGAGGTAGACCTCCGCCATGCCACCACGCCCGAGCACCTGGCCCAGTTCGTACCGGCCGCCGAGGCGACGCGGCTCTTCCATAGCTACCTACCAGCCCTCTCCGTCGGTCCCGACCGGCACGCTTGTACGGTCGGAGGCTGCCGTCCGGGCCTACCGTACCCGGCTCGCTTTGTGTGATCTGGCCAAGCCCGTCAGCCGATACAGGACCGGTATCGCAACGTGCACCGATGTGAAGCAGGCGTGAGCGGGGTCACTTCTTGCTGTCGATGACCGCCTCCATCACGTTCCTCGCGATCGGGGCCGCGAGGCCGCCACCGGAGATGTCGTCGCGGACGGCGTTGTCGTCCTCGACGACGACCGCCACGGCGACCGGCGAGCTGTCGTCGTCGACCTTGGCGTAGGAGATGAACCACGCGTAGGGGTTCTCGCTGTTGTCGACGCCGTGCTGGGCGGTGCCGGTCTTGCCACCCACCTTGACGCCGTCGATCTTGGCGTTCGCGCCGGTGCCCTTGTCGACGACCGTCTCCATCATGGACTGGAGCTTCTGGGCGTTCTCGGGGGACAGAGGCTGGCTCAGCTCTTCGGGGTCGGTCTTCGCGATCGGGTCGAGGCCGGGCGACTGGAGCTCGTCGACCATGTACGGCTTCATCAGCTTGCCGTCGTTGGCGACGGCGGAGGCGACCATGGCCATCTGCAGCGGAGTCGCGGCGGTGTTGAACTGGCCGATGGAGGACAGCGCGGTCTGAGACGGGTTCATGTTGTCGGAGAAGACCGAGGCGTTGGCGCGGACCGGCGTGAACTGCTCCTCGTCGAAGCCGAACTTCTTGGCCATGTCCAGCATCTTGTCGTTGCCGAGGTCGGAGCCGATCTTGCCGAAGACGGTGTTGCAGGAGTACTGGAGGGCCACCCGCAGCGTCGCGTTCTTGCAGGGGATGTTGCCCTCGTTGGGCAGCTTGGTGGTGGTGCCCTTCATGATCCACGGGTCGGGCGAGTTGGTCTTGCCGTCCGGGTCGGTGTAGATGCCGTCCTCGAGAGCGGCGGCCGCGGTGACGACCTTGAAGGTGGAGCCCGGCGGGTAGGTCTCGCGCAGCGCCCGGTTGAGCATCGGGTTGGCCGGGTTGTTCTCCTTCTGCAGCTTCTTCCAGGCCTTGGTGTCCGTGGTCGTGGAGTTGCCGGCGAAGGACGACGGGTCGTACGACGGGAAGGAGGCCAGCGCCAGGATCTTGCCCGTGGACGGCTCCAGGGCGACGACGGCGCCCTTGCCGCCCTGCTTCTTCAGCCCGTTGTAAGCGGCCTTCTGCGCGGCGGCGTTCAGGGTGGTGACGACGTTGCCGCCCTGCTGCTTCTTGCCCGTGAGCATGTCGAGGGTGTTGCGGAAGAACAGCCGGTCGTCGTTACCGGTGAGGATGCCGTCCTCGAGGTTCTCGAGCTGGCTGGCGCCGAAGGCCTGCGAGGCGTAGCCGGTGACCGGCGCCCACATGGCGCCGTCCTTGTAGGTGCGCTTGAACTTGAAGTCGCTGCCCGACGATTCGGCGGAGCCGGTGATCGGCTCTCCGCCGACGATGATGTTGCCGCGGGGCGAGGCATAGCGCTCGATGGTGACGCGGCGGTTGTTCTTGTTGGTCCGGAGCTCGTCGGCCTGGACGTACTGGATCCAGTTGTCGCGGATCAGCAGTGCCAGAACGAGCAGGCCGCAGAAGATCGCGATCCGGCGCAGGGGCTTGTTCATGACGGGCGGACCACCTGGGTCATCTCGGCGTCGGGGTTGGCGGCGGGAGCGGGGGCCGGGCGGCGGGCCGTGTCGCTGATTCTCAGCAGGATGCCGATGAGGGCCCAGTTGGCGATCACGGAGGAGCCGCCGTAGGCCACGAAGGGCAGCGTCATACCGGTCAGCGGGATGAGGCCCATGACACCGCCGGCGACGACGAAGACCTGGAGGCCGAAGGCGCCGGACAGGCCGATGGCCAGCAGCTTGCCGAACGGGTCGCGGGCCGCGAGCGCGGTGCGCACGCCCCTCTCGATGATCAGGCCGTACAGGAGCAGGATCGCCATGACGCCGGCCAGCCCGAGTTCCTCGCCGAAGGTGGCGAGGATGAAGTCGGAGTTGGCGGCGAAGCCGATGAGGTCGGAGTTGCCCTGTCCGAGGCCGGTGCCGAGGGTGCCGCCGGAGCCGAAGGCCCACAGGGCTTGCATGGCCTGTTCGGAGTGGACGATGCCGTCCTGGACGCCCGCGCGGGAGAGCTCGAACTCATGCATCGGGTCGAGCCAGGCTTGCACACGCGTCTGGATGTGCGGCTCGAAGCTCGCCACGCCGACGGCACCCACCGCGGACATCAGCAGACCGAAGACGATCCAGCTGGTCCGCTCGGTGGCCACGTACAGCATGATGATGAACATCCCGAAGAACAGCAGGGATGTACCGAGGTCGGTCTCGAAGACCAGGATGAGGATCGAGATGACCCAGACGACGAGGATCGGACCCAGGTCGCGGCCGCGCGGCAGGTACAGGCCCATGAAGCGGCGGCTGGCCAGGGCCAGGGCGTCTCTTTTGACCATGAGGTAGCCGGCGAAGAACACCGCGAGGGCGATCTTCGCGAACTCACCGGGCTGGAGCGTGCCGAGGCCGGGAATCTTGATCCAGATCTTGGCGCCGTAGATGTTCGCGCCGAGCCCGGGCACGAGCGGCAGGACCAGCAGCAACAGCGCGCCGGCCATGGAGATGTAGGTGTAGCGCTGCAGGACGCGGTGGTCCTTGAGGAAGACCAGCACGACCGCCAGCAGGGCGACGCCCATCGCGGAGTACAGCAGCTGACGCGGTGCGGCATCGGCGTAGTTGCTGAGCTTCTTCGACTGGTCCAGCCGCCAGATCACCACCAGTCCGAGCCCGTTCAGCAGGGTCGCCAGCGGCAGCATCAAGGGGTCGGCGTACGGCGCGAACTTCCGGACGACGAGATGCCCGACGCCCGCGAGCAGTCCGAGCCCGAGCCCGTAGCTCAGCAGGCCCGGAGGCACCGAGTCGTGGAGGGCCAGGCCGACGTTGGCGTAGGCGAACACCGGGATGACGACGGCGAACACCAGGAGCGCGAGCTCGGTGTTGCGCCGGCTCGGCGCGCCGATGGCGCCGATCGTGGACGTGTGGTGCGTCGGCGAGTGCGACGTATTCGTACCGCTCATCGTGTGACAGGGCCTCTCACGGCTACTGCTTACCGCACAGCGAGACGACCTTCTGCTCTTCCTCCGAGAGGCTGGGGCCGGGGCTGGGGGTGGGTGCGGTCGTGGTCGGGGGCGTGGACTTCTCCGGGGCCGACGGTGAACCCGACGGGCTGGACGGGTTCGGCGTCGGTGTGGCCTTGGACGTGAAGGAGGCGGGAGTGGTTCCCGTGGTGCCCCCGGCCTCGCCTTCGCCGGTCTTGGAGTTGTTCTTGCTCTCGGCTTCGCGCCGCTGCGCTTCCTTCTTGCACGCGGAGGCCTGCACCGACAGTTCCTGGATCTTCGCCTGGGCGTTCTTGAGACCGCCCTCGGGAATGGTCGCCTCGACCTGCTTCTGCTGGTAGGGCGGCAGGTACTTGAGTTCGATCTCGGGGTGGTCCTTCTCGACGTCCGAGAGCGAGATCCAGGCGAGGTCCTGGCTGATGCCCCGGTACAGCGCGACGTGTTCGTCCTCGGTGCCGACGTAGTACTGCGTCTGCGTCCAGCGGTATCCGCCGTAGAGTCCGCCGCCGACGACGGCCAGCGCGAGGGCGCCGTAGAGGGATCTCTTCAGCCAGCGGCCCTTCTTGCGGCGGGGCTTGGTGAAGTCGTCGTCGCCGTAGTCGAATCCGTCCGCGGGGATGTAGCCGGTGGTGTCGCCGGACCCGGGCGGGCCGAACTCGCCGCCTCCGCCGCCGCGGCCGTGGCGGCCGAGCCCGGAGGCGCGGCCGGCGGGGGTCTGCATGATGCCGTTGTCGTGCAGCTGGTGCTGGTTCTCGGCGACGGCGCCGACCACGACGGGGGTGTCGGACAGCTGGCCCGCGAGGGTGTCGCCGGTGTCGAGGTCGAGGACGTCGGCGATGATGACCGTGATGTTGTCCGGGCCGCCGCCGCGCAGCGCCAGCTCGATCAGGTTCTGGACGGTCTCCTGGGGGCCCTGGTAGCTGGCGAGGGTGTCCTCGAGGGTCTGGTGGGAGACCACGCCGGACAGGCCGTCGGAGCAGATCAGGTAGCGGTCGCCGGCGCGGACCTCGCGGATGGACAGGTCCGGCTCGACGTGGTCGCCCGATCCGAGGGCGCGCATCAGCAGCGAGCGCTGCGGGTGCGTGGTCGCTTCTTCCTCGGTGATGCGGCCCTCGTCGACCAGGCGCTGCACCCAGGTGTGGTCCTGGGTGATCTGGGTGAGGACGCCGTCGCGGAGCAGGTAGGCGCGCGAGTCGCCGACGTGGACCAGGCCGAGGCGCTGGCCCGTCCACAGCAGGGCGGTCAGGGTGGTGCCCATGCCCTCCAGCTGGGGGTCGTCCTCGACCATGGAGCGCAGCTGGTCGTTGGCGCGCTGTACGGCCGTGCCGAGCGAGGTGAGGATGTCGGAGCCGGGGACGTCGTCGTCGAGGGCGACGATGGTGGAGATGGCTTCGGAGGAGGCGACCTCACCGGCCGCCGCGCCGCCCATGCCGTCGGCGATGGCGAGCAGGCGCGGGCCGGCGTATCCGGAGTCCTCGTTGCCCTCCCGGATCATGCCCTTGTGCGATCCGGCCGCGAAGCGCAGTGACAGACTCATGCGCACCTCGCCTGTCGGCTCCGGGTACAGCCGGTCGTGTCGAGCCACACTGCCCACCCTCCGGTCGGGAGCGCGCGGGGGGCCGGGGTGGGGCCCGCCACTGCGTGCTCGCTCCGCTCGCGCCTATCCATGATGTAGCACTACTTCCGCAGCTCGATGACGGTCTTGCCGATGCGGATCGGCGCGCCCAGCGCAATCGGTGTGGGAGTCGTCAGCCGGGACCGGTCCAGGTACGTGCCGTTGGTGGAGCCGAGGTCCTCGACGATCCACTGGCCGTCGCGGTCCGGATAGATCCTGGCATGGCGGCTGGAGGCGTAGTCGTCGTCCAGCACGATCGTCGAGTCGTGCGCGCGGCCCAGGGTGATGGTCTGGCCCTGGAGCGCGACCGTGGTGCCGGTGAGGGTGCCCTCGGTCACGACCAGCTTGGTGGGGGCGTTGCGGCCCCGGCGGCCGCCGGCGGGCTGCTGGCGCTGCGGCGGCGGTGCCTGGCGGGCGGCGGCCTGTTGCTGCTGGCGGCCCGCCTCGCGGCGCGAGCCGCGCTGGGTGACACGCGTACCGAAAAGGTCGCTGCGGATGACCTGCACGGCCACGATCACGAACAGCCACAGTACGGCCAGGAAACCCAGCCGCATGACCGTGAGGGTCAGCTCTGACATTGCCCCCGCTTCACCCTTCGGCTTGCCGGTAAATGATGGTGGTGCTGCCCACGACGATCCGCGAGCCGTCGCGGAGCGTAGCGCGGGTGGTGTGCTGCCCGTCCACCACGATGCCGTTGGTGGATCCGAGATCCTGGATCGTCGAGGGCGTTCCGGTCCGGATCTCGCAGTGCCGGCGGGAGACGCCGGGGTCGTCGATCCGCACGTCGGCGTCGGTGCTGCGGCCCAGCACGAGTGTTGCGCGGGAGATCTGGTGGCGGGTGCCGTTGATCTCGATCCAGTGGCGGGTGCGTCCGCCGGCGGCCGGGGCGGCCGGGGACCGCTGACCGCTCGCGGCGGGCGGGTAGCCGTAACCGCCGGGGCGGCCGCCGGGCGGCGGCGCGGCCGGCATGGGCGGGGCGCCGGAGGGTGCGGCGGCGGGCGGGTAGCCGTAACCGCCGGGGCGTGCGCCCTGCGGGGCGGCGGGCGCGGCGGCGCCGCCTGCCGGGCCGCCCTGCTGGCTGCTGGAGGAGGCGAGCGTACGGCTGCGCACCCGGTACAGGCCGGTGTCGAGGTCGTCCGCCTTCTCCAGGTGCACCTTGATCGGGCCCATGAAGGTGTAGCGCTGCTGCTTGGCGTAGTCGCGCACCATGCCGGCGAGCTCGTCGCCGAGCTGGCCGGAGTAGGGGCTGAGCCGCTCGAAGTCGGGCGTGCTCAGTTCGACGATGAAGTCGTTGGGTACGACCGTCCGGTCGCGGTTCCAGATCGTGGCGTTGTTGTCGCACTCGCGCTGGAGCGCTCCGGCGATCTCCACGGGCTGGACCTCGGACTTGAACACCTTGGCGAAGGTGCCGTTGACCAGACCTTCGAGACGCTGCTCGAACTTCTTCAGGACTCCCATGAGGCACCTCCTCCGTAGCTGCCGTCCTGTGTACTGCCCTGCTTGCCGCTTGGCTGGTACTGCTTACTGATCGTATCCACGCGCCGCTCGATCGGCTGGTTCCCCCTGTCAGCACCGCCGACGGGTGTCGACGCATGACGAAGTTCCCTGTGGAGCTCCTCTTCGAACTCCTCCGGTGGTACTGCTGCGCGTATCCGCCTCCGGTATGCCTGACAAGGATCGTAGAGGCGGCTGAAGACCAGTGTCCCGCACCTGACTGTGGACCCCGACCCCTCCTGCGGAGACGGCGGGTACCGGTACGAGGTTGATACGTGAACCGGTACGCGTTGATACGTGGCAGGGACATCGAAGGTTCGGCAGGGGGTCTGCCTGCGGGGATAAGGGATGTGAACCCACCCCTTCCAGCGTGCTAATGTTCTGGGTGTCGGAAGGCGCCGGCCCCAAGGGGCAGACGCCCAGGACACACCCAATGCGCGGGTGGCGGAATAGGCAGACGCGCTGGATTCAGGTTCCAGTGCCCGCAAGGGCGTGGGGGTTCAACTCCCCCCTCGCGCACCGTCAAGAACGGGCGGCATCGATCAGATGCCGCCCGTTCTTCGTGTATGCGGATGTGACGGTTGTCTCGGGGCCGGTCCGGGTTCCGGCTGTGTGAGGAAGCTCTCAGGCCTGGTCGGCCCGGCCGTCTCCCAGTGTCCGCCCCGGGGCGAAGCGTTCCCGCACGGCCGGGTCGTCGAGGAGGCGGGGCGGGTAGCCGGGGCCGGTGCGGGCGGTCATGTCCCGCTGCCGCAGGGGCTCGCCGCAGGCGGAGCAGACGACCCGGGCCTCGGTGTCGTGGGCGCAGGGCCGGTGGTGCAGGACCACCGGGGCCCCCTCGTCGCCGGCCAGCCAGCGGTCGCCCCAGGCGTTGATCGCGGCGAGGACTCCGAAGAAGTCGCGGCCCTTGTCCGTAGGCAGGTACTCGTGGCGCACCGGGTCCCGCTGGTAGACGTGCCGCCGCAGCAGGCCCTCGGCCTCCAGGCGCCGCAGCCGGTCGGTGAGGGTGTTGCGGGCGATGCCCAGGGTGCCGATGAAGCCGTCGAAGCGGGATTCGCCGTAGAAGACCTCGCGCAGCACCAGGAGGGTCCAGCCGTCGCCCAGGATGTCCGCGGTGCGGGCGATCGAGCAGGGCCAGGTGCTGAACGAGGTCCGTCTCATGAGTTCACTGTAGAAGGCCGTCCCCTTTTTGGTCTCATGATGAGATCGACCCTCCCGGGCGGGGGCGGGTCATTGGCGCATCCCCGCGAGGTCCGCCGGGCGGCGGCGCAGGGCGAGGGCGGCGGGGACGGTCGCGCAGACGACGGCCAGCAGGGCACAGGCGGTCGCCGTCGTGGCGAGAGCCTGCCACGGGAGGGTGACGGTGGGCCTCACCGACAGCAGGCCGAGGGCGCCCCACATGCCGGCCAGGTTGACGCCCGTGACCAGCACGCCCAGGAGCGCACCGGCCGCGGTGGCCGTCAGGGCCTCGGCCGCGGTCAGCCGCAGCACCTGCCGGCGGGTGGCCCCGGTCAGCCGCAGCACGGCCAGGTCGCGGACCCGGTCGGCGGCCGCCATGACCGTGGTGTTGGCCACGGAGATGCCCGTGTAGAGCAGAGCGATGCCGAGGACCAGGAAGACGCCGAGACGGGTGTTGCGGTTGGTTTCCGGCTGGGTGGCGTGCATCCACGCGTCCCGGGTGAGGACCCGGCCGCCTCCCGTGCCGGCCGCCTCGCGCAGGGCGGCGGCCACGGTACCGGGGGCGGCGCCGTCCTCGAGGGCCACCTCCACGCGGTCGACCGTGGCGCCCGGGGCGTTGCGCGGGGTGACGTAGACGCCGTTGCCGCCCGTGCCGGTGGGCATCACCGCGGCGATGCGGAGGGTGCGGGGTGTTCCGTCGCCGAGCCATACCCGGACCCGGTCGCCCACCCGGTGCCGCTGCCACTCCTCGTTGACGATGATCGAGTCGTCGTCGAGGTCGCTTGTCCGGCCCGCGTCGATCGGCAGGCGGCTGGTGGCCGCCAGGTCGGCGGGGATCGCGGCGCGGGCGTCGGAACGGATCAGGGCCACGCCGTCCTCCAGAACGGTGACGGCCGTCGACGACGTCGGTGAGATCCGCGCGCCCGGTACCGCACGCAGCCTGCTCAGGGTGGCGGGGTCGAAGCCCTGCCCGGCGGCCGGGGTGACGACGAAGGCGGCGGTGGTGCGCTCGCTCGTCTCGGTGGACTTCGCGTGGTTCAGGGTCTCGGTGGCGCCGAGGAGTGAACCGGCGAGTGCGACCGTGACGAGGACGGGGGCCGCGAGGGCGGCGGTACGGCGTACTCCGGTGGCCGTGTTCTGTCGGACCAGCATGCCCACGGCCGAGGGGAGGCAGGTCAGCAGGCGGGTCAGGGGCCGCAGCACCAGGGGCGCGAGCAGGGCGGCCGCGGTGATCAGCAGCATGGGGCGGATGATGTACGTCTTGCGGTGGATCAGGTCGGACGGGTCGCTGGTCAGGGACAGGGTCAGGGTCACGGCGGCCGTGATGAGGAGGGCCGCGCCGCAGAGCAGGCGTCCCCGGGTCAGGGGGCCGCTGTCCGCCGCCGCCTCCCGCAGGGCCTCGGTGGGGGCGGTGCGGCCTGCCCGCCAGGAGGCCGCGGTGGCTCCGCCCAGGGCGACGAGCAGGCCCGTCCAGAAGGCCGCGTGATAGGGCCAGGTGTGCTCGCCGATGGTGAACCAGGCCGGGGCGAGGCCCTCTTCGACCACCCGGGCCGCCAGCAGCGGTGCCCCGTAGGAGCCCAGCGCGCAGCCGGCGGCCGAGGCGAGGACGCCGACGGCGAGGGCCTCGGCGAGGACGGACCGGCGGAGCTGGGCGGGACTCGCTCCGGCGGTGCGCAGCAGGGCGAACTCCCTGCGGCGCTGGGCGACCGCGAAGGCGAAGGTCGACGCCACGACGAAGACGGACACGAAGGCGGTGACGCCACCGGCGGTGCCGAACAGGGAGTTCATCGCGGTGAGCGCCTCACGGTCCCGGGCCGGGTCGGCGTCGGCGAGGCGGCGTGCCGTGCCGGTGAGCACCTGGGCGCTGTCGCCCACCGCCGCCCGTACGGACGCCGGGTCGGCTTTCACGACCAGCTGTGTGGTGGGCGGGTGCAGCTGTGCGGCGCGGGTGTCCGTGAAGAACACGGCGTTCTCGAAGCCGCGCGGGGTCAGCGTGCCTACGACGCGGACGGTGCCCGCATCGGTGCGGATCCGTTGGCCCGGGCGCGCCCAGTCGCCGGTGACGGTGACCTCGCCGGCCGTGCGGGGTGGCCGGCCGGTGGCGAGGTCGTAGGGGGCGAACGCGGCGGTGGACCAGGGGTGGCCCACCAGTTCGGCGGGGCCGCCCTGCGCCCGGACGGGGAACGAGCGGTCCGCGACGACCGGGCCCAGCGTGCGCAGCCGGGCGACGGTCGTGGCCGGTACGGGACGTGGGTGCGCGAGCCGGGACTCCCGGACGCCGATCGGGGTCGGTACGCGCAGGGTGTCCTGTCCCTTGACCACGACCGGCGCGGCGGCGAAGCGTTCGGGACCGCGCTCCGGGGCGGTGGCCGTCGAGGCCAGGGCCAGGCCCATCACGGTGAGCAGCGCCACGCCCAGCGAGAGCGCGACGAAGCTGCCGGTGAAGGTGGCCCAGCGGGCGCGCAGGGTGCGCAGGGTGACACTCAGCACGGCACGGCCTCCAGGCGGGTCATGCGGGTGGCGATGGAATCGGCGTCGGCGTCCGTCAGCTCCCCGCTCACGCGGCCGTCGACGAGGAAGATCACACGGTCGGCGTACGCGGCGGCCACCGGGTCGTGCGTGACCATGACGACCGTCTGGCCCTCGCGGTCGACCATGCCGCGCAGCAGGCCGAGCACCTCGCGGCCGGTCCGGGTGTCCAGGGCGCCGGTCGGTTCGTCGCCGAACAGCACGTCGGGCCGGGTGATCAACGCGCGGGCCAGGGCGACGCGTTGCTGCTGGCCGCCGGAGAGCTGGGCCGGCCGGTGTCGGGCCCGCTCGGCGAGACCGACCTGTCCGAGTGCCTGGCGCACCCGGGCGGTGGGGACGCGGCGGCCGGCCAGGCGCAGGGGCAGGGCCACGTTCTGTTCGGCGGTCAGCGAGGGCAGCAGGTTGAACGCCTGGAAGACGAACCCGACGCGCTCGCGCCGCAGCAGCGTCAGCCGCCGTTCGCTCAGCCCGGTCAGCTCTGTGCCGCCGACGGCGACCGACCCGGAGGTGGGCCGGTCCAGCCCGGCCGCGCACTGGAGCAGCGTGGACTTGCCGGAGCCGGAGGGGCCCATGACGGCGGTGAAGGTCCCGGCGGGGAACGACAGGGAGACCCCGTCGAGTGCGGTCAGGGATCCGTATCTCCTGGTGACCGAGTCCAGTCGGACGGCGTCGTGTGTCATGGGTTCCCCCTGGTGTCGGTGTCGATCTCCACGAAACCGTGCGGGGGTGGGCCGGCGCAGTGCGGCAGGGCCTAGACCTGGGGTAGGGCCAGGCATACCCCAGGGGCTCCGCCTGATCCCATGGCCGCGGCCCGGAGCGGCTTCTACGGTGATCCCCATGCACCCTCGGAATGTGTGGCAGGCCATGTCCCGCCCCGGTTATCTGCTGTCGGCGTGGCCGTGGCGGTCGGCCGCCTACCTGCTCACCGGCGCGCTCATCGGTGTGGTCGTGCTGGTGGGGATCGTGCTCTCGGCGGTGACCGGCGGGGTGCTCGCACTCGTGCTGGTGGGGCTGCCGTTGCTGCTCGGGACGGCCCTGGCGGGCATTCCGGTGGCGGCCCTCGAGCGGTACCGGCTGCGGCTGGTCGACGCGGACCCGGCGCCCGACCCGCACGAGGCGCCGCGGGAGCCGGGGCTGCGGGCCTGGCTGGCGACGCGGTTGCGGGAGCGGGCCACCTGGCGGGAGCTGGGCCACGTCCTGCTGTTCGCGGGGCTGTTGTGGCCGGTCGACGCCCTCGCGTTCGCCGTCTTCCTGCTGGGGCCGTTCACCGTGGTGGCGACTCCCCTGCTCATGGCCGTCCTCGGCGAGGCGAAGGTCCTCAAGGTGTGGCTGGTCACCACCTGGCCCACTGCCGTGGGGTGCGCCGTCCTCGGCCTGGTCCTGCTGGCGGTGGGTGTCTGGCTGCTGGGCGTCGTGGCCGGGGCCCGGGCCGGGCTGACCCGGCTGCTGATCGCGCCGCGGGAGGCCGACCTGGGGGCCCGCGTGGTCGAACTGGCCCGCTCCCGGGTGCGGTTGGTGGACGCCTTCGAGGCGGAGCGGCGGCGGATCGAGCGCGATCTGCACGACGGGGCGCAGCAGCGGCTCGTCGCCCTGACGATGACGCTCGGGCTGGCCCGCCTCGACGCCCCGCCCGGTCCGCTCGCCGACCAGCTCGCCAAGGCACACCAGGAGGCCGGCACGGCCCTCGCGGAGCTGCGCGAGCTCATCCACGGCATCCACCCCAAGGTCCTCGCCGACTTCGGGCTCGAAGCGGCCGTCGCCGACGCGGCCGACCGTTCGGCCGTGCCCGTGGACGTCGACCTGGAGCTGCCCGGGCGGCTCTCCCCGGCGGTCGAGGCCGCCGCCTACTTCGTGGTGTGCGAGGCGCTCGCCAACGTGGGCCGGCACAGCGGGGCGAGCCGGGCCGAGGTGAGCGGCGGGCATCGCGACGGGCGGCTGCTGCTGCGGATACGCGACGACGGGTGCGGTGGGGCGCGGGCCGGGGAGGGCAGCGGGCTGACCGGGCTCGCCGACCGGGTGTCGGTGCTCGATGGCAGACTCTCCCTGTCCAGTCCGCCCGGCGGACCGACCGTGCTGCGTGTGGAGATCCCTTGTGAACCTGCGAGTTGAGCGGCCGCTGCGCGTCGTCCTGGCGGAGGACAGCGTGCTGTTGCGGGACGGGCTCGTCGGACTGCTGGAGCGCTGCGGGCACCAGGTCGTCGCGGCCGTCGGGGACGCCGAGGCGCTCGTCGCGGCCGTCGGGGAGCACGACCCGGACGTGGTCGTGACGGACGTGCGGATGCCGCCCGGCTTCCAGGACGAGGGCCTGCACGCGGCGGTGCGGCTGCGCCAGGAGCGGCCCACGCTGCCCGTGCTGGTCCTCAGTCAGTACGTGCAGCGCCGGTACGCCGCCGACCTGCTGGACTCCGGCGACGGCACGGGCGTCGGCTATCTCCTCAAGGACCGCGTCGGCCAGGTCGAGGAGTTCGTCGAGGCGCTCGGCGAGGTCGCGGACGGCGGCACGGTCGTCGACCCCGAGGTCGTACGGCAGTTGCTGCGCCGTCGCCGTGATCCGCTGGAGCGGCTCACCCCGCGTGAGCGGGAGGTGCTGGCGCTGATCGCGGAGGGCCGGTCGAACAGCGCGATCGCCCGTGAACTGGTGGTCTCCGAGGCGGCGGTGGGCAAGCACGTCTCGGGCATTCTCACCAAACTGGACCTGCCGCCTGCCGACGCCACCCACCGCCGGGTGCTGGCCGTGCTGGCGTATCTGCGGACCTGAGAGCGGTCTCAAGGCCGTTGCGGGGTCGGCACGTTGTATAAAAACCAGCGAGTTGGTTTCATTGCGTCGCCATCAGAGCCGTGCAGGGGAGCCACGGGTGACCAAACAGGACCGGGCCGTCCGGACCCGTCTCGCGCTGATCCGGTCTGCTGCCGAGCTGTTCGAGGACCGGGGGTACATCCGGGCCGGGCTGGCGCAGATCAGTGCGGGGGCCGGCGTCAGCTCCGGTGCGCTGCACTTCCACTTCGCCAACAAGGCCGCCGTCGCCGAGGCCGTGGAGCACGCGGCGGCCGATGCCCTGTGCGGAGCCGCGGATCGCGCCCGGGAGGGTGACGGCCACGCCTTGCAACGTCTCGTGGACGTCACCCACCACGTCGCCCGGCTGCTGTGTGCCGACGTGGTGGTGCGGGCCGGGCTGCGGCTGAACGCCGAGAGGGCCGCCGGGCGGGCGCGGGACCTGCGCCGGGAATGGCGGGAGTGTGTGCGCGGGCTGCTGGCCGAGGCGGAGCGCCGGGGTGAACTCGCCGCCGGTGTCACGCCGCAGCGCACCGGCGCCGTCGTCCTCGCGGCCACGACCGGCATGGAGGTGCTGGCCCGGGAGGACCAGGGCTGGCTCGCCCGCCCCTCGCTGACCGACCTGTGGCTGCTGCTGCTGCCGTGTGTGGCGGCACCGGGTCTGGTGGGGGTGCTGGATCCGGCGGGAAGCGGTTCGGTGGAAGGCGGTCCTGAGGGGGACGGACCGGCGGGGAGCGGGTCGTCGGCTGATTCGGGTCCTCAGACGGAAGCGCGCCGGGTGGGGCTCGCGCTGCGGTAGGGGCGGGCCCCTGCCGACCGTAGGTGAAGCCATGACCAAAACAAACCGGATGCCAAGTTTTTCCGGCCTGCTGATCGCACGATGGTCCCCCAGCCCCTGGACCGAGGAGCGATGAGTCATGGCAGAACAGCAGGCCTGCCCCTTCCTGTCGATCGACCCGTCCGGTCAGGACCTCTACGGCGAGATATCCCGCATCCGTGCCCGGGGCCCGGCCGTGGAGGTCGAACTCCCCGGCGGCGTACGGGCGTGGTGGATCAACGGCCTGGAGCTGAACAAACGGCTCCTGGCCGGCCCGGAGACGAGCAAGGACGCCTTCCGGCACTGGCCGGCGTGGATCAACGGGGACGTCTCCCGCACCTGGCCGCTCGCCATCTGGGTCTCGGTGCGCAACATGGTCACCGCCTACGGCCCCGACCACAGCCGGCTGCGCAAGCCGATGGCCGCCGCGTTCACCAAGCGCCGCGTCGACGCGCTCATGCCGCGCGTCCAGGAGATCGTCGACCGGGCGCTGGACGCACTGGCGGGCCTGCCGGAGGGCGAAGTCGTCGACCTGCGGGCTGCGTTCGCGGCGCCGATCCCGCACGAGGTGGTGTGCGAGCTCTTCGGCGTGCCGCCCGGCCAGGACGGCCCGCGCGCGGACCTCTACCAGATCATCAACCGCTTCTTCGACACCGCCATCTCCCTGGAGGACGCCCAGGCCAACGCTGTCGACCTCTACGGCACGCTGACCGCGTTCCTCCAGCACAAACGCGAGCACCCGGCCGACGACCTGACGACGGCGCTCATCGCCGCGCGCGACGAAGGCAGCTTCAGCGAACAGGAGTTGATGGACAATCTGATCCTGCTGCTCACCGCCGGTTTCGAGACCACCGTCAACCTCATCGACAACACCGTGCACAGCCTCCTCGCCCACCCCGACCAGCTCGCCCTCGTCCGCTCCGGGCGGGCCACCTGGGAGGACGCCCTGGAGGAGTCACTGCGCTTCGAGGCGCCGGGTGCCATGTCGGGGCTGCGCTACGCCGTGCAGGACATCGAGATCGAGCCGGGCCTGACCATCCCCGAGGGCGACCCGCTCGTGGTCTCCTTCGCCGGTGCCGGGCGCGACCCGGAGCGGCACGGGCCCGGCGCGGACCGGTTCGACATCACCCGCGGCACCAGCCGTGACCACGTGTCCTTCGGCCACGGCGTGCACCACTGTCTGGGCCGGCCCCTGGCCATGGCCGAGGCGACCGTGGCCCTGAGGTCGCTGTTCGCGCGCTTCCCGCGGCTGGCCCTGGCCGACCCGTCGCATCCGCCGAAGCGGCTGCGGTCCATCATCTCCACCGGTCACGAGGAGCTGCCGGTGCTGCTGCGCGGCCCGGGCCCCGGCCCGCGCCCGGAGGAGCCGGCGGCGCAGGTGCAGGCGGAGTGATCAGGAGACCTTCCGGCCCTGGAGGAACGCGCGGTACCAGGGCGCCGCGCGGGTGAACCCGGCCTCGAACCCCTCGCCGGGCGAGCAGTCGAAAGCCTTCCAGAACGTGTCGTCCACGAACCAGTGGTCGACGGTGAGCATGCCGAGGTGGTGAAGGGCGAGCGGTGACCCGGCGGCCCGGTCGAGGGCGGTGGCGACGTCCACGGCCGCACCGCCGCCGGGCTCCCCCAGTTCCCGGGACACGGCGGCCAGCAGGTCCGCGACCGCCACCGGCTCGGGGTGGTTCACGTGGTGCACACCGCCGCCGGGCGCCGGGGAGAGCGCGGCGGCCACGACCGCACGGCCCAGGGTGTCGACGTCGATCATCGACTGGAGCGCCGCGCAGCCGGCCGGGGTGGCCGACAGCTCGTTCATCAGCCACACCAGGCCGGGGATCACCCAGCGGTCGCCCTCGCCGTACACGAGGTGCGGGCGCAGCACCAGGCCGCCCGCGTCGAGGACGTACCGTTCTGCGGCGGCCCGGGTGCGGCTGGTGGGTGACGCGGGCGCGATCGGGACCTCTCCTGGGCGTACGCCGCGGAAGGGGCCCCGGCCGTGCACGGCGGCGGTACTGACGTACACGATCCGGCGCACTCCGGCGCGCACGGCCTCCTCGACCAGGGCCCGGGTGCCGTGGTCGTTGACCGCCTCGACGGTCTCGGCGTCGCCGGCGACCCGCGTGGCGCAGTGCACCAGGACGTCGGTGTCGGCGCAGACGCCGCGCAGGGAGGGCGGGGCGCACAGGTCGCCGTGCACGTACTCGGGCCCCTGCGGTGCGTGCCGGGACAACAGGCGTACGTGGACGCCCGGTTGCCGCTGCGCCGTGGCCGCGACCCGTCCACCGACGAAGCCGCTCGCGCCCGTGATCAGGATCCTGAGTGTCACGGCAGGGACCGTACCCGCGCGGGCCGGGCGGAGGTCAGGGTGGCGGTGAATACGGACTCGCCGTCCTGCCGCCCCGACACCCGTACGGTCGCCTCCCCGGGGCGGTCGGCCAGCACCTCGGTCTCGATGCGGCAGGGGCTGTGCAGTTCTGCGTACCGGCTGAAGTCGGCCGTCATCCTGCTCGGCAGGAAGGGGCGCAGGCCGGACGCGGCGGTCGCGGCCTGGCGGGCCGCCTCGAACAGGACCATGCCGGGGACGTGGTCGTTGGGCCGTGGGAAGAGGACCGGGTGGCCGGTGTCGACGCGCAGGTTCCAGACACCGGGGCGGTCACCGGGAGCGAGGACGACGTCCTCGGCGCGGGCTCGGCCCGCGGTGTGCGGCGCTATGCCCGCCAGGAGGGGAACCGGCCGGTCCGAGGCGTCCAACCTGTCCGCCCGCAGGCGGCGGTAGGCGCGCTGTGACGTGCAGGCGGTGCTTCCGGTGCCGCGGGCGACGAGCCGCCCCGCGCGGCGAAACTCCATCGTGGTCCGCATGCTGTGCAGCCCGCGGCCGCTGCGGCGGACCTCCGAGCACACGACGTCGAACTCGACCGGTTCGGCGGCGTCCGCCAGCAGAAGCGCGGTCGGGTCGAAGCGGAGCGTCATGTCCCACATGACGAAGTGGGTGTCGGCCGGGGCACCGAACTCGGCGTGCGCCAGCACCATCGAGGCCTGCCGCAACGTTTCGCCCACGACCATCGGGTCCTGGTGCCGGTCGTCCACGGGGCCGAAGAAGGGGTGGGCGGCCGGCCAGTGCGCGGTGAAGCGGAAGCGGCTGTCGGAGATTCGGGTCCACCGGGTGGGGAAGACGTCCGTCTCAGTGGTGCGATGGGCGAGTTCCTTGGTGACGACGGCGGCGGCGGTGCGGGAGTGGGGGGCGGAGCGTCCGGTGACGGGGGAGGGCGGCGCGGGTTCTTGGGCTACTTCGGCCGATGCCGGGGGTTTGGCGGGGGTGGTGGCCGGGGGTGCGGGTGCTTCGGCAGCGGGAGCCGGGGGTGCGGATGCTTGCGCCGTGGCTGCCGTGACTGCCGTGGCTTCCGTGGCGGCTGGGGCAGCTGGGGCCTCGGCAGCGGGAGCCAGGGGTGCGGCTGCTTGGGCCGTGGCTGCCGTGGCGGCTGGGGCTTCGGCGGCGGGGCGGGGTGGGGCGATCCCCCGGGGGGCGGTGGCCTGTGGCGGGTTCTCGACGGTCGTAGCGCTTGCGTTTGCCGGACGGCCCTCGCGTCCGGTCTGATCCTCCGTGAGTGCGCTCGAAGGCCCTGTCTGCGGCATGAGAACCCCCAGATCGGCTGCCTGGCCGCGGTCGACGCTTGACTAAGATACGGACGAGCCGGTTTTTTTCAAAGGGTGAGCCAAGCCCTGGAAGAGGCTCTCGCGCCCTCGCCACACAGCGACTTCACAGGGATCGACGAAGATCAGGAGGCATCCGATGGCGCGACAGGAGCGCGCGATCCGCACCCGGCGGACCATCCTGGAGGCGGCCGCGGCCGTCTTCGACGAACGCGGCTACACCTCGGCGACCATCGGCGAGATCCTGGACCGGGCCGGCGTCACCAAGGGCGCGCTGTACTTCCACTTCGGCTCCAAGGAAGAGCTGGCGCTGGGGGTGTTCGAGGAGCAGCTCGCGATCACGCTCCCGCCCCAGTCCAGCAAGCTCCAGGAACTGGTCGACTCCGGTCTGGTGATGGCCCGCCGGCTGCGATCCGAACCGCTGGTGCGGGCCAGTGTGGGGCTCGCCCTCGACCAGGGGGCCATGGACCTCGACCGCACCCCGGCCTTCCGGATGTGGATCGACCAGAACACGCAGCTGCTGACCGAGGCGAAGGCGCGGGGCGAGCTGCTCCAGCACGTGGACGTCGCGGAGACGGCCGAGCTGCTGGTCGGCAGTTTCTCCGGGGTGCAGCTGCTGTCCCAGCTGCGCTGCCAGCGGCAGGATCTGGAGCGCCGTGTCGTCGTGCTGTTCGAGCACTTCCTGCCCAGCATCACCGTGCCGGCGGTGCTGGCCCGGCTCGACATCTCGGTGGACAGGGCCGAGCAGGTGCTGGCGCAGGTCCTGACGGAGGAGGAGGCGGCGGCGGCCGTGCCGGCGCGGGCCTCCGTGCCCGCTCAGGCCCCCGTGTCCTCGGGGGCGTAGCCGCTGCCGTACGGGGCCGCTGCCGTACGGGGCCGCTGCCGTACGGGACCGCTGTCGTACGGGGTGACAACCGTATGGGACCGCTGCCGTACGGGCTCGGCGTGGGTGTCCACAGCGGTGGAGTTGTCCACAGGGTCTGACGCGTTTCGGCCACCGGTTGTACGGTCGGCACGAGTTGATGTTCGTGCGCGTGCGGGGGAGGCGGTCGGGATGACCAACATCGGAGCTCAGGGCGAGAGCGGGACCACGGCGAGGGCCGGAGCCCCACGCAGGCTGCCCCGGGTGCGTGGCTTCGCCGAGTGGCCGGCCGCCGGGTCGCCCAAGGACGAGGGCAAGGCCCTCCGGAAGCAGGTCCCGCGCAGCTCGCACGCCTCGCTCGACCTGGACGCGTCCCGGCCCGACGCGGTGAGCGCCGTGGAGGAGTCGGGCCGCGGACGGCTGCCCGAGCTCACCCCGATCCGTGTCGGGCGCATGGCCGCCACACCCTTCGCGTTCCTGCGCGGCTCGGCGGGACTCATGGCGTACGACCTCGCGCGCACGCCCATGACCAGGATCCGGGCGCAGCTCTGTGGCGACGCCCACGCGGCCAATTTCGGCCTGTACGGCGACGCGCGCGGCGGCCTGGTCATCGACCTGAACGACTTCGACGAGACGGTGCCCGGCCCCTGGGAGTGGGACCTCAAACGACTCGCGGCCTCCTTGGTGCTCGCGGGCCGGGTGGCCGGAGCCGACGAGGACCAGTGCCGCAAGGCGGCCTACGACGCGGCCGGCGCCTACCGCAGGACCATGCGGCTGCTGGCCGGGCTCCCCGTGCTGGACGCGTGGAACGCCATCGCGGACGAGGAGCTCGTCTCCCACACCGACGCCCATGATCTGCTCGGCACGCTGGAGCGGGTCTCCGAGAAGGCCCGCCACAACACCAGCGGCCGCTTCGCGGCCAAGTCGACCGAGGCCACGGAGGACGGCGGGCGCCGGTTCGTGGACGCGCCACCGGTGCTGCGGCGCGTCCCGGACGCCCAGGCCGCGGCGGTGGCCGCGTCCCTGGAGGAGTACGTCGGCACCCTTCAGGAGGACCGCCTTCCGCTCCTCGCCCGGCACGCGGTGCACGACGTCGCCTTCCGTGTCGTCGGTACGGGCAGTGTCGGCACCCGGTCCTACGTCGTGCTGCTCCTGGACCACCGGGGCGAACCGCTGGTGCTGCAGGTCAAGGAGGCGCGGGCGTCGGCGCTCGTGCCGCATCTGGCGACGGCCGGTTTCGAGACGCCGGAGGCCGGCCACGAGGGCCGGCGGGTCGTGCTGGGCCAGAAGCGGATGCAGGTCGTGAGCGACAACCTGCTGGGCTGGACGACGGTGGACGGGCTGCCCTTCCAGGTCCGCCAGTTCCGCAACCGCAAGGGCAGCGTGGATCCGGCCGCCCTGGCCACCGACCAGCTGGACGACTACGGCCGTATGACCGGTGCCCTCCTGGCGCGTGCGCACGCGCACAGCGCCGATCCGCGGCTCATCGCCGGGTACTGCGGGAAGAACGAAGAGCTGGACGAGGCGATGGCGGCCTTCGCCGTGGCCTACGCGGACCGGACCGAGGCGGATCACTCGGAGCTGCTGGCGGGGGTGCGGGCGGGGAAGGTCGCGGCGGAGATGGGGGTGTAGGGGATGGGGGTGTAGGCGACGGGGGCGAGTGGCTACGCGCTGCGGGCTGCGGGTCATGGGCTTGCGGGTGCGGGTGCGGGTGCGGGTGCGGGTGCGGGTGCCGGTGCGGGTGCCGGTGCCGGTGCGGGCTCCGGATGCGGCTGCGGGCCGCGTCGCTGGGTGCCGTCGGAGTCAGCCGACGCAGCCCACGGCGCCGGCGACGGTCGGTGTGCCGCCTCCCGGGTCTGTTCTCCTCCCGGGCGGGTCCTGGTCAGTGCGTCGCCTAGGCTGGTCGGGTGACGACCCCGGAAGCTGAGCAGGATGGTGGCGACGCCGCACGGCCCGAGGCGCGGCTGGAGCGGGCCGTGCGGGCCGCCGAGCAGGCGTTGATCGAGTACGAGATCGCGGTGGAGACCTTCCGCGTCGAGGTCGAGAACTTCTCCCGGCTGCACGAACAGAAGCTCGGCCCGCTGTACGCCCGGCTCGAAGAGCTGGACGCCCGGATCCTGGAGGCCAGAGCCGCCCGCAGCGGCGACCCCGCGGACCGGCAGCGGGCGGAGGAGGCCAGAGCGCGGCTCGCCCCGATCCCCGGCGTCGAGGAACTGCTGCACGGCTGGATGGACGGCGGCGGTCTGTTCCCCGAGGCCTCGGCGATGCTCACGGACCAGCCGGTCCGCCCTCCGCAGCGGGTCCGCCCCAGCGAGGAGGCCCGCAAGCTCTACCGCGACCTGGCCCGCAAGGCCCACCCGGACCTGGCGCAGGAGGAGAAGGAGCGCGCGCGGCGCGAGGAGTTCATCACGCGGGTCAACGCCGCCTACGCCCGGGGCGACGAGGCGGAGCTGCGCGAGCTCGCCGCGGAGTGGGCCAAGGGACCCGAGCTGAAGCGGGGCCCCAGCCGCGCCGAGGAGCTCTACGCCCGCCTCGAGTGGCTCGCCCAGCGCAAGGAGCTGCTCGGGCTGCTGGCCAGGGAGCTGGAGGACAGCGCCATCGGCCACATGCTCCAGCTGGCCCCGGACGACCCGGACCGGCTCCTGGAGGAGATCGGGCAGGGCCTGCTCACCCAGGTCACCGAGCGGGAGACGGAGCTGGCCGCGCTGCTCGACAGCGGCCAGGGCCAGGGCTGAGCCGTGCCCCGGCCGGTTCCGGTAGCGTCGGACGCATGAGTCTTGGAGCTGGTGTGCCCACGGTCGCGGTCGCGGACCTCAAGGACGGTGACTTCCTGCTGGACGTCCGGGAGGACGACGAGTGGAAGGCCGGCCACGCCGCAGGGGCGCTGCACATCCCGATCAGCGAGTTCGTCGCCCGGTACGGCGAGCTGACCGAGGCCGCCCCGCAGGACGGCCGGGTCCATGTGATCTGCCGTTCGGGCGGCCGGTCCGCCCAGGTCACGATGTACCTGGCCCAGCAGGGCGTCGACGCCGTGAACGTCGACGGCGGCATGCAGGTGTGGGAGGCGGCGGGCCGTCCCGTCGTGACGGACGACGGGCAGCAGGGGTTCGTCCTCTAGGGAGAGCCCGCGGCCCTGTGCCGTGGATCAGGCCGGTGGGTGGGCGGCCAGGAGGTCGCCCAGGGCCTCCTCGTGTGCCGCGGCCGGGCCGAGTGAGAGTTCCAGGTGCTTGGCCCAGGCGTGGTAGCGGTGCAGGGGGTAGTCCACGTCGGCGCCGAACCCGCCGTGCAGATGCTGCGCGGTCTGCACGACCCGGCGGACGCCCTCCGCCGCCCAGATCTTGGCGACGGCCACGTCACCGGCGGCGGGCAGCGGCCCCGGGGTCCCGGAGGCGATCCGCCACGCGGCCTGCCACAGCGTTGCCTCCATCGCGCGCAGGTCGATGTAGCGGTCGGCGGCCTGCACGGCGACGGCCTGGAAGGTCGCGATCGGGAACCCGAACTGCTCCCGTTTGCCCGTGTACTCCCCGGTCATCCGCAGCACGCGCTCCCCGAGCCCGAGGGCCAGCGCACACGTCCCGGTGGCCAGCAGATCCCGCAGCCACTCCCACGCCCCGTCGGTGTCGATCACGTCCCGGGCCGTGAGCCGTGCCGATACCAGGCGCAGCTCACCGAGGCGCTCGCCGCTGGTGGAGAACTGCTCGGCGAGGTGGGCCCCCTCGTGCCCGCGCGGCACCAGGGCCAGTACGGTCCGGCCGGTCCCGGTGTGCGCCGGGACGAGCGTGACGTCCGCGTCGTAGGCCCATGGAATCGCCGTCTGCACGCCGTCCAGCACCCAGGTCCCGCCGTCCTGCCGGGCGGTCACGGACTGTTCGGCCGGGTCGTGGCCGGTGCGGCCGTGCGCGGCGACGGTCAGGACGGTCTCGCCCCGGCCGGCCCGGGCGAGCAGGTCCGCCTTCGCCTCCTCACCGCCGTAGGCCTGGACGGCCGCGGCTGCCGCGCTGCTCTCCAGCAAGGGGACCCTGGCCAGTACCTGTGCCGACTCCCGGAGCACCAGGCAGAGCGCGATGGCGTCCAGGCCGGCCCCGCCGTACCGCGCGTCGAGCAGCAGGCTCAGCAGGTCGGCGTCGGCGAGCCGGGCCCACAGGGCGCGGTCGTACGTCTCGGCGACGGCGCCCGGGGTGAGGGCCGGGCTGGGCACGGCGTCGGGGGCGACCCCGGCGAACACGCCCTTCGCCGCCTCGGCCGCCGCCTGCTGCTCCTCGGTGAAGGTGAAGTCCACGGTGGCTGTCCTTCCGGCGATCCCGTTGAGCTGACGGGGCGTCAAGATAGAACAGGTTCTAGAAGAAGGGAATGGGTGTACGGGCGGGCGCCGTAGGGTGTCACTCGCCGCACGGTCGGCCTCCCCGGTGTGGCGATGGCCACGGCGGGAGGGGTGGTCAGGGGCTGTGCGCGGGAGGGTCTGCTGAGTACCGTGCCCGTGCCGATGCCGTGCGCAGTGCCGTGCGGGCGGTGTGACGCCCTAGCGGCCGGCCGGGCGGACGGAACGACGGACCGGGATCGTGGAACGGGGCGGAATGGACGTGTACGACGAGGGCTCGAACGCCCGGCACGGCCCGGACGCGCCGAGCGGTCCGACCCCGCCCGCGGAGCCGGACGTAGCGGTGGACCGGCCCGGTGAACCCCGTACCGGCATCGCCGCGCTCTCGCTCCGCTACCAGATCGGTGTCGCCCTGGCACTCGCGGTCGTCGCCATCGGGGTGTGCGTGCACCTCGGGATGACGTTCCTGCATGTCGCGCCGGCGAACACGGTCACCAGGGCGCACGGCGAGGCCGTCGACGACTGGATCTATCCGGAGTTCGAGCAGAACTGGAAGCTCTTCGCGCCGAACCCGCTCCAGCAGAACATCTCGATCCAGGTCCGCGCCGGGGTCCGCGGGCCGGACGGCATGACGTCGACCACCGGCTGGTACGACCTGTCCGCCGAGGACGGCCGGGCCATCGACGGCAACCTGCTGCCCAGTCACACCCAGCAGAACGAACTGCGCCGGGCCTGGGACTTCTACGTCGCCACGCACGACGGCGAGAACCGCCCCGTGGGCCTGCGCGGAGCGCTCTCGGAGTCGTATCTGCGCCGGATCATGGTGCTGCGCCTCCACGACGACGACGCGGTGCGGGCCGCGACCGGGGGCGCCGGTGTCATCGAACGGGTGCAGGTGCGCTCCCGCACCAGCAATGTGCCGCCGCCCGGGTGGAGCCGGGAGAAGGTCTCCACGACGCCGTCCTACCGGGAGCTGCCGTGGTGGAGGGTGCCGCGGGACGAGGCCGAGGGAGGGGTGCGGTGAACCGCTTCTCGCTGGCCGTCTCGGGCGCGATAGCCCGCGTCACCGAGGCCGCCCTGGGCCCCTACCAGACGGCCGTCATCCGCATCGGGTTCAGCGCCACCTGGCTGCTGTTCCTGCTCCGCGAACTCCCCCACCGGCACGAGCTGTACGGTCCCGACGGCCCCTGGAGCTGGGGTCTCGCGCAGCAGCTGGTCGGGTCCAACGGTTCCTTCACCGTCCTGATGTGGTCGGACGGCCGGGTCTGGTTCGAGATCGTCTACGCGCTCGCGGTGCTCTCCAGTGCCCTGCTGATGCTGGGCTGGCGCACCCGCACCATGTCGGTGCTGTTCATGGTCGGTGTGCTGTCGCTGCAGAACCGCAGCGTCTTCATGGGCGACGGCGGCGACAACGTGCTGCATCTGATGTCGGTCTACCTGGTGTTCACGCGCTGCGCCCAGGTGTGGTCGCTGGACGCCGGGCGGGCGGCGCGGCAGCGGGCGGCCCGTGCGCGGGGCGAGCGGGTCACGGACCGGACCGGACCGGTGCTGTGGGGCGTGTTCGGGCTCGTGCTGGTCGCGGTGACCCTGGCCGGCCGGATGCAGGGCGACTGGCTGATACCGGCGCTGCTGTGGACCGTGTGGGTGGTGCAGGGCCTGTGGTGGCTGGTGGGGCGCCGGGCCCGGACCGGTGAGCCGCGGATCCTGCTGGACGTCATCGGCAACATCGTGCACAACGGCGCCCTGCTCGTGATCATGGCGGAGGCGTGCCTGATCTACGCGACGGCCGGCTGGTACAAGGTGCAGGGCTCCCGCTGGCAGGACGGCACCGCGGTCTACTACCCGCTCCACCTGGAGTACTTCTCGCCTTGGCCGGCGCTGGCGGACCTGCTGTCCGCCAGCGGCACGATGGTGATGCTGGTGACCTACGGGACGGTCCTGGTGCAGGTCGCCTTCCCGTTCACCCTGTTCAACCGGCGGGTGAAGAACGTCCTGCTGGCGGTCATGATGACCGAGCACGCGGTGATCGCCGTGGTCCTCGGTCTGCCGTTCTTCTCGCTGGCGATGATCGCGGCGGACGCGGTGTTCCTGCCGACGGGCTTCCTGCGCCGCCTGGGCGAGCGGGCGGCACGCGCGCGTGACCGGCTCGCGCGCCGGGGCGGGCGGGTGCCCCTGCCCGGGCAGCGTGCCCGGGAGAACCGCGGTGCCGAGCACGTAGGCTCCGGGACATGACCGACCCCGTGACCCGCTGGCACCGGCTCGCCGGTGACACCGTCCTGCTCGACGGGTTCCACGCCCTCAAGCACGCGTTGCGTTTCGGGGCGGAGGTGCCGGTGGCGGTCACGGCGGACCGGGCCGCCGCATTGGCCCTCGCCGAGGAACTGGCCCCGGACGTGCGGGATGCGCTGGCCGGGCTGCTGACGGAGGTGCCGTACGGGACGTACACGTCGTTCGTGCCCCGCCCGCACCCGACGGCGGTGGCCGCGCTGGCGGTACGGCCCTCCCGTGAGTCCAGCCTCGCGAAGTTGGCCCGCACCCCCCGCACGACCCCGGTCGTGGTCCTCGACAACCCGCGCAACCTGGGCAACGCGGGCGCGGTGATCCGTCTGGCCGCCGGTTTCGGGGCGACCGGTGTGGTGACGACCGGGACGGTCGACCCCTGGCACCCGACGGTCGTGCGGGGCGGGGCGGGGCTGCACTTCGCGACGACGGTGGAGCGGCTGACCGTCGACGAGCTGCCGCCCGGCCCGCTGTTCGCCCTGGATCCGGAGGGCGACGACATCCGGGGCGTGAAACTCCCGGACGACGCCGTCCTCGCGTTCGGCTCCGAGCGCACGGGCCTGTCGGCCGAGCTACGCACCCGGGCCGACCATCTCCTGTCCCTCCCGATGCGCCCCCAGGTCAGCAGCTACAACCTGGCGACGAGCGTGGCGATGACCCTGTACCACTGGAGTTTCGGGGCGTCCCTTTAGGGGCGCGGGGAACTGCGCGACAAGCCACTGCGCGCCGGCAGACGCACGATCACCGCACCCCCCGGGGGGCTCCTAGGCGTCCCGCCGCACCTCGACCACCCGGAACCGGTTGGCCACGAACGCCCCGTCACACAGCGCCGCACTCGCCGCCGGATTGCCGCCCGACCCGTGGAAGTCGGAGAACGCGGCCGTCTGGTTCACGTACACCCCACCCGTGAGGTTCAGCGACAGCTGCGCCGCTTCCTCCAGGCAGACTTCCTGCACGGCCTGTTCGACCTCGGGGTCGGTCGTGTACGCCCCGACGGTCATCGCGCCCTTCTCACGGACGGTCCGCCGCAGCAGCTCCGCGGCGTCCTCGGCGGAGTCGACGGCCACGGCGAAGGACACCGGCCCGAAGCACTCGCTCATGTACGCGGCCTCGTCGTCCGGCTTGGCCCCGTCCAGCTTGACGATCACCGGCGTACGGACGACGGCCCCCGGGAAGTCCGGGTTGGTGATCTCGCGGGAGGCCAGGGCGACCTCGCCCAGCCCGGGGGCGGCCTCCAGACGGGCCTTCACGTCCGGGTTGACGATCGCGCCGAGCAGCGCGTTCGCCCGGGCGTCGTCGCCGAGCAGCCCGTCGACGGACCTGGCGAGGTCCGCGACGACCTCGTCGTAGGACTTGGGGCCCTGGTCGGTGGAGATGCCCTCGCGGGGGACGAGGAGGTTCTGCGGGGTGGTGCACATCTGGCCGCTGTACAGGGACAGCGAGAACGCCAGGTTGGAGAGCATGCCCTTGTAGTCGGACGTGGAGTGGACGACGACCGTGTTGACGCCGGCCTTCTCCGTGTAGACCTGCGCCTGGCGGGCGTTGGCCTCCAGCCAGTCGCCGAACTCGGTCGAGCCCGTGTAGTCGATGATGCGGATCTCGGGGCGCAGCGCGAGCGTCTTGGCGATGCCCTCGCCGGGGCGTTCGGCGGCCAGCGCCACGAGGTTGGGGTCGAAGCCGGCCTCGGCGAGCACCTCGCGGGCGACCTGCACGGTGAGGGCGAGCGGCAGCACCGCGCGCGGGTGGGGCTTGACCAGGACCGCGTTGCCGGTGGCGAGGGAGGCGAACAGGCCCGGGTAGCCGTTCCACGTGGGGAAGGTGTTGCAGCCGATCATCAGGGCGATGCCGCGCGGGACCGGCGTGAACTGCTTGTTCATGGCCAGCGGGTCGCGCTTGCCCTGCGGCTTGGTCCACTCGGCGTTGTCGGGCGTGCGCACCTGCTCCACATATGCGTAGGCCACCGCCTCCAGGCCGCGGTCCTGCGCGTGCGGGCCGCCCGCCTGGAACGCCATCATGAACGCCTGGCCGGAGGTGTGCATGACCGCGTGGGCGAACTCGTGCGTCCGGTCGCTGATGCGCTTGAGGATCTCCAGGCAGACCACCGCGCGCTGCTCCGCGCCCGCGTCCCGCCAGGCCCGCTGTCCGGCCTTCATGGCGGGCAGCAGCACGTCGAGGTCCGCGTGCGGGTACGTCACGCCCAGGTCGACGCCGTAGGGGGACGTCTCGCCGCCCACCCAGTCGTCCGTGCCCGGCTGGCCGAGGTCGAGGCGGGAGCCGAGCAGGGCGTCGAATGCGGCCTTGCCCGCCGCCGCGTCCAGGCTGCCGTTCTCCCCGTAGGCCTTGGGGTGCTCGGGGTGCGGGGACCAGTAGGCGCGGGTGCGGATCGCTTCCAGCGCCTGGTCGAGGGTGGACCGGTGCCGGGCGATCAGCTCGTGCGCCGAGAGTGCGGCGGTCATGGGTGACCAACTCCTCGTCTCAAGAACTCCTCGTCGAGTTCATGACCTGGGCAGAAACCTGGGCAGGAACACTCGGACAGAGCTAGAGTAACCGAACGATCGGTCGGTTCAAGGGGGTCCGCCGCATCTGTGGAAAACCCCGTGCGGGAGGATCGCGCACATGACAGCACTCGACCTCAGCAGCCCCGTGGCCGTCGTCGGCACCGGCACCATGGGCCAGGGAATCGCCCAGGTCGCGCTGGTCGCGGGCCATCCCGTACGGCTGTACGACACCGTCCCAGGGCGGGCCCGGGAGGCGGCCGACGCGATCGGTACCCGTCTGGACCGGCTCGTCGAGAAGGAGCGGCTGACCGGCGCAGACCGGGACGCCGCCCGGGCCCGGCTGCTGCCCGCCGAGGACCTCGCCGAGCTCGCGGACTGCGCCCTGGTCGTCGAGGCCGTCCTGGAGCGGCTGGACGCCAAGCAGGCGCTGTTCGGCGAGCTGGAGGGCATCGTCTCCGATGACTGCCTGCTCGCCACCAACACCTCGTCGCTGTCCGTCACCGCCATCGGCGGCGCCCTGCGTGCTCCCGGCCGGTTCGTCGGACTGCACTTCTTCAACCCCGCGCCGCTGCTGCCCCTGGTAGAGGTTGTCTCCGGCTTCGCCACCGACGTCACCTACGCAACACGCGCGTACGAGACCGCCCGCGCCTGGGGCAAGACGCCCGTGGCCTGCGCGGACACCCCCGGCTTCATCGTCAACCGCATCGCCCGGCCCTTCTACGCCGAGGCCTTCGCGGTGTACGAGTCGCAGGGCGCCGACCCGGCCACCATCGACGCCGTGCTGCGCGAGTCGGGCGGCTTCCGGATGGGCGCGTTCGAGCTGACCGACCTGATCGGCCAGGACGTCAACGAGTCGGTCACGCGCTCGGTCTGGCAGTCCTTCTTCCAGGACGTGCGCTTCACACCGTCCCTCGCCCAGCGGCGCCTGGTCGAGTCCGGCCGGCTCGGCCGCAAGACCGGCCACGGCTGGTACGACCACGGTGACGGCGCCGAGCTCCCCGACCCGGACACCGCCGACCAACGGCAGCCGCCCGCGTACGTCGTCGCCGAGGGCGACCTGGGCCCGGCCGCCGAGCTGCTGGCGCTGATCCGCGAGGCGGGCATCCCGGTCCGTGACGAGGACGAGGACAGCGGCAGCCGCCTGGTGCTGCCGAGCGGCGGGCAGCTCGCCCTCGCCGACGGGCAGACCTCCGTGGAGTTCCGCGACGTCGTCTACTTCGACCTCGCGCTCGACTACCGCAAGGCCACCCGGATCGCCCTGTCCGCCTCCCAGGACACCTCCCCGCAGACCCTCGCCGAGGCCATCGGGCTCTTCCAGGCGCTCGGCAAGCAGGTCAGTGTCATCGGCGACGTACCGGGCATGATCGTCGCCCGCACGGTGGCGCGGATCATCGACCTGGCGCACGACGCCGTCGCCAAGGGCGTCGCCACCGAGGAGGACATCGACACCGCGATGCGCCTCGGGGTCAACTACCCCCTGGGCCCCTTCGAATGGAGCCGCCGGCTCGGACGCTCCTGGGCCTACGCGCTCCTGGACGACCTCCACCTGCGCGACCCCTCGGGGCGCTACGCGCCCTCCCTGGCGCTGTACCGCCACGCCCACGCCTCCGACAAGCGGGAGGGCACCGCCTCATGACCACCGCCAAGCGCGACACCTACACCCCGGACACGCTGCTGTCCGTCGCCGTCCGGGTGTTCAACGAGCGCGGCTACGACGGCACCTCCATGGAGCACCTCTCCAAGGCGGCCGGCATCTCCAAGTCGTCGATCTACCACCACGTCACCGGCAAGGAGGAGCTGCTGCGCCGGGCCGTGGACCGGGCGCTGGACGAGCTCTTCGGGATCCTCGACGAGGAGCCCGCGCGCGTGGGGCGGGCCTCGGACCGTCTGGAACACGTCGTCCGGCGGATGGTCGAGGTCCTGATCACCGAGCTGCCCTACGTGACCCTTCTGCTGCGGGTGCGCGGCAACACCGACACCGAGCGGTCGGCCCTGGAGCGGCGCCGCGACTTCGACCACCGGGTCGCCGACCTGCTCAAGGCGGCCGCCGCGGACGGGGACGTGCGCGCCGACATAGAGGTCCGGCTGGTGACCCGGCTGGTCTTCGGTATGATCAACTCGATCGTCGAGTGGTACCGGCCGGACGGGCGCGGCATGAGCGAGCGCGAGGTGGCCGACGCGGTGGTGCAGCTGGCCTTCTCAGGCCTGCGCAAGGCCGGGTGACCCGGGCCTGTCAGCCCTGCGGGCTCCGGGTCCTCCTCCTCGCGTTCCTCGCGAGGCCGCGCGAGGAGGGGAGTGCACCTACCCCTGCGGCTCCAGGTCCTCCTCCTCGAACACCAGCAGCGTGCGTGTGCTGAGCACCTGCGGGATCGCCTGGAGCCGGGTCAGTACCAGCTCGCGCAGGGACCGGTTGTCGGAGACGTGGACCAGCAGCAGCACGTCGAAGTCGCCGCCCACCAGGGCGATGTGGGAGGCGCCGGGCAGCTGTCTGAGTTCCTCGCGCACCGTCCGCCAGGAGTTCTGGACGATCTTCAGCGTGATGTACGCGGAGGTGCCCTGGCCTGCCCGCTGGTGGTCGACCCGGGCGCCGAAGCCACGGATGACACCGTCCTCGACGAGCCGGTTGATGCGGGCGTAGGCGTTCGCCCGGGAGACGTGGACCCGCTCGGCGACCGACCGTATCGAGGCCCGCCCGTCCGCCTGGAGCATGCGCAGGATGTCCTGATCTATGGCGTCCAGGGGCCGTGGCGGCGGCAGCGCGGCGCTGTCGTCCTGGCCTTCGGCCATTTGTTCAGATGCCACCTGCGCCGACCTCCCCGCCATGGACGTACTGCGTCCATCTCAGGCTGTGGAGAACCGTTTGTCCACAGCCTGAGGGCACCCATAGCCAAATTGTGCCGTCGACCGAACAATCGGTAGGTGAGGCGGGTCACAGCCGACGCGCCTCTTCGAGCCGCTCCCACGAGGAGGTGCCGTCATGACGGTCATGGAGCAGCGGGGCGCGTACCAGCCGACCCCGCCGCCCGCCTGGCAGCCCCGGACGGATCCCGCGCCGTTGCTGCCCGACGCCGAGCCGTACCGCGTCCTCGGCACCGAGGCGGCCGCCAAGGCCGACCCCGAGCTGCTGAGGACGCTGTACGCGCAGCTGGTGAAGGGCCGCCGCTACAACGCACAGGCCACCGCCCTCACCAAGCAGGGCCGTCTCGCGGTCTACCCCTCCACCACCGGCCAGGAGGCCTGCGAGGTCGCCGCAGCCATGGTCCTCCAGGAGCGCGACTGGCTCTTCCCGAGCTACCGCGACACGCTCGCCGTGGTGGCCCGGGGCGTGGACCCCGTCGAGGCGCTCACCCTGCTGCGCGGCGACTGGCACACCGGCTACGACCCCTACGAGCACCGGGTCGCCCCCCTGTGCACCCCCCTCGCCACCCAGCTGCCGCACGCCGTCGGACTCGCGCACGCCGCCCGCCTCAAGGGCGACGACGTCGTCGCGCTCGCCATGGTCGGCGACGGCGGCACCAGCGAGGGCGACTTCCACGAGGCGCTGAACTTCGCCGCCGTCTGGCAGGCCCCGGTCGTCTTCTTCGTGCAGAACAACGGCTTCGCGATCTCCGTCCCGCTCGCCAAGCAGACCGCGGCCCCGTCGCTGGCCCACAAGGCCGTCGGCTACGGCATGCCCGGCCGCCTGGTCGACGGCAACGACGCCGCGGCCGTGCACGAGGTGCTCTCCGACGCCGTACGCCACGCCCGCGCGGGCGGCGGCCCCACCCTCGTCGAGGCGATCACCTACCGCGTCGACGCCCACACCAACGCCGACGACGCCACCCGCTACCGCGGCGACGCCGAGGTCGAGACCTGGCGCGAGCACGACCCGATCCGGCTGCTGGAGCGCGAGCTGACCGGGCGCGGCCTGCTCGACGAGGCCGGCATCGAGGCCGCACGCCAGGACGCCGAGACCATGGCCGCGGCCCTGCGCGAGCACATGAACCAGGACCCGGTCCTGGACCCCATGGACCTGTTCGACCACGTCTACGCCGAGCCCACCGGGCAACTGCGCGAGCAGCGCGATCAGCTGCGGGCCGAGCTGGAGGCCGAGGCCGACACCGCTCCGGAGGGGGGCACGCACCGATGACCACCGTCGCCGTCAAGCCGGCCACCATGGCGCAGGCCCTCACGCGCGCGCTGCGCGACGCCATGGCCGCCGACCCCGCCGTACACGTCATGGGCGAGGACGTCGGCACCCTCGGCGGCGTCTTCCGCGTCACCGACGGCCTCGCCAAGGAGTTCGGCGAGGACCGCTGCACGGACACCCCGCTGGCCGAGGCGGGCATCCTCGGCACGGCCGTCGGCATGGCCATGTACGGCCTGCGCCCGGTCGTGGAGATGCAGTTCGACGCGTTCGCCTACCCGGCGTTCGAGCAGCTCATCTCGCACGTGGCGCGCATGCGCAACCGCACCCGCGGCGCGATGCCGCTCCCGATCACCATCCGCGTCCCCTACGGCGGCGGCATCGGCGGCGTCGAGCACCACAGCGACTCCTCCGAGGCGTACTACATGGCGACTCCGGGGCTCCATGTCGTCACGCCCGCCACCGTCGCCGACGCCTACGGGCTGCTGCGCGCGTCCATCGCCTCCGACGACCCGGTCGTCTTCCTGGAGCCCAAGCGGCTGTACTGGTCGAAGGACTCCTGGAACCCCGAGGAGCCGGCGCCCGTCGAGCCGATCGGCCGCGCCGTGGTGCGGCGCCCGGGCCGCAGCGCCACGCTCGTCACGTACGGGCCGTCCGTCCCCGTCTGTATGGAGGCCGCCGAGGCGGCCCGGGCCGAGGGCTGGGACCTCGAAGTCGTCGACCTGCGCTCCCTGGTGCCGTTCGACGACGAGACGGTGTGCGCCTCGGTCCGGCGCACGGGACGCGCGGTCGTCGTCCACGAGTCGGGTTCCTTCGGCGGGCCGGGCGGGGAGATCGCGGCCCGGGTCACGGAGCGGTGCTTCCACCACCTGGAGGCGCCGGTGCTGCGGGTGGCCGGGTTCGACGTCCCGTATCCGCCGCCGATGCTGGAGCGTCACCACCTGCCCGGTGTGGACCGGATCCTGGACGCCGTGGGGCGTCTGCAGTGGGAGGCCGAGAGCTGATGGCACAGGTGCTCGAGTTCAAGCTGCCCGACCTCGGTGAGGGTCTCACCGAGGCGGAGATCGTGCGCTGGCTGGTCGAGGTCGGCGATGTCGTCGCGATCGACCAGCCGGTCGTCGAGGTCGAGACGGCCAAGGCGATGGTGGAGGTGCCCTGCCCCTACGGCGGTGTCGTCACGGCCCGCTTCGGGGAGGAGGGCACGGAACTGCCCGTCGGGGCACCGCTGATCACGGTGGCCGTGGGCGAGCGGCCCGCATCCGGCGCCGATGACACCGGCTCGGGGGGGTCGGGCAACGTCCTGGTCGGTTACGGCACCTCCGAAGCGCCCGCGCGGCGCCGCCGGGTACGGCAGGAGTGGCGGGTGTCCGGCGCGTCCGCGCCGGCCGGTCAGGCCGGTGCCTCCGGGCCGCTGAACGGCCGGGCCGACGCCGCCGCGTCCCCGGCCGACGCGCAGGCGCAGGCCGGTGGCCCCGCGACGACCGTGAACGGTCAGGCCGGTGGCCCCGGCCCGGAGGACGGCCCGGTCCCCGTGATCTCGCCCCTGGTGCGCCGACTGGCGCGGCAGAACGGCCTGGACCTGCGGGAACTGACCGGCTCGGGTCCCGACGGGCTGATCCTTCGGGCGGACGTGGAGTACGCCCTGCGGGCAGCCGGGCAGGGCGTGACGGCACCGTCGGCGGAGCCGCACCCGCGCGTGTCGCGGGCAGCCGTGCCCCAGCCCACGGTGGCCTCGTCGGCGGCATCGGCGCCCGGCGAGATCCGCACCCCGCTCAAGGGCATCCGGGGCGCCGTCGCCGACAAGCTGGCGCGCAGTCGCCGCGAGATTCCCGACGCCACCTGCTGGGTGGACGCGGACGCCACGGAGCTCATGCGGGCGCGCGCGGCCATGAACGCGGCCGGCGGACCGAAGATCTCCCTCCTGGCCCTGCTGGCCCGGATCTGCACCGCGGCCCTCGCCCGCTTCCCCGAGCTCAACTCCACGGTCGACGCGGAGGCCAGGGAGGTCGTCCGGTTCGACCATGTGCATCTGGGCTTCGCGGCGCAGACCGACCGGGGCCTGGTCGTCCCGGTCGTACGGGACGCGCAGGCACGCGACGCCGAGTCGCTGACCGCCGAGTTCGTCCGGCTGACCGAGGCGGGCCGGACGGGGACGCTGACGCCGGGCGACCTCACCGGCGGGACCTTCACGCTGAACAACTACGGTGTCTTCGGCGTCGACGGCTCCACCCCGATCATCAACCACCCCGAGGCCGCCATGCTCGGCGTCGGCCGCATCGTCCCCAAGCCGTGGGTGCACGAGGGCGAGCTGGCGGTGCGGCAGGTCGTCCAGCTCTCGCTCACCTTCGACCACCGGGTGTGCGACGGGGGCGTGGCGGGCGGCTTCCTGCGGTATGTCGCGGACTGCGTGGAACAGCCCGCGGTGCTGCTGCGGACGCTGTGATTCCTGTTCCTTGTCCGAGCTGGTCTTCGTGATCGCGTCGCTTCCCCCGCGTTCCGTGTGATCGCGGGGGCACGCATACTCGGGGGGTGACCGCCTACGAGTCCATCGGTGAACCCGGCGCCGCCACCGGTCCCGCACACGGGGCCGGCCCCGCCCGGTACGACGCCGTCGTACTCGCCGGCGGTGCCGCGCGGCGCCTGGGCGGCACGGACAAACCCGGTGTGCGGGTGGGCGGACGGCCCCTGCTCGACCGGGTGCTCGCGGCCTGCGCCACCGCTCGCACCACCGTCGTCGTCGCCGCGCCCCGGCCGACCGCACGGCCCGTGACCTGGGCCCGCGAGGACCCGCCCGGCGGCGGACCGCTCGCCGCGCTCGACGCCGGGCTCCGCCACACCACGGCCGAGCACGTCGCCGTGCTCTCCGCCGACCTGCCGTTCCTTCAGGAGCCGACCGTGGGCCGTCTGCTGAGCGCACTGCGGGCGAGCGGCTCCGACGGTGTGCTGCTGACCGACCCCGCAGGCCGTGACCAGCCGCTCGTGGCCGCCTACCGCGCGCCGCGGCTGCGCGAGGAGCTCGCGCACCTCGCCGGCCGGCACGGCGCTCTCGACGGTCTCCCCCTGCGGCGCCTCACCGCCGAGTTGGACCTCACCCGCATCTCCGACCCCGTCGCGTCCTTCGACTGCGACACCTGGGACGACATCGCCACCGCCAGGGCACGTATCAGGGAGCATGGGCACGTGTTGGATGAATGGATTTCCGCCGTCAAGGACGAACTGGGGATCGACCTCGATGTCGACACCCGCGGCCTGCTCGACCTCGCCCGCGACGCCGCCCACGGGGTGGCCCGGCCCGCGGCGCCGCTGACCACCTTCCTCGTCGGCTACGCGGCCGCACAGGCGGGCGGAGGCCCCGAGGCGGTCACCGAGGCCGCCCGCAGGGCCGCGGCCCTCGCCGACCGCTGGGCGCAGGAGAGCACCTCCGAGGCCGAGCCCTCCGCTGACGGCTCGAAGCCCCCTCAGGGCGACGTGGCCCCCGACGCCACGCCCGACACCCGCCCGGACGCCGGATGACCCCGCACAGCGCCCGTGCCGGTGAGGACGCCGAGGACCTCGACGTCGAGGAGGTGCTAGCCCTCGTGAGGAACAGCAACGGCGACCACCTGCCCGACCCCGCAGCGCGAGGCGAGACGGGCAGCGCACACACCTCCCACCAGCCTGATCCCCCCGCCCGGCCCGGCACCCGCCACCGCGCCACCCCCTGGCCCGAGGCCCGGGCCCGGGCCGAGCGCGCCGGCCGCGACACCGCCCGGGCCGCCCGCCGCGCGCCCGTCTCCGCGCCCCTCGGCACCGCCCTCGGCCTGACCCTCGCCGCCCCGCTCGACGCCCTCACCGACCTCCCCTCCTTCGACACCTCAGCGATGGACGGCTGGGCGGTGTGCGGCCCCGCCCCCTGGCACGTACGGGACGAGGGCGTCCTCGCCGGGCACGCCGCGCCCGGGCCCCTCACCGACGGCGAGGCCGTCCGGATCGCCACCGGCGCCCGCATCCCGCCGGACACCACCGCGGTTCTGCGCAGCGAGCACGGCCGCACCGACGACAAGGGCCGCCTGTACGCGACCAGGGTCGTCGTCCCCGGCCAGGACATCCGCCCGCGCGGCCAGGAATGCCGTACCGGCGACCAGCTCCTCGCCGTCGGCACGCTGGTCACCCCGGCCGTCCTCGGACTCGCGGCGGCGGCCGGGTACGACACGGTCACCGCCGTTCCTCGCGCCCGCGCCGAAGTCCTGGTCCTCGGTGACGAGTTGCTCACCCAGGGTCTGCCGCGCGACGGTCTGATCCGGGACGCGCTCGGCCCGATGCTGCCGCCCTGGCTGCGGGCGCTCGGCGCCGAGGTCACCGCCGTACGGCGCATCCGTGACGACGCCGACGCCCTGCACGAGGCCGTCACCGCGTCCGAGGCCGACGTCATCCTCACCACCGGCGGCACCGCGGCGGGCCCCGTCGACCACGTGCACCCCACGCTGCGCCGGCTCGGCGCCGAACTCCTCGTGGACGGCGTCGAGGTGCGCCCGGGCCACCCCATGCTGCTGGCCCGCATCACGCAGACCCAGCACCTCGTGGGCCTCCCGGGCAACCCGCTCGCCGCCGTCTCCGGCCTGCTGACGCTCGCCGAGCCCCTGTTGCGAGTCCTCGCGGCGCGCCCGGCCCCCGAGCCGTACACGATGCCGCTCCGGGACGCCGTGCACGGTCACCCGCACGACACCCGGCTCGTCCCGGTCGTCCTGCGCGGCGACGAGGCCGTCCCGCTGCACTACAACGGCCCCGCGATGCTGCGCGGTATCGCGGCGGCCGACGCGCTGGCCGTGGTCCCGCCGGGCGGCGCCCGTCCGGGGCAGGAGGCGGAACTGCTCGACCTGCCCTGGGCCTCCGGAGGAATCGGGGTGTGTTTCACGTGAAACTTCCGGGCCAGGACGCGATCGCCCGCCAGGCCGACGAACATCTGGTGACCCATCGGGTGAAACTCCCGAGGAAAGTGGTGGAGCACCCGATCCGCCAGGTCGCCAAGCGGCTTTCCATGGCGCTGTTCGTCCTCGTCCTGACCGCGCTGATCGTCTACGCCGACCGCGACGGCTACAACGACAACGCGGGCGGCGGCATCAGCCTCCTCGACGCGTTCTACTACGCGACCGTCACGCTCTCGACCACCGGCTACGGTGACATCACCCCGGCGAGCGAGAGCGCCCGGCTCACCAACATCCTCGTCATCACGCCCCTGCGGGTGCTGTTCCTGATCATCCTGGTCGGCACCACCCTCGAAGCCCTCACCGAACGCACCCGGGATGAATGGCGACTGACCCGCTGGAGGTCCACGTTGCGCGATCACACCGTCGTCATCGGCTTTGGCACGAAGGGCAGGTCGGCGATCCGGACCGTCTGCGCGACGGGTCTGAAGAAGGAGCAGGTCGTCGTGGTCGACCCGAGTTCCAAGGTGATCGACGCCGCGACCGCCGAGGGCTACGCGGGCATCGTCGGGGACGCGACCCGCAGCGAGGTGCTGAACCGGGCCGAGGTGCACAAGGCGCGTCAGATCATCATCGCGACCCAGCGCGACGACACGGCGGTCCTGGTGGCGCTGACGGCACGGCAGCTCAACCGCGGGGCGAAGATCGTGGCCACCGTGCGGGAAGAGGAGAACGCCCCGCTGCTCAAGCAGTCCGGCGCCGACGCGGTCGTCACCAGCGCCAGTGCCGCCGGCCGGCTGCTCGGCCTGTCGGTGCTCAGCCCCTCCGCCGGCATGGTGATGGAGGACCTCATCCAGCAGGGCAGCGGGCTCGACATCGTGGAACGGCCGGTGGTGAAGGCCGAGGTGGGCAAGACGCCGCGGGAGGTCGCCGACCTGGTGGTCAGCGTCATACGCGGGCACCGGGTCCTCGGCTACGACGATCCGTCCGTCGGACGGCTGGAGCTGACCGACCGTCTCATCACGATCGTGCGGAAGACCCCGGCCACCCAGGTCGCGCCGGACATCCGCCCGATGCCCCCGATGCCCCGCAACAACTGACGGACAAGCGGCCGGCCGTCCCGCACCCGTTTGGTGTGTGACGGCCGGCCGTCCCGCTTCCGCCCGGTGTGTGACGGCCGGCCGCCCCGCACCCCCGTCCGGTGCGCGACGGCCGGCCGGAAGTCCGGGCCCGCGGTGCTACTTGCGGTTGTACAGCCGCATCGTGACCGGCCCGAAGACCAGCACGAACAGCGCCGCCCAGCCCAGCGACCAGGCGACCTCGTCCGCCGGCCAGTCGCCGCCCATCAGGCCGCGCACCGCCGACGCCAGATGTGTGATGGGGCTGTTGTTCACGAACGCCTGCAGCCAGCCCGGCATGGTCTTCGGATCCACGAACACGTTGGACAGGAACGTGAGCGGGAAGATCACCATCATGCTGACGCCCATCACCGACTTCTCGGTGCGCAGCATCAGCCCGAACATCGTCCAGATCCACGAGAAGGCGAACGAGAACGCCACCAGCAGGGCGATCCCGGCGAGCACACCGGCGACCCCGCCGTCCGGCCGGTAGCCGAGGATCATGCCGACGGTGAGCATCACGACCGACGCGATCGTGTACCGCAGGGCGTCACCGAGCAGATAGCCGACCATCGTCGACGGCCGCCAGATCGGCAGGCTGCGGAACCGGTCGAAGACGCCCTTCTCGATGTCGGTGTTCACGGAGACACCCGTGTACATCGTGATCATCACGACCGACATCACGAGGATGCCCGGCAGCAGGAACTGGATGTACTCCTTCGGCGACCCGGCCAGCGCCCCGCCGAACAGGTACGTGTACATCAGCACCATCATGATCGGGAACGCCGTGACGTCGAAGAGCTGCTCCGGCACGTGCTTGATCTTGAGGATGGCCCGCCAGCCGAAGGTCATGGAGGCCGACCACGCGCTGGGCCGCGGCGGCCGCTCCTTGGTGACGAGCAGGGCGGCGAGCGACTCGGCGCTGACCGGGGCGAGCTCTGTGCTCTCGGTGGTCGTCGCGGTGCTCATGCCGCCACCTCGTCCTTCGGGTCGTCGGAGCGGTCGGAGGAGTCGTGCGTGTCGTGTCCGGTGAGGGCGAGGAACACTTCGTCCAGGCTGGGCTGGCCCAGCGAGAAGTTGTCGACGGTGATCCCGGCGCGGGCCAGCTCGCCCAAGGCGCGGGACGCCTGCCCGGCCGCGGAGTCGTCGCTCGCCGCCGTACCGAGGCGGGCGGTGAGGGCGACCGGGTCGGGCTCCTGCTGCACCTGCGCGTCCAGGGCGCGGCGCAGCAGCTCTGCCGCGAGGTCGCGCTGGTCGGGATCGCGCAGCCGCAGATGCACGGACCCGGCCCCGACGGACGACTTCAGCTCGCCCTTGGTGCCCTCGGCGATCACCTTGCCCCGGTCGATGACGGCGATCCGGGACGCCAGCTGGTCGGCCTCGTCCAGGTACTGCGTGGTCAGCAGCACGGTGGTGCCCTGGGCGACCACGGCCCGCACGATCTCCCAGACCTGGTTGCGGCTGCGTGGGTCCAGGCCGGTGGTCGGCTCGTCGAGGAACAGCAGGTCGGGGGTGTTGAGGATGGACGCGGCGATGTCGATGCGGCGTCGCATGCCGCCCGAGTAGTGCTTGACCTGCTTCGCTGCCGCGTCCGTGAGCCCGAAGGCCTCGAGGAGCTGGGCCGCGCGCTCGCGGGCGGCCTTCTTGTGGTGGCCGAGCAGCCGGCCCAGCAGGACCAGGTTCTCGGTGCCGGTGAGGTCCTCGTCCACCGACGCGTACTGGCCGGTCAGGCTCACGCGGCCGCGCACCTCGTCCGCCTCGCGGACGATGTCGTGTCCGAAGACATGCGCTTCGCCGCCGTCCGGCCGCAGGAGTGTGGCGAGCATCTTCACGGTGGTGGTCTTGCCGGCGCCGTTCGGGCCGAGGACGCCGTAGACCGTGCCCGCGGGCACGGACAGGTCGACGCCGTCGACGGCCCTCGTCTCGCCGAACGTTTTCACCAGGCCCGCGGTCTCGATCGCCAGGCCGGACATCTGCGTGCTCATGCTTCGGGTCCTTCCGCGTGCTTGGGCTACGCATGGAGAGACCTTTACCGTCGCGCAAACTCATCGGTGACGCACATGGGTTTTCGCCGGGACCGGACCAATGGCGCAGGGGCCGGGGGGACCGGAGACGGAGGGGACTCCGTCCGGGGACCGAGGGGTACGGTCCCTTGCATGCATGCGATCACGATTCCCGAACCTGGTGGGCCCGAGGCGCTGGTCTGGGACGAGGTCCCGGACCCCGTGCCCGGCGAGGGCGAGGTCCTGGTCGAGGTGGCGGCCGGCGCCGTCAACCGGGCCGACATCCTGCAGCGGCAGGGCTTCTACGAACCGCCGCCCGGCGCGTCCCCCTACCCCGGCCTGGAATGCTCCGGGCGGATCGCCGCGATCGGCACCGGCGTCTCCGGCTGGAGCGTCGGCGACGAGGTCTGCGCGCTGCTCTCCGGCGGCGGCTACGCCGAGAAGGTGGCCGTCCCGGCCGGGCAGCTGCTGCCCGTGCCCGAGGGCGTCGGCCTGACGCAGGCCGCGGCACTGCCCGAGGTGACCTGCACCGTCTGGTCGAACGTCTTCATGGTCGCCCATCTGCGGCCCGGCGAGACGCTCCTCGTGCACGGCGGCTCCAGCGGCATCGGGACGATGGCCATCCAGCTGGCCAAGGCCGTCGGCGCGCGGGTGGCTGTGACGGCCGGTACGGAGGAGAAGCTTCAGCGGTGCGCCGAGCTGGGCGCCGACATCCTGGTCAACTACCGGGAGCAGGACTTCGTCGAGGAGGTCAGGAAGGCGACGGACGGCGCCGGTGCCGACGTCATCCTCGACAACATGGGCGCCAAGTACCTGGAGCGCAACGTCAAGGCCCTCGCCGTCAACGGCCGGCTCGCGATCATCGGTATGCAGGGCGGCGTGAAGGGCGAGCTGAACATCGGCGCCCTGCTGGCCAAGCGGGCCGCCATCAGCGCGACGTCCCTGCGGGCCCGGCCCCGGGAGGAGAAGGCCGCCATCGTCGCGGCCGTTCGCGAACACGTCTGGCCCCTGCTCGCGGGCGGCCATCTGCGCCCGGTCGTCGACCGCGAACTCCCGATGCGGGACGCCGCCGCCGCGCACCGGGTGGTGGAGGAGAGCGGCCACATCGGAAAGGTGCTGCTGATCGCCCCTCAGGGCGCCTGAGACTCGCCGGGCCCGCCCGGCCTGGCCGGTCCGCCCCTCAGGGCGCCTGAGACTCGCCGGGCCCACCCGGCCTGCCCGGTCCGCCCCTCAGGGCGCCTGAGACTCGCCGGGCCCGCCCGGCCTGCCCGGTCCGCCTCTCAGGCCGTGTCCGTGAGGTCCCGTCCCCGCCCTCCGGGCGGACGACGGGACTCGGCGGACGCGCCCTACACCCGCCGCAGCCGCAGCGCCACGAACGCCAGGGCCAGTCCCAGGCCGATCAGGACCAGGCCGCTGCCCAAGGGGAGGATGCGCAGGACCTGGCCGACGGGGCGTTCCGCGGTCGCGGCTTCCCGTACGGGCTGTTCCGACGCAGTCGCGGGTACCGGGTCGGTCTCCCGCGGCTCCTCGGGGAGGGCCGTGGTGTCGGAGAGGCCCGGCTCCTCCTCCGCCTCCGGCCGTCCCGGCCGCACCCGGCCCTCTCCTGCCCTGCTCCCGGCCCGCGAGGGCGCACCGGCGTCGGAAGGGGTCGCCCTCGCCGCCGCGGCCGGGGAAGCCGCCCGGGCCGAGGGGGCGGCCAGGGGGGACGGGGCGGACCGGGACGAGGAAGCCGTCCGGGGCGACGGGGTGGAACGGGACGACGGAGCCGTCCGGGACGAGGCCGTCGGACGGGACGACGGTGTGGGCGGGGCGGAGGGGGCCGATGAGGCGGGCCCGGGCGAGGGGGTGGCGAGGGTCCCGGACCCCGCGTTCCACGCCTCCTCCGGCTTCGCCGAGTCCGCCGAGCCCGTCTCCTCGTCGTACGTGCGGGCAGCCCCGTAGGACGGGACGGATCCGAGGGGTGAGACGGCTGCGCCGGCCCCCAGGGCGAGGATCATTCCCGTCGCCCGCAGCGCGCGTAGCCATGGAGTCACGGGGGTGACCCCCTCCCGCCGTGCCCGGTAGGGCAGAAACGGCAAGTTCGGTCATATAGTGGCAATCAGCCTCACACTGCCCCGCGCTCCCGGCACTCCGGGTTCGGCCGACGGACGGAATGTGGCCGGGGGAATGCACGACCATGTGCGCCTGCGTGCCGAGGCCCGGCCCCGGAGCACGCTGGGGAGCCCTCCGGGCCCGGAGCACGCTGGGGAGCCCTCCAGGCCCGGAGCACCCGGGGGAGCCGGCCCGGCTGCTCGTCCGGGAGCAGCTCGTCTTCCAGGACGAGGCCGAGGTCCGTCGGCCGGACCACTGCGAGGCCCGCCTGCTCCGGTTCACCCGCGAAGAGGAAGCGCCCTCGCCGGAGCAACCCGAAGCGTGACCGACTCGTCTCCTCCAGCGCGGTGGATCAGCCTCCTGTGGGGGCACCACGGAGGTGAGGTGCAGGCGTGCGACAGAATGGCGACATGGAGATGCCGAGGAACGAACGGTCGTCGGAGAACCCGCAGATCCTGGTCGTGGGCCAGGACGGCATGGCGCTCGGTGGCGGCAGCGCAGACGAGGACTCCCGCGAGACCCCGGTCACGGAACAGGTGGAGCAGCCCGCGAAGGTCATGCGGATCGGCAGCATGATCAAGCAGCTGCTGGAGGAAGTGCGCGCGGCTCCCCTCGACGAGGCCAGCCGGGTCCGGCTCAAGGACATCCACGCCAGCTCGGTGAAGGAGCTGGAGGACGGCCTGGCGCCCGAGCTGGTCGAGGAGCTGGAGCGGCTCTCCCTGCCCTTCACGGACGAGACGACCCCCAGCGACTCCGAGCTGCGCATCGCGCAGGCCCAGCTCGTCGGGTGGCTGGAGGGGCTCTTCCACGGGATCCAGACGACGCTGTTCGCCCAGCAGATGGCGGCGCGTGCCCAGCTGGAGCAGATGCGCCGCGCCCTCCCGCCGGGAGTCGGCGACGGCCTCGACGAGCAGCACCCGGGCGGCCGGTCCGGCGGCCCCTACCTGTAGACGGCCGCAGGCCGCACGGAGTGGACGAAGGGCCCGGCAGCCGAAGCCGCCGGGCCCTTCCGCGCGTCGGGGGACCTCAGTAGGGCGGGTTGCCCGTCGAGACGCTGAGCTCGATCTCGGGCATGTCCTTCGGGTCGACGTCGGTGTCGGCGGACGGGAACTGGTTCATGACCGTGCCGTCGCCGTAGGTGTTCTCGTCGACCTTCTTCTCGTTCACTTCCCAGCCGGCGGCCTGGAGACAGGCCTTGACCGACTTGATGTTCTTGAACTTGAAGTCCGGGATCTTGATCTTGTCGGGGTCGTTGTACGACTCCCGCGGCTCCGTGCACTCCTCGGAGTCGATCGTCTTCGCGGTGTCCGGGCCGCGGTAGCCGGGCTTCTTCTCCGCGGACGCCGAGGGGATCGCGCCGTTGTCGCCGCCCTTGGCGTCCTCGCCGCCGCCGTTCAGCAGCAGGGCCGTGACGAGGCCGCCGACCGCGACGACGGACACGATGATCGAACCGATGATCACCGGCTTGTTGTTCCTGCCACCGCCGGAGGAGGCGGTCGCGGTCTGGGGCGACAGGTTGTACGGCGGCGTCGTCGTCGACGGTCCGGGCTGCGGGGAGTACCCCGCCGGGGACGGCGTCTGGTAGCCGCCCTGCTGCGGATAGCCGTACGCCGGGTTCGGCCCCGTCGGGGCGGGTGTGCCGTACGGGTTCGGGGGCGGGGTCGGCTGGTACGGCGTCTGCACCTGGCCCGAGGGCGCCGGGGTCGCCTGGTCGACCGGCGGGAACACGGCGGAGCCGACGCCCGCGCCGCTCGGGGCCTGGGTGCCCGGGACGATGCTCGGCGGCGCGGCCTGGAAGGACGCGGCCACCCGCAGGCACTCGTCGCGCATGGCCTCGGCGCTGGGGAAGCGTTCGTTCGGGTTCTTCTTCAGCGCGCGGGCGATCAGCGCGTCCACGGCCGGGGGCAGGGAGCGGTTGACCGAGGACGGAACCGGCGGCTCCTCCTGCACGTGGGCGTACGCGATGGCCAGCGGCGAGTCCGCCTCGAACGGCAGCCGCCCGGTCACCAGTTGGAACAGCATGATGCCGACCGAGTACAGGTCGGAGCGGGCGTCCACACCGCGGCCGAGGGCCTGTTCCGGCGAGAGGTACTGCGGCGTTCCGACGACCATGCCGGTCTGCGTCATCGACGTCACACCGGACTGCATGGCGCGCGCGATGCCGAAGTCCATGACCTTGACCACGGCGCGCTTGGTCATCATCACGTTGCCCGGCTTGATGTCGCGGTGGACCAGGCCCATCTCGTGGCTGATCTCCAGCGCGGCCAGCACGTCCGCGGTGATCTTCAGCGCCTTGTCGGCGGGCATCGCGCCCTGCTGCCGCACGTCCTCGTCGAGGACCGAGCCGAGCGGGCGGCCCTCCACGTACTCCATGACGATGTACGGCGTCGTCATGCCGTCGAGGGTGTCCTCGCCGGTGTCGAAGACCGACACGATGTTGGTGTGCGTGAGCTTGGCCACGGACTGGGCCTCGCGGCGGAACCGCTCGCGGAAGGCCTGTTCCCGTCCGAGATCCGTGTGAAGTGTCTTGATGGCGACCTGCCGGTCGAGCACGCTGTCGTACGCGAGGTGCACCGAGGCCATGCCACCCTGGCCGAGGAGGTCACGCAGCTGATAGCGGCCGCCGGCGAGCGCCCGCCCCGCGTGCTGGCCCTGTGCGCCGTCCTGGCTCATGTTCCGTTTCCCCCGTAGCCCTTGAGGCGCCGCCGACTTGCGCTGATCCGCCGCGGATCCGTCGTTGATCCAGACCGCCATTCCCGGCCAAGTCTGCCCCAGGGCACCGACACGTCAAGCTCGGTGCCCGTTCCGTGACCGTACGCGAAAGAAGCGTCGCGGAAGCGTTACCGGGGGCGTACGGCCGGGACACAGAATTTGCACGACGGTAAGGAGTGAAGGTTTCATGGCCGGTCCGTCTCGTGCCGGTCCCGGTGCCCCTTCTCGGGCCGGAGGCTTGCGCGGAGGCTGTAGCGTGGCCGACGGAGACCGTAACAACACCGCGCGCACCGCGGGCAGAAACGACGGCGAGGACTGATGGCACAGCAGCAGCGCGCTCAGGGCCCGTCCGACCCCGAGGGCACTGGCGGCGGCATGTCGGAGGCGCCGGAGTCCTGGGGGAACGGCGGACTGGTCGGGGACGGCCGGTACCGGCTGACCCGCAGACTCGGCCGGGGCGGCATGGCCGAGGTGTTCGCAGCCGAGGACGTCCGTCTCGGACGCACCGTCGCGGTCAAGCTGCTCCGCTCCGACCTCGCCGAGGACCCGGTGTCCAAGGCGCGCTTCACGCGCGAGGCCCAGTCGGTGGCCGGTCTCAACCACCACTCGATCGTCGCCGTGTACGACTCCGGCGAGGACTTCGTCGGCGGCCAGTCCGTGCCGTACATCGTCATGGAGATCGTCGAGGGCCGCACCATCCGCGACCTGCTGCTGAACGCGGAGGCCCCCGGCCCCGAGCAGGCGCTGATCATCGTCTCGGGCGTCCTGGAGGCGCTCGCCTACTCGCACCAGCACGGCATCGTGCACCGCGACATCAAGCCCGCCAACGTCATCATCACGCACAACGGCGCCGTGAAGGTGATGGACTTCGGCATCGCCCGCGCCCTGCACGGCGCGTCCACGACGATGACGCAGACCGGCATGGTCATGGGCACCCCGCAGTACCTCTCCCCCGAGCAGGCGCTCGGCAAGGCCGTCGACCACCGCTCCGACCTGTACGCGACGGGCTGCCTGCTCTACGAACTCCTCGCGCTGCGTCCGCCGTTCACCGGCGAGACCCCGCTGTCCGTGGTCTACCAGCATGTCCAGGACATCCCCACGCCGCCGTCCGAGGCCTCCGACGCCTGCCCGCCGGAGCTGGACGGCCTGGTCATGCGCTCCCTCGCCAAGGAGCCCGACGACCGCTTCCAGACGGCGGAGGAGATGCGCGGTCTGGTCCAGTACGCGCTCCAGATGCTCTACGACCAGGGCGGCCACACCGGCACCTGGAACACCGGCCCCGTCGCCGCGCACGAGGGCCGGAACACCCCGTCGGGCGGCTTCGCCGGTGCGACGGCCGTGATGGGCCACCCCGATGTCTCCGGCACCACGCAGATCCCCTCGCCGATCCTGCCCGGCGGCTACGGCGGCGGGGACGACGGCGGCTTCGAGGGCCACGGCAACAGGGGCAGCGGCCGCGGCAAGCTCTGGGTCCTCGCCGTGCTCGCGGTGATCGCCATCGCCGCGGGCGTCGCCCTGGCACTGCAGAACACCGGCGGCGACAAGGACGGCCCGAGCAAGGAGCAGAAGCCGACCGCCTCGCAGACCGAAGAGAAGAAGACGCCCAGCGAGACCCCGAGCGACGAGGACACCGGCGCGCCGACCGACACGAACACGGACACCGGAACCGGCACCGGCTCGGGCAACGGCAACTGGACGCCGACCTACAAGCCGTCCCCCACGCTCTCGCAGAGTGCTCCCGCCTCGCCCACCGGCGAGCCGACGGACGACCCGACCAGCGCGGAGCCGACCGGCGAACCGACCGGCGAGGAGCCCACCGACCCGGGCACCCCGACCGACGACACCGGTGGTGCCGACGGCGGCGGCACCACGGAGGGCATCGTCGGAGGCGCGGACGGCGGCGCAGGCTGATCCCGCTGCTCAGCGGCATGATCCACGCGCGCGTGGGACCCGGGGACGGGGCCCACGCGCGCGTGCCGTTTTGGGCACGCCGAAAAGAGGACTCTTCCCGTGACCTGGGTCACCGGGTTAACGTGCGGTTGCTCCGGCCTCCTGCAAGGCTGTGACCAGGGCCCCTTCCACGCCTTTCCGATTTACTTGGATATCCAAGCAAAATCGCAGGTCAGGTGGGGTTTCACAGAAATGTGGCGCACTGGGTAACGTGCTTTCTGCAGGGCGCTCGCCGGGGCACCTGCAACGCCTGTTCCCGGCTGAGCGGCACCCACCCCGTGCCCCGGTGGCCGAGAACAGGTGAGCCGCACTGGCCTACCGGCAACCCCGGGGGCCGGACCGACGGAGGAGCACACGTGACCGTGGAGAGCACTGCCGCGCGCACACCGCGACGCAGCGCCGGAAGCAAGGCCGGCACCACCGGCACCAAGCGCACCACCCGCACGCCTGCCAAGAAGGACGCCAAGAGCACCGAGCCCCAGCTCGTGCAGCTGCTGACGCCCGAGGGCAAGCGCGTCAAGAACGCCGAGTACGACAAGTACGTCGCCGGTATCACTCCGGAAGAGCTGCGCGGCCTCTACCGCGACATGGTGCTCACCCGCCGCTTCGACGCCGAGGCCACCTCCCTGCAGCGCCAGGGCGAGCTGGGCCTGTGGGCGTCGCTGCTCGGTCAGGAGGCCGCCCAGATCGGGTCCGGCCGGGCCACCCGGGAGGACGACTACGTCTTCCCGACCTACCGCGAGCACGGCGTGGCCTGGTGCCGCGGCGTCGACCCGGCCAACCTGCTCGGGATGTTCCGCGGTGTGAACAACGGCGGCTGGGACCCCAACAGCAACAACTTCCAGCTGTACACGATCGTCATCGGCTCCCAGACGCTGCACGCCACCGGCTACGCGATGGGCGTCGCCAAGGACGGCGCCGACAGCGCGGTGATCGCGTACTTCGGCGACGGCGCCTCCAGCCAGGGCGACGTGGCCGAATCGTTCACCTTCTCCGCGGTCTACAACGCCCCGGTCGTGTTCTTCTGCCAGAACAACCAGTGGGCCATCTCCGAGCCGACCGAGAAGCAGTCCCGTGTGCCGATCTACCAGCGGGCCCAGGGCTTCGGCTTCCCGGGCGTCCGGGTGGACGGCAACGACGTGCTCGGCGTCCTCGCGGTCACCCGGTGGGCCCTGGAGCGGGCCCGCAGCGGCGAGGGCCCGACCCTCGTCGAGGCGTTCACCTACCGCATGGGCGCCCACACCACCTCCGACGACCCGACCCGCTACCGGGGCGACGAGGAGCGCCAGGCATGGGAGGCCAAGGACCCGATCCTGCGGCTTCGCCGGTACCTGGAGGCCTCAAACCACGCGGACGAGGGATTCTTCGCGGAACTGGAGGCCGAGTCCGAGGCGTTGGGCAAACGAGTGCGCGAGGCGGTCCGTGCCATGCCGGACCCGGACCACTTCGCGATCTTCGAGAACGCCTACGCGGACGGACACGCGCTCGTCGACGAGGAGCGCGCCCAGTTCGCCGCGTACCAGGCGTCGTTCGCCGACGAGGGGGGTAACTGAGATGGCCGACAAGATGGCACTGGCCAAGGCGATCAACGAGTCGCTGCGCCGCGCCCTGGAGTCCGACCCCAAGGTCCTGATCATGGGTGAGGACGTCGGCAAGCTCGGCGGTGTCTTCCGGGTGACGGACGGCCTGCAGAAGGACTTCGGCGAGAGCCGCGTCATCGACACCCCGCTCGCCGAGTCGGGCATCGTCGGCACGGCGATCGGCCTGGCCCTGCGCGGCTACCGCCCGGTGGTGGAGATCCAGTTCGACGGCTTCGTCTTCCCGGCGTACGACCAGATCGTCACGCAGCTCGCGAAGATGCACGCCCGCTCGCTGGGCAAGGTCAAGCTCCCCGTCGTCGTGCGCATCCCCTACGGCGGCGGCATCGGCGCGGTGGAACACCACTCCGAGTCGCCCGAGGCGCTCTTCGCGCACGTGGCGGGTCTGAAGATCGTCAGCCCGTCGAACGCGTCGGACGCGTACTGGATGATGCAGCAGGCCATCCAGAGCGACGACCCGGTGATCTTCTTCGAGCCCAAGCGCCGCTACTGGGACAAGGGCGAGGTCAACGCGGAGGCGATCCCGGGCCCGCTGCACAAGGCCCAGGTGGTCCGCGAGGGCACCGACCTGACCCTGGCCGCCTACGGCCCGATGGTGAAGCTCTGCCAGGAGGTCGCGGACGCGGCCGCCGAGGAGGGCAAGAACCTGGAGGTCCTGGACCTGCGCTCGGTCTCCCCGCTCGACTTCGACTCGATCCAGGCGTCGGTGGAGAAGACGCGCCGGCTGGTCGTCGTCCACGAGGCCCCGGTGTTCTTCGGCTCCGGCGCGGAGATCGCCGCCCGGATCACGGAACGCTGCTTCTACCACCTGGAGGCCCCGGTGCTCCGGGTCGGCGGCTACCACGCCCCGTACCCGCCGGCCCGCCTGGAGGAGGAGTACCTGCCGAACCTGGACCGGGTACTGGACGCCGTCGACCGCTCGCTGGCGTACTGAGGAGAGGGTCGTGACGACGATGACGGAAGCGTCCGTGCGCGAGTTCAAGATGCCCGACGTGGGCGAGGGACTCACCGAGGCCGAGATCCTCAAGTGGTACGTCCAGCCCGGTGACACGGTCACCGACGGCCAGGTGGTCTGCGAGGTCGAGACGGCGAAGGCGGCCGTCGAGCTGCCCATCCCGTACGACGGTGTGGTCCGGGACCTGCACTTCCCCGAGGGCACCACGGTCGACGTGGGCACGGCGATCATCGCGGTGGACGTGGGCGGCGGCAGCGCCGCACCCGCGCCCGCCGCCGAGCAGTCGGCCGCCGAGCGCCCCGCGGCGGCCGCACCCGCCGAGGAGCCGAAGGCGGCGGGCTCGGGACGCCAGCCGGTGCTGGTGGGCTACGGGGTGGCGACCTCGTCCACCCGCCGCCGCCCCCGCAAGGGCCCGGAGGTCCCGGTCCAGCAGGCCTCGACGGCGATCCAGACGGAGCTGAACGGCCACGCGCCGGCGGCCCCGGCAGCGCCCGCTCCGGCGGCGCCCGCCACGGCTGCTCCGGCCGCCCCGTCGGGCGGGGAGCGCCCGCTGGCCAAGCCGCCCGTCCGCAAGCTCGCCAAGGACCTGGGCGTCGACCTGACGACGGTGGTCCCGACCGGCCCGGACGGCATCATCACCCGCGAGGACGTGCACGCGGCGGTCGCCGCGGCCGTACCGGCGGCCCCCGAGCCCCAGGTCGCGCCCGCCCCGGCCGTGGCCCAGGCTCCGGCGTCGTACGACACCACGCGGGAGACCCGCATCCCGGTCAAGGGTGTCCGCAAGGCGACGGCGGCGGCGATGGTCGGCTCGGCGTTCACCGCGCCGCACGTCACGGAGTTCGTGACGGTCGACGTGACGCGCACGATGAAGCTGGTCGAGGAGCTGAAGGCGGACAAGGAGTTCGCGGGGCTGCGCGTGAACCCGCTGCTGCTGATCGCCAAGGCGCTGCTGGTCGCGATCCGCCGCAACCCGGACGTCAACGCGTCCTGGGACGAGGCCGCCCAGGAGATCGTGGTCAAGCACTACGTGAACCTGGGCATCGCGGCCGCGACCCCGCGCGGCCTGATCGTGCCGAACATCAAGGACGCCCACGCCAAGACGCTGCCGCAGCTGGCCGAGTCGCTGGGCGAGCTGGTGTCGACGGCAAGGGACGGCAAGACGTCCCCGGCGGCGATGCAGGGCGGCACGGTGACGATCACCAACGTCGGCGTCTTCGGCGTCGACACGGGCACGCCGATCCTCAACCCCGGCGAGTCCGCGATCCTCGCGGTCGGTGCGATCAAGCCGCAGCCGTGGGTCCACAAGGGCAAGGTGAAGCCCCGTCAGGTCACCACCCTGGCGCTGTCGTTCGACCACCGCCTGGTCGACGGCGAGCTGGGCTCGAAGGTGCTGGCCGACGTGGCGGCGATCCTGGAGCAGCCCAAGCGCCTGATCACCTGGGCGTGAGCCGACCGCGGCGGCCCCCTGTCCCTTCGGGCGGGGGGCCGCCGGCGTGCTGTCCGGAGGGTGAACCAGCGGTTCACCGAGGATCACAACAATCTCCGGGAACCCACCCAAGTACCGCACAGTAAGCGGTTTATCCGGACATACGATCAAGCTCACCACGAGATCGACCACTCGCCCGGCGTCCCGGGGGAGTCCGGTTCCGGGCTGCGACGGGCGCGGTCACTCCCTCGAAAGCGAGTGAACCCCCCATGCGCGACGCGATGGTGCTCAAAGCCCAGAGATTCGTGAACTCCGTCTACGGCAGCCGTACCGGCACGACCGTGCAGGAGACCGGCGAGGCCGACTGGGCGACCCTGTACGCCCTGACCCGCGCCCTGCAGTACGAGCTGGGCATCACGGCGTTCTCCGACAGCTTCGGCCCCACCACGCTCTCCACCCTGACCGCCAAGTACCCGAAGCTCGACGCGGACACCGTTCCCTCGCCCGACTTCTGCCGCATCATCCAGGCCGGCCTGTACTGCAAGGGCTACGACGGCGGCGACCTCGACGGCACGTACGGCACCCGGGTGCGGGAGGCCGTGACCCGGCTCAAGACCGACATGGGCGTGGAACAGGCCTACCCCGGCGCCGCCTTGACGCCCAAGGTCTTCAAGGCACTGCTGACGATGGACTCCTACGTCCCCGGCGCCTCGGGCACCGGACAGGTGCGGGCCGTCCAGCAATGGCTCAACGGCCGCTACGTGAACCGGCAGGACTTCTTCGTCATCGCCTGTGACGGGCTCGTGTCCCGGGACACCGCCAAGGCGCTGCTCTTCGGCGTGCAGTACGAGCTGGGCATGGCCGACGGCACCGCCAACGGCAACTTCGGGCCCGGCACCCAGTCGGGGTTGAAGGCGCATCCCGTGAAGCAGGGTGACAAGGGCGTCTTCGTCCAGCTGTTCTCCGCCGGGATGGTCCTGAACCGGCGCCCCGCCGCCCTCACCGACACCTTCGACTCCTCCCTCGCCGCTGCCGTCCGGGCCTTCCAGACCTTCGCGGCGCTCCCGGCCACGGGGGAGGGCGACTTCACCACCTTCGCCTCCCTGCTGGCGTCCTTCGGCGACCAGTCCCGCCCCGCCAAGGCCTGCGACACCATCGCGAAGGTCACCCCGGCCCGGGCGGCCGTGCTCAAGGCGGCCGGGATCACCTACGTCGGGCGCTACCTCACCAACCCGAGTGCCACCTCCCTGCCGGAGAAGGCCATCCAGCCGGGCGAGCTCGCCACCATCGCCCAGCAGGGCCTGCGCTGCTTCCCGATCTACCAGACCGTCAACAACGACGCCTCGGACTTCGACTACGTCGCCGGGCGGACCGCCGGGTACGCGGCGGTCAACGCCGCCCGCGACCACGGCTTCCGGCGGGGGACACGGATCTTCTTCGCCGTCGACTTCGACGCGATCGACGCCGAGATCACCGCGAACGTCCTGCCCCACTTCAAGGGCGTCAAGGAGGCGATGGCGGACTCCGGGCATCCGTACGAGATCGGGGTCTACGGCTCCCGCAACGTGTGTGCACAGGTCGGCGCGGCCGGTTACTCGACCGCGAGTTTCGTCGCCGACATGTCCTCGGGCTTCGAGGGCAACGCCGGGCACCCGCTGCCGCCGGACTGGGCCTACGACCAGTTCGCGATCCGCACCCTCGGTTCCGGGGACGGGCAGTTCGAGGTCGATGCGAACAACGCCTCGGGGCGCGACACCGGGCAGAATGCGTTCGACCGGCCGCGGCCCCCCGTCCCGGACGTCGCCTTCGACGAGCGCCAGGTGCCGGCGCTGCGGGCCGACCTCTCGCGCTACATGCAGTCGATCGGCCGTCCCGACACGGGCGGCATCGGCGGTGACGCGCGGCTCTACACCAACGCGCAGGCCGTCGCGGCGATCCAGGACCAGGACGGGCTGATCACCGAGCTGTCGAAGACGTACTCGATGCGCAAGGCGCTGATCCAGACGGTCGTCTACTGGGCCATGCGCGACTACGGCCTCGACGCCCAGTCCACCGACCAGCAGGTCGCCGACCACCACCTCACGGGCTCGGGCTCCGTCAAGGACTCGCACACCGGCATCGGCGAGATCAGCGCGGCCGACGCCATCCAGGCCTGGAACCACTGCATCGGCTGGGGTTTCGCCACCGGTGACCACCGTGACCCGGCCAAGGACGCCGACCTGTGGACCGTGTGGCAGCAGCTGAACAAGGACAACGCGTTCAGTGTGCGCACCGCGGCGCTGATCCACCTCTGGGGCACCCGCGGCAGGCCCGGCGGGCAGTTGCCTCCCGGCGACCGCGTCACCACCCCGCGGTCCATGCGCCTCGACCTCGTCGAGTTCGAGATCACCGAACTTCTGCGCCGCTACCGGGCCTGGGACCCCGACGTGGACTCCCAGACGCACCAGAGCCTGGCCGTCTACCAGATCTTCGAGAAGTACAACAGCATCCTCCGCAACGCCTGAGCGCGTACGCGCAGAGAAGCTCAAGCAGAGAACCTCAAGCAGAGACCCTCAAGCAGAGAACCTCAGGAAGAGACTCCGTTGAAGCTCAGCCTCCCCCGCCTTTCCCGCAGACCGTCGGCGCCCGGCGCCGCCCACCGCAGGAGCCTGTCCCGCCGTGCCCTGCTCGGCCGTATCGCCGCCGTCGGCGGTGCCGTGGGCGTCGCGGCCCTCCCCCTGTCCCATTTCCTCTCCCAGGCGTACGCCGACGCGAACAACCCGATCCCGGCCCGGGTACGGGACGCCCTGCGCAGCGCGCAGGACCGGACCCGGCGCGTGCTGGCCGGCTCGCGCTCCCACAACGGCTGGGAGATGGAGAACGTCGCCGACGACGGCGGCACCGTCTACACCCGCCCCGTCCCCGGCACCCCGCTCACCGGCGTCGCCGTGCGCATGGGCGATGTGGAGACCGTCCTCGTCCACCTGGTGCGCCGGTTCCACTACGAGGTCGACCCGCTGCGCCGGGGCGACGTCGTCGGATGGCACGACCCGGCCGGCCTCGCCAGGAGCCGGCCCGAGTCCAATCTGGCGTCCGGCACGGCTGTGCGGATCCGGCCCGGCTTCTATCCGCGCGGCGCCCGGGGCGGCTTCTTCCCGCAGCAGGAGGTCGTGATCCGCGACATCCTCGCAGAGCTCGACGGCGTGGTCCGCTGGGGCGGCGACGACCGTACGCCCGACGAGTCGCTGTTCGGCATCGACGTTCGCCCGGACGACCAGCGGCTGGTCCGGGTCGCGGCGCGGATCCGCGGCTGGCAGCTGGAGCCGGGAGCCGGTGCGGGCGCCCCGGTGAACGTGCTGTCGGGCGCCCGGCGCAAGGCGGCCCGGGCGCTGCAGCGCCGCCAGCGCACCGCGGCATGACCTCCGTATGACGGGGACTTCCGTATGGCGGGGACTGCCGTATGACGAAGACGGCCGTATGACGGGCACTGCCGTATGACGCAGACGGTCGTATGACGGGCACTGCCGTATGACGCAGACGGTCGTATGACGAAGGGGGCTCCGCCGCGGTGTGCGGTGGAGCCCCCTTGTCGTCCCGCTTGTGCCGTCCTGCTTGTGACGTCGCCCTAGCTGGTGAAGCCGTAGTTGAGCAGCTTCGTCGCGTCCGCCTTGCGCGCGTCCAGGCCGGTCGAGGCGAGGACCGTGCCGATGACGGTCTTGCCGTTGCGGGTGGCGGCGAAGACCAGGCAGTACTTCGCCTCCGGGCCGGAGCCGGTCTTCACGCCGATCGCGCCGCTGTAGCTGCTGAGCAGCGGGTTGGTGTTCTCCCACGGCGCCATCGTCCGCGTACCGCCGGTCTTGGTGGTCGTCTTCGCCGTGTACTTCTTGGTCTTGACGACCGTGCGGAACGTGGAGTTCTTCATCGCGGCGCTGGCGAGCTTGGTCAGGTCGCGCGGCGTGGAGTAGTTGGCGCCGTGGCCGATGCCGTCGAACGAGTCGAAGTGGGTGTTCTTCAGACCCAGGTTCTTGGCGGTGGTGTTCATCTTGCCGATGAACGACTTCACGCGCGCCGAGCGCGTCGAGCCCGAGCCGAACTTGTCGGCGAGCGCGTACGCCGCGTCGCAGCCGGACGGGAGCATCAGCCCGTACAGCAGCTGGCGGACGGTGACCTTGTCGCCGACGATCAGCTTCGCGTTGGACGCGTAGTTGTTGTCGACGATGTAGTCGCTGTACGCCTTCTGGATCGTGACCTTGCTGTCCATGTTCAGGTTCGACTGCTTCAGCACCACCAGGGCGGTCATGATCTTGGTGGTCGAGCCGGTCGAGCGGCGCGTGTCGGCCGCCTTCGTGTACAGGGACTTGCCGGTCGCGTTGTTCATCACATAGCCGCCCTTGGCGGCGATGGAGGGCGCCGAGGCGGCCTGCGCCGGCGCGACGGTGAGGGCGCCGGTCGCGAGCATGGCGCCGGTGGTGACGGCGACGGCCGCGGCTCTGCGGAGACGAGTGCCCTTAATGCCGGTTATCAAGTGAAGTACCCCGATTACGTCGAATGCCTCAACGGTGCGGCCGAGTTGAGGACGAGGGGAAAGGGGCCGCACGTGTCTGACTCGTAACTAGCACACGTGGTTGTGCTGTTGCCGAGGGGGATCCCCCCTTTGCCACGGATGTGTGACATTCAAGTCCGCATACTGGACGTATCCATGCATGCGTACCTGTTGTATCTATGCTGTCCGCATGACCCTGGCCGTGAAGCAACCGCCCGCCGCCGACCGCGTCTACGCCCATGTCAAACAGGGCGTCCTGGAGCGCCGCTACGAGGGCGGGTCCCTCCTCACCGAGGGAGAGCTCGCCGAAGCCGTCGGAGTGTCGCGCACGCCGGTCCGCGAGGCGCTGCTCCGGCTGGAGGCCGAGGGGCTCATCCGGCTCTACCCGAAGAAGGGCGCCCTCGTCCTGCCCGTCTCCGCGCAGGAGATCGCCGATGTCGTCGAGACGCGGCTGCTCGTCGAGGAGCACGCGGCGCGCAAGGCCGTGCCCGCGCCGGCCGGGCTCATCGAGCGCCTGGAGGAGCTGCTGGCCCGGCAGAAGAAGCAGGCCGTCGCCGGGGACTTCGCCGGGGCCGCCGTCACCGACCGCTGCTTCCACGCCGAGATCGTCCGCAGCGGCGGCAACGAGATCCTCTCCCGCCTCTACGACCAGCTGCGCGACCGCCAGCTGCGCATGGGCGTCGCCGTCATGCACTCCCACCCCGACCGCATCGCCAAGACCCTCGCCGAGCACGAGGAGATCCTCGACGCCCTGCGCTCCGGTGACGCCGAGGCCGCCGTCGGCCTCGTCCACCGGCACATCGGCTGGTTCTCGCACCTGGCCCGGGGGGAGGTCCGATGAGCGCCGTCGCGATACCCGGCGACCCGCCGGGCGGCCGCCGGGCCCTGGCCGTCTGGGGTGTCGGCGTCTCGGTCTACTTCGTCGCGGTCATCTTCCGCACGTCCCTGGGCGTGGCCGGCCTCGACGCCGCCGACCGCTTCCACGTGAACGCCTCGGCCCTGTCCACCTTCTCCATCCTCCAGCTGCTGGTCTACGCGGGCATGCAGATCCCCGTCGGCCTGCTGGTCGACCGGCTCGGCACCAAGAAGGTGCTGGCGCTCGGCGCGGTGCTGTTCACCGCCGGGCAACTGGGCTTCGCCTTCTCCCCGTCGTACGGCACGGCGCTCGCCTCCCGGGCGCTGCTCGGCTGCGGTGACGCGCTGACGTTCATCAGCGTGCTGCGCCTGGGCAGCCGCTGGTTCCCGGCCCGGCGCGGGCCGCTGGTCGCCCAGTTCGCGGGCCTGGTCGGCATGGCCGGGAACCTCGTCTCCACGCTCGTGCTGGCCCGGCTGCTGCACGGCATCGGCTGGACGGCGGCGTTCGCGGGCAGCGCGGCCGCCGGTGCCGTGGTGCTCGTCCTGGTGCTGCTGTTCCTCAAGGACCACCCGGAGGGCCAGGAGCCCGAGCCGCTTCCGCACCAGGGGGCGGCCTACGTGCGGCGGCAGATCGCCGCCTCCTGGCGGGAGCCCGGGACGCGGCTCGGCCTCTGGGTGCACTTCACCACCCAGTTCCCGGCGATGGTGTTCCTGCTGCTGTGGGGGCTGCCGTTCCTCGTCGAGGCGCAGGGGCTGTCCCGGGCGGTGGCCGGTGAACTGCTCACCCTCGTCGTCCTGTCGAACATGGTGGTGGGCCTGGTCTACGGCCAGATCGTCGCCCGGCACCACGGGGCCAGGCTGCCGCTCGCGCTCGGCACGGTCGGTACGACCGCGGCCCTGTGGGCGGCGACCCTCGCCTACCCGGGCCCCCACGCCCCGATGTGGCTGCTGATCGTGCTGTGCACGGTGCTCGGGGCGTGCGGACCGGCGTCGATGATCGGCTTCGACTTCGCCCGCCCGGCCAACCCGCCCGAACGGCAGGGCACCGCCTCCGGCATCACCAACATGGGCGGCTTCGTGGCCTCCATGACCACGCTGCTGGCGATCGGCGTCCTCCTGGACGCCACCGGCGACGACTACTCCCTGGCCTTCTCGGTGGTGTTCGTGCTCCAGGCGGTCGGTGTCTCCCAGATCCTGCGGCTGCGCGGGCGGGCGCAACGGCGGGAGCGGGAGCGGCTGGTGGCGAGCCGCGTGGAGACGGTGCACGTGCCCGTGTGACGTCCGTCAGGCGGTCGGTACGAGGGTGAGGTACGCGAGGCCGAGGATGCCGCGGTAGGCGAGCCACCGGGCCCGGTGCCGGTCGGCGCGCTGCCGTGTCTCCTCCGCCAGGGGGTGACGGGGGTGCTCGGCGAGCCACACCTCGGTGTCCGCGAGGTACCCCGACTCGAACGCCTCCCATTCGTCGAGGCTCGCGGTCTCCGTCCACTCGGGCCGGAACCCGGCCTCGATCGCCAGGTCGATGAGCGTCGCCAGGCCGTGGTGGTCGGTGAGGGCCGCGTCCGGCCACATGCGGGACAGTTCGTCGGGAGTGGGGGTGCGCTCCCAGAAGCCCTCGCCGAGGAGGACGCGGCCCCGGTCGGTGACCAGGCGGCGGAGTTCCGCGAGCGCCTTCGGCAGGTCGTCCCCGAGGGCCTGGCTCGCTCCCACGCACAGGACGAGGTCGGCGGGGCCCCGGGTGGTTCCGGTGGCGGACTCCTCCAGGAACCGGACCCGGGACGCCAGGCCGCGCTCGTCGGCGGCCTTCCGCCCGCGCGCCAGATCGTCGGTGTCCAGGTCGATGCCGGTGCCGGTCGCCTCCGGCGCAGTGGCCAGGACGCGGAGCATCAGCTCGCCCGCGCCGCAGCCGATGTCCAGGACGGTGGTGGGGTGGTGGCGGGTGAGGCGCTGTACGAGGTCGGCCGCCCTCGCCTCTGAGAGCGGGCCGTGGAAAGTGAGGCGGGTGCGGTGGGGTGGGGTCATGCCGGGGGACGCTACGGGGGTTGTGGGGCAGCGGCACGGGGTTTTTCGGTGCTCGGCGTTCGTGCTGGGGGCGGGTGGGTCCGCAGCCCGGCGTAGCGGGGTGCCTCCCCCAAGCTCTCGGCTTCGCTCGAGCAGGGGGGACCCCCACGCCCACCCGTGCCGCCCCTGGCTTCCTGGCGGCACCCATGCCCGCAGCGGGGCGGCACGCATGCCCGCAGCGGAGGGGGGATCCCTACTGCGTCACCGTGAAGTTGTTCAGGATTGCCGCCGTCAGCTCTGGGTCGCCCTCTGTCTTCAGGCGGTCGGAGACCGACTCCGGGGTCACACGGCCGCAGGCCAGACGGACGTACGTCTCCCAGTCGAGGGTGATGGTGGCGGCGGGGCCGAGGGCCGGGGCCGTCTCCAGGGTGCCGCGGCCCTGGATGTCGACGCGGATCGTACGCAGAAACTCGACGGGCCCGTGCACGTCGAAGACGATCGCCGAACTGCGCGGTGCCTGCGCGTCCTCGGCGACCACGCGCGGGAGTTCGCCGAGGAGCACGTCACGGGCGACCAGCGCGCCGGGGGAGTCGAGGTTGCCGGGCCGGCCGAGGGCCGTGCGCAGGTCCTGCTCGTGCACCCACACGTCGAACGCGTGCCGCCGCATCGACTCCTCCAGGGTGAGCTCGCTGCCGTGCGGCCCTCGTACCTTCGTGCCCGGGTCACGCGACTCGTTCCGCAGCTGCCGGTTGCGGCGGATGATCACGTACTCCAGCTCGGAGGTCATCTCCGGTGCCGTGTGGTGGCGGCGGACGTCGACCTGCATCTCCATGTAGCGCTGGTGCTCGTTGGTGACGTGGAAGAGGTCGCGCGGGAGGCTGTGGATGGGCCGCGGGTCGCCGAGCATCTCGCAGTCCAGACCGATGACGTGGGAGACCACGTCCCGCACCGACCACCCGGGGCACGGCGTCCGCCGGTTCCACTCGGCCTCCGGGAGCGGCTGGAGCAGCTCGGATATCGCTTCGATGGAGTGGGTCCAGGCGTCGGCGTAGGGCTGGAGGGCGGGATGCAGACTCACGGAACGGGACCCCTCGGCGGTTCGGTCACGGGCAGGTGGTGGCGGCGTTGCCAGTGGGAGGTGGCGGCTGTCGGCGGGCGTCTCGCGAGCTAAGTTACGCTGCTCCGAGGCACCCCGGCAGTGCTTTCGTGTGACGATCGTAGGCCCGTGTGGACGGCTCGAATGCCAGGACGGTGGTAGTGTGCGCGCCTCTGTGATCCAGATTGCCGTGAACGAGGACGAATCGGTCGAAGCGCGCCGCCGACGCGTGGCGGCGCTGGTCCGGGAGCAGTCCGGAGCCGATCTCGTCGTCCTGCCGGAACTGTGGACCACGGGCGCCTTCGCCTACGAGGAGTTCGGGCGCGAGGCCGAGCCGCTCGAGGGGCCGACGTACGAGGCGATGGCGAAGGCCGCGAGCGACGCGGGCGTGTGGCTGCACGCGGGTTCCATCCCGGAGCGGGACCCTGACGGGCCGCTCTACAACACCTCCCTCGTCTTCTCCCCCTCCGGCGACCTGGCCGCCGCCTACCGCAAGATCCACCGCTTCGGCTTCGACAAGGGCGAGGCCGTGCTGATGGGCGCGGGTACCGAGCTGGTGACGGTGCGTCTGCCCGAGACGACCCTGGGCCTGTCCACCTGCTACGACCTCCGCTTCCCCGAACTCTTCCGCGGTCTTGTGGACGCCGGTGCGGAGACGCTCGTGGTGTCGGCGGGGTGGCCGGAGCGCCGCCGCTCCCACTGGACGCTGCTGGCCCAGGCACGGGCCGTTGAGAACCAGTCGTTCCTCCTCGCCTGCGCGACGGCCGGGACACACGCCGGGGTTCCCCAGGCCGGTCACTCGATGGTGGTCGACCCGTGGGGCGAGGTGCTGGCGCAGGCCGGTGCCGGCGAGGAGGTCCTCACGGTGGAGTTCGACCCGGGGAAGGTCGCCACCACCCGGGAGCAGTTCCCGGCGCTGAAGGACCGACTGCTGGGACTCCAGCCTCCTCGCCGGCCCTGAGGACGGGCGCGACCCCTGAGGACGGGCGCGACCCCTGAGGACGGGCGCGACCCTTGAGGACGGGCGCGACCCTTGAGGACGCGCGGCCCTTGAGGACGGGCGCGGCCCTTGAGGACGGGCGCGGCCCTTGAGGGCGGGCTCGGGCTCTGGGGGCGAGCGCGGGCTCTGAGGGCGGCCCCGGGTTCTCGAAGCAAGCGCCCGGGTGGCTCAGGCTCAGTCCTCCCGCTCCTTCTCCGCCAGGTGGATCACGCACACGGCCACCGCGATCAGCAGCGCCGGATCCGCGTCCTCGCGGACGACGTCCACGCCGTAGGTGTCCCGCAGGGTCAGCCATCGCCGTGAGATCACGGCCAGCAGCTCACCGTCGTACTCGACGGCGAACTCCCGGTCGAGGATCTTTCCGCTGACGTCCAGCTCGTGGCCGTCGGCCAGGGACACCCGGTAGTGGTTGCGCAGCAGGGACAGCCGTTTCCTGCGGATCGTCGCCAGCGGCTCCCCGCCGCGCTGGAGCACCATGGTGTCGCGCAGGGCGAGCATCTTCTGGTGGATGTCGACGAGGACGCGCCCCTGGGTGTCCTTCAACTCCCAGGTGTCCCGCAGCCGCAGGGCCTTGCCGTCGACGAGGAACACCTTGCTGCCGCGGTCGTCCTCGATCCAGTAGTCGTCACCGAAGCCGAGGAGCCGGTCGTACACGAGGAATCTCATGACACCAGGGCTTCCCCGCGGCCCGGCCTGAAACGCCGCCTGTAGGCCGACGGGCTGAGCCCGGTCACCTGCCGCAGCCGTGCCCGCAGATTGGCGGCCGTTCCGAGCCCACTTTCTGCCGCCACCACGTCCATCCGCTCCTCGCCCCGCTCGATGAGCCGGCAGGCCAGCGCCACGCGCTCCTCGGTCAGCCACGCCAGCGGGGTGGTGCCGAGCTGTGCGCGGAAGCGGCGATGAAGCGTGGCGGGGCTGACCCGCGCTCGGGCGGCCAGGTCCGCGACCGCCAGGGGCTCCCCCAGCCGCTCCTGCGCCCACGCCAGCAGCGGGGCCAGGGACTCGTCCCGCACCTCCGGGACCGGCCGCTCGACGAACTGTCGCTGCCCCCCGTCGCGGTGTGCGGCGAACACCAGCCGGCGGGAGACGTGGTTGGCCATCTCCGCACCGTGGTCACGCCGCCAGATGTGCAGCCCGAGGTCGAGCGCGGCCGCGCTGCCGGCGGCGGTGAGGAGATCACCCTCGTCGATGAACAGCACGTCCGGCTCCAGCAGCACCTCCGGGTGCAGCCGCCGGAAGGCGTCCGCCCAGCGCCAGTGGGTCGCAGCCCGCCGCCCGGCCAGCAGCCCGGCCTCCGCGAGGGCGAAGGTGCCGGTGCAGAAACTCATGACCCGGGCGCCACGCACGTGTGCGCGCCGTATGGCGTCGAGAACGTCGGGGGCGCGCGGTACGACGTTGTCCGGTCGGCCCGGGACGACCAGCGTGTCCGCCTCCGCCACGGCGTCCAGGCCCCGGACGCCGGTGAGCGTGAAGAACCCGTGGTTCATCCGGATCTCCGGCGTGGGCGCGCACAGCGTCACCTCGTACAGAGGCGACGGCAGCCCCAGCTCCGGCCGGGGCAGCCCGAACAGTTCGGTGGCCACCCCGACCTCGAAGGGATTGGTGCCCTCGTCCACGATCACGGCGACCCTGTGGGGGCGCTGCGAGGATCCTTGCGACATGTGCGACTCCTATCACTCGCACGGCCTCCACGGCACCCGCAGGATCACCTCATGACCCAGGAACCCATCGCCCTCGCCCGCGCCCTTGCCGCCTTCTCCGACCGCTGGAGTCCCCGCATCGTCACCGCCGTGAACGACTACGACGTCCGGATCGCCAAGGTGGAGGGCGAACACGTCTGGCACGTCCACGAGCACACCGACGAGTTCTTCCTCGTCCTCGACGGCGAATTGCACATCGCCCTGCGCGAGCCGACGGGCGAGCGCGCGGTGGTCTTGCCCCGGGGCAGCGTCTTCACGGTGCCGCGCGGCACCGAACACAAGCCGTCCGCCTCCGTCCCCACCGCGATCCTCATGTTCGAACCCACCGACACCCTCACGGTCGGCGACCGCCACGACGAGGTCCCGGACCGCGTGGACGCCACTAGGGGGCATGTGTTGGGGTGAACACCCCTGGCCATCCCACCGAACTGCCGCACAGCGGTGAGGGCGCGGGGGACCGACTGCCCCGCGCCCTCGCACTCGACCCTTCCGCACCGGAGGGTGTGCCGCAGATCTTCGTGAATGGACGCCCGAGGGTGTCCGGGGGTCAGACCCCGTAGCCGTCGCTGTAGCCGTCGCGGCGGTGGTGGTGTACCCCCGGGTCGTCCACGACCGGGGTCGTGGGGGGCACCACCACGCGTCGGCGCCTGGCGATGCTGCTGAACGTGGTGACGCCGATCAGTCCGACGATCATCAGGATGATGCCGACCAGGTCGAGGTTGACCCCCTGCATGTCCCAGTCGGTCGCGAACGTGAGGATGGCTCCCACGGCGATGAGGATGATGCATCCGCCGAGGCCCATGTGTGTCGCCTCCCTGTACGGTCCGGTCGTTCCGGTCCCGGAACACCGGGTACCCCCGAAGGGAACACCCATGCGGTGACGGCCCGTTCTACCTCTCGAGGAACGCCGCCAGCGCGCCCGCCAGCAGGAACGGGTCGTCGGCGCCGCACAGTTCGCGGACGCTGTGCATCGACAGGATGGCCACGCCGATGTCGACGGTCCTGATGCCGTGCCGGGCGGCGGTGATCGGGCCGATCGTGGTGCCGCAGGGCATGGAGTTGTTGGAGACAAACGACTGGAAGGGCACGTCGGCCGCCTCGCAGGCCGCCGTGAACTCCGCGCGGCCCGAACCGTCCGTGGCATAGCGGTTGTTGACGTTGACCTTGAGGATCGGGCCGCCGTTGACGCGCGGGTGGTGCGTCGGGTCGTGGCGCTCCGCGTAGTTGGGGTGCACGGCGTGGCCGGTGTCGGAGGACAGGCAGACCGTGCCGGCGAAGGCGCGGGCCCGGTCCTCGTAGGAGCCGCCGCGGGCGAAGACCGAGCGTTCCAGCACGTTCCCGAGGAGCGGTCCGTCCGCGCCGGTGTCCGACTGGGAGCCGTTCTCCTCGTGGTCGAAGGCGGCCAGGACGGGGATGGACGCCGGCTGCGACGAGGACGAGGCGACGGCCGCCAGGGCCGCCGTGCCGGCGTGCACCGACAGGAGGTTGTCCATCCGCGGGCCGGCCAGCAGCTCGCGGTCGCGGCCCAGGTAGGCGGGCGGTTCCACGGAGTGCGTCATGAGGTCCCAGCCGGTGACCTCGCCCGCCGGGATGCCGGCCGTCTCCTCCAGGAAGGCGATCAGGTCGCCGTCGCGGACGTCCCGGCCGAGGCCCCAGACCGGCTGCATGTGCCGCTGCTTGTCGAGCTTGAGGCCGTCGGCCGTGACCGAGCGGTCCAGGTGGATGGCGAGCTGCGGAACGCGCAGCAGCGGCCGGTCGACGTCGACCAGGCGCGTCGAGCCGTCGCGCAGGGTCAGCCGGCCCGCGATGCCGAGATCGCGGTCCAGCCAGGAGTTGAGCAGCGGTCCGCCGTAGATCTCCACGGCCACCTGGCGCCAGCCGTGCGCCCCGGTGTCGGGGAGCGGCTTGACGCGCAGGTTGGGGGAGTCGGTGTGGGCGCCGACGATCCGGAACGGCGTGTGAGGCGCCGCGCCCTCCGGCACGTACCAGGCGACGATCGCGCCGCCGCGCAGCACGTACCTGCCGCCGCTCCCCGCGGCGGAAGCCCCTGACGCCACCGCGTCCCAGGCGTCCGTCTCGGCGACCTGCTTGAAGCCTGCCTTCTCCAGTCGCTCGGCGGCGTTCGCCACGGCGTGGTACGGCGAAGGGCTCGCCGCCAGGAAGGTCATGAGGTCGTCGGTGTGGCCGCGGTCGAAGCGGGCTCGTTCGGTCATGGGGTTCACTCTAACGACGGACGAGGGCCCGTTCCCGGGGTAAGGGAACGGGCCCTCGAACAGAGGACGTGAAAGATCTAGAACGCGGCCTCGTCCAGCTCCATCAGGTCCAGCTCGACACCCTCGGCGACCTTGCGGGCCAGGGTGACGCCCGGCAGGACGTTGGCGGCGAAGAACTTCGCGGCGGCGATCTTGCCGGTGTAGAAGGCCTTGTCCTTGGCGGAGGCCGTCTCCAGCTTCTCGGCGGCGACCGCGGCGCCCTTGAGCAGCAGGTAGCCGACGACGACGTCACCGGAGGCCATCAGCAGGCGGGTGCTGTTGAGGCCCACCTTGTAGATGTTCTTGACGTCCTGCTCGGTGGCCGCGAGGTCGGTGAGCATCAGGCCGACGATGGCCTCCAGCTCGACGGCGGCCTTGGCGAGGTGCTCGCGGGCCGCGCCGAGCTCCTCGCCGCCCTCACCGAGCGCCAGGAACTTCTTGATGTCCTCGGCGAGGGAGTTCAGCGCGGCGCCCTGGTTGCGGACGATCTTCCGGAAGAAGAAGTCCTGGCCCTGGATGGCCGTGGTGCCCTCGTAGAGGGTGTCGATCTTGGAGTCCCGGATGTACTGCTCGATCGGGTACTCCTGCAGGAAGCCGGAGCCGCCGAAGGTCTGCAGCGACTGGGCGAGCTGCTCGTAGCCCTTCTCGGAACCGTAGCCCTTGACGATGGGCAGGAGCAGGTCGTTCAGGGCCTCCAGGGCGGAGACGTCCTCGCCGGCGGCCTCCTTGACCTGGATCTCGTCCTGGATGGAGGCGGTGTAGAGCACCAGGGCGCGCATGCCCTCGGCGTAGGCCTTCTGCGTCATGAGCGAGCGGCGCACGTCGGGGTGGTGGGTGACGGTGACCTTGGGCGCGGTCTTGTCCATGAAGTTCGCCAGGTCGGGGCCCTGGACGCGCTCCTTGGCGTACTCCAGGGCGTTGAGGTAGCCCGTGGAGAGCGTGGAGATCGCCTTCGTGCCGACCATCATGCGGGCGAACTCGATGATGCGGAACATCTGGCGGATGCCGTCGTGCTTGTCGCCGATCAGCCAGCCCTTGGCGGGGTGCTGGTCACCGAAGGTCATCTCGCAGGTGTTGGAGGCCTTCAGGCCCATCTTGTGCTCGACGTTCGTGGCGTAGACGCCGTTGCGCTCGCCCAGCTCGCCGGTCTCGAAGTCGAAGAGGTACTTCGGGACGAGGAAGAGGGACAGGCCCTTGGTGCCGGGGCCGGCGCCCTCGGGGCGGGCCAGCACGTAGTGGAGGATGTTCTCCGACATGTCGTGCTCACCGGACGTGATGAAGCGCTTCACGCCCTCGATGTGCCAGGAGCCGTCCTCCTGCTGCACGGCCTTGGTGCGGCCGGCGCCCACGTCGGAGCCCGCGTCGGGCTCGGTGAGCACCATCGTGGAGCCCCACTGCTTCTCCACGGCGACCTTGGCTATGTGCTTCTGGACCTCGTTGCCCTCCTCGAAGAGGATGCCGGCGAACGCCGGGCCCGAGGAGTACATCCACACGGCCGGGTTGGCGCCCAGGATCAGCTCGGCGTAGGCCCAGATCAGGGAGCGGGGCGAGGTGGTGCCGCCGATCTCCTCCGGCAGGCCGAGGCGCCAGTACTCGGAGTCCATGAAGGCCTGGTAGCTCTTCTTGAAGGACGCGGGGACCGGCGCGGTGTTGGTCTGCGGGTCGAAGACCGGCGGGTTGCGGTCGGCGTCGATGAAGGACTCGGCCAGCTCGTTCTCCGAGAGGCGCGTCATCTCCTCCAGGATGCTCTTCGCGGTCTCGACGTCCATCTCCTCGAACGGGCCGGTGCCGTACACCTTGTCGCGCCCGAGTACTTCGAAGAGGTTGAACTCGATGTCGCGGAGATTCGACTTGTAGTGCCCCATGGCGACGGCTCCCGGCTCCGTAGAGAGATCGGCGAGGCACTGGATCCTCGCGCTAGTTCACGTACCAACAAGTAGCTACGATGATGCTACCCGCCGGTAATAAGAAGCAACCCCGATCCGTCATCTGTGACAGGTCACACCGGAACGGTCAATGCCGCGGTGTAGCCGTCCCTCGCGCTGCCCGTCATCGTCGCCAGCTGCCGTTCATGGCCGTCGCTGAAGATGCTGTCGTCCTCCAGCGAGAGGCTGGACAGGTTCCGCACACTCGCGTCGTAGCCGTCCGAGGCGTAGACCGTGTCGCACACGTCCTGCGGGAAGGCGAGCTGCGAGGTGTTCGTGATCGACGTCGCCGCGGTGGCGTCGGCCAGGCTGCCGTAGACCTCGAAGTGCAGGTGCGGCCAGCGGCCCGGGTAGCAGCCCGGGAAGATGCTGGTGAACGTGACCCGGCCCCGGTCGTCCGTCTCCTGCACGCCCCGCAGGTAGTTCTCCTCCGTGACGCCCTCGGAGTACAGGGAGTAGGCGCCGTCCCGGTCGCAGTGCCAGAGGTAGACGGCCGCGCCCTTCTTCGGCGTCCCGCAGCCGGAGGCCGCGTCCACCACCGTGAGCCGGATCGTCAGGGGCACGCCCTCGGCTCTGCCGCCCGCGGAGTCGCCGAAGCTCCGGGTGATGTCGCTGCGGACGACACCGCTCTCCTTCAGTACGTTCACGCCGTTCGAGCCGTCGCCGGGGAAGGGCCCGGCCGTCTCCTCGGGGATCTCCGCACACCCCGTGGACGAGGAGGAGGGGGACGCCGAGGTGCCGGCCTTCGAGGTGCAGCCCGCCAGCGGGACCAGGCTCGCGCCCGCCATCAGCCGGATCATCCGGCGGCGGGCCAGGACGGGCAGGTCGTGGGAGAGGCCCCCGTCGTGCGCGGGCGGGCCCCCGTCGTGCGCGGCCGGGCCCTCGTCATCGCGTGCGTTCATGCCACGACGCTACGAGCGCGGACCGCGGCGATCCACAGACCGGGCGCTGTCGACTCGCTGTCGGTTTGCCGGGACCGCCGTACCGGCCCGCCGGCCGGTCCGCTCTCGGTACGCTTGCGCTCATGTACGGCTACGACCAGACAGCGGGCCCGCAAGGGCAGTACGCCCCTCCGCAGCAGCCGATGTCCGGCGGGTACGGGCAGCAGCCGCCGCTGTACCCCGAGCCGTCCCCGCCGTCCCTCACGGACGCGGTGCGCGCCTTCACCACCGGGCAGATGGCCGCCGAGGACTTCCAGCAGGTCTTCGCCACGTCGAAGGTCTACTGCCCGCGCGGCGACAACCCCGGCTTCCTCGCCCTGCACAACACCCAGCAGCCGGTGATCCCGATGTTCAGCACGCTCAAGGAGCTGCGCCGGTACGCGGGCAAGGAGTCCAAGTACTTCGTGATCACCGGTGCCGAGGTGCTGGACCTGCTGCCGACCGGCTACGGCTTCGTCCTCGACATGGAGGGCGAGCACCGCATGGTGTTCGACGCGAAGGCAGTCGAGCAGATGGTCGAGTTCGCGATGCGCCGGATGTATGGCTAGACGCCATTGCCGCGCGGATGGCGGCTGAGACCCGGACGTAGTCACTTCGGCAGGCGCAGCGCCAGGCCGTCCAGGACGACCTCCAGGCCGTAGGTGAACTTGTCGTCGCGCAGCTTCGCGGGGTCGGAGGCCTGCGCGGAGGTCTCGGGCCCGGCGGCCGCCAGGTGGTCGTAGCCGGCCGAGGCCTGTTGGGCCGCGGGCAGCAGCCGGGCGACGAACTCCGACTCGCTCTCGCCGGAGCGGGCGACCGTGGTGAGCCACGCGGCCTCGGTCGTGCTCATGCCGATGACGTACGAGAAGACGGCGTCGATCGCCCGGCTCGGCTCCGGGAATCGCGCGGCGGTGAACAGGGCCGCCAGCCGCTCCGAGAAGTTCATGTAGTTCGGACCGAGGTAGGCGAGCCCCGCCTGCCCCAGGACCAGGGTCAGCCAGGGGTGCCGTAGCGCCGTCGTGCGGAAGGATCCGGCCGCCTCGGTCACCGCCGCGCGCCAGTCGGGGCCGCCCGCCGGCGGGACGTGGATCTCGGCGGCGACCTCGTCCACCGCGAGTTCCATCAGCTCGTCCTTCGTCGCGACGTGCCGGTACAGCGAGGTCGCTCCCGCGTTCAGGCGCGCGCCGAGCTTGCGCATGGAGAGCGCCTCGATGCCCTCGGCGTCGAGCATCGCGATCGCCTCGCGCACGATCGCGTCCCGGCTGAGCGCGGGCTGGTCGGTCCGGCGCTGCTCGCGGGTCCATACGGACGGGATCGGGTTCTTGTCCGTCGCCTTGCTTCTGCTCATGGGCGCTCCTCCTGAATGACCAATCGCGCTGAATGACCCATCGCGTGCGAACAGCGTGCGCAACCAGCGTACAGAACGCAAGGGTTGCGCACACCGTTCCGCTGTGCGTACAGTGTTCGCATCGAAGGAACGGTGTTCGCGGGAGGGGAAGAGGACATGGAAGCTCGCAATCCACGCCGCTGGTGGATCCTGATCGTGCTGTGTCTCAGCACGCTGGTCCTGGTCGTCGACAACATGGCGCTGACGGTCGCGGTGCCCACGCTGACCGAGGACCTCGGGGCGAGCGCCCAGGACATGCAGTGGATCCTCGACTCCTACACCCTGGTCTTCGCCGGACTGTTGCTGACCTCGGGAAGCCTCGGGGACCGGTTCGGGCGCCGGAGGGTGATGCTGATCGGGCTGCTGCTGTTCGGCGCGGCCTCACTGGGGGCGGTGTTCTGCTCCAGCCCGGGTGAGCTGATCGCGGTGCGGATCGCGATGGGCGTCGGCGGCGCGCTGATCATGCCCTCGACCCTGTCGATCCTGATCACCGTCTTCGACGAGGACGAGCGGCCCAAGGCGATGGCGGCGTGGGGCTCGGTGTCGATGCTGGGGCTGGTCGGCAGCCCGGTGCTCGGCGGCGTGCTGATCGACCACTTCGCCTGGCAGGCGATCTTCCTGATCAACGTCCCGATCGTCGGCCTCGCGCTGCTGGCCGGTGTGCTGCTGATGCCGGAGTCGAAGGCGCCGTGGCAGAAGCCGGACCCGCTGGGTGCGGTGCTGTCGGCGGTGGGCATGACGGCCCTGGTGTGGTGGATCATCGAGATCCCTCAGCACGGCGCGTTCGAAGGCCGCTCCCTGATCGTCCTGGCCGTGGCGGTGCTCGCCCTGGCCGGCTTCGTGACCTGGCAGAACGTGACCCCCTCGCCGATGGTCCCGCTGGTCCTCTTCAAGCACCGCAACTTCAGCGGCGGTTCGCTCTCCCTGGCGCTCGTCCAGATCGGTAACGCCGGTCTGCTGCTGGTGCTGACCCAGTACCTCCAGTTCGTCCTCGGCTGGTCCGCGGTCAGGGCGGGCCTGGCCTTCCTGCCGCTGGCCGTGGCCGCGCTGGCCGGCAACGCGGCCGGGGCGCAGCTCGCCGCCAAGGCGGGCAACCGGTTCGTCATCCTCGGTGGGATGCTGCTGATGGCCGCGTCCTTCGGACTGCTGACCACGCTCAGCGCCGACAGCGGCTTCACGGTCCCGGCCGTGGCGCTAGGGATCCTGGGCCTGGGCGCCGGGCTGGCGATGCCGGCCGCGGTGGCCGCGCTGATGGGCACCATCCCCGAGGACAAGGCCGGCGTCGGCTCCGCCCTCAACGACACCATCCAGCAGTCCGGCACCGCCCTCGGCATCGCGATCCTCGGCTCCCTGCTCTCCGGCGGCTACACGGACGAGATGCCGGCCGGCGCCCCCGAGCAGGCCCGGGAGTCCATCGGCGGTGCGCTGGCCGTCGCCGGCGGTGACGCGGGGCTGGTGCGGGCGGCCCGGGAGGCCTTCGCCGCCTCGATGTCGACGACCTTCACGATCAGCGCGCTCGGGGTCCTGGCCGCGGCGGTCGTCGCCACGCTGGTCATGCGGGACCGCAGGACGCCCGCTCCCGCCGACGCCGCGAGCGAGGAGCGCGAGCTGGTCGCCTGACGCGGACGCCCGAGGGCCGTCACCCCGCAACGGGGTGACGGCCTTTCGCCGTGCCGGTCTCCCGTGGTTCGCTGCGCCGTCCCCCGGGTGGGAATGCCCTCCGGTTTTTCTCTGTTCAGGGTGGCAAGAAGTTCAACGCTCAACTAAACTGGGCGTACACGAGGAGGAACCGACATGCCTGCAGTGACCGTCGAGAACCCGTTGACGCTGCCCCGCGTGACCGCTCCGGCCGACGCCGTGGCACGTCCCGTACTTGCCGTCACGACCGCTCCGAGCGGTTTCGAGGGCGAGGGCTTCCCGGTGCGCCGGGCGTTCGCGGGGATCAACTACCGCCATCTGGATCCGTTCATCATGATGGACCAGATGGGCGAGGTGGAGTACGCGCCGGGCGAGCCCAAGGGCACCCCGTGGCACCCCCACCGCGGCTTCGAGACCGTCACCTACATCATCGACGGTATCTTCGACCACCAGGACTCCAACGGCGGTGGCGGCACCATCACCAACGGCGACACCCAGTGGATGACCGCGGGCTCGGGCCTGCTGCACATCGAGGCCCCACCCGAGCATCTCGTCGTCTCCGGCGGGCTCTTCCACGGCCTGCAGCTGTGGGTGAACCTCCCGGCCAAGGACAAGATGATGGCCCCGCGCTACCAGGACATCCGCAGCGGCTCGGTCCAGCTGCTCACCTCCCCCGACGGCGGCGCGCTGCTGCGCGTCATCGCCGGTGAGCTGGACGGCCACGAGGGTCCCGGCATCACGCACACGCCGATCACGATGGTCCACGCGACCCTCGCGCCGGGTGCGGAGCTGACCCTGCCGTGGCGCGAGGACTTCAACGGCCTGGCGTACGTCCTGGCGGGCAAGGGTGCGGTCGGTGCGGAGCGGCGCCCGGTCCACATGGGCCAGACCGCCGTCTTCGGCGCGGGCGGTTCGCTGACCGTCCGCGCGGACGAGAAGCAGGACGGGAACACGCCGGACCTGGAGGTCGTCCTGCTCGGCGGGCAGCCCATCCGCGAGCCCATGGCCCACTACGGCCCGTTCGTCATGAACACCAAGGACGAGCTCATGCAGGCCTTCGAGGACTTCCAGAAGGGCCGCCTGGGCACGGTCCCGGCGGTGCACGGGATGACCGCGAGCGGTCCGCAGGACTGACGTGGGACGGGGCGGCTGACGTCCCGTCACCCTGGCGGGCCTCCCCGGCGGGACGGCCCGCCCGGGGCGTGATCGGGTGGGCATGTGCATGCCTCCACCCCGGTGCTCCCCGAGCCAGCCCGGCGTTTCGCCGCCTGGTGTGCCGTTCTGCTGCTCCTCGCCGGAGTCGTCTACGTCGGGATCCGGCTCGTCGTGGAGTTCCGGACCGCCGTCGTGCCCGTGCTGCTCGCGCTGCTCGGGACGGCGCTACTCGGGCCGCTGCACCGACGGCTGGTGAAGGCCGGGGTGCACCGGTCGGTCGCGGCCGGGCTCACCTGTGTCGCGGTGGTCGCCGTGGTCGGCGGGGCCGTGTACATCGTGGTCGCCGCGCTCATCGACACCGGCGACGAGATCGTCGCCTCGCTCAAGGAGGCCGCCCGGGGTGTCTCCGAGCACTTCGGGGCGGCCGGCACCTCGCTGGACGACCTCGCCTCGAACGCCCGGGAACTGCTGGGGAAGTTCGGCGGTACGGCCGCCTCCGGCGTGATCAGCGGCGTCAGCGTGGTCGGCGAGTCCATCGCCATGGCCGTCCTCGCGCTGCTGCTCGTCTTCTTCTTCCTGCGCGACTCCGACAAGGCCGCCGGGACGCTGCGTTCCCTGGCGCCCCGTGGGGCGGCCGGCACCCTGGAGGCCATGGCGCGGCGGGCGCTGAGGGCCGTCGAGGGGTTCATGCGCGGCACCACCCTCATCGCCCTCATCGACGCGCTCTGCATCACGGTCGGGCTGCTCGTCCTGGATGTGCCCGGCGCGGCCGGACTGGGCGCCCTGGTCTTCGTCGGCGCGTACATCCCCTACCTCGGCGCCTTCATCTCGGGCGCTGTGGCCGTGCTGGTCGCGCTGGCCGACCGGGGGTTCGTCATCGCGCTGTGGGCGCTCGGCGTGGTCCTCGCGGTGCAGGTGCTGGAGGGGCATGTGCTCCAGCCGATGATCCAGAGCCGGACCGTGCAGATGCATCCGGCGGTGGTGATGGTGACGATCACGGCCGGGGCGTCCGTCGCCGGAGTCCTCGGCATGCTGCTGGCCGTCCCGCTCACGGCGGCGGCCTTCGGCGTCGTCCAGGAACTGCGTACCCGCTACGGCGACCAGGAGCCGTCGCCCGAGCCGTCCACCGACTCGTAGAGCTCGAACCAGATGCTCTTGCCCTCGCCGCGTGGCTCCACCCCCCAGGCGTGCGCGAGCAGTTCGATCAGCACCAGGCCGCGGCCGGAGGACGCCAGTTCCCCGGGGCGGCGTCGGTGCGGCAGGTCGTCGCCGGCGTCCGTGACCTCGATCCGCAACCGTCGCCCACCCACCTCGCCGGTGATCTCGGCGACCAGCAGCGCGTCGGAGTCGGTGTGCACGAGGACGTTCGTCAGCATCTCCGACAGCAGCAGCACCGCCGAGTCGACCTGGTCGCGCGAGACCCAGTCGTGCAGCAACTCGCGCAGCTGCTGGCGGGCGACGGCGACCCGCTCGGGCTCGGCCTGCGCGACGGTCAGCACCGAGCGCCGCACCGGAGGCCGTACGGTCATCGCGTCGCCGCAGCCGCAGCCCGCGCCCTCCCGGCTCAGCAGCAGCAGCGCGATGTCGTCCTCGCGGCGGTCCGCCAGCGGGCCGGTGGTGTGGTGCGAGGACGGCCCGTGCACGGCCTGCACGAGGCTGTCGGCGAGCTCCTCCAGATCGCCCTTGTGCTCCTCCAGGATCACGCGCAGCCGCCGCCAGCCGGTCTCCAGGTCGTGGCCGCCGGTCTCGAGCAGGCCGTCCGTGCAGATCAGCATGGTCTCGCCGGGTTCCAGGGTGAGCCGGGTCGTGGGGTAGTCGGCGTCCGGGTCGATGCCCAGCGGCAGCCCGCCCGACGTCGGCCGGGTCAGCACCGTGCCGTCGGCCATCCGGATCGCCGGGTCCGGGTGCCCGGCGCGGGCGATGTCCAGCACCCCTGTCGCCGGGTCGACCTCGACGTACACGCACGTGGCGAAGCGTGGATCGGCCGGGTCCTCGTCGCTGATGCCGTGCAGGAAGCGGGAGGCGCGCGACAGCACCGCGTCCGGGCGGTGGCCCTCCGACGCGTAGGCCCGCAGGGCGATCCGCAGCTGGCCCATGAGGCCCGCCGCCCGTACGTCATGGCCCTGCACGTCACCGATGACCAGCGCGAACCGCCCGCTGGGCAGCGGGATCACGTCGTACCAGTCGCCGCCGACCTGGAGCCCGCCGCCGGTGGGGACGTAGCGGGCCGCGACGCTCATGCCCGGGATTCGCTGCTGTCCGAGTCTCGGCAGCATCGTGCGCTGGAGGCCGTCGGTCAGTGCCCGCTCGCTCTCGGCCAGGCCCGCCCGGGTCAGGGCCTGTGCCAGCATCCGGGCCACCGTCGCCAGCACGGACCGCTCGTCCGGGGTGAACGCCACCGGGTAGGTGAACGCCGCCATCCACGCCCCCATCGTGCGCCCGGCCACGGTCAGCGGGAGGAACGCCCAGGAGCGGCGGCCGAAGCGCTCGGCGAGCGGCCAGGTCAGGGGGTAGCGGGCCTTGTACTGCTCGGCGGAGGACAGGTAGACGGCCCGGCCGGTCCGCACCACCTCGGCGGCCGGGTAGTCGGTGTCCAGCGGCATGTCCGAGAAGGGGTTCTCGGTGCCCCGCTGCTGCCCGTGGTGGCCGATGATCGTCAGGCGATCGCCCGATACGCCGAACACGGCCAGCCCGTCCGGCGAGAACCCGGGCATCGACAGGTTCGCCGTGACCCGCAGGACCTCCTGGGTGGAGCGCGCCTCGGCCAGGGCCCGGCCCGCGTCCAGCAGGAACGCCTCCCGGGAGCGCCGCCAGTCGCCGGTCACCGCACTGCGCCCGGCCGGGGTGCCCGGTGTCGGCTCGGTGACCTCCTGGAGCGTGCCGATCAGCCGGTACGCCTTGCGGGCCCGGTCGAAGGACGGCTTGGAGCGGCTGCGGACGACCCGGACGACCCGGCCCAGCTCGTCCATGATCCGGATCCTGACCTCGGCGAGGGTGCCCTCGGCCACGGCCAGCTGGATCACACCGGTGATCTCGTTCCAGTCGACGGGATGCAGCCGGGCCCGGGCCTGGGCCTCCGTGAGGCTGACCTGCTCGGCGGGCAGCCCGAGCAACCGGGCCGCCTCGGCATCGACCGTGACCAGCCCGGTGGCGGTGTCCCAGTGCCACAGGCCGGTCGCGAGGGCGGCGAGGGCCTCCCCCACGGCGGGCAGAGGCTCGCCAGTGCGCATTGCCCTACTTTAAGAAGACGCGCTCGCACACTGCCACCGATGGGGACACGTGCCCGAACGGCGGTGACTGCGTGCTCGATCGAGAACTGAGGAGAGCTGATCTTCGCCTGCCCGGTACGCTGGGGAGGCGTTTCACGTGAAACACAGACCCCGATCAGCGAAGACTGGATGAACGACGATGCATCGGTACAGGTCCCACACCTGCGGCGAGCTCCGCTCCTCTGACGTCGGCAGCGACGTCCGGCTGAGTGGCTGGCTGCACAATCGGCGCGACCTGGGCGGCATCCTCTTCATCGATCTGCGCGATCACTACGGCATCACGCAGCTCGTGGCCCGTCCCGGCACCCCCGCCTACGAGGCCCTCGACAAGCTCTCCAAGGAGTCGACCGTCCGCGTCGACGGCAAGGTCGTCTCCCGGGGCACGGAGAACATCAACCCCGAGCTGCCGACCGGTGAGATCGAGGTCGAGGTCGGCGAGGTCGAGCTGCTCGGCGCGGCCGCCCCGCTGCCGTTCACGATCAACACCGAGGACGGGGTCAACGAGGAGCGGCGCCTGGAGTACCGCTTCCTGGACCTGCGCCGTGAGCGCATGCACAAGAACATCTTGCTGCGCACGTCGGTCATCTCGGCGATCCGGCACAAGATGACGGCGCTGGGCTTCAACGAGATGGCGACGCCGATCCTGTCCGCGACCTCCCCCGAGGGCGCCCGCGACTTCGTCGTCCCCTCCCGTCTGAACCCGGGCAAGTTCTACGCCCTTCCCCAGGCGCCCCAGCAGTTCAAGCAGCTGCTGATGATCTCCGGCTTCGACCGGTACTTCCAGATCGCGCCCTGCTTCCGCGACGAGGACGCACGCGCCGACCGCTCGCCGGGCGAGTTCTACCAGCTCGACATCGAGATGAGCTTCGTCGAGCAGGAGGACGTCTTCCAGCCCGTCGAGAAGCTGATGACCGAGCTCTTCGAGGAGTTCGGCGGCGGCCGCCACGTCACCTCGCCGTTCCCGCGGATCCCGTTCCGCGAGGCGATGCTGAAGTACGGCTCCGACAAGCCCGACCTGCGGGCCCAGCTCGAACTCGTCGACATCACCGACATCTTCGAGGGCTCGGAGTTCAAGGCGTTCGCCGGCAAGCACGTGCGCGCCCTGCCGGTGCCGGACGTCTCCGGCCAGCCCCGCAAGTTCTTCGACCAGCTCGGCGACTACGCCGTCTCGCAGGGCGCCAAGGGCCTGGCGTGGGTCCGCGTCGCCGAGGACGGCTCGCTGTCCGGCCCGATCGCGAAGTTCCTCACCGAGGAGAACGTCGCCGAGCTGACCAAGCGCCTGTCGCTCGCGGCCGGCCACGCGGTCTTCTTCGGCGCGGGCGAGTTCGACGAGGTCTCCAAGATCATGGGCGCGGTCCGGGTCGAGGCCGCCAAGCGTGCCGGGCACTTCGAGGAGGGCGTGTTCCGGTTCTGCTGGATCGTCGACTTCCCGATGTACGAGAAGGACGAGGAGACGGGCGCGATCGACTTCTCGCACAACCCGTTCTCCATGCCGCAGGGCGGTCTCGAGGCCCTGGAGACCCAGGACCCGCTGGACATCCTCGGCTGGCAGTACGACATCGTCTGCAACGGCGTCGAGCTGTCCTCCGGCGCGATCCGGAACCACGAGCCGGAGATCATGCTCAAGGCCTTCGAGATCGCCGGGTACGACCGCGAGACCGTCGAGGAGAAGTTCGCGGGCATGCTGCGCGCCCTCCGCTTCGGCGCCCCGCCGCACGGTGGCATCGCCCCGGGTGTCGACCGCATCGTCATGCTGCTCGCCGACGAGCCCAACATCCGCGAGACCATCGCCTTCCCGCTGAACGGCAACGCCCAGGACCTGATGATGGGCGCGCCGACGGAGCTGGACGAGGCACGGCTGAAGGAGTTGCACCTGTCGGTGCGCAAGCCGCAGCCGAAGTAGGCGAACGCCCGTGAGTGGCTCGGAACCGGCGCCGGTTCCGAGCCACTTTCGCGTCCAGGGCCTTCACCCAGCTCTCACCCAGGCTCCTGACAGCCGCGCTCTCTAGCTTCCTTTCCCATGACGGGACAGGAGACGGCCCCAGGGCCGAAACACAAGAGGGATCTGACGCGCCGCAAGGTCGTCGCCGCGGGAGCCGGTGCGGTGGTTGCGGCGGGCGTCGGCGGTTCGTTCGCGGCGGGCGCGTTCGCCGGCGAGGAGACGACGGCGGCCAAGGGGAAGACGGCCACAACCTCGGGCGAGGCCTGCTACAAGCTGACCTCCGAGACGACCGAAGGCCCCTACTACATCGACGCGGACAAGCTCCGCCGGGACGTCACCGAGGACCAGGAGGGCATCCCGCTCACCCTGCGTCTGAAGGTGATCGACGCCGACACCTGCAAGCCCGTGGCGAACGCCGCCGTCGACATCTGGCACTGCAACGCGCTGGGCGTCTACTCCGGGTACGAGGCGATGGGCAGCGGGGGAGGTGGCGGAGGGGGCGGCACGCCTCCCTCCGGTACGCCGACCGGCACCCCGACCGGGAGCCCCACGGGCTCGCCCCCGGTAGGCGGGGGCGGTGGGGGTCACGAGGAGCCCACCGACGACGAGCGCTACCTGCGCGGCACGTGGCGGACGGACAAGAAGGGCGAGGTCGTCTTCCGCACGGTCTTCCCCGGCTGGTACCAGGGGCGCTGCGTTCACATCCACACCAAGGTGCATGTGAACGGCACCTGGACCGACGCGGGCTACGAGGGCGGCACGACCTGCCACACCGGCCAGCTCTTCTTCGACGAGGCGTCCGTGCTGGCCACGGCCGAGGTCGCGCCGTACTCCACCAACACCACGACCCGCACGACCCTCGACGAGGACACCATCTACCCGGGCAACGGGGCCGAGGGCGGGTTGCTGAAGCTGAAGTACAAGAAGGGCGCCATCGCCAAGGGTGTCGTCGCCGCGCTCACCATGGGCATCGACCCCGAGGCGACGCAGGACGGCACGGGGGACTCGGTCCAGCCGGGCGCGTCGGCTTCGGCGACCGCGAGCTGACGCGGACCCCTTTCTCGCTGTGGGGCGGGAGTGAGCAGGCAAGTCCTGATCGTCCGCCCCACATTCACAACCATGGACTTCTGTCCCACCCGTTGACCCGGAAGGCGAGCCTCCCTAAGGTCCCTTCGAAACGCGTACGTGATTGCTGTTCATGTACGTGTACCGTAAGGGAGACAACGATGTCAGACGCCGTGACAGCGATACCCGAGGCCGAGCAACGGGCGGTGGGCAAGTTCCTGCGCCGCATGCTGCCGATCCTGGTCCTGATGCTGCTGGTCAACCAGATGGACCGGACGAACGTGGGCTTCGTCCAGGACGAACTGCGGGCCGACGTCGGAGTCAGTGCCACGGCCTACGGACTCGGCGCGGGCCTGTTCTTCATCGGCTACGCGCTGTTCGAAGTGCCGAGCAACATGTGGCTGGAGCGGTTCGGCGCCCGGGTCTGGCTGACCCGCATCATGATCACCTGGGGTCTGGTGATCGTGGCGATGTGCTTCATCCACAACGTGTGGATGTTCTACGGGCTGCGGTTCCTGCTCGGTGTCGCGGAGGCCGGCTTCTTCCCCGGTGTGCTGCTCTACTTCACCCAGTGGCTGCCGGACTCCAGCCGGGGCCGGGCCAGTGCGATCTTCCTGGGCGGCTCGGCGACGGCGTACATCGTGACCGGCCCGATCACCGGCGCGCTGCTGGAGCTGCACGGTGCGGGCGGCATCGCCGGCTGGCGCTGGATGTTCGCCCTGGAGGGCGCCTTCTCGATCTTCGTGGGCTTCATCGCCGGGTTCTTCCTCGTCTCGCGGATCCAGGACGCGACGTGGCTGACGCCGGAGGAGAAGGCCGCGCTGAGCGAGGCGGTGGCGCGGGACAGGGAGGCGCGTGACCGTGCTCCGTCGGTGTCCCGCTGGAAGCTGATCTTTCACCCGCAGGTGGCGGTTCTGACCTCTGTCTTCTTCGCGATGGCGCTCACCGGCTACGCGATCACGTTCTGGCTGCCGAGTCTGGTGGAGGAGATCGGCGGGCTGTCGCCCTTCCAGATCGGGCTGCTGTCGGCGATCCCCTGGATCTGCGCGGTGATCGCGATGTACACGATGAGCCACTTCACGGACCGGGCCCCCGACCGCCGCCCCTACCTGGCGATCGCCCTGGTCCTGTCCGCCACCGGCACGTTCCTCGCCACGCTCGGTTCCCCCTGGTTCGGCCTCGCCGCGCTCACTCTGGCGGCGGTGGGCGGCAAGTGCGCGGCCACCCTGTTCTGGCCGATGGCCCAGTCGGGCCTCGACCTGAAGATCGCGGCACCAGGTCTCGCCCTGGTCAACTCCTTGGGAAACCTCGGTGGTTTCGTGTCGCCGACCCTGTTCGGCTACCTGAAGGACACGACGGGGAGTACGAACGGGGGCCTGTACACGCTCTCGGCGGCGTCGATCCTGGCGGTGATCGGGGTGGCGTTCGTGCGGCACACCAAGCGGGGCGAGCAGATGGGCACCCGTGGGCGTGCGGCGGTTTCGGGGGAGGCGGCTGTGCGGTAGGCGCGACGGCTCGTGGTAAGCGTGGTCGTCCGAACGGGAACGGGGGACGTGTGGACGACCACGAGGACCAGATCCTGGCCGATGAGCTTGCGGCTCTGGCTGCCGCTGCCGGGGCCTGGGGCGGCTTGACCCGCTTCGTGGCCAAGCTGATGCGGAAGAACGTTCAGGAGATCGACCTGGTCGTCGCCCTGCCGTTCGACGACGCCGTCGAGCACGTTGCCTCGGTACTCGAACGGGCAGGGCGAACGGTCGGCCCTGTGCCGGAATCCGGTGAGGGGCAACGGACGCTCCGGGTCGTCGTCGGCGGTGGCGCCGGCGGCCTGAACCCGGTCGTCGTCACCGCCCGGGTGACCGGCGGCGGGGCGCCCGACTCGGAGGTCAGGCTCCGTGCTGCTGCCAAAGAGGGCTTGGTCAGGCAGCGTGCGGGCGAGCGGACCGCTACCCGTCTTGCGGCGCTGCTCACGACGTAGAAGTCTTGTCAGAGGCTCAGCGCTGCTCGCCGGTGCCGTCTTCGTAACGCGGCAGGCCTTCGGTGGAGATCGTCCAGTCGGCGATGGTGACGTCCTCCCCGTAGACGAAGTCCTTGCGGGTGGCATAGCGGGGGCCGTCGGGGGTGGCGTGGATGTCGGTGAGGACCGTGCCGGTGCTGGTGCGGGGGTCGAAGATCGCGTAGACGGGGACGCCCATGAGCGGGTAGTCGCGCATCTTGGTGACCCACGAGACGGAAGTCGCGTCCGGGGAGCCGGCCGTCGCCCCCCGGCACCGTGCACGTCCGCGACTCCAAGGTCCTCGATGACCCCCGACTCTCGAACGCGCCGGGCGCCTGGGCGGACTTCGTGCCCTACGTCGAGGAAGACCGTCAGCGCGCCACGAACTGGGTCAGGATCGCCTCTTACGCCACTCAGGGGGCGGTCGGCTGGGTGTGGTCGGCCTCTGCGGTGAACAGTTCCTCCGGTGTGTCCACCGTGATGGCGCGGTCGAAACAGCGAGTGAGAGTGGCCGGGTCCGGACACAGGTGGAGAGGGCGGAAGACCTCCTTGGGTACGTCGATGTCACGCATCTCGAGGAGTCGCAAGACTGCTGCGGCCCACGCCGCCGTGTATCCGGCGGCGAACCCCCTGACCCATTCCTCGTCCCCGTGTTCGTCATCGGGCCGGTTGTCCACCCTGGCCCGGATGCGGGCCATGTCCTGGAGCGAGATGGAGCCGTGTTGTCTCAGTTCCTCCAGCCCGGAACGGAGGTCTCCGGCTACTCGCTCCGGCGGAATGCCCAAGCCCATGGATGTCAGAGTGAACCGGAGCAAGTCGTGTAGTTCCGGTGTGGTGTCCGGATCGTCGATCATGATCGCCCCGTGTTCAGGTCTCGGTCCGGTCCGCGGCGGGCTCCGTGTCCTCGGCGAACAGCTCGTCGACGCTCTCCACGTGGGGCGTCCGGTCCAGCCAGCGATTGAGGAGGTCGAGGTCGGTGCAGCCGGCGATGCGGTCCCGGGCTTCCTGGGGGACGGAGACGTTCCGCGCTTCAAGGAAGCGGAGGATGGCCTTCGCTTCGCCCCTGGCCTCGCCCCTGGCCTCGCCCTTGGCTTCGCCCTTGGCTTCGCCCTCGAGGTAGGCCTTCTCCATCACCGTGCCCCGGCCGGGGAAGTAGTTGACGAACGTCACGATGTCCCTCCATTTGTCTCCGGCGGGGGTGTCCCCCAACGCCGAGTCGAGAAACTGAAAGAAGTAGCTGGCGGCGTTCCAGTCCATCCCTGCGAGGGCACGGCCCAGTGCGTCCAGTATGGCGTCGATGTGGGGGCTGTTGGCGTGAGCCAGAGCCGAGGAAACGGCCATCGCCGGCTTCTCCGCCGCGGTCCTCGGATCGGTGATCACCGGGAGGTTGTCCGGCCCGACGACCAAGGGGTACGTCATCTGGGCGGTCCAGCCACGCGTGCCACAGGAGAAGGGGCCGGTCGCCCACTTGGTCGTGGCCCGGTCGCGGCAGACGGCGAGCAGGAGAACCGGCAGGCCGTACTTCGCCTGGAGGTAGGAGATGTAGTAGGGCCAGCTCGATTCCTTCTTGGTGTCCCTTCTCTCCTGCGCCTCCACGGCGAGCAGGAAGTCCTCCCCGTCGGACGGGCCGATGCGCAGCACGGTGTCGATGTGGCGCGCCAGGGGTCTGGCTTCCGTCACGTCGGTGCCGATCGCGTAGACGGCCGCCTTCTCGGGAAACGCGATGCCCAGCGCCCCGAAGACCGGGGAAAGGATCTCAGGCCGCTCCTGGAAGATCCGGTGCATGCCTTCATGGGCTGATGTGACCATGTGGGCCATGTAAGTGGGCAGAAGGCCGTATTTCCGGCGGATGGACGGCGTTCACTCTTTCGAGCCGGGGAGAAACGTTCCCGGGCTACCGCGCCACGAACTGGGTCAGGATCGCCTGGACCTCGTAGATGTCGACGCCCTTCGTGAAAGTCTTCTCGATGGGGGCCGGGGTGCCGGAGATCCAGATTTTCAGCTCGGCGTCCAGGTCGAACGTGCCGGCGGTCTCCACCGAGAAGTGGGTGATGCTGCGGTAGGGGACCGAGTGGTACTCGACCTTCTTGCCGGTGATGCCCTGCTTGTCGATCAGGATCAGGCGGCGGTCGGTGAAGAGGATGGTGTCGCGGATCAGCAGGAACGCCGCGTGCACCTGCTCACCGTGGCCGAGGAGGCGGGCGTAGTCCTGCTGGGCCGACTGCGGGTTCACGGTGTGCGCGTTGCCGAACAGTGCCATGGTGTCCCCCGTTTGGTTGACCGGACCGTTGGTTGACCAAGTCGTTTGGTCGGCCGGATGCCTTGCTCATCCTACGAACGGAGGCCCGTCAAGGCGATGAGCCTGGGGACGAGCCGATCCGGGAAACACGTCCGCCCCCAGGAGGAGAATCCCCTAGGGGCGGGTGCGGGGCGGGAGTTACGCCGACTCGCCGCCGAAGCGCTCCTTGTACGACTCCAGGTCCTCGTCCGTGAGCTTGGCGAACAGGACCGGCGGGATGGTGAAGGGGGTGCCGGCGGGGACGATGGTGAGGGACTTCGCCTCGTCCCGGGTGACCCAGGTCGCCGTGTCGTTCTCCAGGGAGAACGCCTCGCGCATCTTCTTCGCCGACGTCGGGATGAACGGCTCGGAGACCACCGCGTAGAGGTGGATCAGGTTCATCGCCGTACGGAGGGTGAGGGCCGCGCCCTCCGGGTTGGTCTTGATCTCCAGCCAGGGGGCCTTCTCCTCCAGGTAGGAGTTGCCCGCCGACCACAGGGCGCGCAGCGCGGCCGCCGCCTTGCGGAACTGGATGGCCTCCATCTGCGCCTCGTACTCCGCGAGCAGGCGGGCGATCTCGTCGCCCAGCTTCGCCTCCGCCTCGCCGGGCTCGGCGCCCGCCGGGACCTCTTCGCCGAAGCGCTTCTTGGAGAAGGACAGGACGCGGTTGACGAAGTTGCCGAGGGTGTCGGCCAGGTCCTTGTTCACCGTGGCGGTGAAGTGCTCCCAGGTGAAGGACGAGTCGTCCGACTCCGGGGCGTTCGCCATCATGAAGTAGCGCCAGTAGTCGGCCGGCAGGATGTCGAGGGCGTCGTGCGTGAAGACGCCCCGGCGCTGCGAGGTCGAGAACTTGCCACCGTAGTAGTTCAGCCAGTTGAAGGCCTTGATGACGTCGACCTTCTTCCACGGGGCGCGGGTGCCCAGCAGGGTCGCCGGGAACATCACGCTGTGGAAGGGGACGTTGTCCTTGCCCATGAACTGCGTGTAGTGGACGTTCGCGTCCGACTCCCACCACCAGGAGCGCCAGTCACGGTTCTCCGGGTCCTGGTCCGCCCATTCCTTCGTCGCGCCGATGTACTCGATCGGGGCGTCGAACCAGACGTAGAAGACCTTGCCCTCCGCGGCGAGGTCCGGCCAGGTGTCGGCCGGGACCGGGACGCCCCAGTCCAGGTCGCGGGTGATCGCGCGGTCGTGCAGGCCCTCCGTGAGCCACTTGCGGGCGATGGAGGAGGCGAGGACGGGCCAGTTGTCCGCCCGCTCGTCGACCCACGCCTCGACCTCGCCGGCCAGCACCGACTGCAGGAGGAACAGGTGCTTGGTCTCGCGGACCTCCAGGTCGCTGCTGCCGCTGATCGCCGAGCGGGCGTCGATCAGGTCCGTCGGGTCCAGGACGCGCGTGCAGTTCTCGCACTGGTCGCCACGGGCCTTGTCGTAGCCGCAGTGGGGGCAGGTGCCGATGATGTACCGGTCGGGCAGGAAGCGGCCGTCGGCGTTCGAGTACACCTGGCGGATCGAACGCTCCTCGATGAAGCCGTTCGCCTTCAGCTCTCGGGCGATCTCCTGGGTGATCTCGTGGTTCTGCGGGGAGGAGCTGCGGCCGAAGTAGTCGAAGGCCAGGCTGAAGCCGTCGTAGATCGCCTTCTGCTGGTGGTGCGCGTCCGTGCAGAACGCGTCCACCGGGATGCCCTGCTCCTTGGCGGCCAGCTCCGCGGGGGTGCCGTGCTCGTCCGTCGCGCAGATGTAGAGGACCTCGTGGCCCCGCTGGCGCAGGTAACGGGAGTAGACGTCCGCCGGGAGCATGGACCCCACCATGTTGCCCAGGTGCTTGATCCCGTTGATGTACGGAAGGGCGCTGGTGATGAGGTGTCGAGCCATCGCGGGCTGCTCCCAAGTCGCTACGTGGGGTGACGATCTCGTGGTCTCGGTCGTCTACGGAACCTTGAAATCGTAGCTGACACGGGTACGCCGCCCGCCTCCCGTTTTACGGGGTGGGAAGCGGGCGGCGTCGTGAGCGGTGGGTGGCTACGGGCGCCAGTTCGCCAGGACGCCCTCGTAGAGCTCCTTGTCCGTGAGCTCGCGGGGGGTTTCGCCGGCGAGGAAATGGGACGTGTTGGGGGTCTTGAGCTTGCGGAGGTAGTCGAAGGCCTTGTTCTCCGGGTCTCCGAAGGCGACGAAGGAGAAGAAGACGGCGGGGTGGGTCTTGGCGGCGTCGGTGAGGGCCTGGGTGGCGGGGGTCTTCGCGTCCGGGGCGCCGTCGGTCTGGAAGACCACGAGGGCGGGGGTGTCGGGGCCCGCCGCCGTCTTGTCGTGGTGGGCGAGGACCGCTTCCACCGCTGCGTGGTAGCTGGTGCGGCCCATGCGGCCGAAGCTCGCGTGCAGGTCGTCGATCTTGTTCTCGTGCTCGGTGAGGGTGATCTCGCCGGTGCCGTCGAGTTCGGTGGAGAAGAAGACGACCGGGACGGTGGCCTCGGGGTCGAGGTGGGCCGCGAGGGCGAGGGTCTGCTCGGCGAGGGCCTGGGCGGAGCCGTCCTTGTAGTACGGGCGCATGGAGGCGGAGCGATCGAGGACGAGGTAGACCTTGGCGCGGGTGCCGGTGAGGTCGTTCTTCTCGAGGGTGGTGGTGGCGGCCTTGTAGGCGGTGGTGAGGCCGGGGGCCTGCTTCTTGAGGGCGGTCAGGGTGAGGGCGGGTTCGGCCTCGGCTTCGCCTTCGGCCGTGTTCTTCTTCCCACCCGCACCACCCGTGCTGCTTTCGTCGCCGGGTGCGGGTGGCCCCTGCGGGGCGCTGTCGCCGTCGGCGGCCGCGGGTTCGGGGGCCTTTGCGGACTTCGTCCCCTGTTCGGCCTGTTCGGCCTGTTCGGCCTTGGCCGCGGGCGCGGCCTTCGCCGTGGCCTTGGCCGTGGTCTTCGTCGTGGTCTTGGGCTTGGCCTTCGGCTTCGTCTCTACAGACGTCTTGTCGGCGGTCACCGCGTCGGACTCGGCCTCGGGGGTCTTCTCGGACTTCGTCCCGGTGTCGGCTTCGGCCTTGGGCGCGGCCTCGGGCTCAGCCTCGGCTTCGGCCTTGGGCGCGGCCTCGGGCTCAGCCTCGGCTTCGGCCTTGGGCGCGGCCTCGGGCTCAGCCTTGGCCTCGGTCTTGGGCGTGGCCTTGGGCGTGGCCTCGGCTTCGGCCTCGGGTTCAGCCTTGGCCTCGGCCTTCGGCGCGGCCTTCCGTGTGGCCTTGGGCTCGGGCTTCGGCTTCGCGGCGGCTGCGGGCTCGGGCTTCGGCTCGGCCTCGGCCTCGGCCGTCGGCTCGGGGTTCGGCTCTGCGGGCGTCTCTGCCTGTGACTCGGGCTTGGCTTCCGCCTTCGCCTCCGTCTTTGCCGGTGCGTCGGCCCCGGCCGCCTTCTTCGCGTCCTTCTTTGCCGTGGCCTCCGACTGTGCCTCGTCCGCGGAGCTGTCCTCCGGCTTCTTCGGCGTCGTCGGCTTCGGCTCCTCGCTCGTCGCCGGGGCGGCTGCAGCCTGCTCCTGCTCCGGCTTCTCCGTCGTGGCCTCGTCCGTCACCGTCGGCTCCTCGGCGACCGGCGTCTCCGCCACGGCAGGCTCCGCGTCCGTGGTCTTCTCCGCCACGGCAGGCTCCGCCTTCGGCTCCTCGACAGCCGTCGGATCCTCGTCAGGGGCCTTCTCCCCAGCCGCCGATTCCCCAGCAGTCGCCGATTCCTCCGCCGCAGTGCCCCGCTCCCCCTCCGTCGACCGGGTCGGCCTCGGGACCGTCACGTGGTCGAAGGCCGCCGAGACGAGGTCGTGTTCCCCGGAGTCCGACGTGCGGGGCTCGGGGACGCCGGCCGAAGGCGTGGGGTTCGGTTCCGGGGAGGGAGTCGGGACCTTCGGGTCCGTGGCGGGGGGTGACGCCGGGGCGAGGGTGGCGTCGCGGCCGGTGTCCTCGCTGGTCGGACCCTCGGTTCCGCCGGTCTCACCGGCGGTCGCCGTACGCGCCGCATCCTCCGCCTCGGCGGTTTGTGACTTGCGGGATCGTCCGAACGCGTTCCGCAACCGAGTGAGAATGCCCATGTGCGCGCAACCCTTCGCGTGAGTTGAAGCCCGTCAATCCCTGGCCAGGACGGACACGTAAGGTTAGCGGCCCTCCTGCGTGATCTTGGGCAGGGTCTGTTGTCCCAGGCCCAGCCTGTCAAGAGCGCATCCGGCCGGTGCAGGTGTCGCCGGTCTGAATCGGCGCAACACCCGTACGGCAGCCGGGGGTTCATCCGGCGTTCACCCGGGCGCCCGACTACCGCACGTATGTGCCCCTACGGTCACGCTGACACCAAGGGCATCCCAGGGGAGAGTAAAGTGCGCAAGCTGCTGCCGTTGATCGGAACTCCGTCCGGTTCGCATCCCGGCGGCCGGTCCGCCATGACGTGTCGTTTCCGATGTGGTGACGCCTGCTTCCACGAGGTGCCCAACACCAGCTCCAACGAGTACGTCGGTGACGTGATCGCCGGTGCGATCGGCCGCAGGTCGATGATGCGCGCCGCGGCCGTGGTGACCGTGGCCGCCGCCGGAGCGGGTGCCGCCGGTGTCGCACAGGCTCCGCGGGCCGCCGCGGCCCCGGCCGCCGGCGCCCCGTCCGCCGCCGGCGCGTCCGACGTCGCCCGGCGCAAGCACAAGGGCGCGCGCGGGCTGCGCTTCGCGCCCGTGGCGCCCAACACCGCCGACACGGTCACCGTGCCGGAGGGCTACCGGCAGAACATCGTCATCCGCTGGGGCGAGCCCATCCTGCGCGGCGCGCCCGCCTTCGACCCGGAGAAGCAGACCGCCAGGGCCCAGGCCGGGCAGTTCGGGTACAACTGCGACTTCCTCGCCCTGCTGCCGCTGCCCGGGGAGCGGAACAGGCAGCTGCTCGTCGCCAATCACGAGTACACCGACGAGATCCTGATGTTCCGCGGGTACGACGCCGCCCGTCCGACCCGGGAGCAGGTCGAGGTCGCCTGGGCCGCGCACGGGCTGTCCGCCGTCGTCGTCGAGGGGGACCGGAAGACCGGCAAGCTCACCCCGGTCCCCCGGCACCAGCTGAACCGGCGCGTCACCGCCACCACCGAGTTCCGGCTCACCGGGCCCGTCGCCGGGTCCGAGCTGGTGAGGACGTCCGCCGATCCGAGCGGCACCAAGGTGCTCGGCACGATCAACAACTGCTCGGGTGGTGTCACCCCGTGGGGCACGACCCTGCACGGCGAGGAGAACTTCAACCAGTACTTCGCCAACAGCGGCCGGGCGACCGACAAGCGGTACGGCATCGGCACCGGGGCGAGCGAGCGCAAGTGGGAGAGGTTCGACAAGCGGTTCGACGTCGCCCAGGAGCCGAACGAGGTGCACCGGTTCGGGTACGTCGTGGAGTTCGATCCGTACGACCCCACCTCCACGCCCCGCAAGCACACCGCCCTCGGGCGGTTCAAGCACGAGGCAGCGACCGTGCGGCTCACGCACGACGGGCGTCCCGTCGTGTACTCCGGTGACGACGAGCGGTTCGACTACTTCTACAAGTTCGTCGGCAGCAAGCGGATGCGTCACGGCTCCTCCCGTGCCGTCCGCGAGCACAACCTCTCCCTGCTCGACGAGGGGACGCTGTACGTCGCCAAGCTCACCGGCGACTCCCCGGCGATCGAGATCGACGGCACCGGCAAGCTGCCCGGTGACGGCGAGTTCGACGGCAGCGGTGAGTGGATCCCGCTGGCCACCGCCACCGCGAAGGGTGCCGTCTCGCACGTGGACGGAATGAGCGCCGAGGAGGTGTTCGTCTTCACGCGGCTCGCGGGTGACAAGGTGGGCGCCACCAAGATGGACCGGCCCGAGGACATCGAGCCCAACCCGGTGACCGGCAAGGTGTACGTCGCCCTCACGAACAACAGCAACCGGGGCGTCGGCTCCAACGCCACGGCGGACGAGGCCAACCCGCGCAACGCCAACAAGCACGGGCACGTGCTGGAGCTCACCGAGCGGTGGAACCGGCCCGAGAGCACCCGGTTCGCCTGGTCGCTGTTCCTCGTCGCCGGTGACCCGGACGACCCGGCGACCTACTTCGCCGGGTACCCGAAGGACGCCGTCAGCCAGATCTCCTGCCCGGACAACGTGGCCTTCGACCCGCACGGCAACCTGTGGATCTCCACCGACGGTGCCCAGCTCGGCTCGCACGACGGCCTGTTCGGTGTGGCGACCCGGGGTGAGCGGCGCGGCGAGCTCAAGCAGTTCCTGACCGTGCCGAAGGGCGCCGAGACCTGCGGCCCCATCGTCCAGGACCGGCGTGTCCTGGTCGCCGTGCAGCACCCGGGCGAGATCGACGGCGCCTCGGTGGAGAAGCCGGCCAGTGCATGGCCCGACGGGCCGGGCACGTACGTCCGGCCGGCTGTCGTGGCCGTGTGGCGTGCAGACGGACGCGACATCGGCGTCTGAGGCACCTGGCAGCAGGGGTTCGTCCGAGCCGTTCGGCAGCAGACGTTCAGGGAAGGGCCGGGCTCGGGGGTCTCAGCGGGCCCCCTGGTGCCGGCCGTTCCCGCTCCAGCCACTCCCGGTAGGCCGGTGCCTGCCGGGCCACCTCCCCGTACGCCTCCTCCAGCGCGGGGTAGACGCCGTCCAGGACGGTCTCCGTGCGGGCCGCGGCGAGCAGCCGTACGCCGAGCGGATCGCCCTTCAGGCGGCGTACCGCCATGTCGGGACGCGGGCTGCGGGTGGGCTGGCAGACGGTGACGACCTCGCCGGTCGCGACCAGGGCGTCGGCCGTGTGGTAGTCGCCGTGCAGGACGTGCGGGCTGACGCGGGCGGCGCGGAACATCCGCTGGACGGCGTCCCATTCGCCGTCGACCGTGGGGTCGATCATCCAGCGGTCGGCGGCCAGGTCGGTCAGCTCGACCTCCTGCTTGGCGGCTGCCGGATGGTCGACGGGCAGGGACACGCACTGCGGTTCGCGCTCCACCAGGACGCGCAGCCGGAGCTCCGCGGGGATGCGCAGCGGGCAGCCCTCCACCTCGTGCACGAAGGCGACGTCGAGCTGGCCGTCGGCGACCATGCGGAGCAGGGCGTTGGGGGAGACGTTCATGTGGAGGCTGGGGTTTCGGCCGTGGGCGCGCAGCCGGCGCAGCCAGCCCGCGAGGGCCTTGCTCGCCGTCGAGCCGATGCGGAGCTCGGTGCCGCCGGACGCCGCCGCCCTCGCCTCGGTGACCAGCGCGTGCAGGTCGGCCATCAGGGGGCGGGCCCGGCTGAGGACCAGGCGGCCCAGCGGGGTGGGGCGGCAGCCGGTGTGCGAGCGCAGGAAAAGCGGTCCGCCCAGTTCCTGCTCGATACGGCGCAGTTGGGTGCTCAACGACGGCTGGGCGACGCCCAGCTGCCGGGCGGCGCGGTGCAGACTGCCGGTGTCGGCTATGGCGCACAGCGCGCGGAGGTGCCTCACCTCGAGCTCCATGCTCTGTGAGGCTAAAGCGGAAGCGCGGCGTTAACCAGCCGCATAATTCATTGCTAAACCAGGTGAACTGGGCAGTCGATAACCCCGTCCTATCCCTGGTTGCCATCATCACAGGCGCCGCACAGGCATCGAGACTCACCGGTGAGACTCAACCCCACCCAAGGAGTCCTCGATGCGAAAGTCCCTGTCCTCCCTGGCGGTTCTCGGACTCGGCCTCACGACGGCCGGACTCGGAACGGCTGCCCCCGCCGCGGCGTCCCCGGTCGCGGAGCCCCACGCCGGGTTCGTCGCCCAGTCGTCCCAGTCCGCCCGGTCCGCCGACTCCGACGCGAGCAGAGCCTTCTTCCAGGCGGTCCTGAAGTCCGTCGCCGAGAAGCGCGCCGAGAACCCGAGTGCCACCGCGGCCGTCACCGTCGTCTACGACGCCTCCCGCGCGCCCACGTTCAGCGCCCAGATAGCGCGCAGCACCCAGATATGGAACAGCTCGGTGTCGAACGTGAAGCTCCAGTCGGGCTCCGCGTCGGCGGCCGACTTCAGCTACCGGGAGGGCAACGACTCCCGCGGCTCGTACGCCTCCACCGACGGCCACGGCAGCGGCTACATCTTCCTGGACTACCGGCAGAACCAGCAGTACGACTCCACGCGGGTCACCGCACACGAGACGGGTCACGTCCTCGGTCTTCCCGACCACTACTCGGGCCCGTGCAGTGAGCTGATGTCCGGGGGCGGGCCCGGCCCGTCCTGCACCAACGCGATCCCGAACGCGACCGAGCGGTCCCGCGTCAACCGGTTGTGGGCCAACGGCTTCGCGGCGGCGATGGACAAGGCGCTGGAGAAGTCCGCCCGTTGATACCCCCATGCGGATGCGGCCGCCCTGCCACGAGGGGCGGCCGTATTCGTGTGGGCGCACCGGGCCCGGGTCAGCGGCGCTCGTGGAGCGTGAGGTCCGTGACGACCGCCCGGTGGTCGGTGTCGGCCAGGTCCAGGATGCGGGTGCGGCTCGCGCCGAAGTCCTTCGACACCAGGACGTGGTCGATCTGCACGCCGAACGTCGGGGCCGTCCGGGCCGGCCAGGTGGCCGTGCGGTCGGCGCCGTTCAGGCGGGAGGCGTCGCGCAGGCCGGTGTCGAGGATGCGGCGGAAGGCCGCGTGGTCCTGGGAGGCGTTGAAGTCTCCGGCCAGGACGAGAGGGGTGCCCGGGTCGGCGCCGGCCGCGTCGCGCAGGGCGCCGAGCTCCCGGCGCCAGAGGTCCACCTGGCCGGGCAGCGGCGGCATGGGGTGGGCGAGCTGGAGCCGTACGGGGTGCCCGTCGACGTCGGCGACCGCCCCGGGCATGCCCATCGTGCCGGGCACGCCCGCGGTGGGCCGGAGCGGGAAGCGGCTGAGGATGACGGAGCCCTCCGAGCCGCCGCCCTCCACGGCCCGGCGGTGCGGGTAGTCCTGGGAGAGGTCCCGCTTCAGCAGCGCGTCGCACGCGGAGTCGCACTCCTCCACGAAGACCACGTCCGGCTTCTCGCGGCGGACGGTGGCGAGGAGGGAGCCGGTGCCCTGGCCGAACTCGACGTTGGAGGTCAGGACGCGCAGGTCGGCGACCGGGCGGCCCGAGGGGTGGTCGACCTTGCCGTACGGCTCGATGTACCAGGCCAGCAGGCCGAGCAGGACCACGCCCCAGAGCGTGCCGAGCCACCGGCGGGACAGCAGCGTGAGCAGCAGTCCCACGGCGGTGGGGGCGAGCAGCCAGGGGAGGAAGGCGAGGAGCTGCGGGACGGGTGTCATGCCGTCGCTGTCGGCGGCCCGGAAACCGACGAGCGCACTCACTCCGGCGAACAGCAGGCCGGCGCACCAGGCGCCGGGCCGCCGCCCGGGCGGGCGGTGCTCGCGCCCGTCGTCCCCGGCGGTCCACTCGGCAGCGGCGGTGTCCAAGGCCCGGCCTTCCGTTCGCGGGTGGGATGCCCGAATACTCCCTCAAAGACGGGGCGCGACGGAGGAAGGTTGCCGGGCGTCGACCCGGGCCAGGAATTCCTCCAGCGCGTGGTCGAACACCTCCGGGCGTTCCAGGTTCGGCATGTGTGCCGCGCCCTCGACGATGTGCAGCCGGGAGTCCGGGAGGGCCGCGTGCATCGCCCGGGCGTCGGAGACCGGTGTGAAGGTGTCGTCGGCCCCCACGACGACCAGGGCCGGGACGGAGACGCGCGGCAGCAGGGCGGTGTAGTCGGGGCGGCGGGCCCGGGCGCGCAGGGCCGCGGCGGCGCCCTCGGGGGCGGTGGCGGTCATCATGCCGTGGACGTGTGCCTTGACCTCGGCGGACGCGTACGGGGCGACCATCCGCTCCAGGACCTCGTCGGCGTAACCGCGCATGCCCTCGGCGAGGAGGCGGTCCGCCATGGTGTCGCGGGTGCGCACGCCCTCGGGGGTCTCCGCCGACGGGAAGGTGTCCGCGAGGACCAGGCCGCGGACGCGCTCGGGGAACAGGCGGTAGCAGTCCATGACGATCTGCCCGCCCATCGACAGGCCCGCGAGGACGAACGACTCGACCTTCAGCTCGTCCAGCAGGGCCTCGACGTCCCGGGCGAAGCCCGAGAAGTCGGTGACGGCCGGGGTGGTCGGGGAGGAGCCGTAGCCGCGCAGGTCGGGGGCGATGACGCGGCGGGTACCAGGGAACCTGTCGAGCTGCGGGGCCCACATCGTGCGGTCGAAGGGATGGCCGTGGACGAGGACCAGGGGAACCCGATGGGTATCGGGCCCTTTGTCCTCGTATGCGAGGAAGGGTGCCATGCCGTCGACCCTAGGACGCCCAACTACTCGGTGCAATAAGATCTTTGCTCTCGGTGCAATCCAAGGGGGAGACCGGCCGATGAGTGACTACCGGCGTATCGCCGACCGCATCGCCGACGACATCGCCACCGGACGGCTGCGGCCGGGCCAACGGCTGCCGCCGCAGCGGGCGTTCGCACGGCGGCGGGGCATCGCCCCGTCGACGGCCGGGCGGGTCTACGGCGAACTCGTGCGACGGGGCCTGGTCGTCGGGGAGGTCGGGCGAGGCACCTTCGTACGGGCCGCACCGGACGGCCCGGCGGGGCAGGCGCTCACCGAGCCCGGCCCGGCAGCCACGCCCGTGAACCTGGAGCTCAACTACCCCGTCGCGCCCGGCCAGCCGGAGCTGCTCGCCCCCGTGCTCGCACCGCTGCTGCGTCCCGACGTGCTGGCCGAGGCGCTGTTACCGGCGGCCGCCACCGGCACCGCGGCCGCCCGGGAGGCCGCGGCCACCGTGCTCACCACCCCGGGCTGGCGCCCCGCCCCGGAGCGGCTGCTGTTCACCGGCAACGCCCGGCAGGCCATCGCCGCCGTGCTGGCCTCGCTGGTCCGGCCGGGCGGCCGGATCGGGGTGGAGCAGCTGACGTATCCGCTGGTCAAGGAGATCGCGACGCGGCTCGGCATCACCCTGGTCCCGCTGGCCGGGGACACGGCCGGGCTGCTCCCGGAAGCCGTCGCCGCCGCGCACCGCTCGGCGCCGCTGTCCGCCCTCTACGTACAGCCGACGCTGCACAACCCGACGTCCCGGACGACCAGCCGGTCTCGGCTGCTGCAACTCGCCCAGCTGCTGCACGACCTGAACCTGCCCGTCGTGGAGGACCGCATCTGGTCGTTCCTCCGGGACCCCGGTGATCCGCTCGCCGTGCACGCCCCGGCCCTCACCCACGTCGTCGACGGGCTCTCCAAGCGGGTCGCCCCGGGGCTCACCGTCGGATTCCTCGTCGTGCCGCCGCATCGGGTCGCCGCCGTGGCCGACGCGGTGCGGTCGGGCGGCTGGAGCGCGGGACGGTTCGCGCTGGAGGCGGCCGTGCGGTGGGCCGGGGAGGGGACGGTGGCGCGACTGGTGGCGGCCAAGCGGGCGGACGCGGCGCGACGGCAGCGGATCCTCGCCGAGGAACTCGCGGGCTTCGCCGTACGGTCCGACCCGGCCTCCTGCTTCGCCTGGTGGGAGCTGCCCGCCCCGTGGCGCGCGGACACCTTCACGGCCGCCGCCGCCGCGCACGGCATCGCCGTCACGCCCGGCCCCGCCTTCGCCGTCGCCCCCGGGCACACCCCCGATGCCGTCAGGCTCGGGCTCGCGTCGGCTCCGGAGCCGGATCTGCGACGGGCACTGCGGACCCTCGCCCATGTCGCCGCGCGGCGAGCCGGGGACCGTACCGGCCCGTGACCCAGGCACCGGCCACCACAACCAGGCCCAGCACGCACAGCAGCCAGGACACCGTGCGCAGGGTGGCCGTGAGGGCGTCGTAGACCGCTCCCGCGGCCGGGCGGTGCAGGGCGTCGGGCAGGTCGGCGAGGGTGAGGCGGCGGCCGATCGCGACGGCGAGGACCAGCAGCGCGCCGCCCAGCGCCGTACCGAGCCCGAGGGCGGCGACCGCGCGGCGGCGGCACGTGGCGACGGCGATCCCGGCGACCGCGAGGACGGCGGCGGTGAGCGGCAGCCAGAAGGCGGCGGTGTCCAGCACGTGGTACCCCTTGCGCAGTCGGTCCGCGTCGTCCGCCGGGAGCACCGGGATCCGCGTGTGCGTGACCGGGATGCGGTGGGCGAACGGCACGTGGTCGTCGGCGAGTCGCTGTTTGAACCGGGCGATGACGGGAGCGGGGTCGACGGTGACCGGGGCGCCGCGGGCGCCGTCGTCGCGCAGGGCGCGCAGCACCGCGTCGTGCACGGCCCGGTTCGCCGCGTCCCAGGCGGCGCGATACGCCTCGGTGCGGGTGAAGGAGCGCGCCGCGTCGTGCACGAAGGGTCCGACCGCCCCGCGCAGCGGGCCGGTGTCGGCCTGGCGTCCGACCTCCCGCAGGACACCGTCCCCGACGGCGTCCGCGACCGCGCGCCGCACGTCCGGGTCCACGGCGAGCGGGGCCATCGTCCGGACCCAGCGGCCGGTGTCGGTGAGTCCGTGGGCCGCCCAGGACGCGAGCGCCCCGAACGGCACGAGCAGGCACGCCAGGACCAGCAGAACGGCCGACAGGACGTTCCGCGATCGTGGGGGCGCCTTCCCGGCCAGGGGCGCCCGGTCGCGCTCGGACACCCTTTCAGGCAAGACGCCCCGGGCCGGGCCCGCGAGCGCTGCGACGCCGTCCGGCCGCCCGCCTGGCCCGCCGCAGCGCCCTCCACCTGCGAGAAACGGCTTCGGGGGAGCCCGTCGGCGGGCTCCCCCGAAAGGGTGTCCAGAGCCTCCTTCAGCCGATGCGCCGGCCCGCGGCGTCCTCGTGCGTGTAGTAGCGGTAGAACATCATCGCGAGGACCCCGGCCCCCACCACCAGCCCCACGCCGCTGGAGCTGTACACGGACGCACCGGTCTGGTTGTAGAGGAAGCCGACCGCGCAGCCCGTGAAGACGAACCAGCACGCCGCGTGCAGTTCGCGGGGCAGCCGCGGGGCCAGCTGCCACACGGCGGCGAACAGCACGGCGAACACGAGGGCCGTGACGAAGCCGAACAGCAGGTTCCAGCCGGTGATGGGCCCGCCATGACGCTGGTTGGCCGCGGCCCAGAAGCCGTAGATCAGTCCGAGGACGACGGGCAGCGCCACTTTCGCGACGGCGTGGGTGCGCGCACCGAAGACATCGGGCCTGCGACGTTGCGTGATCATCTTGCGTGAGGCGGGTGCCGCATGAGCCATGACAGCTCTCCTCTCTGTCCCTGCCCCTGGAACCAGGGCACACCGGCGCACAGCCCCTGGCAAGTCGGCGGAGCGAACCGGCACGGGAACGCGGCCGGTGCGGTCCGCGGCGACGGGCGCACGGGGGGGGCGAAGCCCCCGAAGGCGGACGTTTGCGGTCCTGAGACCCACCTTCGCAGCCGCAGCGGTTACCGTGCTGACGTACGTGATCGACACAGGGGGTGGGGCGATGCCCGGAACCGTGCTGCTGCTGGCGGCCTCGCCGGTGGGCAAGGGACGCCTGGTGGACGCCGCCTCCGTGCTCCCCGTCCTCGCCGCCGTGGCGCCCGCCGTGCTGTCCGGCACCGACACCGCGAACGTCGTCGAACTCGCCGACCCGCTGGAGCCGCAGGCCGTCCTCACCCGGCTGCGCGCCGCCGCCGCGGCCCCCGGCCCGCTCACCGTGTACGTCACCGGCCAGCTTCAGCTCGACCGCCGCCAGCGCCTGCCGCACCTCGCGCTGGCCCGCACCACCCCCTCCACCGCCCGCTACACGGCCTTCCCCTGGCACTGGTTCCGGGAGGAACTGCGGCTCAGGCCCGCAGGCGCCACCACCCTCCTGCTCGACCTGCACGCCGATGCCGAGAGCTGGGAGCTGCTGCGGAGCACCCCGCTGGACTCGGGGCGGGGCAACGCCGTCCACGGGCGCATCGCGCCGCCGCCGTCCAGACGCAACGTCGCCCAGCCGTCGTACATGAAGGCCGTCGCGACCATCCTGCGCAGCGGGTTCCGGCCGCCGGTCGAGCAGTTGCACCAGCAGGCCCTGACGCGGATCGCGCCGGAGAGCGCGGGCACGGACCTGGTGCTGAGCACGCCCGGCCCGGCGGGCGGGGATCCGCACGCCGCGATCACCGCCGCCGTCCAGTCCGGCCGGCACGCCGACGCCGACACGCTCGCGGCCCGGCACGAACAGGCCGCGGTCATCGCGCACGGGCCCGCGTCCGAGGAAGCCCTGCACTGGGCCGAAGTACGGGCCGATCTCGCGATGTTCGCCGGGGACGCCGCCCGCAGCTGCCGTACCTGGCTGATGATCGCCACCGCCCGCCTGAACGCCGGGCAGGCCCCGGACGCCCCCGCCGTCGAGGCCGCCGTGGACCGTGCGCACCACCAGTGGGGTCAGGTCCGCGATCCCGCCCGCGCCCGCGAACTGGGCTCCGAGCTCGCCGCGTTGCGCGGACGGGTGCCCGGGCGGCGCGAGGGGGCGCTGGACCACGTGCAGCGGCAGCTGAGGCAGTTGCAGACCCAGGGCTGAGCCGTGTGCGCCGTGTGCCCCTGGCGTGAAGGGGGCGTGCAATCGCTTGTGCCGGTCACGTCACGGGTCTGCCGCCGGGGCCTGACCCGGTGTCATGATGTCGGGCATGACAGAGGGGGACGAAGTGGCTGTCTTAGGCGTGCGCGTCCGGCTGGGCGCCGGCGGGACCGTGGACGATGTCAGAGCTCTGAAGACGTGGCTGGAGCGGGAAGAGCCGCTCGCGGAACTGCTCTCCGAAGAGAAGCTGAGCATCGAGGCGCAGACCAGCACCGCCGGGGCCAAGGGGCGGCTGGGACCCGACCTCGAACTCGTGCTGAAACTCCTCGGTGACGTCGTCACGGTCGCGGCGCTGACCGAGTACACCGCACGCGCCGTGAAGACCTGGACGAACAACCGCCGAAGGCTCCAGGGCGGGGATCCCGAGCCACAGATCCGCACACTGGACGCCGACAGGGAGTAGGCCGGTGAGTCGCTTCGACCCGCGCGGCGAAGTGAACCGGGCCCTGCTGGCCGCTGTGTCCGAGTACGACCACACGGCACCGGATCCACAGGGCGTCACCGGCCAGCTCCCCGCCGTGCGGCACAACCGGACGACACTCGAGGACGCGCTGCACCGGAGCACCGTGTTCGGTGCGCACGAGGTGCGGGCCCTGGCCTCCCCGACCCCGGACGAGTTCACGGGGGCGCTCCGCCGCGCCTGCCAGGAGGCCAGGGGGCTGCTGCTGGTCTACTTCGCCGGGCACGCCGTCACCTCCACCTCCGGCAACGAGCTGCACCTCCAGATGCGTACCGCCCGCGTCCTCGCGGGTGACGGGCTGCCCGGCTCGGTGAGTTTCAGCGAGGTGCTCGGCGAGCTCGTCGAGAGCCGCGCCCAGCAGGTGGTGGTGATCCTCGACTGCTGCTACGCGGGCAACGCCGCGGAGATCTGGCACCGCTTCGACGATCCGAAGCGGAAGCACAAGATCCTGCTCCTGATGAGCGTGCAGCCCAACCGCTGCATCCCGGGCGGGGACGCGGAGGTCGCCACGCCGTTCACGCGCGAGGTGGTGCGGGTCCTCGACGCGGGCGGGGAGGTGTGGCTCTCCGAGCTGTACGCCGCGGTGAGGGAGCGGATGGCCGCCGCGAAGTACAAGGCGGAGGCCGACGACTCGCAGAGACCTCAGGCGCTGGCGCCCCCGTGGGACCCGGACGCGGACGTGTTGCTGGCGGCAGGACCGGTGGGCCCGCGCGACGACACCGAGGACACGTTCGGCTGGTTCTCCTGGCTCCGGCGTCCGCTCGCCCGCGTCCGGGAGTCCATCGGCCTGTTCGGCCGCACCGTTCTGGCGCTTCTGCTGGCGTTCGTCCTGATCGGCGCCGCCGGTTACGGAGTCCTGGTCCTGACCGGGGGGTCCGGCCCCTGCAAACCGCCCCTGGAGCTGCGGGTCCTCACCGACCCCGACCTGGAGCCGGCGATGCGGGCGGCCGCGGACGCCTACCTCGCATCGGACGCCAACACCACGGAAGACGGCTGCCCGCGCAGCGGCGTCACCGTCTACAGCGCCGGTGCCGCTCATGTGGTGACCGCGCTGGGCGAGCACTCCGACCCCTGGCAGCAGCCGAGGGAGGACGTCAACCCGCAGCGGGACATCGGCCCGCAGCCGGACGTGTGGATCCCCGCGACCCGCGCGGACGTCGACCGGGCCACCGACGCGCAGGTGGAACGCGTCTTCGCCCGGCTGGAGCCGGACGACGGGCCGTTCGCGTACTCACCGGTCGTGCTGGCCGTCCCGGAGGGTCTCGACACCGGCGTCCCGGCCACCGGGTGGTCGCTGCCGAAGCTGGTCAGGGCCCTGAAGGACTCGGACGGCAAGGCACAGGTGCGCAGGCCCGATCCCGAGTTCAGCGACTCGGCGCTGCTGGCGACGGTGGGGCTGTACGGCGACGGGGCCGATGTGCGCGGCGCCGAGGGGCTGATCAGCCGGGCGGGACGGCCCGAGCCCTCGGCCGTCAGGCTGCTGTGCACGCTGCCCGCGGACGACGCCGCGGACGACCGCAGCGCGGTCCTGGTCCCGGAGTTCCTGCTCAGGAGCGGCGTCGGCTGTCACTCGGTCACGCGCGCCGAGCGCACCGCCGTCTACCCCGACGACGTGCCCGGTCTGGAACCGACGTTCGTGCGGGTGCGCTGGGAGGGCGGCGACCGGGACGTCCAGGCGCGGGACGACAGGGTGGACCGGTTCCGCGACTGGCTGGCGGGGAAGGGCGGCCGGGAGGTGCTCGGCCGGCAGGGATTCAGGTCCGCGACGGGCGAACGGGAACCGCTCGCCGGGAAGGGGTCCGACCACGGGCTGACCGATTCCGTTCCGCCGGCGGACCCCGCCGAGGCGACACAGATGGACAGGACGCTGGAGCGGTACGGCAACGCGCACGGACCTGGCCGCGTCCTGTACCTCCTCGACGGCTCCGGCTCGATGGCCGGTCTGTGGGACGGCCCCAGCGGCGGCCCCGGCATCCTCAAACAGACCCTGACGGGGCTCGGCAGGGGGGACGAGTACGGGGTGTGGGCGGTGCACGGGGTCAAAGGCCCCACGCACACCGGACTGCTCGACTTCGGCAGGCACTCCCGCGCGGAGGCGGAGAAGGCACTCGGGACCGGCAGGGGAGGCGCCGAGGTGCGGGACGCGGAAGCCGATCCGCGCGCCGCCCTGCTGGACGCCCTGGCGTTCATGCGGGAGCGCGGCGCGGGCGACGAGCGGCCGCAGCTGATCGTGTACCTCACCGACGGCGAGGACGACAACCGCCTGGCCGGCGATCGCCTCCGCGAGGTGGAGGACCGGGCACGCGAGTCGGGCGTGCCCGTGGCCATGGTGATGCTGAAGAGCGGGGGCTGCGACCGGGACCGCCCCGGCACGCGCGTCGCGGAGGCCGCGCAGGGCCGCTGCCTGGACGCCGGGGACGACCTCGTGCCCGCGCTGCGCGACGAGGTCGCCCGCATCGGAACGGGGGAGGAATGATGGTCCGACGGCTGCCGGCCGCCCTGCTCGCGTTGCCGTCCCTGCTGACCCTGCTGTTCCTGGCCGCCTGCACCGGCGGTGACGCGCGGGAAGAGCCGCCGGACGCCGACAACCGCCGCCGGATCGTGGTGGCCAGCGGACAGGACGTGACCGGCAAGAACGGCATCCGCCAGCAGCTCATCGACGTCTGGAACGCCGAGGAGGGCCCGCAGGGCTTCGAGGCCCGGCTGGTGGAACTGCCCGGTTCCGCCGACCAGCAGCGCAGCCAGCTGCTCGGCGCCCTCCAGTCCGGCAGCGCCGAGTACGACGTGGTGAACCTGGACGTGACCTGGGTTCCGGAGTTCGCCGACGCGGGCCTGATCCGCCCGCTGACCGACGCGGCGGTCAGGTCCCCGGACGACATCATCCCGTCCGTGGACAGAACGTCGTACTGGAAGGGCAAGCGGTACGCGGTCCCGTTCAACAGCGACGCCGGCCTGCTGTACTACCGCAAGGACCATCTGCGGGAGGCCGGTGTCTCCCGGACCGACCTCAGCGACGGGGTCACCTGGGACGAACTGCGGGACCAGATCGACGCCGTCAAAGGGCACTTCGGCTCCCAGGGCCACGAGGGCTGGTCCACCCAGCTCGCCCCGTACGAGGGCCGCACGGTCAACGCGATCGAGGCGTTCACCTCGGCCGTGCCCGGACTCCGGCTGACCGACGGCGACGGCGAGTACGCGGCGACCGTGGAACAGCTCACGGCGGGTGTGGCCGAACTGCGTGCGCGCACGAGCCCGCCGTACACCCTCGACGAGGCCTCCGAGTCGCGCGAGGCCGAGTCGCTCAGTGCCTTCGCGGAGGGCCGCACGACCTTCCTGCGGCACTGGCCGTACGTCTACCCCACCCTGCACGAGACCTACGGGGAGAACCTGGGGGTGACCCGGCTGCCCGGCAAGGCGGTCCTGGGCGGGCAGAACCTGGCCGTCACCTCCTCCACGTCCGAGCAGCGGGCCGCGAAGGCGGCGGAACTGATCGCGTTCCTGACCGACCCGGACAGCGAACGCTGCCTGCTGCGCGCCGGCTTCGCCGCGACCCGCGTCTCCGCCTACCAGGAACCCGGCACCGCTCCCCCGTGCCGGCACGCCCCGGCGTACGCCGAGACCCCTTCGGCGTCGCCCACCGGCGAGGGCACCGTCCGCCTGCCCCCCGACCGGATCGCCGACGGTGTCAGCTTCTCCCGCGACATCCTGCTGCCGTCTCTCCGCGAGGGCGTGCACCGCCCACGCACTCCGCTGTACGGCGCGGTGACGCACACTCTCATCACCGAACTGGACGCCCTGTACGGCCCGAGCCCGAGTGCGGGCCGACCGGGCGACGCGCAGATCGCGAAAGGCCTTGACGAGGCGTTGAGCAAGGTCTTACCGGGTTAGCCGGAGCTGCGCGCCGACGCGGACGAGATCTGCGCGGTCCTGCGGATCGGGGGCGGCGCGGCAGGCCTCGGCAAGGCCTTGGCCGAAGAACCAGGCGATGAGTGACATCGAGATGAAGGATGTGCAGCATGCTGGGCGGACGGTCGGAGAACCCGGAACTGTGGGCGTTTTTGGAGTCGATTCGCTGCGGTGAGCTCCTTTCCGGCACCGTCACCGCGATCGAACGGTTCGGCGTGTTCGTAGCGCTGGACGACGGTCCCGGCCACCCGCTCTTCCCCGGCGTCGGGTTCATCTCGGTCCCCGAACTGTCCTGGCGACGTATCGAAGCAGCCTCCGACGTCGTGCGGGTCGGACAGCGGGTCTCCTGCGAATTCCTTCAGTTCGACACCTGGAACCTGGAGGCCAGGCTGTCCTTGCGAGCGACGCAGCCGGACCCCTTCCAGGCGTTCGCCGACGGGGTCGTGACGGGGCGGAAACTGCACGGACAGGTCACCAAGCTGGTCCCGTTCGGCGCATTCGTCCAGGTCGCCGACGGAATCGAGGGACTGGTCCACCTGCGAGAGCTCGCGTGGACGCCCGTGCGGACGCCGTCGGATGTCGTCCGGGTCGGCGACGAGGTCACGGTCGTCGTCACCGAGATCGACGCGGAGCGACGCAGGCTGACCCTCTCCCGGCGGCAGGCCTCCTCCGAGTGCCGGTGACCCACCCCGGCGCTTCAGCGGGAGTTCGCCACAACCTGGGGTTCCGTCTGGGGTGTCTCCGCTCGGGCCGGTCCCGCGTTCGCCGCGAGCAGGAGGGTCGCCACCGCGACGAGGGCGGCGGTGAAGCCTCGGGCGTACCGCTCGGCGGTGCGTGTGCGTTCGAGCACGGCGACCTCGCAACAGGGGCGGCGACTACGGCGGCAACGTATTAAGCGGGTTCGACAATCCGGCTTAACACTCTGTTTAACCTAGGGGCAGTTCCGGGCGAACGGCAAGAGCCACAGGGGGAGTTGGCGTGGGGGAGCGTGACGATCCGGGGACCATCGGGCGCCGGGTGCAGCGGTTGCGTGTGGAACGCGGACTGACACAACGGCAGTTGGCGGAACCCGTGTACACACCGGCCTACATCTCCACCCTCGAGTCGGGCCGGGTACGGCCCTCCGACGACGCGCTGCGGCACCTCGCGGAGCGGCTCGGCGTCGCCTTCGACGAGCTCGCCGGCGGGCGCTCGGCCCGGCTCGTCACCGGGCTGCGGCTGCGGCTCACCGAAGCCCAGCGCACCGTGGCCGACGGCGAGGCCGAGGCGGCCGCCGAGCAGTACGCCGAGCTGCTCGCCGAGGCCGAGACGCACGGCCTGCCGGCCGAGCGGTCCGCCGCCCTGCTCGGACTCGGCGAGTGCGCTCTGGAGACCGGCGAACTCGTCACCGGTCGGCAGTACTTCGAGCGGGCCGAGGAGTGCCTGGCCGGCGCGCCCCTGCCCGCCCGGGTCCCGGCCCTGCGTGGCCGGGCCGTCGCGCACTACCTCGCCGGTGAACTCCGGTACGCGGTCCACCTGCTGGAGACCACCCTCGACGAACTGAACCGCGGCGGACTGCACGACCCGGACGCCCTGCTGCTGCTCTACGCCAGCGCGATCGGCCCCTACATGGACATGGGCGCGCACGCCCGCGCCGCCCAGGCCGCCGAGCTCGCCCTGGCCCTCGCCCCGCAGTCCGGCGACCCCGCCCTGGTCGCCCGCATGCACCGCTCCGTCGCCCGCACCCTGGTCGCCGAGGGCCGCCTCGCCGAGGCCGACGCCTCCCTGGCCAAGGCGGCCGAGCTGTACCGGGGCCTGCAGATCCGCACCGAACTGGCCAACTGTCACTGGATGCGCGGCTACGTCTACGCCCAGGACGGCCGACTGGAACGCGCCGAGGAGGAGCTGCGGCAGGCCCTCGGCATGCTGTCCGCCCGGCGCGCCGCCCTCTACAGCAGCCAGGTCACCGTCGAGCTGGCCGACGTGCTCCACCGGCGCGGCCGGTCCGACGAGGCGGCGGCCCTGCTCTACGACGTCCTCGGGCACCTGTCCCCCGAGCGCGGCGCCGTCCACTCCGCCGCCGCCCACCGGCTGCTCGGCATCATCGCCGAGGACGCCCGCCGCACGGAGGACGCCGAGGAGCACTACGTCCGTGCCCTGAGCCTGCTGGAGCGGGCCGGTGCCGCCGGTGACCTGGCCGACCTGTGCCGGCTGCTGGGCGACCTGCTGCGCAGGACCGGGCGCGTGGAGGCCGCCCTGGACGCCTACCGGACGGGCCTCGGCCACCGCACCGCCCCCGGCACCACCACCCTCGGGCCCGCGCCCGCACAGCCTCCTCTGTGAGGAAACCGAGTCCTCGCACAGCCGTGCGGGTTAGCCTCCCTCCGGGGAAGTGAACGACCGGGGCGGGCGCGCGTGGAGAACCGACGGACGATGACCGACGGCATACGGCTGGGCCTGCGGGCCCTGGTGTACGCCGTCCTCGCAGGTGCCGCGCTGCTCGCCGTCGGGACGGTGGTCTCGGTGCTCGGGCCCATGCTGGCGCTCGACCTCTACACCCCTCCGGTCGCGGCCTGGTGGACCGTGTTCACCGCGATCACCGTCCAGGGGGTGCCGTTCCTGCTGCTGGGCACCGTCGTGTCGGCGGCGATCGGGGCGTTCGTGCCCGAGCGGGTGTTCCAGCGGCTGCTGCCCCGCCGTACGGTGCTCGCCGTGCCGGTCGCGGGAGCGGCGGGGGTCGTGCTGCCCGGCTGTGAGTGCGCCTCCGTGCCGGTGGCGGGGAGCCTGATGCGGCGGGGCGTCGCGCCGGCGGCCGCGCTCGCCTTCCTGCTGTCGGCGCCCGCGATCAACCCCGTCGTGCTCGTGGCGACCTCGATCGCCTTCCCGGGGCAGCCGGAGATGGTCCTCGGCCGGCTGCTCGCCTCGCTCGGCACGGCCGTGGTGATGGGCTGGCTGTGGGCGCGGTTCGGTCGCGAGGAGTGGTTGCGGCTGCCGAAACGGACCGGGGGGCAGCCGACGGGTGGCGGTCCGCGCGCCTTCGCCTCGGGACTTCAGCACGACTTCCTGCACGCGGGCGGCTTCCTCGTCGTCGGGGCGGCGGCCGCGGCGACGTTCGCCGTCGTCGTACCGCGGTCGCTGCTGGAGGTGTTCACCGGGTCGGCCTGGCTGTCGGTGCTGCTGCTCGCGCTGCTCGCGGTCGTGCTGTGCGTGTGCAGCGAGGCCGACGCGTTCGTGGCGGCGTCGCTGAGCGGCTTCTCACCGACCGCGCGGCTCGCGTTCATGGTGGTCGGGCCGATGGTGGACCTGAAGCTGATCGCGCTCCAGACGGGCACGTTCGGCAGGGCCTTCGCGGTGCGGTTCTCGGCGGCGACGTGGGTGGTCGCCGTGGCGAGCAGCGTCCTGGTGGGGTGGTGGCTGCTGTGAGGCGTTACGGACCCGCCGTGCTGCTCGCGCTCGTGGGTGCGGCGATCCTGCGGGTGTCGCTCTTCAGCGAGCTGTATCTGCGGTACGTCCAGTCGGGGCTGCGGCCGTATCTGGTGGCGTCCGGGGTGGCACTGGTGCTGCTGGGGACGGCGTCGGCGGTGATGACGACCCGGGTGGACGACGAGCACGAGCACGAACACGAGGACGACGGCGGTCGCACAGAGTATGGCCATGACCCGACCGGGCACGGTCACGGCTCCCCAGGGCACGGTCACGGCTCCGCAGGGCACGGTCACGGCTTTGCAGGGGACGGTCATGGCTCCGCAGGGCACGGCCCCGGTTTCGCAGGGCACGGTCACGGCTTTGCAGGGGACGGTCATGGCTCCGCAGGGCACGGCTCCGGCTTCGCAGGGCACGGTCACGGCTTTGCAGGGGACGG
>NZ_JBIBAF010000001.1:293491-302834 GCF_042899705.1 Streptomyces sp. NPDC013187 | reverse complement strand
CGGTCATGGCTCCGCAGGGCACGGCTCCGGCTTCGCAGGGCACGACCCCGGCTTCGCAGGGGGCGCTCACGGCTCCGCAGGGCACGGTCACGGACCCGTCGGACCTCGTGTCGCATGGTTCCTCACGCTCCCCGCGCTCGCCCTGCTCCTCTTCCCACCACCCGCCCTCGGCTCCTACAGCGCCGAGCGCGAGGCCGGCCGGCGTGCCGCCCAGGGGGTCGGCACCTTCCCGGCCCTGCCGTCCGGGAACCCGGTCGACCTCGCCCTCGGAGAGTTCGGCTCCCGGGCGGTCTACGACAGCGGCCGCTCCCTGACGGGCCGTACGGTCCGGCTCACCGGCTTCGTCACCCGTGACGACGACGGCACCTGGTACGTCACCCGCCTCCTCGTCTCCTGCTGTGCCGCCGACGCCACCGCCGTCAAGGCCGAGGTGCGCGGCGCGCAGGCCCCGCCGGTCGACACCTGGGTGACGGTCACCGGCACCTGGCACCCCGAGGGGGAGCCGGGATCGGCCGCCGCCTGGCCCCCGGTCGTCGACGCCGGCTCCGTACGGCGGGTGCCGCAGCCGGACGACCCCTACGAGAAGCGCTGAGACCCCACGCCGACGCCTCCGCGCAGGTGTTTTGCCCCACCTGCAACGGGTAGTCGGGCCACGGTTCCGAGAGGGCCGGGCCCGGTGCGCGGCGGGCACCGGGCAGAGTCGGCCGGGTGGTCGCAGGCGGCCTCGCACGGCGGCCTCGCACTGCCGCCTCGTGGGCGGGTCGCGGGGCGGCCGGACGCGGCCCGCTCCTGCCATGGCCCCGTCCCGGGAACCGTCGACGGTGCAAGCCGCGGTGATCGAAGGAGGCGGTGGTCGTGCGGCCCAGGGACGATCCCCGAGACGCTCCCGACGGCGACCCGGGCCCCGGCCGCACCGGGGGCGGTGGACCGGACCCGGACGGCACCCGGGCCGCCGACGCGATCGCCAGGGGCGTGCGGGGCGCCGAGCCCGGAGAGGTGCCGGGGCGGTTGTGCGAGGTGGCGGTGGAACTGCTGCCGGTGATCGGCGCGAGCGTGTCGCTGCGCAGCGAGGGCATGCCCGTGCAGCTGAGCGCGAGCAGCGCGCAGGCCGCGCACCTGGCGCAGATCCAGGCGACGCTGGGCGACGGCCCCTGCCAGAGCGCGCTGGAGGACGGCGCGCCCGTCCTCGCCTGCGATCTGACCACGGGCCGGGACGCCGGACGCTGGCCGGTCTTCGCCCAGCAGGCGACGGAGGCCGGGGTGCGGGCGGTGTACGCGGTGCCGCTGGGCAGCGGCGCGGTGTGCGTGGGCACGCTCGACCTGTACCGCGACCGCCCGGGCGGGCTCACCGACCGCCAGCTGCACGTGGCCCGGGTCGTGGCCGGTGTCATGACCGTGGCCCTGATGGCACTGCCGCACGGCGACGAGCCCGGGACGCAGGACGGGGAGGACTGGCTGAGCGGACTGGCCACCGACCACGACGAGGTCTACCAGGCCGTCGGCATGATCATGGCGCAGCTCGGCGTGGGCGCGGACGACGCGCTCGCGCGGCTGCGGGCGGACGCCTTCGCGCACGGGCGTACGGCCCTGGACGTGGCGCGGGACGTGACCGCCCACCGCACGCGATTCGACCGGTACTGAACGCCGAGGAGCGCGGCGTCTTCGACCGGTACTGAACGCCGAGGAGCGCGGCGTCTTCGACCGGTACTGAATGCGAGGAGCGTGGCGTCGCAGGAGGAGCGCGGCGTCAGATCTGTGCCCGGCCCTGCTTCCTGATCTCGGTCAGGCGCTGCGCCCCCAGCTGCGCGGTCTGCTGGGTGACCTCCGCGTACACCTCGTCGAGGCCGGCGTTGGTGAGGGTGATCGCCTCCTCGCCGACGCGGACGGCGGCGAGGTCCATGGTGAGGTACGTCAGCTCCCCGTCCTCCGTCTCGCCGGCCAGCGTGACCCGCAGGGCCTGCCGGGCGTCCCCCACCGGCGGCACCGGCAGGTCGCGGACCTCCACGCCCTGGACGACGCCGCGGGTCGTCGTGGCCGTGAACTGGCCGCAGCGGCCGGGCAGCGACTTCATCCAGTCCAGCGTGCGGTCCACGTCCGCCGGGGGATGGGCGGCGACCCGGTAGCGCAACTGGGCGTCGGTGTCGCCGTCGTCGAGCGCGGACGTCGCCTGCGGGCCCTGGGGGGTGCCGAAGGGCTCCTCCGTGTAGAGGACGTCCAGCAGCCGCTGGCAGTCCCGGTCCTCCGTGGTCGCCTTGAGCAGCCCGTCCCGCCAGGTCCGCGCGCCTCGGGACGGTGTCCACGGCTCCCCCAGATCGGCCTCGGTGACCAGTGCCGCCCGGGCCTGCGCCTCGGTGAGGGCGGCTCCGGAACCGGACGGCTGCTCGACGGCGGCGGACGCGCCGGAGGCGGACGCGGAGGCGGAGAACCACCGGGGCCGCGGCCCGTCGTCGACGGAGCAGCCGGCCGTGGCCAGGAGGCCGGTCACGGACAGAGCGGAGGCCAGGAGGGCACGGGTGGCCGCGGGGTGGGTCATCGGGGTGCCTCCTGCGGGGGCTCGAGGAGGCGCCTCGGGGCGGGGCCGCTCTCCAAGATCGGGTGCGTGCTCCTACGGCACCACCGCGACCGTCCGGCCACCAGCGATACGGGCCGTCCGGGTGAGCGGACCGGGACACCGGCGGTCCCTGCGGACCACCCGGGACGGCGACGCGGTCCGTGCGCCGGGTGGCCGGGGCGGCGCCGGCGTCGGTCGCGAACCGACCCGCCCGAAAACCCCTCGCCCCGCCCCGGTCACGAATCCCCGCCCCGGTCACGAATCGACCCTCCCGAAAACCCCTCGCCCCGCCCCCGGCGCCCCTGTTACGGTCACGCCCATGCAGCGCGCCCAGTCGTATCCGTCCGCCACGACGACGCCGGAGAGTGTCCCGGCGCGCTGACAGCTGACCCAGATGTCCGAAGCCCCGGGGCGAGTGCCCCGGGGCTTCGTCGCGTGGTGCTCGCCTCCCCGCCGTGAGGAGTCACACCATGCACGACCACCGCCGACTCGGCCGTGAACTGGACCTGTTCGACACCGACCCGCTGATGGGCGCGGGGCTGCCGTACTGGCTGCCCGACGGCGCGATCGTGCGGCACACCCTGGAGGAGTACATCCGCGAAGCGGAACGCCGGGCGGGCTACCGGCACGTGTACTCGCCGGTCCTCGGCAAACGCGAGCTGTACGAGATCTCCGGGCACTGGGACCACTACGGCGACGACATGTTCCCGCCGATGGACGTGGGCGCCGAGCAGGTCCTGCTGCGCCCCAGCCTGTGCCCGCACCACGCCCTGATCTATCGCTCCCGCCCTCACAGCTACCGCGAGCTGCCGCTGCGCATGGCCGAGTTGGGCGGCATGTACCGCTCGGAGCTGTCCGGTGTCCTCGGCGGCCTGACCCGGGTGCGGGCCATCACCCTCAACGACGCGCACATCTTCTGCACCCTGGAGCAGGCCGTCCAGGAGGCCCGGGCCGCGCTGGAGCTGATCGGCCGCGCCTACGCGGACCTGGGCATCCGCGCGTCCCGGTACCGGCTGTCGCTGCCCGGGGAGGGCGGCAAGTACGTGGCCGACCCGGAGCTGTGGCGGCGTGCCACCGCGCTGCTGAGGGAGGTCCTGGACGGCTCCGGCATCGCGTACGAGGCGGCCGAGGGCGAGGCCGCCTTCTACGGCCCCAAGATCGATGTGCAGATCACCGACCCGGCGGGCCGGGAGGCCACCCTGTCCACCGTGCAGATCGACTTCCACCAGCCCGAACGCTTCGACCTGCACTACATCGGCCCCGACGGGGCGAAACACCGCCCGGTCATGGTGCACCGCAGCATCATCGGCAGCGTGGAGCGCGCGGTCGCGCACCTCGTCGAGGAGCACGGCGGCGCCTTCCCGCCGTGGCTGGCGCCGGTGCAGCTGGCGGTCCTGCCGGTCGGGGAGGAGCAGGCCGAAGCGGCGCACGCCCTGGCCGCACGCGCCCGGGAGCTCGGTCTGCGCGCCGAGGTCGCCGGCCCCGAGCAGGGCACCCTCGCCGCCCGGATCCGCGCCGCCCGGCTGGTGCCGTACCAGGCGGTGATCGGCGGACGCGAGGCCGCCGCGGGACTCGTGGCACCGCGCCTGCGCGACGGCCGCCGGCTCGACCCCCTCCCCGGCACCGAGCTGCTGCGGCGGATCGGCGAGCGGGTCGCGGCCCGCGGGCCCGGACTGTGGGACCCGTCGTAGGACGGGATCACCAGGGGCTGGGACGGATCACCAGGGGGCGGGACGGGATCACCACGGGCCGGGGCGGTTCAGAACGTCCAACGCGTGTGGCTGTAGACCCCGTTGTCCCGGCCGAAGCCGTACGCCGTGTCCGGGGACACCGCGAACACCACCGCGTCGCCGCTGCGGAACTCGTCCCCGATGCCGTGGAAGGTGCCCTCGGGGGAGGTGATGTGCGGCCCGTACTTCGTCTCGAACGCTGTGATCACCTCCTCCAGCAGGGCACGGTCGGCGACCGCCTCGGCCGTGCCCTCGACCACGAGGTCGAACCCGTCGGTGAGGGAGTTCGTCCCGGTGGTCAGGGCGCAGTGGGCGTCGTGGGCGAGGTTCTTCGCCTTCTGCTCCCCGCGGCCGGTGGAGAAGTACAGCGCCCCGTCGTGCCAGGCGGCGATGCAGGGCGTGACGTGCAGCCGGCCGCCGGGCCGCACGGTGGACACCCAGAAGATCTCGGCGATCTCCAGCCGCCGCCGGGCCTCGGCCCATTCGGTGGCGGTCACCTCCGAGGCGCCCGGGCGGTGGTTGAGCGCCGAGCTGTAGCGGGCGTCGAGTTCGGTCGTCGGCTGCTGTGCGGGCATGGCGGGACTCCTTCGTCGTCTCCTGCCCGTAACGACCGGCCGACGGGTCCGGAATCATCGGCGCGTCCGTTCGTGTGGCCGTACGGGGTGGATCAGACCGGGCGGCGAGCGTCCGGACCCGCGACACCAAGCGCGACGACCAACCGCGCCGCGGCGACTTTCCGGCCGCGGACGCCCACCCGGCCGTCACGGCGGTACGCCGCTCCTGACGCGGGCCTGGCGTGAGCCCGGAACGGGCCGTGGCCCAGGCCGTAAGGTCGCTTCTACGGGGCTTGCCCGCGAAGCCACTGGAAGGAGTCCCCGCCGTGACGGACGGTCAGCGCATCCCGGTGATCATCGACTGCGACACCGGCGTCGACGACGCCCTCGCCCTGCTGTTCGCCGTACGGCACCCCGCGCTCGACGTGCGGGCTGTCACCTGCGTGGCCGGGAACACGGACGTGGACGGCGTCGTCCGCAACACCCTGACCGTGCTGGAGCAGGCCGGCGCCCCCGACATCCCCGTCGCCCGGGGCGCCGAACGGCCGCTGATCGAGGCTCCCCGCTCGGCTCAGCACGTGCACGGGCGCGACGGCATGGGCGACCTGGGCCTGCCGGAACCGGCCCGCAGGGCCGCCGACGTCGACGCGGTGACGCTGCTGCGGCGCGAGATCCTCGCCTCCCCGCGCAAGGTCACCCTCATCCCCACGGCCCCCCTCACCAACATCGCGCTGCTGCTGCGCACGCATCCGGAGGTGGTCCGCAACATCGAGCGGATCGTCTTCATGGGCGGCGCGGCGGCCGTCGGGAACGCCACGCCCGTCGCGGAGTTCAACGTCTGGCACGACCCGGAGGCGGCCGCGATCCTGCTCACCGCCGGGGTGCCGATCACGATGTACGGGCTGGACGTGTTCACACGGGTCGTGGTCCCCGCGGCGGATGTGCGCAGGCTGTGCGAGAGCGGTGAGCCCGGGGCGCGGCTGGCCGGACAGCTGCTCGCCCATCGCCCTGCCCATCCGGACAGCCGTCCCGACGACCCGACGGAGACGGCCGGCGGTCTCGGTGACGCGGGTGCGGTGTGCGCGGTCGTCGACCCGGAGGGCCTGACGACCCGCCGCCTCCCGGTGGACGTGTCCCTCGCCCCCGGGCCGACGCGCGGCATGACGATCGTGGACCGCCGGCCCCGGCCGGGCGAGTCGGAACTCCACGAGGGCACGCGCGAACAGCCGCTGGTCGACGTGGGGTTGGACGTGGACGTGGAGCGCTGGGTGAAGTTGTACCTGGCGACCGTCGAGGCATGACAACGCCCGGGGTGCCGTCGCCGCCGGACGACGGCACCCCGGGCGTCTGCCTGGTCTCGCGTGCTACGCGCCGCGCTTGGCCGCGCGGCGGCGGGTCGCGACGACGAGGGCCGCGCCGCCCGCCAGCAGGGCCGCCGCACCGAGGGCGATCGGGCCGGTGCTGCTGTCGGCGCCGGTCTCGGCGAGGTCGCCGCCACCGCCGTTCGGCTTGGGCGCGACGGGCGTCGACTCGGAGGCGCTCGGGGTGGGCGTGTCCGTGTCGGACGACGGCGGTGTCGAGGGCTCGGCGGGCTCGGACGGGGACGCCGGAGGCGTGGTCGCCTCGGCCGGCTCGGACGGGCTCGCGGGCGGCGTGGAGGCGGGCGGCTCCTCCTCCGCCGGCGGCGGGGTGGTGCAGTCCTTCGTGCCGCCGTTCCAGGCCGCGATCAGCTTGTCCTTGATGACCGGGCGGTCCGGGCCCTTGGGCAGCTCGCCGTGCTCGAAGCCGTCCTTCGCGTCCAGCTCGCCGTCGAACTTCACGGCGCCCCGGTAGAGGTCGATCTGCCCGAAGCAGCCCTTGTCCGGGATGGCGATGTCGAGCGTGTCGGTGCCGCCCTGCTTGACCGTCACCGAGTCGAAGTCGACGAACACCTGCTCGCCGGAGGTCGCGAACGTCGCGCCGTGGGCGAGGTAGGAGGCGAGGGAGGCCGTGCAGGTGGCCGCGTCACCGGCGGCGCGGACCGTGATGTGGACCTTGCCGTCCTCGCTCGGCTTCAGGTTCTGGTCGTCGACCTTGACCGAGTCGTAGAAGTCGGTGCCGTCGAGCGAGAACTGGCAGCGATCGGTCCCGGTCTCCGTGCCCGCGCCCGTGCCGGGCTTGTAGCTGCCGCCGGACGACCAGCCGTCTCCGCCGGGCGCGCCGTGCGCGAACGCGGTCGTGGCGGTGGCGGCGCAGAGGACGAGGGCGGCGGCGCCCGTCCCCAGCAGGCGTCGCGCGGTGACACGTCTCGCTATGGACATGCGTATCCCATTTCTTGGCGTGTGCCTGACCCGGGCGACGGCATGCGGGCAGCGCGCGGCGCGCGGCTGCCGGGCCGCTCCGGGGAGTGAGTGGTCTGAGAAACACTGGGCTCATTGGTCACATGTGCCTCAGTGGCCCCATGGTGGCGGCACCGCAGCACACTGTCAACCTGCGTTTTTGCAAAGGAAGTTGCGCCGCCATCACACTTCCGTCACAGCAGGAATGGATCACTCCGATCAACGCGATGGTTCTTTTTTCCGGCATTCTGGACAGATTCAATGGTGTCGCCCGTATGCCCTGAGAAGGAGACCGCGTGACCGATCGCTCGACCCTCGACCTGTCGTCCCGGGACCCCGACTGGTGGCGCCAGGCCGTCGTCTACCAGATCTACCCCCGCAGCTTCGCCGACGCCGACGGCGACGGACTCGGTGATCTGCGCGGCATCACCCGCCGCCTCGGTCACCTCGCCGCCCTGGGCGTGGACGCCCTGTGGCTGAGCCCCTTCTACCCGTCCGAGCTCGCCGACGGCGGCTACGACGTCGCCGACCCGCGCGGCGTCGACCCGCGCCTGGGCACCCTCGACGACTTCGACGCCCTGGTCGCCGAGGCCCACCGCCTCGGCCTGAAGGTCATCGTCGACATCGTGCCCAACCACTCCTCGCACCGGCACGCGTGGTTCCAGGAGGCCCTGGACGCGGGGCCCGGTTCGGCCGCCCGCGACCGCTACGTCTTCCGGGACGGCCGCGGCGAGCACGGCGAACTCCCGCCCACCGACTGGCAGTCCGTCTTCGGCGGCAGCGCGTGGAAGCGGGTGCCCGACGGCCAGTGGTACCTGCACCTGTTCGCCCCCGAGCAGCCCGACCTCAACTGGGAGAACCAGGAGGTCCGCGCCGACTACCGCACCACCCTGCGCTTCTGGTCGGACCGCGGGGTCGACGGATTCCGCGTCGACGTCGCCCACGCCCTCGTCAAGGACCTGAGCGAACCGCTGCGTGACCTCGGCCGGCCCGAGCTGAGCCGCGAGGAGGGCCTCACCGCGATGCCGCCCGGCACGCACCCCTTCTACGACCGCGACGACGTGCACGAGATCTACCGCGACTGGCGCAAGATCCTCGACGCCTACCGTCCGCCCCGCATGGCCGTCGCCGAGGCGTGGGTGCCCGGCGCCCGGCGTGCGCTGTACGCCCGCCCGGACGAGCTGGGCCAGGCCTTCAACTTCGAGTATCTGCAAGCCGGATGGGACGCGCAGGAGCTGAAGCAGGTCATCACCGATTCGCTCGCCACCGCCCGGGCGGCGGGCGCCTCGGCCACCTGGGTGCTGTCCAACCACGACGTCGTACGCCACGCCTCCCGGCTGACGCTGCCACCCGGCACCGACCTCAACGCCTGGCTCCTGGCCGGCGGCCACGCGCCGGCCGTCGACGAGGCGGCCGGGCTGCGCCGGGCCCGGGCGGCCACGCTGCTGATGCTGGCACTGCCCGGCTCGGCCTACGTCTACCAGGGCGAGGAACTGGGCCTGCCCGAGGTCGCCGACCTGCCCACCGAGGTGCTCCAGGACCCGATCTGGGAGCAGACGGGCCACGTCCGCAAGGGCCGTGACGGTTGCCGGGTGCCGCTGCCGTGGACGACGAGCGGACCGTCGTACGGCTTCGGGCCCGGCGGTGCCTGGCTGCCGCAGCCGCCCGGCTTCGCCGCCTACGCCGTCGAGGCCCAGGACGGGGTCGAGGGCTCCACCCTGGAGCTGTATCGCACGGCCCTGAGGCTGCGCCGCAAACTCCTCGACGGTGAGGAGCTGACCTGGGCGGACGACGCCCCGCGGGGCGTGCTCCGGTTCGACCGCTGCGAGGGGTGGCGCTGCGTCACGAACTTCTCCGGCGCTGCGGTCGAGCTGCCGGCGGGTGAGGTGCTGCTGAGCAGCGCGCCCCTGGAGGACGGCCGGCTCGGGCCGGACACGACGGTGTGGCTCGGGCGGTGAGTCGCACCGCCGGGCGGGCCGTTTCGTGCGTCTGCGGCGCCGCGGTGGCTGATCGCGCAGTTCCCCGCGCCCCTGGGGTCGTGGCGGGGGTGGTGCGTTCGTGACGCCGTGGTGGTGGCTGGTGGCGCAGTTCCCTGCGCCCCTGGGGTCGTGGCGGGGGTGGTGCGTTCGTGACGCCGTGGTGGTGGCTGGTGGCGCAGTTCCCTGCGCCCCTGGGGTCGTGGCGGGGGTG
>NZ_JBIBAF010000001.1:267113-293395 GCF_042899705.1 Streptomyces sp. NPDC013187 | reverse complement strand
GGTGGTGCGTTCGTGACGCCGTCGTGGTGGCGGGTGGCGCAGTTCCCCGTGCCCCTGGGGTCGTGGCGGGGGGGTGCGTTCGTGACGCCGTCGTGGTGGCTGGTCGCGCAGTTCCCCGCGCCCCTTCGGGGCGCGGGCCTCACTCGCGTGGCTCAGTAGGGCGGGCCGTGTGCGGGGGTGCCGGGGAGGATCGTTCCACCGACCGTGTACGGACAGGGAGTCCCGCCCGCGATGAACAGGTACAGCAGGACAGCAGCCGTGGCGGGGGCCCTGGTAGCGGGAGCGCTCATGTGTCCCGCGACCCCGGCGACGGCCCGGGACGGCGGGCTGTGGGGTGCCGCGACCATCGCACCCGGGCGGGAGGGCATCGTCGAGGTCATGGGCGTCGAGGAGGTCTCCCGGGGGGCGGTGCTGACGCTGACCGCGCCCCGGGGCGCGCGGGTGACCGGCACGCCGCTCGACGCCTCCGGATACCGCGGCTCGGTCGCCGCCGGCGGACGCACCGCGACCTACACCGTGACCGGCGCCGCGGCCGGAGGGATCCGGGTGTTCCCCTTCGTGCTGGCCGTGCCCGCCGCCGCCGTCCCGGGCACCCGGCTGCGGGACTGCTCCCTGCGGTTCACCGACGCGCGGGGCGTGCCGCGGGCCGTCGGGCGGTGTGCCGTGACCGTGGGCCTGGCCGGGCCGGTCCTGGCCCGCCCGCTGTCCGGCGTACCGCTGTCCGCCCGGCCGAAGATCTCCGGCACCGCTCACCCGGGCGCCCAGGTCACCGTCCGTGACAAGGACGGTGAGGAGGCCTGCTCGACGACGGCGGCCCCCGACGGCACCTGGGCGTGCACTCCCGGCTCCGCCTTCCCGGCCGGTGCCAACCGGCTGCAGGCGGTCGCCGCTCTGAACGGGGTGAGCGCGATAAGCGAGCAGGTGGACATCGTCGTCGCCCCGGACGACGAGGTTCAGTAGCGGACCGCCCGGGCGACCTCGGTCCGGACCTCGCCGGACAGGTCGTGGGTGCTGCGGGCGGTGGCCGTGGCGGAGTGGCCGGCCTGCACGTGGTCCACCGTGACGATGACCGTGTCGACCAGTTGCCCCCCGGCGTCCCGGAAGTCGACCTGGACGGCGAAGGACCGGGTCGAGTCGTCGGTGTTGCGGGCGGTGACCTCCGTGCGGACCCGGCCGTCGGAGCCGGTGACGGGCGGGCCGGCCCGCACGTCGGCCTTGACGTCGGTGCCGTCCTGGATGTCGTCGAGCCGCCGCTGGGCCTCGGCCGTGGCGGACTCCACCGCCTCGGAGGCCTCCGAGGCGATCGACCCCACGGCGGACTCCGCCTTGCTCGCGGCGTCCGAGGGACTGTAGTCGCCGCTGCAGCCGGTGACCGCGGCGGACAGGCACAGCGCCAGGGCGGCCCCGCCCATCGCCCAGCGCCTGCGGTGGCGGGCGGACGTGCCGCCACGCGGTGGTCCGCCGGCTCCCGGGCCGCGCGGCGTCATGTGCGTCCGAGTCCGCCGCCGCCGAACGATCCGCTGGATCCGGGCGACCAGCGGCGCGGTTTCTGGTCCTTGCCGGTCCTGGTGCTCGCGCGGTGGAGTTCGTGGGGCATGAGCCGCTGACCGTCGCGTGCCACCACCGGCACGTCGTCGGGCTCCCGCATCTCCCTGGTCTCACGGACCGGCCCGCCCTCCGGGAGGTGCGGCTGCTCCTCCGGAGCGGGGTGATGGGTGTCCTTGTCCATGACCTGCATCCCCACCCGCACGGCCCAGATCAGCGCGCAGGCCACGATCAGCCCGCCGACGAAGGCGATGGTGACGGCGACCGCGTGATCTGACGACGCCGCCAGTTCTGCATACGTAGCCGTATTCATGCCCCAAGTATCGCCGACGGAATGCGATAAAGCGCCCGGAATGTCCACCCGGCCCGTATGCCGGGCATCCCGGCCGCGGCGGTGAAGACCTCAGGGATGTCGCGCCACCCCCGGCACCCTCCGAAGGCCGCCGGGGCCGGGGGTGGCCGGTCGTGGGGCGGTACGGGCCGTGCGCCTTCCGGCGCGGTCCGAAGGGCCGCCTCGGCCTGTGGCCGGTCGTGGGGCGGTAAGGGCGGCACGGGGCCCGGCCCGCGCGCCGTCCCTCGGAGTACGGTGGAGGGACGGAGGGTCCGCAACCAGGCAGCACCGGTCTCCCGGGCGTGCCCCCCGGTCCGCAGCAGGAGCCCCCGATGACCTCCGCCTCCTCCTCATCGCCGTCACCGCTCCCCGCATCGCGAGAAGTCCGGCTACGGCTCGCCGAGCCGACGCGCTCCGGCGGCACGGCACGGCGTATCGACGGCGCGTGGTGGCCCCGGTCGAACGACCTGGCGGAGGAACTGACCGGACTGCTGGGCGTGCTGCCGCGTGCCTGGGGGCGCATCAGCAGCGTCCTGGTCCACGGGGACACCTGGCCGGACTGCCCGGCGCAGATGGTCGTCGCCGGGCAGACGGTGCACGTCGGTCACAACGACTCGCCCTCCGCCCCTCACACCGTCTGCCTGCTCGCGCCCGGCCGGGGCCGCTACGACCTGCTGGTGGTCCCGCCCGTGACGGCGGAGGCGGAGGCCGGCCGGCTCATGGAGCGGGCCGTCACCCAGGACGCGTGACGCCCTGCCCTGCCGCTCAGTGCGCCAGCAGCACCAGGGCCAGGGCGGCCAGTGCCGGGACGGTCTGCACGAAGAGGATCTTCCGGCTGGAGGTCGCGGCGCCGTAGAGGCCGGCGACCGCCACGCACACCAGGAAGAACACCGAGACCTGGAAGCCCACCGGGTCGGACGCCACCGCGCCCCACACCAGACCGGCGGCGAGGAAGCCGTTGTAGAGGCCCTGGTTGGCCGCCAGGGCCTTCGTCCCGGCGGCGAACTCGGCACTGGTGCCGAAGGCCGCCCGGGCCCTCGGCGTGGTCCACAGGAACATCTCCAGCACCAGGATGTAGGCGTGGAGCGCGGCAAGGGCGAGCACCGCGAGCGTGGCGACGGTCGACATGCGCTCATCATCACAGGCCCGCCCGGCCCGTCCTCCTTCGGGCCCTCCCAGGAGGCGGCCCGGGGCCCCGGGTGGCAGATTACGGCCAGAGGCCGGGTCCGGCCGTCGCGTCCCCGCGTGTGCCGCTCGGGAGCCGGACCCGGCCTTCCCCTGTGACGCGCACGCTCCCGTACCGCTGCCTCGTGTCCGGAATCAACCATTCTCGATTGACCGGGAGTCTCAGGTTTGATCAGCTGTCCCACCAGTCATGTTCGATTCTGATCGAGTGGTTCATGGCTCCCTGGGGGGAGCGTGTGACAAGTGGGGGAGTTTTCTTGATGCTTCACGGTCCCGCCGTGCCGCGCCGCGCCGGATTACGACTGGGCGCCGCGGCCCTGACCTTCGCGGCGCTGGCCGCCGGCACCGCCCTGGCGGGCGCGCCGGCCGCGACGGCCGCGGGCAGCCCGGCGTCCGCGGGGAAGGCGTGCACGCCGACGGAGGGTTTCTCCGGCTGCCGCCTCTTCGTCCCGACGGACGCCGAGCAGGACTTCAAGGTGCCGTCCGGGGTGACGGGCCTGGACGTACGGGCCTGGGGAGAGGGCGGCGCCGGCAACTCCACGGCCCGCGGCGGTGCGGGCGGTTTCGTCGCCGGCACCCTGAAGGTCACCCCTGGTGAGGTGCTGAGCCTCGCCGTCGGCGGGCCGGGCTTCGGTGACGCCCTCGCCGGCAAGCCCGGCGGCAGGGGCGCCGAGCGGGGCGGCAACAGCAGCGCCATCCGCACGAGCGGCGGCTCCGCGTTGGTCGTCGCCGGTGGCGGTGGCGGCGCGGGCGGCGGCATCGCCCATGGCCAGGCCGGTACCGCCGGGGGCGAGAACGGCCAGGACGGCACCGAGAAGGACCGCGGTGGCAAGGGCGCAACCGGCGCGAAGGGCGGTGCGGGCACCGGCAACGGCGCCGCGGGCGCCGACCACGCCAAGGGCGGTGCCGGCGGCGCCGGCGGTGCGGGCCGTCACGGCGGTGGCGGCGGCGGTGCCGGATACGCGGGCGGCGGTGGCGGCACGGGGGCCGAGACCGGCTCGTCCACCGGCGACGACCCGGCCACGGGCAGCGGCGGCGGCGGTTCCAGCTTCGCCGAGCAGGCCCGGGTGGACGACGCCCGGCTCGTCGTCGGCGACAAGTACACGGCGCCGGAGAAGAAGGACCCGTTCTGGGCCCCCTCCGACAACCCGATCGACGCGGGCGTGGCCGAGGGCGGCGTCAACGCGCCCGGCGGCCCCGGCCGGATCGTCCTGCAGTGGCGGCAGTCCCCCGCCACGGACCGGCTGATCCAGGTGTCCGGCACCGACGCCACGACCAACCCGGGCACGGACGTCGAGCCGCTGGCCGTGGTGGCCCGGGACAAGGACGGCAAGCCCGTCGCCGACACCTCGGTGACCTTCACCGTCGAGGACCCGGACGGTCTGAAGCCGTCCTTCCGCCTCACCGGCGGCCCGGACGGCCCCGAGGCCGTCGTGGCGACCGACGCCCAGGGCCGTGCGCAGACCCCGTGGATCGGCCTGGGCAGCCGCAAGGAGGGCTCGTTCACCGTCCGGGCGAAGACGCTGGGCGCGTCGACGGCCCTCACCGTGCGGGTCAAGGAGTCCCCGTACACCGTGAGCCGCGCCGGCGGCAACGAGCAGAAGGCCGAGCAGGGACAGGACTTCGCCGACGCGCTGCTCGCCCGGGTGGTCAAGTCGGGCGCGACGGTACCGGCCGGCACCGAGGTGGAGTTCCGCGTCGAGGACACCGGTGAGGACGCTCCCCGCTTCGAGGGCGAGGACCGGGTCGTCCGCGTGAGGACCGACGACTCGGGCGTCGCGGCCGCCCCGGCCCTGACCGCCGGTGAGGGCACGGGCACGTACACCGTGGCCGCGTCGGTGGGTGACGCCATGACCCAGTTCGCGGTCGAGGTCGTCCCCGGTGACGGCGCACCGGAGCCCGGCCCCGGCGACGAGTCCGGCTCTCCGTCCGCCAGCCCCACGACGGACCCGAGCCCCTCCGCCGAGCCGAGCCCGTCGAGCAGCACCGCCACCTCCGGCACGACCGGCGGCGACGGCACCTCGACCACGGGCGGCGGCACGACCACCGCGCTCGAGGGCGGCAGCCTCGCCTCCACCGGCGCGGGCGGCACGGGCCTCCTCCTCGCGGCGGCCGGGGCCCTGGCCGCGGTGGGCTTCGCGGCCTTCCGCACCGCCCCCCGCCTGAAGCCGCGCTCACGCGACAACGCCTGACACCGCGGCACCGCGACAACGCCTGACACCGCGGCACCGCGACGGCCCGCACCCGGTCACCGGGTGCGGGCCGTCGTCTTTCGTTTTGCGGAACCTTTGCCCGTGGGCCGGGCGTTGTACGGGTGTGCGCGCGTGAGCAGGTGCGCCAGGTGATGCCGACTAGTACCGAGGTGACGTCAATGGCAGTGTGGGACCGGCTCAAGGACCAGGCCAAGGCTCTCCAGCAGGGTCAGGGGGCGCGAGGCGCGACGACCGGTGGGCACAGCGGCGGGACGAGGTCCGGTGGTGGCGGCAAGGCCCAGCTGGTCGGCCTGCTGAAGACGCAGCTCGGTTCGCTGAAGAACGAGTTGAAGAGCGGCGCGTACCGGGACGCGAGCATGGCGATGTGCGCCCTGGTCGCGGCGGCCGACGGGCATGTGGACCCGGCCGAGCGTCAGCAGGTCGAGTCCATGATCCTCAGCAACGACGTGCTGCAGAACTTCCCGCCGGAGCAGCTGCGGCAGCGTTTCAACAAGCACGTGGACCAGCTGACCGCCAACTTCCAGCTCGGGAAGTCGGAGGCGATGCAGGAGATCGCCAAGGCCGCCAAGAAGCCCACCGAGGCCAGGGCCGTGATCCAGACCGGCATGGTCATCGCCGGTTCCGACGGCCACTTCTCCCAGGCCGAGGCGACGGTCCTGCGCGAGGCCTGCGCGACGTTGGGGGTGTCCCCGGCGGAGTTCCAGCTCTGAGCAGCGAGCGGGGGTGCGGCTCCTGTCCGCCGTGACAGGAGCACCGCGTATGCACCCCGCCCGGAACGCCCCGTGGTCCCGTCGTGCCCTTCTGGCCGCCGCGGCCGTGCTGCCCCTGTCCGCCTGCGGCACGGACGAGCGGCCCGTCGCCGGGGCGAGCCGGACGCCCACGCCGTTCGGCACGCCCTCCGGCACGCCGTCGGGCAGGCCGCCGGTCCACCGCCCCCGGCTGGCGGACCTGGAGCGCGCGTACGGCGCCCGCGTCGGCGTCTACGCCCTCGCGACCGGCACCGGTGCCACGGTCGTGCACCGGGCAGGTGAACGCTTCGCGTTCTGCTCGACGTTCAAGGCGCTGGCCGCGGCGGCCGTCCTGCACCACCGCACCCTGAGCGGTCTGGACCGGCGCGTCACCTACACCGAGGCCGACCTGCGCTCCACGACGCCGGTCACCGGCAGACACGTGCAGGGCGGGATGACCCTGCGCGAGCTCTGCGACGCCGCCGTCCGCCACAGCGACGGCACGGCCGGCAACCTCCTGATGCGTGACATCGGCGGCCCGGCCAAGCTCACCGCCTACCTGCGCCGGCTCGGCGACACCGTCAGCCGCATGGACCACTACGAACCCGAGCTGCACGACGTACCGCCGGACGACCCCGGCGACACCACCACCCCGCAGGCGATCGCCACCGACTTCCGCGCACTGCTCCTGGGCACCGCCCTGCCCGCCCGCGAACGCCGGCTCCTCATGGGCTGGCTCTCGCGCAACGCCACCGCCGTCGGCGCCCGCCGCATCCGGGCCGGGCTCCCCGGCGACTGGAAGGTGGCCGACAAGACCGGCACGGGCAACTACGGCCGGGCCAACGACATCGCGATCGTCCACCCGCCCCGCACCGCCCCGCTCGTCCTGGCCGTCATGACCGACCGGCCCGGATACGGCGCCGAGCCCTCGGACGCCCTGATCGCCGAGGCGACCCGGCGGACCGTCGCCGCCCTGGGGCTCCCGGGGCTGCCGTCGCCGTCTATAACGGGGCCATGATCTATCACGTCGTACCGCACACCGTCTGGACCACCATCACCGGCCGGACGTACGCGCCGGCCTCCCTCGCCGAGGAGGGCTTCGTGCACTGCTCCCCGGACGAGGCGACCACGCTGGCCGTCGTCGACGCCTTCTACCGGGACGCGCCCGGGCCCCTGCTGGTGCTCGCCCTCGACGAGGCGCGGCTCACCGCCAGGGTCGAGTGGGAGGCGGCGGCCCCCGCCCCGCCGCCCGGCGTCTCCGGTGACGTCCTCTTCCCGCACGTCTTCGGCCCCCTCGACCGGGACGCCGTCGACCACGTCCTGGAGGTGCGGTTCGACGGGGAGGGCCGAGCCGTGGAGCTGCGTGCGGCAGGATGACGGGGTGATCGAACAGAAGTCCACCCCCGTCGGCCCGCCGCCCAGCCTGCGCCCCGTCCGGGGAGCGGCCCGCTGCGCCGTCGCGGCCCTCGTCCTGGCCGGAGTCGTCTGGGTGGCCCGGGCACTGTGGGAGATCCGGCTAGCCGCAGCGGGCGAGCCTGCGTCCGGCCCGCCCGACCAGGGCGGCGGGGTGCACCGTCCGCCGAACACCCTGGAGGACTCCTACCACCTGGTCACCTCCGTGGGCGGCGCCGTCACGGCCGTCTGCGCGATCGTGTTCCTGCTCTGGCTCGACCGGATGCGGGACAACGCCACGGCGCTCTCGGGCGAGGCCCCGCGCTACGGCTACGGCTGGCTGTGGGTGGGCTGGATCGTGCCGGTCATGAACCTGTGGATACCCCGGGGCCTCGTCGCGGACGTCCACCGCTCGGTCTTTCCCGAGCGGCGGCTGCCCGCCGTCGTGAACTGGTGGTGGGGCCTGTGGCTGGCCGGTCTGGCCGGTGGCGTGGGGATCGTCTACGCCGACGACACGGACGAGATCATCGCCCGTGCCTACGACGGCGTTCTGCCCCTGCTCGGCGCCGACCTGGTGATCGTGGCCGCGGCCGGGGCAGCGGCCCTCATGGTCCACAGGCTCACGACGGCACAGCAGGAGCACATCGCCGCCAAGGGCTACTGACCGGCCCGCAGCGGCCGGAACACCGACACGGCGAACGAGGCCGTCACCGACACCGGCGCCCCCAACCGGTCGACACGGTCGCCCAGTTGCGCGGCGGTGAGGTGATGGGCCGTCGGACTCATGCCCACCAGGCCGGTGACGTCCTCGGCCGTGAGGCTCATCGCGTACTCCAGCGGCTCGGTGCGATCGAGCCGGAAGCGGGCGTCCAGGGACCGGCGCAGGCGCTCCTCCTTCCTCGGGTCGACCGCCAGCAGTCCGACCGGCTCGTGCAGTTCACGCAGGTGACGGCCGGTGGGCGTGACGACGAGCAGCGCGCCGTCCGGGTCGAGGACGCGGTGGAACTCGGTCCCGTCGCGGGGTGCGAAGACGTTCAGTACGAGGTCGGCGCTGCCGGTGCGCACCGGCCACGGCTGCCACACGTCCCAGCAGGCGGCCTCGGCACGGGCGTGTGCGCGGGCAGCGGCCCGCAGGGCGGGAACCGAGGTGTCCAGTCCAAGACCCAGCGCCCGGGGGAGGGCGTCCAGGACCGCGGCGAGGTAGTGGCCGGTGCCCGCCCCGGCGTCCAGCACGGTGGCGTCGGGCGGGGCCATCTCCGAGGCGAGGCGCGCGAGGGTGCGGGCGAGCGGACCGTAGTGCCCGGCGCCCAGGAACGAGGCGCGGCTGCGGACCATGTCGGGGGAGTCGGCGCTCGGGGCCCGCCGGTGGCCGGTCAGCAGGCTGACGTATCCGTGGCGGGCGATGTCGAAGGTGTGCCGGCCCGCGCACCGCAGGGCACCGGCGGTGCGTTCGAGGGCCGCCGGGCACAGCGGGCAGGTCAGGACGGACAGAAGACGATCGGAAGGCAAGGGACGCTCCTCGGAACGCGGTGGCCGCGGCGGGGCGGCGCATCGCGTGCGGGCGGCGGACGGTGGGGCGTCGGCGCCCGCCGGCCGGCCACCGTGGACCGGCAGCAGGGGGGCGGGCACACCGAGGACGGCGACGTGATCGACTCACGTCGCGGTCCACACCGCGGCGTCAGAGGAAGCAGTGCGGCAGAGCGTTGCATGCAAGTGCCATACGGCCAGGCTATCCCGGGGCTCGCGAACGTCACGACGAGCCGTCGTGCGCGCTCGCCCACCCTGCCGCCCGCTCCCTGAACTTCGGCGGTTATCGTCCGCCCGTGAGTGAACTGTCGGCTGTGTACCTGCCGGAAGCGACCACCGGACGACTGCTGGGATCGTGGCAGCCGGACGTGCCCGCCCTGCTGCTCGTCGCCGTGCTGGGCGGGCTCTACGGCTGGGGTGTCGTCCGGGTGCGCAGGCGGGGCGGAGCCTGGCCGCCGGCGCGGTCCGCCGCGTTCGTGCTGCTCGGTCTGGGCGCCATCGTCGTGGCCACGATGTCCGGCCTGGCCGTCTACGACCGTGAACTGTTCTGGCCGGCCGCCGTGCAGAACGTCGGACTCGATCTGCTCGCGCCGTTGGGCCTCGCCCTCGGCGACCCGCTGCGGCTCGCGGTGGAGGCGCTGCCGGAGGGCGGCGCGGGCAGGCTGCGGCGGGCGCTCACCGGCCGGCTGGTCAGGCTGCTGACGTTCCCGCTCGTCAGCACGGCGCTGGTGCTCGCCACCGAACTGACCCTCTACTTCACGCCGTACTTCGCCACCGCGCTGCGCGTGGGCTGGCTGCACGAACTGATGTATCTCCATCTGCTGGCGGCCGGCTGCCTGTTCGTCCTGCCGGTGCTGTCCCGCGAGCAGGCCCTGCCCGCCTGGTGCACCCATCCGGTCCGGGCGGCCCTGGTGTTCCTGGACGGGGTCGTCGACGCGGTCCCGGGACTGGTGGTCATGACGCACGGCACCCTGATCGCGGGCGCCTGGTACCTGCACCACGCGCCGCCCTGGTCCCCCGACGTGCTCCACGACCAGCAGCTCGGCGGTGGCGCCATGCTGGGCATCGCCGAACTGGTCGCGGTCCCCTTCCTGCTGGCGGTCCTCGCCCAGTGGGCGCGGGCCGAGCGCGCCCGGACGGCCGTACTGGACCGGCGTCTCGACAGCGAACTCGTGCCCATGGACACCGCGGAGGGGCCTGCCGTACTGGTCCGGCCCTGGTGGGAGACCGAAGCGGGCGAGGTGGCGGAGCGGATGCGGCGGCTGGGGCCGGGTGACTGACCCGGGCCCCTGCCGGTGCCGGTCAGCGGCTGGCCGACACCGTCTCCCGGTCCGTGTCCGGCCGGGCCTCCGAGGGGACGGGGCGTATCGAGGTGGGGGTGGCCGACGGTGCGCGGCGGGACGGCTCCGCCCGGCCGGTCGCCTCCCCGGGGGCGGGTGTGCCGGGCCTGGTCGTGCGGGGGTCTTCGGTGCCCGGGGACGAGGGCCGCGCGTCGGGAACGGACGGCGACGGCACGGGGGTGGGGGACGCCGAGTCGGTGGCCGGCGCCGGCCTCGTGGTGGGCGGGGCCATCGGGATCGTCGGGGACGGGGGGCGCTCGGGTGCGGTGTGGCGCAGGGGGAGCGCGATGAGGGCCGCCGCGACGCAGCACAGGCCCGCCCCGGCCGCGCCGCGCAGCATGCGGCGCCGGGTCGCACGGCGGCGGATCGTCTCGTACTGGCCGGCGGGAGCACCCAGGTAGTCGGGTGAGGAGGGGCGCAGGATCACGGCGAGCGGGTCGTCGGGGGCGTACTCCGGCTCACCCGGATCGCCGTCAAGACGTGTGGTCAAGGCTTCTCCTCAGATGGACGCGGAGCAGTTCCCGGGCCGCGTGCAGGTCGGCCTTGACGGTGCCTTCCTTGCGCCCGGTCAGTGCGGCCACCTCCCGGATCGGCATGTCAGCGTAGTAGTGGAGGAGGATCGGGACGCGCAGTCGTTCCGGCAGCGACTGCACGAGCAGCCGCACGGACGGGTCGGCCTGCTCGTCGGGCGGGCGCACGGCGGCTTCCGAGGTGACCCGGTGCAGGGCCCGGCGCTCGCGCTCCAGCTTGCGCCAGTGGTCCCGGACCAGGTTGGCCGCGGTGACGTAGAGGAACCCGCGCGGTTCCGCCACGGACGTCCAGCGGGCCCAGAGCCGGGTGAACGCCTCCGAGGCGATCTCGTGGGCCGTTCCGTCGTCGTCGACGAGCCGGCGGCACCAGCCGGCCAGGCGCGGGTAGAGGGCGGCGAACAGCTCGGACGCTGCCTTCTCGCGGGACCGTTTCAACGCTCTCCAGGGGTGGGGGAGTTCGCGCCGCTCAGCGCCGCGAACACGATCACGTTGTCCGCGTAGCCGTCTCCGGTCCGCGCCCCGCCGCAGGTGATCAGCCGCAGCTCGGGGCGGCCCACGTTCCCGTAGACGTCGTCCGCCGGGAAGTCGGTTTTCGGGACGGTCCGTACGGCCGTGACGGCGAACTGTGCCGTCGTGCCGTTCTCCAGGCGCGCCTCGATCCGGTCACCCCGGTGCAGCCGGGCGAGGTGACGGAAGACGCCGTCACCGTACGGACCGACCGTGACATGGCCGAGGAGCACCGACGGGCCTCTCTCGCCGGGGGCCGGCGAGTGCCGGTACCAGCCCGCCCGGTCGTGGTCCGTGACCGGCGGCACCTGCACCGTGCCGTCGGCCGCCAGACCCAGCCGGATGACCGGGGTGTCGACGCCGATGACCGGGATCAGGAGCCGGACCGGGACCGAACGGGCCAGGGGGCGTGCGGCGTCGGCCGGAGCCGGCCGAGCGGTGGCCATCGGCCGGCGCCCGGTGGTGCCGGGGCCGGTGGTGCCGGGGCTCGTGGTGTCGTGGGCGGTGGCTTCATGGCCGTTGGTTCCTCGGCCCCCGCACGCCGTCAGCAGGGACGCCAGTGCCCCGGCCGCGAACGCGCGCCTGGAGAGCGGGCTCACGCCCCGGTCGCCCGGCGGCGGCGCACGACGAAGACGGTGCCGCCGCCCAGGGCGAGCACCGCGGCGGCGCCCGCGCCGATCGCCGTGCCGCTTGAGCCCGACTCCTGGGACGCCGTCACACCGGTGTCGGGTGCGCCGCTCGGCCGGACGGAGACCTGGTCCTCGGCGGGCGCCCGGGTCGGCTCGCCCTCGGCCGGCGCCCGGGTCGGCTCGGGCGCCCGGGTCGGTTCGGCGCTCTCCTCCGGCTGGCTGGTGGGCGAGGCGGCCGACGGGACCGGGCTCGGGGTCGTCGCCCCGTCCGCGAACGCGGGGCCGGTGCCCAGCAGTACGGCGGTGCCCGCGAGGGCCAGGGCGCTGAGGACAGTTCGGCGCATGGAATCGCACTCCTTCGTCGTCCGCCCGACGGTCGGCGGGCTGGGTGACAGATCGTGCGGAGAGACGAGGCGGCGGCCCGGCGGGTTGTAAAGAGATGGCAAAGCCGCGGCGGTGGCTCCGGAATACTCGGCTGCGCACGGGAGTCGGGGCCGCTAGCATCCGACGCGATGACGACTCACTCCATGAACAGATTGGGGGACCCGTCCGCGCAAGGTGAGTGCTGATGCCCACCGACCTCGCGAACGGGGACTTCCCGCCTTCCGTCCGGCCGCTTTCCTCTCGGCCGCTTTCCTTCTGGCCGCGCGTGCGCGAGTTCGCCGTGCCGCCCTCCATGATCGAGACCGCGACCGCGCGCCGCCGCGCCGGTGACTGGGCCGGTGCCTGCGCCGCCGCGAACATCGATGTCGACCTCCGGCCCCGCCTCCTCGCGCGGCGCCACGGCAGGGAGTTCGCCGCCCTGCTCCGTGCCGACCTCCGCCACCTCGCCCCCGACCTGCTGCGCTGGCACATGCCCAGGATCGCCCCCGACGGGCTGCTGCGGCCGGGCCTGACCCTCACCCTGGCCCGGTACGGCACGGGCGCAAAGGCGCTGCACCTCGTGGCGCGGACGCCGCCCGCCTGGGCGGACGCCGGGCAGCGGATCAGCCTCGCCCTGTGGGACGCCTCCCGCAGGCACGAGACCGACCGGCGGCATCCGCACCCCCGACCCAGCCGGCGCTTCCGGCTCGACCTGCACCGCCACCTGTGGGACGTGCGCCGGGCCGGTGAGCTGCGGGCGCGCTCCGGTGACGGCGGGCCCGGCCCGGAAACCGCCGGGCCCCTGCCTGCCGGGCCCCTGCCTGCCGGACATCTGCTTGCCGGGCCCCTGCTTGCCGGGCCACTGCCTGCCGGACCTCTGCTTGCCGGGCCCCTGCTTGCCGGGCCACTGCCTGCCGGACCTCTGCTTGCCGCGCCCCTGCCTGCCGGGCCCGTGCCTGCCGGGCCGCTGCCTGACGGGAGGCGGTGCGCCGTCGACCGGTGGGCGGCCGAGGCGGCGATCCTGCTGCGGGCCGAGGGCCGGTCCGACGGCAGGGTCGGCGTACGGCTCGGGGCACGGCACCGCGTCGTCCTCGACCTCTCCGACGGCGGTGAGCGGACCGCCATGTCGTACGCGCGCGCCCCCGACCCCTCGCTGCCCGTGCTGCCCGACGCGGCGACCTGGGTGCTGCCCGACCTCGAGCTGCTGAGGGCCGGGGCGATCGACGCCGGGCGCCTGCATCCGCTGGTCGCCTCGGCGTTGGGGGCGCAGCGGTCCGGCACCTCCCGGGTGCCGGAGCGGGCGGGTGATCCACGGGTGGTGGAATGCCGGGGCGCCCGGCACCGGATCGGCCTGGTGGACGGCGTCCTGGCCGCCCTCGACCACGATCGGGCCGAGGTGCGGCGGGAGGAACTGCTCGCGGCCTTCGGCGGACCGCCGCTGCCCTGTCTGCGGGCCGTCGACCAGGCACACCGCCGGCCCGACTGCCTTCCCGGCGTCCGCGAACGCCTCCAGCACGGCGACACCGCCGGGGCGCTCGCCGCGGTCGAGAGCCTGCTCGGCCCCGAGGCGGTGCTGCGCGACGGCCCCCTGCGGGACGTGCTGGAGACGGCCGCGCGGCGGCGCATCGCCCACGGGCTGTTCCGGGCGGGACTGGAGGGCCCCTCGCCCGGCAGCCTGCGCCCTTGGGATCGCCGCCGCTCCCGCGACGACGGCCCGCACCCACGCCACATGTGACACGGCCCGCCTGACCTCACCTCACCCGACCGGGGGCGACTGCTGTGCCTCCGACTCTTCTTCGTTCCACCGAGACGGCCCACCACCGGCAACTGGTGAACACACATGCGCACTCACACCTCGTCCCTGCCCGACACCGCCGACCAGCTCGACGTGGCCGGCGACCTGCTCGCCCTGCTGCGGGACACCACCACCGAACCGCGACCCGACACCCAACTGGAGGCCCTCACCCTGGCCGTGGCCGCCGACCTGCCCGTGCTGCTGTGGGGTGAGCCGGGCATCGGCAAGACCGCGGCCCTGACCCAGCTCGCCACGGCCCTTGACCTGCCGTTGACCACGGTGATCGCCAGCGTGCACGAGCCGTCCGACTTCTCGGGCCTGCCGATCGTCGGCGACGACCCGGCCGAGCAGGGCGTGCCGTTGGCCCCGCCGGACTGGGCCGTACGCCTGGTGCGAGCCGGGCGGGGGCTGCTGTTCCTCGACGAACTGTCCACCGCGCCGCCCGCCGTGCAGGCCGCTCTGCTCCGGCTCGTGCTGGAGCGGCGGATCGGCGCGCTGCGGCTGCCGCCGGGCGTGCGGATCGTGGCCGCCGCCAACCCGCGCTCCTCGGCCGCCGACGGCTGGGAACTGAGCCCGCCGCTCGCCAACCGCTTCGTCCACCTGCAGTGGACGCACGACACCGACGTCGTCGTGCGCGGTCTCGGCGGGATCTGGCCGCGGGCGACCCTGCCCCGGCTCGACCCGGGGAAGCTGCCGGAGGCCGTGGAGTTCGCCCGTCGTGCGGTGTGCGGGCTGCTGGCCGCGCGTCCCGCACTCGCGCACCGGCTGCCCAGCGGTGAGGTGCGCCGGGGCGGGCCCTGGCCGTCCCCCCGCAGCTGGGAGATGACGCTGCATCTGATCGCCTTCGCGACCGCGGCCGGCTCCTCCCGTGACGTCCTCTCCCTGCTGGTCAGGGGCACCGTCGGAGACGGGCCCGGGCTCGAACTGCTGGCGAGCCTGGACCGGATGGACCTCCCCGACCCCGAGACGCTGCTGGCCGACCCGGCCGGTGCGGTGCTGCCCGAACGCGGGGATCTGCGGCAGGCCGCGCTGGACGGGGTCGTGGCGGCGGTACGCAACCGCCCGGCGCGGGACCGCTGGGACGCCGCCTGGGCGCTCCTGGTGAAGGCCCTGGAGACCGGCCCCCCGGACGTGGTGGTCGTCCCCGCGACCACCCTCGCCTCCCTGCGCCGCGACGACTGGGACGTCCCGGCGTCGATCGAGCGCCTGGCCGGGGTGGTGTCCCTGTCCCGGCGGGCGGACCGCACCACGGCCGCGGTCGCCGCCGCGGCCGCGGTGAAGGCGGGCCGATGAGGGCGAACAGCGGCGGGCGCCGCTCGGGCGAGGGCGGGCCGGTGGCGACGGCCGACGGCGGGCCGGTGGCGTCGAACAGCGGTGGTCGCGGCTGCGGCGGGTGCGGGCCGGTGAAGGCGGGCGGGCCGGGGACCGCCACCGAGTCCGCGTCCGGCGCTGCCCACGGGACCGCCACCGAGTCCGCGTCCGGGGCTGCCCACGGGACCGCCACCGAGTCCGCGTCCCGAGCCCTCGATCGGGACAAGCTGTTCACGGCCCGGCTGCACGCCGCCCGCGTCCGCCCCTACCTCGCGACCGCCCTCTTCGCCCTGCACGTCGTCGCGTCCCGGCGGGTGCCCACCATGGGCGTCGACCGCTACTGGCGGTGCTACGTGTCGCCCGGGTTCGTGGACCGTACGCCCGTCGAGGAGCTGGCCGGCGTGTGGGTGCACGAGGTGTCGCACCTGCTGCGCGACCACCACGGACGCAGCGACCGGGTCGCCAAGGAGCGCGGCCTGCACGGGCCGGGGGAGCGGCTGCGGATGAACATCGCCGCGGACTTCGAGATCAACGACGACGTCTACGGCGACGGCCTGGCCCGCCCCGAGGACATCGTCGAACCGGGCGATCTCGGCCTGGCCGAAGGCGAGTTGATGGAGGAGTACCTGCGGCAGTTCGCCGTGGGCCCGAGGATGCAGGACCTGGCCTGGCTGGACTGCGGCAGCGGCGCCGACGGTCTGGACCGGGAGTGGGAACTGGGCCCGGACGGCGCGCACGGCCTGAGCGAGCAGGAGCGGGACGCGGTCCGCTTCCGGGTCGCGCAGGGCATCACCGGCCGCCCGGGCAACGCCCCGCAGGGCTGGCGGCGCTGGGCCGAGGAGGCCTTCCACCCGCCGCAGCCGTGGCGACAGCTGCTGGGCGCGGCGGTCCGCTCGGCGGCGTCCGCCCCCGGCGCGGGCGAGGACTACACCTACGGCCGCCCCGCCCGCCGCTCCACCGCCCTGCCCGGCACGGTCCTGCCGAGCCTGCGCCGCCGCCCGCCCCGCGTCGCCGTCGTCATCGACACCTCCGGCTCGGTCAGCGACGCCGAACTGGGCAGCGCGCTCCTGGAGGTCGCCGCGATCGCCCGGGCCGTGGGCGGCCGCCGCGACCTGGTCACGGTGGTGCCTTGCGACGCCTCGGCCGGGGTCGCCCGCCGCCTGTGCCGTGCGGAGGGCATCCCGCTCACGGGCGGCGGCGGCACGGACCTGCGGGCCGGCTTCACCCGCGCCCTGCGCACCCGCCCGTCCCCCGACGTCGTCGTGATCCTCACCGACGGCCAGACCCCCTGGCCGGACACCCGGCCCCCCTGCCGCACGGTGATCGGCCTGTTCCCGCGCCCGTACCGGAGCCACGCCTACGACGAGTCCGACCCCGAGTACGTCCCTGACTCGCCCCCGGCGTGGGCCCGGGTGGTGGACATCGGCTCCTGAACGCCCTACGGCCGGTGCAGCAGCCCCCGTTCCAGCGCCACCACCACCGCCCTCGTCCGGTCGTTGACGTCGAGCTTGGCGAACAGGCGGAGCAGGTGCGTCTTCACCGTGGCCTCGGCGATGACCAGGCGGCGGCCGATCTCGGCGTTGGTGAGGCCGTCCGCGACCGCGTTCAGGACGTCCGACTCGCGGGCCGTGAGGGGGACGGGGGCGGGCTGGCGCATCCGGGCGACCAGGCGCTCGGCGACCCGGGGCGCCAGCACGGTCTCCCCGCGGGCCGCCGCGTGGATCGCGTCGGCCAGCTGCTCACGGGTGGTGTCCTTCAGGAGATAGCCGATCGCCCCGGCCTCCACCGCCCGCTCGATCTCCGCGTCCGTGTCGTACGTGGTCAGGATCAGCACCCGGGTGCGGGGGAAGCGCGCCACGATCTCGGTGGTCGTGGCCACGCCGTCCAGGACGGGCATCCGCAGGTCGACCAGGGCGACATCGGGTTCGTGGCGGGCGACGAGGTCGAGAGCGGCGCGGCCGTCGCCCGCCTCGCCGACGATCTCGATGCCGGTCCCGGAGGCGAGGAGGGCCACCACTCCGGCGCGCATGACGGTGTGGTCGTCGACGACGACGATGCGCAGCGGTCGGTCCGTCATGCGGTCGCTCCCACCGGTATCAGCGCCAGGACCCGGGTCCCGTCCCCCACCGAACTCGTCACCGTCAGCCTCCCGCCCAGTTCCGCCAGTCGCTTGCGCATGCCGTCCAGACCGAAACCCGACGACTCCTCCACCGCGAACCCCGCCCCGTCGTCGGTGATTTCGAGCTCCACCCCGTACGGCTGCCGGGCCAGGACCACGCCGACCGTGGAGGCACGGGCGTGCTTGCGGACGTTGGCCAGGGACTCCTGGGTGCAGCGCAGCAGCGCGATCCGGGTCTGCTGGTCGCACTCCAGGTCCTCCAGTTCGGCGTCGACGGTGAGGCCGGTGTCCTCGGCGAAACGGTCCAGGGTGCGGCGGAGGGTCTCCGCCACCGAACCCGCCGCGGTCTGGTCCGGACGCCGGCCCGAGCCGACCAGCTCCCGCGCCTCGGCGAGGTTCTCCCGGGCGGTGGACTCGATCGACCGCAACTGCTGGGCGCTGCGGGCCGGATCGGAGCCGAGCCCCGCCCGGGCCGCCTCGGCGAGCACGATGATCGAGGCGAAGCCCTGCGCGAGGGTGTCGTGGATGTCCCGGGCCATCCGCTCCCGCTCGTCCGCCGCGCCCTGGCGCTGGTGGGCCTCGGTCAACTCGGCCTGCGTCTCCTCCAGTTCCGCGAGCAGCCGGGCCCGTTCGGCGCTCTGCGCGACCACGGAGTGCGCCCACAGCCCGATCAGCGCCCCCACGGCGACGACGAGCAGCGTCGACACGAGCGTCTCGGTGAAGAACTCCACCGTCCAGCCGTCGTCCCGCAGCACGCTCCCGGCCAGGGTCGCGGCCGTGGCGAGCCCCAGGAACACCATCGAGACCCTCGGCGTCCGCCCGAACATCCAGTAGTGCGGCAGCGTCACCATGAACAGGGCCGCGTAGTTGCCGCGCAGGTACGCCAGCCCGCCGAGTGCCACCACCAGCACCGACAGATACACGTCCGGCCGGACGACGGGGTTGGCGGGGAAGCGGTACAGGACCGCGTAGGACGCCACCACCGCGCCCAGCAGGGCCAGCGCCGCGTACTTGCTCCCGCCGGGCCGGTCGATGGCGACCAGGCCGACGGCCATCACGGCGAACAGCAGCCAGCACACCGCGTTCCAGCGGCGCAGCGATGTCGTCCAGAAGGCGTCGGAGGCGGCCCCGGCGAGAGCGGTCATACCGATCAACGTACGTCGACCGCCGGACGGGAGGAGGGGCTTTTCTCCAGGCCGGCGAGTGCCCGGCGTACCGCCCGCGAGGGCCACCAGGTCGACTCGCCCAGCAGCAGCATCGCCGCCGGCAGCACCATGACGCGCACCACGAACGCGTCGATGAGCACGGCCGCCGCCAGGACGAAGCCGATCTGCTTCATCTCGATGATGTGCAGGAAGACGAAGGTCGCGAACACGGTCGTCATCACGACCGCGGCGCTGGTCACCACACTCGCCGAGGACCGGATCCCCTCCAGCACCGCCTGCCGCGTGGGCACCCCGGCGAGCGCCGCCTCCCGGATCCGGCTCACCACGAACACCTGGTAGTCCATGGAAAGGCCGAAGAGGATCACGAAGAGGAACAGCGGCACGCGCGACCCGATCGAGCCGGTGGACTCGAAGCCCAGCAGGCCCTCGGCCCAGGTCCCCTGGAAGACCAGCACGAGCAGCCCGAGCGCCGCCGCCGCGGAGAGCAGGTTCAGGGCGACGCCGAGCAGCCCGAGGACCACCGAGCGGAAGGCGTACACGGTCATCGCGAACGTCACCAGCAGCAACGCGCCCAGCACCAGCGGCAGTTTGCCGTTCTGGTGGGCGGGATAGTCGGCGTAGCGGGCGACGTCGCCGCTCACGCCGTACTCGGCGCCGCTGATCCGGCCGACGGTGGCGGGCAGGAAGTCGTCCCGGAGCCGGTCCAGGGAGTCGTACGCCTCCTCGGAGTTGCCGAGGTAGGGCACCTTCAGTTCGAGGGTGCTGGTGCGCTCGTCGGCGGACGTCCGGATGCGCGACGCCCCGGTGAACAGCGGGTCGGCCTCCGCCCGCCGGACCACCTGCCGCAGTGCGGCGGTGACCTCCGCCGACCGCGAGGCGCCGGCCCGCACGACGACCTGGTGGGTCACCCGCTGCTCGGGGAACGCCGCGTTGAGCCGGTCGTACACCCGCATCGCGGGGATCTCGCGGGAGTGCGTGTCCCGGCTCATCTCGGTGATCTTCAGCCCGGCCAGCGGGAGGACCAGCGCCAGCAGCGCCATGACGGATACGCACAGGGTGGCCAGGGGATGCCGGGCCGCGGGCTGCAGCAGCGCGTCCCACATCCGGCCGCCACCTTGGCCCCGCACCCTGCGGACGGGCTTCCCGAGCTCCGCCCGCCGCGATGCCCGGCGTTCCGCCCGCCGCCCCAGCTTCACCAGCAGCGCGGGCAGGGCCGTCAGCGAACTGGCCACCGCCACCAGGACGACCACGATGGTGCCGGTCGCGAGGGACGAGAAGATCACGTCGGAGGCCAGGTACAGCGTCGCCGTGGAGGCGACCACCGCGAACCCGGAGACCACGACCGCCCGCCCCGAGGTCGCCGCGGCCAGCTCCACCAGGGCCTCGGAGGACAGCCGGCCGCCGGAGCGGGCCCGTTCCTCCCGCTCGCGCTTGAGGTGGAAGAGCGTGTAGTCGACGCCGACCGCGAGGCCGATCATCAGGATGACGTTCGTCCCGACCCCCGCGTCGGGCGACACGTGCGAGACGACCATCGAGAGGCCGACCGCCGCCGCGATCGACGACAGCGCCAGCAGCAACGGCACCCCGGCCATGGTCACCGACCCGAACACGACCAGCAGCGTGACGAGGGTGACGGGCAGGGTGATCGCCTCGGACAGCGCCAGATCGTCACTGCGCTGCTGGTCGACCCCCTTGCTGACGGAAGGACTTCCGGTCTCCTCCAGCAGCAGCCCGGGGTGGCTCTTCTGCACCGCCGCCGTCTGCGCCAGCAGCGCGTCGACCTTGTCCTTGGCGTCGCGCTCCTCGCCCTTCAGCGCCACCTCGACCATCAGGGTCCGCCGGTCGCCGGACAGCAACGGGTCGGCCACGCCCGCCACTTCGGGCAGCCGACGCATCCGGTCGGTCAGGTCCTCCGCGGCGGCCCGGGCGGCGTCCTGGTCCAGGGCACCGCCCGAACGGGAGGAGATCAGCACCTGTTCGGCGGACCGGCGTTCCAGCTGGGCCTCGGCCGCGAGGGTCTCGGCCCGGCCGGCCTCACCGACCCGGTAGTCCGCCGTCTTCGCGCTGTTGATGCCGACGGCACTGCCGGCCTCCAGGCACAGCACCACGAACACCAGCCAGCCGACGATCGCCCGCCAAGGATGTCGCGCACTCCAGCGCGCCACGCGCACAGTCAGTGAATTCATGCCCAAAAGCGTTGCCGAACAGGGCAGTTGGCGGACAGAGGCACTCGGTTGAACCTGCCGTCCACCGTTCGGTGGACCCGGGCCCTGGGGGTTCCCCCACCCCGGCCGGGGGGGTCAGCCCGGCTTCAGGACGACGGCCTGGCCGCCCGCCGGGGCCATCGCCACGTCGAGGGTGCCGTCGGCGGTGACGGTCCGGGTGCCGACCACGACCGGCGTCCGGTACGGGTCCGCGCCCGGGGTGCCGTCGGCGTAGACCGTCGCCGTCCAGGTGCCGCCGCCGAGGAAGGAGAGGGGGAGGGACAGGGTGCGCGACGATTCGTTCGTCATGGCGCCCAGGTACCAGGTGGAGCCGTTGCGCCGGGCCACCGCGATGTACTCGCCGATCGCACCGGCGAGTGTGCGGCTCTCGTCCCAGGTCACCGGCACGGCGTTGAACCAGGGCAGGCCGGGCCAGTTCGCGGGGTTGCTGTACTTGGACGGTTTGTCGTACCAGAAGAGGAAGTTGAGCGGCTGGTAGTAGACCGCGGCCATGGCCATCTGGTGGGCGTTGGTCGTCTTGTCGCGGGACTGGCCGTAGCAGATCGTGTAGTCCATCGGGCCGCCGATGTTGCGGGCGAACGGCAGCGTCACGTTGTGCGTGGCGGTCGGGAACTGCTCGTTGCCGCGCACGCCCTCCAGGCTGATCCAGTTCGGGTAGGTCCGCTCGTACCCGAACGGCCGGACGTCGTCGTGCATGTCGATCAGCAGCTCGTGTCCGGCGGCCGTCTTCGCCCAGTCGATGATCTGGTTCGTCATCGACCGCGTGCCGTCGTTGATGAAGCCGAGCTTGATGCCCCGCACGCCCCAGCTCTTGTAGAGCGCGAACAGGGAGTCGGCGTCGGTCAGCGCGAGCCGGTTGACGTAGAGGAAGACGCCGATGCCCCGGCTCGTGGCGTACGAGACGACCGACGGCAGGTCGATGGCGGCGATGGGCCGGGTGGCGTCGGGCGTGCTGAACTCCGGGCCGTACCAGCCGGCGTCGTACTCGATGTACTCAAGGCCCCGGGCCGCGGCGAAGTCGACGCCCTGGAGGCCGGCGGCGGTGGTGAGTTCGCAGCGGAAGACCTTGCCGGGCTTGATCCAGGAGGTGTCGGAAAGGGCGCTCGGCGGCGCCAGGTTGAGGACCAGCTCGGCGTTGTCGACGAGTTCGGCGTGGGTGGTGCCGACGACCACCACGCGCCAGGGGGTGGTGAAGGGCGTGGAGACGGTCGTGGTGGTCTCCGCCGGGCCGGTGCCGCGGGCGGTGTGCTCCATGAGGAAGGCGGAGAGGGTGTTCGGCTCGCCGGGGACCGAACCGAGCATCAGGCGCGGGTAGTCCACCCGTGCCGACTCGCAGACACAGGCGATGAGGCCGCCCGGGAGCGTGGCGGTCAGGGGGAGGTCGGTGAGGGGCCCGTTGTCCGTCGACGCGGTGCCCGTGACCGGTATCGAGCCCGGCGCCACCGGCACGTAGGCGTCCTCGTCGCGGGCGCTGTAGACCGTGGTGCCGTCGGGGAGGACGAACGTCGTCAGCTCGTCGGCGATGGTGGCGGTGCCCCGGTCGGGGAGGGCGTAGCGCAGGGCGACGCCGGTCCGGTAAGCGCGGGCCTCCACGTCGAAACGGATGCCGGTGGCCCGGTCCCGCAGTCTCCAGCACCGCTCCCGATAATGGTCGGTGACGGTCGCGTTGCGGCCGTAGACCGGGGTCCAGGTGGTGCGGCGGGTGCGCTGCCGGTCTCCGATCAGCTGCACGTCACCGCCGAGGACGGTGCCGTCGGCGAGCCTGAGACCGAGGGCCGAGGTGCCGAGCACCTCCCGGCCGTCGCGCCGGACGGACCAATGGAGCGCTCCGTCGACCAACGACAGGGTGAGGGCGGTACCGCCCATGCGGGCGGTCCCCCGCTCCGGGCGGCCCGGCCGGCTGCCGGCGTCCGCGGGATCCATGGGTGCGTCCGCGGGATCCATGGGTGCGTGCACGGGATCCGCGGCGGCGTACCCGGGACGGGCGGCGGCGAGCCCCGTCGCGGCCAGCCCGGCCGTGAGCGCCGCGCCCTTCAGCACCACCCGGCGCGACGCCGGCCCCGCGGACGGCTCTTCCCGTTCTCCCGAAGCTCTCATCGTGAGGGACCTTCCCGTCCAGTAATGAGGTAGTAACCGTTTTCCACCGGTGGCGTGTGCAGTTGTACGCGCAGCCGCGAGGGCGGGTCAAGACCCCGGAGCCCCCGAAGTCCCGCGGCCGGCCGGCCGGTGCGCTCCGGGCCTCACAACCCGAAGAGCTCCGCCGCGTTGTCGTGGCACACGGCCCGCAGCCACTCCTCCCCGAGGCCCAGCCGCTGAAGTGAGTCCAGCTGGTGCAGGTACGGATAGGGGATGTTGGGGAAGTCGGAGCCGAGCAGAACACGGTCGCCGACGCCTGCCAGCCGGGGCAGGACCCGGCGGGGGAGCGGCGCGAGCGCCTCGGCGAAGTCGGTGAACGCCATCGTCGTGTCCAGCCGCACCTCCCCGTACCGCTCGGCGAGGTCGAGGAACTCCTCGTACTCGGGCATCCCCATGTGCGCGACGATCAGCCTCAGCCGCGGATGCTCGGCCAGCACCCGCGCGATCGGCTCGGGGCCGGTGTGCTTGCCGGGCGCGGGCCCGGAACCGCAGTGCATCACCACGGGGATCCCGGCCTCGGCCAGCACCCCCCAGGCCGGCCGGAGGAGGTCGTCGGCCGGGTCGTACGCCCCCACCTGCACATGCGCCTTGAAGACCCGCGCGCCCGCTTCGACGGCTTCCCGGACATACACCTCGACGCCCGGCTCGGGGAAGAGGGTGGCGGTGTGCAGGCAGTCGGGGGTGCGGCGCGCGAAGTCGGCCGCCCAGCCGTTCAGCCAGCGGGCCATGCCGGGCTTGTGCGGATACAGCATCGCGGTGAAGGCACGTACGCCGAACCCCCGGAGGATCTCCGCCCGTTCGGCCTCCGCCTCCCGGTAGGTGATCGGCCACTCCAGCCCGCCCGTGAGCGGCCCGAGGGAGTCGAAGTACTCCCAGACCTTGCGCAGGACCCGCTCGGGCATGAAGTGCGTGTGCACGTCGACGAGGCCGGGGAGCCCGAGCCGCTCCCAGAAGCGGCGGACGTCGTCGCACTCGGCAGCGTGATCGTTCATGGTGCCCAGCCTCGGATGGGCGGGGCGGTGGGGCCAGTGCCGTGCGTGAGGGATCCGTGAGGGATCCGTCACGCCCGCGCCCGGCCCCCTCGCACTCGTAGCGCGCCGGCCCGGTGCCGTCGAGGCGCGGCCGGGACGCGTCAGCCGATGCGGGCGCACAGGTCGTCCGCCCTGCCGTGGATCAGGTGCAGGGACTTGAATCCGTCGGCGCCGATGTCCATCGTGTAGGCGCCGTCGACGATGTACAGGCCGCGCGGCAGGGTGCCCATGCCCTCCCCGACGCCGACGAACACCGGGCCGTGCACGGTCCAGAGCTGTGAGCCGTCGCGCCGGTACTCGACGACGGCCGAGCCGCTCGCGTCGGCGTCATGGGCGGCACCGGTCTCCGTGTTCGTGACGCGGACGACCAGATCGCCCCGGTAGACGACCCGGCGTGCGGAACCGTCGGGGTGGGTGCTCAGCACGCGTCGCACCACCTCGTCGACGACGGGCTCACCGTGGACGGGGAAGTCGCAGCGCACACCGGCGGCGACGTCCCACGGTGCGGAGGGTGCCGGTTCCCAGCCGCCTGCCTTCGGAGCGGCCGCAGCGGGCTGCGTGCCGAGCAGCGCGGCGGCGAGGGCGAGGGTCACGAGGATCGTTCGTCGCATGGTTCTCCCTGAACGGAGGGGCGGGTCCGGTGCGCCAGCCTCTTCCCGGCCCCTGACCAAAGCCTCACCACTCCCGGCGCGGGCGGCGCGGGCCTCGCTAAGCTGCGCCGGCCATGGAGTTCACGCTGCTCGGTCCGTTCGCCGCCCACCACGAGGGGCGGCAGGTGCCGGTGGGCAGCCGTCGCCAGGAACGGTGCCTGCTGGCGGTCCTGCTGCTGCACGCGGGCAGTGCCGTCCCCACCGGACGCCTCATCGACCTCCTGTGGGACGGCGCTCCACCGGCCTCCGCCCGCGCCACCGTCCACACCTACGTCGGCCGGTTGCGCGCCGCGCTCAGGCCCTACGAGGTGCGCGTCGAGACCCGGAACGACGGCTACGCCGTGGAGCAGGGCCGGCACCGGATCGACGCGCAGGAGTTCACCGGGCTCGTCGGGCAGGCGGCCGACGCCCGGGATCCGGTGGAGCGGATCGGCCACTACGACCGTGCCCTCGCCCTCTGGCGCGGCCCGCTGCTCGCGGACGTCGCCGACGACCGGCTGCGTGCCCGGCTCGGCGCCCGGCTCGGCGAGATGCGGCTCGCGGCGGTCGAACAACGGGCACAGGACCGGCTCGGCATGGGGCTGCACGACCAGGTCATCGCGGACCTGACACCGCTGCTCCAGGAACACCCGACCCGCGAACGCCTGGTCGCCGCGCAGATGACCGCCCTGCACCGCACGGGCCGCCAGGCCGAAGCGCTCCGCTTGTTCGGCCGGACCCGCGCACTCCTCGCGGCCGACCTCGGCATCCCGCCCAACCGCGAACTGCGCACCCTGCACGAGCGCATGCTGCGCGGCGACCCCCGTCTCGACCGGCCCCCCGGGCCCGTCTACGCGGTACGGGTCGACGACCAGTGGCTGCCGTGGAGCACGAGCGGCCACCCGGCCCTGGAGTTCTGCAACACCTACGCCGGGTGGGGCGGGGACCGGCTGCCCGGGGCGGAGTGGCTGCCCGGCTACGCCACGCTCGCCGTGTGGGCCGGGCATCTGGACCTCGTCGAAGAGCGGCTGGTCACCCGGCTGCGGGAGCCGGCCGAGGCCACCGCCGCGCTCGACGAGGCCCGGCGGTTCCGTACGGACCTGTACGCCTGCCTGACCGACCCGCAGGACGGCCGGGCCTTCAGGGCGGTCGCCGGGGTGGTGGAGGACGCCGCGAGGCTCTCGGTCTTCACCCGGGGCGAGGACGGCCTGGGACGCTGGCGGCCGGCCCCCTCCGCCGGTCTGCGCCAGCCCCTGTACGCGGTGGCCCGCACGGCGGCCGAACTGCTCGCCGACCCCCGCCGCTTCACCGTCCGCAGCTGCCCCAGCCGGACCTGCGGCTGGCTGTTCCTCGACGAGAGCGGCCGCCGAAGGTGGTGCAGCCTGGGGACGTGCGGGGGGAAGGGGGAACGGGGCGGTGGCTGAGGGCGGTCACCCGGCCGCCCTCGGGAGAGCCGGGCCGCCGCTGAGGGCGGTCACCCGGCTGCCCTCGGGAGAGCCGGGCCGCCGCTGAGGGCGGTCACCCGGCTGCCCTCGGGAGAGCCGGGCCGCCGCTGAGGGCGGTCACCCGGCTGCCCTCGG
>NZ_JBIBAF010000001.1:20753-267015 GCF_042899705.1 Streptomyces sp. NPDC013187 | reverse complement strand
GGGAGAGCCGGGCCGCCGCTGAGGGCGGTCACCCGGCCGCCCACGGGGACCTACGGCAGCCGCCCGGGAAGCCCTGGAAGCTGCGGTCTCCTCAGGCAGTCCGGAACCGGTTCGTGGCCGCCACGACGGCCGCCGTGGAGGAGGTCCCCGACAGGCCGTGTCCCTCGTCGCCGATCAGGACGAGCTCGGCGTCCGGCCACACCTGGGCCAGCCGCCACGCGACGTCCACGGGACCGCTGATGTCCATCCGGCCGTGGATCATCACGCCCGGGATGCCGGCCAGTTTCCCGGCGTCGCGCAGCAGCGCCCCGTCCTCCAGGAACGCGGCGTGCCGCCAGTAGTGCGTGACGAGGCGGGCGAAGCGCATGCGGAAGCGCGGATCGTCGTAGCGGGGGTCGGGCCGGTGCCCGGGCACGGTGGAGACGTGCACGTCCTCCCACCGGCACCACTCCCGCGCGGCCCGCTCCCGCACGGCCGGATCGGGGTCGGCGAGCATCCGGGCGTAGGCATCGGCCAGATTCCCCTCCCGCTCCGCCTCCGGTACGGCGTCCCGGAAGCGGGCCCACTCCTCGGGGAAGATCCGCCCCATGTCCCGGGTGACCCACTCCACCTCGCGGCGCGTGGTGCTGGTGACGCTGAAGAGGACCAGCTCGGACACGGACCCCGGGTGCCGCTCGGCGTAGGCCAGCGCGAGGGTCACGCCCCACGAGCCGCCGAGGACGAGCCACTCCTCGATGCCGAGGTGCTGTCGCAAGTGCTCGATGTCGGCGATCAGATGGTGCGTGGTGTTGGCGGCGAGCGAGGTCCGCGGATCGGCGGCGTCGGGCGTACTGCGCCCGCACCCGCGCTGGTCGAGGAGCACGATGCGGTACGCCGCCGGGTCGAACAGCCGACGCCAGAACGGCCCCGCCCCGGAGCCCGGCCCGCCGTGCAGCACGACAGCGGGCTTGCCCGCGGGGTTCCCGCAGACCTCCCAGTACACGCGGTCCCCGTCACCGACGTCGAGCATGCCGTGCGCGTACGGCTCGATGGCGGGCGGACAGGGCTCGGGCATGGGCATGCGTGACGTCCTCTCCTGACCTGCCGCGGATGACGTGGTTCAGATGACGTGGTTCAGATGACGTGCCTCGGACGTACCCAGATATGACAGGGCTGTTAGATTATCAGCGTGAGGAATCAACCGGATCCGGCCGCCGTGGGGACGCTGCTCCGCCACGTCCTGGAGCTGCTCGACGGCGATGTGGCCGCGGTCTACGAGGAGCAGGGCATGGCCGAGTACCGGCCCCGCTTCTCCCCGGTCGTCCGAGCGCTCGTGGCGCAAGGATCGCTCTCCGTGCGCGACCTTGCCGAGGCCATCGGCGTCACGCACTCGGCGGCGAGCCAGACCGCGGCCCAGATGGCCCGTGCGGGCCTGGTCACCCACACCCCCGATCCGCTGGACGCCCGCCGCCGACTGGTCGGCCTCACGGCCGAGGCCCGGTCGCTGTTGCCGCGGATCGAGGCGGAGTGGGAGGCGACGGCCGCGGCGATGGCGGAGCTGGACGCGGAACTGTCCATGCCGCTGGGGGAGTTGCTGGCAGAGGTCGCGCAGGCGGTGGAGCGGCGGCCGTTCCGGGAACGGGTGGCGGCGGCTCGCCTGACCGGGTGACCGGGGCAGGAACGGACCGCCTGCTGCGGCCGGGAGAGGCCGGCAGGGGCCAGACGTGATCGTTCTGCGCGAGTACCCACCTTTTTGTGGGGACTTGGCAGTGCGCCGGCGTTGCGCGAACCTGGTGGTGGGCGGCCGGTGAAGCACAGGATCCGGAAGGGACGGAGGTGGCACCCGCCTCAGGAGGCCGGCCGGGCGGCCTCGGCCAGATTCTCCAGGTGCCGGTGGCCCCAGTCGGACAACGGCGCCAGCGCCTCGGAGAGTTCACGGCCGAACGCGGTCAGGGAGTAGACCGTCTTCGGCGGCAGCACGTCGTACACCTCCCGGTGCACCAGCCCGTCCGCGGCCATCTCGCGCAAGGCCTCGGTCAGCACCTTCTCGGACAGGCCCGGCAGCTTCCGGCGCAGCTCCGCCGGGCGGTGCGGGCCCGATTCCAGCAGCCAGAGCAGGGCCGTCTTCCACTTGCCGTCGACCACCGCGATCGCGGCGGTCACCCCGCACACGTCCGGATCCTGCCGCCGACGCGTCATGTCCGCCCCTTTTCTTCTGCATTGTCATTGGCATGCAGGGCAACTTTCCTGCCCAACGGAGGAGTTCACGATGACTTCGTACAGCGCTTCCACCGCCCCGGCGCATTCCGCCCGGCGGCCCGCCGGCGACCGGGTCACCACGGTCACCGTCCTCGGTCTCGGCCCGATGGGCCGTGCCCTGGCCGGCGCGCTCGTCGACGCGGGCCTGCGCACCACCGTCTGGAACCGCACCCCGGGCCGGGACCGGGAGCTGCTCGACCGCGGTGCGGCGGGCGCGGCCTCCGCGGCGGAAGCGGTGGCGGCGAGCGAGGTGACCGTCGTCTGTGTGGTGAACTACGACGCCGCCGACGCCGTGCTGCGCCGGGACGGGGTCGCGGCGGCCCTCAAGGGCCGTACGGTCGTGAACCTGACCGCCGACACCCCGGCCCGGGCCCGCAGCACCGCCGACTGGGCCGCGGAGCACGGCGTCCGCTACATCGACGGCGCGATCATGACCCCGACGACCACCATCGGCACGCCCGACGCGGTGTTCCTGTACAGCGGTCCGGAGGACCTCTACGAGGAAGTCGCCTCCGTACGGCAGGCGTTGGGCGGTTCCCACACCCACCTCGGCGCGGATCCCGGCCGGGCCGCCGCCTACGACATCGCCCTGCTCGACATCTTCTGGACGGCGATGTCGGGCTACGCGCACGCTCTGGCGGTGGCCCGGGCCGAGGGCGTCACCGCTACCGAACTGGCCCCCTTCGCCCAGGGCATCGGCGCCATCCTCCCGCCGTTGTTCGGGGAGACCGCCGCGGACGCCGACGCCGGGACCTACTCCGGCGACGGCAACCCGCTCACCTCGGCCGCGTCGTCCATGTCCCACATCGTCCACGTCTCCGAATCGCACGGCATCGACGCCGGCGTCATGCGCGCGGCCGAGGGCATGGCCCGCCGCACCATCGGGCTGGGCCACGGGCAGGACGGCTTCCTCCGCATCGCGGAGGTCATCGGACGACGCTGACCGTAGCTCGGCGAGCACCGTGCGGCCGCCGAACGGCGCCTACGCCGGGCCGCCGGGCACGCCGAACGCCCGCCGGCACTGCGCGAGGAGCTCCCGCACCGCGGGGCTCCGCCCGCCGCGCCAGACCAGGGCGAGCAGCGCCGGTGTCCGGACGTCGTCGATGGTGCGGACGACGACCCGGTCGCCCCGGCCCGCGGCCATCGACTCGCTGAGGACGGCGACGCCGAGTCCGCGGGCCGCGAGGTCCACGACGGCGTCCGCGGCGCCGGCCTGCACCGCGATCCGGGGCCGCAGGTCCCGCGCGGCGCAGGCCCCGTCGAAGACGGTCCGCAGGCCGGTGCCCGGCGGCATGCACACGATCGGATGGGCGGCGACGTCCCGCAGCACGACCCGCCGCCGCGACGCCAGGGGGTGACCGTCCGCAACCACCACGACGAGCCGCTCGCTGATGATCGTCAGGGCCTCCAGCCCTTCGGGGGCCGCGGCCGTCCCGACGAGGGCCACGTCGACCGTGCCGAGGCGGACCGCCTCGACGAGCCGGTCCGAGTTGTCCTCCAGCAGGGAGATCTCCACTCCCGGATGGGCCCGGTGGAACGCGGCGAGGGCGTCGAACAGGGGCGTGACGGTGCAGCCGATGACCATCCCGACCACGAGCGTCCCCCGGATCAGGCCGGTCACCTCCCCCACCGCCTGGCCGACGGCCGCGGCCGCGGCGAGCGTCGCGCGTGCGTGGTCGAGCGCCGCCCTGCCCGCGTCGGTGAGCGTCACGGTGCGCGCGGTCCGGTCGAAGAGCTCGGCGCCGAGCTCCCGCTCCAACTGGCGGATTTGGGCGCTGACTCCGGACTGGCTGATGTGCACCCGCTCGGCGGCCCGGGTGAAATTCCGCTCCTCGGCGACCGCGACGAAGTACTCCAGCTGCCTCAGTTCCATGACTGCTGATTCTAGTTCCGATCAGATCCATCTGTTGGACTTCTGATCACCCGGGAGTGAGGCTGGAGGCACCGAGGAAGCCCGAGCTCAGGAGGACCCCGTGCCGGAGTACGCGAAGGCCATGCGCCCCGAGGACATCACCCGTCTGTTCGTCGAGCGCTCCAACGCCGGCGACGCGGCCGGAGTCGCCGCGCTGTACGCCGAGGACGCGGTCCTCGCCTACCCGCCCGGCCGGCGCACGGTGGGCCGCGAAGCGATCCGCACCCTCTGGGAGAAGGTCCTGGCCGACCGCCCGCACTTCGAACCCGAAGAGCCCCTGCCGACCCTGGTCCACGGCGACATCGCCCTCACCTCCACCCCGCCGAAGGACGGGGCGGGGGCCCGGGCGCAGGTGGTACGCATGCAGGCGGACGGAAGCTGGCTGCGGGTGCTGGACCGGCCGGAGTTCGCCCCGCCGGCCCGCTGACCCGAGACCGCGGAGGCAGGAACGACGGCGCCCCCGCCCGCCATCGGCATCCGATGACGGGCGGGGGCGCGGACAGAAGGCCGGGCGGGACGCGAAGCGCTAGCCGCCGGTCACCTCGGTGACCCTCCAGCGCTGGTTGGAGCCGGAGTTCGGCTGCCAGACGCCCACGGAGGCGCCGTCGTTCGTGGACTGGCCCCCGACGTCCGGGAGCTGGCCCGTCGCCGCGTTCACCAGCGTCCAGGTGCCGTCGCCGGTCGTGGACGCGATCCATTGCGCGGCGGCGTCGCGCCGGCCCGCGTCGGGTTCGGCGACCAGGGCGCCGTCACGGACGGCCAGGCGCTTGTCCGCGCCGGTCTCGGTGAGGACGTAGCGCTTGCGGTTGTCCTTGCCGCGGATCTGCTCCACCCGCCACTGCTGACCGCTGGGGTCGGTCGTGTTCGGGGTCTTGATGACCAGGCCCGTGCCGTTGCCGGCGATGGTCAGGTCCTTGCCGCTCTGGACGCCGGTCAGGCGGTAGGTGTGGCCCTTGCGCAGCTCGGCCGCGTCCTTCGCGATGCCCGAGACGCCCTTGACGAGGAAGGACGTCACCGACTGCGCGGGCACCGTGAGGGTGGCCTGCTTGCCGGTCACGCGGACGGGCTTCTGCTTCTCCAGCTTGCCGTCGGCGCTGGTCACCACCGGGGTGACCGTGGCGCGGGAGGAGACCCGGCCGAACTTCGACAGGTCGAGCGTGACGTCGTGAGCCTCGGTGGCGCTGTTGACGTGGACGACTGTCGCCGCGTCGCCCTTGCGGGAGACCGCCGCGGTGCTGGACGTGTCGTTCGTCTTGATCAGCCGGTCGCCGGGCTTGATGAAGTGCGTGAAGTTGCGGGCCGTGTCGAACTTGGTGTTGGTGTAGATCGGGCAGGACTTCAGGGTGTCCTTCGAGGTGCAGCTGAACGGGAGCTGGATCTCGCCCCAGTTGCCGCCCTTGGCGGACTCGCCGCCCGGCTTCATGTTGTCGTAGTCCTCGACGGGCTGCCAGAACACCCAGGCCTTGGGCTCCAGTTCCCGCAGGTCGTCCACCATGCGCTGGGCGAGGCCCAGGCCGGGCCGCATGTCGGTGAAGCTCTGGCCGTCGCCCCAGTCGCCCTCGACCTCGCTCATCCACAGCGGCTTGTCGGCGGCCTTGGCCAGGTCGCGGACGGTGGTGCGCTGGCCGGTGCCGTAGGTGTGGACGTTCATCTGGGCGACGAGGTCGCGGACCTCCTGGGGGTAGGAGTTCCAGTTCGTCGCGAAGGTGCCGGGGTTGGTCTCGTCCATCGCGGATATCTCCGCGTGCGAACGGGACTTCTCCAGGACCGGGGCCAGCGCGCGGAGCACCTTCTGCTGGAGCTCGGGGCCGATGTGGGCGCCCTCCTGGCGTCCGCCGGTCGGTTCGCCGTCCGGGCCGAGCTTGGTGCCCCAGTAGTTGGTGTTCGGCTCGTTGAACGGGTCGAGCGTGTCGACCTTGATGCCGTGCGCCTTCTCGAGACGCTCGGTCGCGCCGACCAGGTACTTGGCGAAGTCGTCGACCGACCCCGGCTTCAGCTGGTCCTTGCCCGCGTCGAAGTTCCCGGAGACGTAGCCGCTCTCGGTCATGAACCAGGGCGGGGAGTTGCTGAAGGTCTCCCAGTGGGTGATGTCCTTCTTGATGCGGTCGACCCACCAGCGCTGCGTCTTGTCGGCGTTCTTGTTCCAGTCCGCGGGGTCGTCCGCGTCCCACCAGTCGACGTCCTCGCGGGTGGTGCCCGCCGGGGCCTTCCACCAGCCCTCGACGGCGCCGCCGGCCCGCAGGTAGTCCTTGACGTCGGGGGCGTTGCCGCCGCCGATGTTGTAGCGGGCGATGTTCAGGTTGAGACCGTCGTCGCCGAAGAGGAGCTTGTAGAGCTTCTCGCGGACGGCGGGCGGGTAGTCGCCGGTGGCGTTCGCGAACCAGACCAGGCTCGTGCCCCAGCCCTCGAACTCGTCCCCCGCGTAGGAGGGGTCGGGCCGGACGGTGACGCCGGCAGCGGCGGCCTGAGCCGGCTCGGCGTGCGCGGCGGGCAGGGTCGTCGTGGCCAGGAGGGTTCCGGTCGCCACGGCGGTGACGCCGATGGCCCCTAGGAGCCTTCTCTTACGGGTGCGGTGTGCCATCTCGAGTACTCCAGCTCATGCGACCGGTGCGGGCTTCTGGTGCGGTTCGGCGCTTTCTCGTACGGTTTCGACTAGGCAATGTTTACGTAAACATCCACTGGCGGGATGTCTACACTGTCCGAATCTCAGGGGTCAAGGACTCGTTCCGGACCGAAAATTGCGCCAGGTGCGCGGCGAGGGGAACGAGGGGCAGGTGGGCACCGTGGGCGGGGAGAGCGAACCAGGGGGCGCGAGCCGTACGAGAAGACGTGCGGCCCGGCCCCGCCAGGGCGCGTCCATGGCGGACGTCGCCCAGCTCGCCGGGGTCTCCTCCCAGACCGTCTCCCGCGTCTCGAACGGCTTCCCGGGCGTCACCGAGGACACTCGCGCGCAGGTCCTGGCCGCCATGCGGGAGCTGGGCTACCGCCCCAACAGCGCGGCCCGGGCGCTGCGCCGGGGCGAGTTCCGCACCCTCGGCGTGATCACCTTCTCCCTGTCCACGATGGGCAACATCCGCACCCTGGAGGCCATCGCCACCTCCGCCGCCGAGCACGGGTACGCCGTCACCCTGCTGCCGGTGGCCGTCCCGACCCAGGACGAGGTGAACGGCGCCTTCTCCCGGCTGGGCGAGCTCGCCGTGGACGCCGTCATCGTCATCATGGAGATCCATCTGCTCGACGCGGCAACGGTGTCCCTGCCGCCCGGTGTGCAGGTCGTGGTGGCCGATTCCGACGCCGGCGACCGCTACACCGTCGTCGACACCGACCAGGCGGGCGGTGCCCGGGACGCCGTACGGCACCTGCTGGACCTCGGTCACGACACGGTGTGGCATCTGGCCGGTCCCGAGGGCTCCTTCGCCGCCCAGCGCCGCGCCAACGCCTGGCGCACCACCCTCACCGGGGCGGGCCGCACCCCGCCGCCCCTGGTCCGCGGCGACTGGTCGGCCGCCTCCGGCTTCCGGGCGGGCCTGCTCCTCGCCGACGAGCCGGAGTGCACGGCGGTCTTCGCCGCCAACGACCAGATGGCCCTGGGCCTGCTCCGCGCCCTGCACGAACGCGGCCGCCGCGTCCCCGACGACATCAGCGTCGTCGGGTTCGACGACATCCCCGAGTCCGCGGACTTCCTCCCGCCGCTCACCACGATCCACCAGGACTTCGCCGAGGTGGGGCGGCTGTGCGTGGAGGGGGTGCTCAGCAAGATGCGGCAGGACGGGGTGGAGCACGGGACGACGACGCTGGTGCCGACGCGGCTGGTGCGACGGGCGAGTACGGCGGCGCCGCGGCCCGGGCGGTGAGGCGGCGACACGCCCTCGGCAGACCAGGCGCCGCGGCGCGTCCCCACTCAGAAGGCGTGGCATCCGGGGCGGGGTCTGATGACCGCGGGTATGGCCTCGTGTGGCCGAGGGAGGCAGGGGGGCCGGTCGGTCACTCCCCGTGTCCCGCCCCGTCGGCGGACGGCGGCACCGGGGCGGGTGATCGCGGCGGGCGGCGGCGCCATCGTCGCCACCGCCTCCGAGGCGTCGCTGCGCGGCAGCGCCGCGGGCAGCGGCGTGCACGGTCTCCAAGCGAAGCAGGGTCCGGCTCCGCCGTGCGCGGCGAGGCCCTGTTCACCGTGGACGTCGAGCACCGCAGGCTGTGGTCGGTGTCCCTGACCACGGGCGAGCGCCGCGTCGAGGCCGAGGACCTGCGGTCGGGCTCCCCCGGGCGTCGAACGCCGCCCCGACCCGGCCCTCTTCGCCCACGGCGTCCCCGGCGGCCTGGTCCCGCGCTTCGCCGGCCTCGTCGCGGCCCCGGACGGCTCCCTGCTCCTGTCGTCGAAGGGGGAGGGCACGGTGCCGCGGCCGGTGCCGAGCCCGTAGGGCCCGGCGGCCGGTTCAGCGGCGGCGGCCCCGGGACGGCCTGCTCCGCCGTCCGTTCGGCGCGGAACCCGTGCGCGCGGGGGGCTTCTCGGTGGCCGGCGGGGCGAGGACCACGGGCACGCCCGAGGGCTCCTGCGCCCCGGTGATACGGCCCAGTTCGGCCTCGTCCGAGCGGACCCGGGTGATCTGCGGGGTGATCCCGGCGTCGGCCATCAGCCGGGTCATCTCGCGCCGCTGGTGCGGCAGGACCAGCGTGACGACGGTGCCGGACTCCCCGGCCCGGGCGGTGCGCCCGCCGCGGTGCAGGTAGTCCTTGTGGTCGCCGGGCGGGTCCACGTTGACGACGAGGTCCAGGTTGTCGACGTGGATACCGCGGGCGGCGACGTTGGTCGCCACCAGGACCGAGACCTGGCCGTCCTTGAAACGGGCCAGGGTCCGGGTCCGCTGGGACTGGGACTTCCCGCCGTGCAGCGCCATCGCGCGCACGCCCACGGCCAGCAGCTTCTTGGCCAGCCGGTCGGCGGCGTGCTTGGTGTCCAGGAACATGATCACGCGCCCGTCGCGGGCGGCGATCCGCGTCGTGGTGGCGTGCTTGTCGTCGTCCTCCACGTGGAGCAGGTGGTGCTCCATGGTGGTGACGGCGCCCGCGGAGGGGTCGACGGAGTGCACCACCGGGTCGTGCAGGTAGGTGCGGACCAGCCGGTCGACGTTGCGGTCCAGGGTGGCCGAGAAGAGCATCCGCTGCCCGCCGGGGCGCACCTGGTCGAGCAGGGCGGTGACCTGCGGCATGAAGCCCATGTCGGTCATCTGGTCGGCCTCGTCGAGGACGGTGATGTCCACGTGGTCCAGCCGGCAGTCCCCTCGGTCTATGAGGTCCTTGAGGCGTCCGGGCGTGGCGACGACGACCTCGGCGCCGCTGCGCAGCGCGTTCGCCTGCCTGCCGATCGGCATGCCGCCGACCACCGTGGCGAGCCGCAGCCGCAGCGCGCGGGCGTACGGGGTGAGGGCGTCGGTGACCTGCTGGGCCAGCTCGCGGGTGGGCACGAGGACCAGGGCGAGCGGCTGCCGGGCCTCGGCCCGCCGCCCGTCGACGCGGGCCAGCAGGGCGAGCCCGAAGGCGAGCGTCTTGCCGGAGCCGGTGCGGCCGCGGCCCAGGACGTCCCGGCCGGCCACGGAGTTCGGCAGGGTCGCCGCCTGGATCGGGAACGGCGCGGTCAGCCCCTCGGCGCGCAGCGCGGCGAGCAGCCGCTCGGGCAGATCGAGGTCCTCGAACGCCTCGACGGCGGGCAGCGCCGGGGTGATGGTGGCGGGCGGTGCGAACTCCTGGCTGGGGGCGGGGCGGCGCCCGCCGCGGCCGCCCCCGGACGGACGGGAGGCGGCGCCTTGGCCGCCCGCCTTCCGGGACCGGGACCCGTTGCCGCGGGAGTGGGGAGAGCCGTTGTTCCTGCGAGCCGTACGGTCCATGGGGAACCTTCCTCGATGCGGCACGCGTCGAGGAATGCGCGGCGGCACCGAAGCGCCGCAGGATTCGCAAGAGTTGAGCCGGATTAGACCAAAACGAGCCGAGGCCCGCACCGCGAGGGTGCGGGCCCCGGTCAGGGCATGCGCGTACGCGTCAGGCGGGAACGATGTTCTCGGCCTGCGGGCCCTTCTGGCCCTGCGTGACGTCGAAGGTGACCTTCTGGCCTTCCTGGAGCTCACGGAAGCCAGAGGTGGCGATGTTCGAGTAGTGGGCGAAGACGTCCGGGCCGCCACCCTCCTGCTCGATGAAGCCGAAGCCCTTTTCCGAGTTGAACCACTTCACGGTGCCGGTAGCCATATGAATCTCCCTTGAGGGCAGTACTCAGGGCCCGCACCTTGCGGACCCGTAGTCGCCGAAATGATCACCCTAAGGAGATCCGAGAATCCTCGGACACAAAAAAGAGTGCTCGTCGACAAAAGGTCGAAAGAGCACTCGAAGTCTCTGGGAACCAAAACTGCAACGCGAACCAACGTAGCACAGGCCGGGCCGGATGGCTCGGGAATCTCGTACCCGGGGTGGAGTGACCCGCCCGTTCGTACTGCGTTTCGAGTACCGGTAATTGTCGGCAGGCGCACGACGACGGGACGACCCGCTCACGGACAGGCTTGGCAGACGTCCGAAACCAGATGTGGAGACCTCCTGCCGTGGCTACTTTCCTGTATCGACTGGGCCGTCTGGCCTTCCGGCGGCGCTGGTACGTCGCCCTGGTCTGGGCGGCCGTCCTGGCCGCCGTGGGGCTGGGCGCCCTCAAGGCGCCGGGGGCCGTCGACGAGGAGTTCTCGATGCCCGGCATCGAGTCCCAGAAGGCGTTCGACCTGATGGAGCAGCGCTTCCCCGGAGCCACGGCCGACAGCGCGACGGCCAGGGTCGTCTTCATCGCGCCGAGCGGCCAGAAGGTCACGGCCGCCGGGAACAAGAAGGCCGTCGAGAAGACCGTGGCCGAGCTCGGCGACGGCCCGCAGGTCGCGAGCGCCGTCGACCCGTTCCGGGCGAAGACGGTCAGCAAGGACGGCAGGACGGCCTTCGCCACGGTCACCTACAAGGTCGGGGCCACCGACCTCACCGACGCCGGCCGCGACCACCTGGAGCGGACCCTCGACCAGGCCCGGGACTCCGGACTCACCGTCGAGGCGGGCGGCACCGCGCTGGCCGCCGAGGGCGGGCCGGGCGGTGCGGCCGAGGTGATCGGCGTCGCGATCGCCGCCGTCGTCCTCCTGATCACCTTCGGCTCGCTGGCCGCGGCCGGGCTGCCCCTGCTGACGGCCGTGATCGGTGTCGGCGTCAGCATGGCCACGATCCTCGCCCTGTCCAGCGCCCTCGGCCTGTCCACGACCACCGGCACCCTGGCGATGATGCTGGGCCTGGCCGTCGGCATCGACTACGCCCTGTTCGTCGTCTCCCGCTACCGGGAGGAGCGCGCCAAGGGCCGCACGCCGCAGGAGGCGACGGCGCTGGCCGTCGGCACGGCCGGCTCCGCGGTCGTGTTCGCCGGGCTCACCGTCGTGATCGCGCTGGCCGGACTCGCCGTGGTCGGCATCCCGATGCTCACCAAGATGGGGCTGGCCGCCGCGGGCGCGGTCGTCGTCGCCGTCCTGATCGCCCTCACCCTCGTCCCGGCGCTCCTCGGCTTCTGGCCGAACGCCGTGCTGTCCCGGCGCGTCCGCAAGAGCGGCCGGATCGAGGAGAGCACCGAGGGCAACGCCGGCACCCGCTGGGCGCGGTTCGTGCTGCGCCGCCCCATACCCGTCCTGCTCCTCGGCGTCGTCGGCCTCGGCGCCCTCGCCCTGCCCGCCGCCGACCTGCAGCTGGGCATGCCGGGCGACGAGGCCAAGCCGGTCTCCACCACCGAGCGCCGGGCCTACGACGCGCTCGCGGAAGGCTTCGGGCCGGGCTTCAACGGTCCGCTGACCATCGTCGTGGACGCCAAGGGCGCCGCCGACCCGAAGGGTGCCGCCGGCACGATCGCCGAGGAGATCGGCGGCACGAAGGGCGTCGTGTCCGTCTCCCCGGCCCGCTTCAACGACGCCGGCGACACCGCGGTCTTCTCGGCCGTGCCCGCCACCGCGCCGACCGACGAGAAGACCAAGGACCTGGTCACCACCATCCGGGACGAGCGCCCCGGCATCGAGTCCGGCACCGGCGCGACCTACGAGGTCACCGGCACCACCGCGATGAACATCGACATCGCCGACAAGGTCCAGGCCGCGCTGATCCCGTACCTGGTCGTGGTGGTCGGCCTGGCGATCGTGCTGCTGCTGGTGGTCTTCCGGTCCCTGCTCGTCCCGCTCAAGGCGGCCCTCGGCTTCCTGCTCTCCGTCCTGGCCTCCCTCGGCGCGGTCGTCGTGGTCTTCCAGCAGGGCCACGGCGCGGAACTCCTCGGCGTGGAACAGACCGGCCCGATCATGAGCCTGATGCCGATCTTCCTGGTGGGCATCGTCTTCGGCCTCGCCATGGACTACGAGGTGTTCCTCGTCTCACGGATGCGGGAGGCGTACGTCCACGGCGAGTCGCCGGCGCAGGCGGTCACGTCCGGCTTCCGGCACAGCGCCCGGGTGGTCGTGGCCGCCGCCCTGATCATGATCGCGGTGTTCGCCGGGTTCATCGGCGAGAGCGACTCCATGATCAAGATGATCGGTTTCGGACTGGCCTCCGCCGTCCTCTTCGACGCCTTCGTCGTACGGATGGCGATCGTGCCGGCCGTCCTCGCCCTGCTCGGCGACAAGGCCTGGTGGCTGCCGAAGTGGCTGGACCGGGCGCTGCCCCGGGTCGACGTGGAGGGCGAGGCCCTCAGCCGGCCGGAGCCGGAACCGGCCGCGGACCCCGCACGCGACCTGGAGCCGGCCCGCACCTGAGGCAGCCGCACCCCGGGCCGCCCGTGGCGAAGGACACGGGCGGCCCCTCGCGCGTTCCCGCCCGACGTCGACCACGATGGTCCCAGCCCCACCCACCGGAGAGCCCGATGAGCATCCCCTCGGAGCGCCGCTACGCGGACCGCCTGGAGGAATTCGCCGAACAGCACCCCTTCCTCGTCGACCTGGCGATGGTCCTGGGGCTGATGGGCTGCGCGACCTTCGGCACGTCCCTCTCCCTGCCCGGCGCCGACCCGCCCGCCCAGGACGAGGCGGGCGTCGTCCTCATGGGCGTGGCCTGTCTCGTCCTGCTCAAGCACCGGGCCTACCCGCGCACCGCCGTCATGATCACGATGGGCTGCACCGTGACGGCGGTCGTGATGGGCTATCTGCTCACGCCCCTGCTGCTGGCACCGATCATGGCGGCGCTGTACTGGCTCGCCACCCTCACCGACCGCAGGACCACCCGTGTCTACGGCATCGGCACCATGGTGGCGGTGATCGTCGCGGCCGTGCTCACCGAGTCCATGGACCACCTCTCGCTGCTGCTGAGGACGATCGGCCCGTTCTTCTGGCTGATGCTGCCCCTGGCCGCCGGCAACATGACGCGGCTGCGGCGCGCCTACCTCCAGGCCGTTCAGGCCCGGGCGGAGCACGCCGAGCGCACCCGGGAGGAGGAGGCCCGGCTGCGGGTCACCGAGGAACGGATGCGCATCGCCCGGGAGCTGCACGACGTCGTGGCCCACCACATGGCCCTGGCCAACGCCCAGGCCGGCACCGCCGCGCACCTCGCCCTGACCCGCCCCGAGGAGTCCCGGAAGATCCTCGACGATCTGACCGGCACGACGTCCTCCGCGCTGCGGGAGCTGAAGGCCGCACTGGGCCTGCTCCGCCAGGACGGCGAGAGCCCCGGCTCCGGGTCGCTGGACCCGTCCCCGGGTCTGTCCCGCCTGCCCGAGCTGGTCGCGGCGTGCGAGTCGGCGGGCCTGGAGGTCACCGTCACCACGGAAGGGGAACCGCAGCCGCTGTCGCCCGGCGTCGACCTGACCGCGTACCGCATCGTGCAGGAAGCCCTCACCAACGTCACCAAGCACGCCGCGGCCGAGGCCGCCCACGTGCTCCTCGCCTACACCGGCTCCCGGCTGCTGATCACGGTCACCAACGACGGCCCCAGCGAGCCGGCGGTCCCCCGGGGCCGTGGCTTCGGCGTCATGGGCATGCGCGAGCGCGCCCTCTCCATCGGCGGCGAGCTGTGCGCGGGCCCCCGCCCCCAGGGTGGCTTCGAGGTCACCACCGCGCTGCCCCTGCAACCCTCCCTCCACCTTGCCGAAGGAACCACCGCATGAGCATCAGGGTGCTGCTCGCCGACGACCAGGCACTGCTGCGGGCCACCTTCCGCATCCTCATCGACTCCTGCGCGGACATGGAGGTGGTCGCCGAGGCCTCCGACGGTGCCGAGGCGGTCGACCTGACCCGGAAGCTGCGCCCGGACATCGTCCTGATGGACATCCGCATGCCCGGCACCGACGGCCTCACCGCCACGTCCGAGCTGTGCGCCGACCCGGAGCTGTCCGGCACCCGTGTCCTGATCCTCACCACGTTCGAGACCGAGGACTACGTCGCCCAGGCCCTGCGCGCCGGAGCCAGTGGTTTCCTCGGCAAGGACGTCACCGCCGACACCCTGCTGGACGGCCTGCGCACGGTGGCCTCCGGCGAGGCCCTCCTGTCGCCCGTGGCCACCCGCACCCTCATCACCCGCTTCCTCATGGCCCCCGCCCCCGGCACCCATCTGGCGGCACCGGAGCGCCTGGCCGACCTCACGGTCCGCGAACGCGAGGTGATGGCGCTGGCCGCGGAGGGCAGGTCCAACACGGAGATCGCCGAGGACCTCACCCTCAGCCCGCTGACCGTCCGCACCCACATCCACCGGGCCATGACCAAGCTGCACGCCCGGGACCGCGCACAGCTGGTCGTCATCGCGTACCAGACGGGGCTCGTACGGGCGACGCCACCGGCGTGAGCATCGCGTACCGGACCGGGCCCGTACGCGCGACGCCACCGGCCTGAACCTGTCGCCGGCCGCGCCTACGGCCTGCCGTAGGCCGCGACCATGATCTTCTCGGCGGTCCTGTTCATGTCCTGGCCCTTGGCGTCGGTGGAGTTGACGCTGTAGACGAGGGTGCGGGAGCCGTCGCGGGTGGAGGCGATGGCGGCGTTGTACCCCCAGCGCCCGCCCGTCTTGCCCCAGACCTCGCGCCCGCCGAGCACCTTCATGGACAGACCGACGGAGTAGGCGGCCGGCTTCCCGGTCCGGAAGTCGGTCACCCGGGGCAGCGTGAACATCTCCTCCAGCAGCGGCCCGCGCACGATCCGCCCCCGGAACAGGGCTCGCGTGAACCGCTCCAGGTCGGCGGTGGTCGAGACGATGTCCCCGGCCGCCCAGCCGTCCGTCGTCCCCCACACGGAGACGTCCCGGAGCCCGGTCGTGCCGTCGTCGAGCCGCATGGTCTGGTAGCCGTGGTTGTGCGGCCCGTTGATGCGCGGGCTCGTCCCCGGGAAGTACGTGTCCCGCAGTCCCAGCGGCCCGAGCACCCGCCGGGCGACCTGACGCTCGTAGGAGTCGTGGGTGACGCGCTCGATGAGCAGACCGGCGACGGTGTACCCGATGTTGAGGTAGTGCTGCCGCTCGCCCGGCGCGAACTCGGGCTTCTTCGACGTCGCCGAGCGGACCATGTCCTGCGGGTCGTGCACCTGGAAACGGTTCGCGTACCACTCCTCGACGGTGGTGCCGGGGAAGTCCGCCGCCGGGATGCCGTGGGTGTGGTCGAGGAGCTGCCGCACGGTGACGCCCGCGTACGACGCCGGGATCAGGTCCGGCAGGTACGAGCGGGCGCCGCGGTCCAGGTCCAGACGGCCCTCCTCGGCCAGTTGCAGGGCGACGGCGGCGGTGAAGACCTTGGTCACGGACCCGGCGCGGAAGCGGGCGGCGGGATCGGCGGGCCGTCCGGTCCGCAGATCGTGCACGCCCGAACTGCCGCGCCAGACGCCTTCCCCGCCCCCGACCCGCACGAGGGCGGCGGTGGCGTCGGCGGAGGGCAGACCGGCGATGGCGGCTTCGAGGGCGGTGTCCGGGGACTGCCCCGCGGTCGCCCGCGCGGCGGCCGGCCCGCCCGGGGCGGTGGCGGCGGCGGGGAGGACGGACGGCCCTGCGGCGACACCCGCGACGAGCACGGCGGCGGTCAGCAGGCTGGTACGGGTCTTCATGGCGAACTCCGGTGAGAGGGGCCGACGTTGTGCGACGCCTTCATCCTCCGCAGCGGAGCGGCGCCGCGGATCGCTCCCGCCGGTGGTCCTGCGGCATCACTTCCTCGCCGACGCGGGGGAGGACCCGGCCCGTGCCGCTCCCCCCGGCGGGGGATCCCCGGCCGCGACGAGGCCGGTCTCGTAGGCACAGATCACGGCCTGGATCCGGTCCCTGAGGCCCAGCTTCGACAGCACGTTGCCGACATGCGTCTTGACGGTGTGGTCGCTGACCACCAGTTCGGCTGCGATCTCGGCGTTCGACATGCCCCGCGCGAGCAGCATCAGCGTCTCGCGCTCCCGGGCGGTCAGGATGTCCAGCCGCGGATCGGGCCGGCGGTTCCGGGCGGCGGCGGGCCGGGTGTACTGCTCCACCAGGCGCCGGGCGACGGAGGGGGCGAGCAGCGAGTCGCCCCGGGCGACGACCCGCACGGCGTGCACGAGGTCGTCGCGGCGGACGTCCTTGAGCAGGAAGCCGCTCGCGCCCGCGTGCAGCGCGTCGTACACGTACTCGTCGGAGTCGAAGGTGGTCAGCATCACCGTCCGGCAGTCGCCGCCCGTACTGATCGTGCGGCAGGCCTCGATGCCGTCCACGCGGGGCATCCGGACGTCGAGCAGCGCCACGTCGGGGGCGTGCCGGCGCACCGCGTCGACGGCCTCGCCGCCGTCAGCCGCCTCGGCGACGACCTCGATGTCCGGCTGCGCGTCCAGGATCATCGCGAAGCCGCTGCGCACGAGTTCCTGGTCGTCGGCGACGACGACACGGATCGTCATCGTCCCGCCTCCGCCGCGCGGGGCACGGGAATCCGCACCCGCACCTCGAACCCCCGTCCGTCCGCGCCGGGCCCCGCCACCGCGCTGCCCCCGTGCGCCGCCGCCCGCTCCCGCATCCCGGCGAGCCCGTGCCCGCCCCGACGGGGCACCCCTCGCGGCCCCTTCCCGTCATCGATCACAAGAACCCCCAACTCGCCTTCCTCGTAACACAATTCAATACGAACCATCCGCGCGTCCGCATGCTTGAGGGTGTTGGTCAGGGCCTCCTGGACCACCCGGAAGACGGTGGCCCCGACGCCCTGCGGCACGGGCCGGACGTCCCCGACGGCCCGGTACGTCACGTCGAGCCCGCTCCCGCGCACCCGGTCGAGAAGGCCGGGCAGGGCGGCGAGTCCGGGCTGCGGCTCGCGCGGGGCGGCGGAACCGGGTTCGTCGGCGCCGTCCCGCAGCACGCCCAGCATGTCCCGCAACTGGGCCATGGCGTCCCGCCCGGTCGCGGAGATGGCGTCGAAGGCGGCCACGGCCCGCTCGGGCGCGGCACGCACCGCCACCGGTCCGGCCTCGGCCTGCACGATCATCAGGCTCACGGCGTGGGACAGGATGTCGTGCATCTCCCGTGCGATCCGGGCCCGTTCGCGTGCGGCGGCCTGTTCGGCCTCGACGCGGTGGGCCCGCTGCCGGGTATCGGTCAGCCGCCCGAACACGTAGGCGGCGGCGAACACGAAGAGCGAGAAGGTCAGTTCACGGGCCGACCGGGTGTTGAGCCACACCCCGACCGGCACGGCGACCAGCAGCACGGCCCCGGCGACGAGCCGTTTGCGTGCCGAGGACAGCGCGGCGATCGTGTAGACGACGACGAGTCCGTTGTACGGCAACGGCTGCCCGGGCCCGTCGAGGGTGAACCGGTACAGGGCACTCGTGGCCAGCACCGCGAACAGCGTGGCGACGGGGGCGCGCCGCCGCCAGACCAGGGGGACGGTGGTGAGCGTGCTCAGCCCGTAGGCGCCCCAGGTCGCCGGCGGCAGCCCGGCCGCGCGCGGCACGAGGAACGGCATGGTCATCGCGCCCTGGACGAGCAGCGCGACACCGATGTCGACCAGAAGCGGGTGGGCCTCGGCGAGGGCGCTGCCCCGCTCCCACCACCCGCGCCATTGCCCCCGTATGCCCATGGCGGCGTACGCCTCCCCTCGCGTGCGGCCCGACTCCCGGAACCGTAACGGGGGCGATGGCATCACGCGCCGGAAGGTCAAGCCCTGTTTCAGGGCGCGTCCGGTGGTGTCCACGCCGCGACCAGGTCCACCAGCCCCGGGAAACGGGCGTTCAGGTCGTCCACCCGGACGTGGCTGCGGCGTTCGAGGCCGTACTGGCGCTGGCGGGTGACGCCGGCCTCGCGCAGTGCCTTGAAGTGGTGGGTGAGGGAGGACTTGGGGCGGTCGAGGCCGAACCAGCCGCAGGAGTGGTCGAACGCCTCCGACTCGAGCAGGAGCTTGCGCACGATCCGCAGTCGCAGCGGGTCGCTCAGCGCGCCCAGCACGGTCTCCAGCCGCAGATCACCGACCGCCGGCTCGGGCAGCGGATCCGGCAGGTTCTCCGGCTCCGGCACCACCTTGACGACCGGCGCCTGTCGAACCGTCGCGGACATGGCCAGCTCCCTGTCACCGAAATCCTATGTACGAGTCCAATCGTACTGCATGCTAAGTTCGAATCAACTCGTACTTAGTTTGCCGGAGGGAGCACGCCATGTCGCAGAGCCGGACCCTGTCCGCCGGGACGTTGGACGAACAGCAGGCCGCACCGCCGGAGCCGGTCACGCCCGCACCGCCGGAGCCGGTCACGCCCGCACCGCCGGAGCCGGTCACGCCCGCACCGCCGGTGCCACCCGCGGCCCGCACGCCCACCCGGTGGGTGTGGCTGGCGGCCTGGCCGGTCACCGCCGTCTTCGTGCTGTCCAACGCGGCGACCCCGCTGTACGTGCTGTGGCAGCACGACATCGGGTTCTCCAAGGGCACCCTGACCGTCGTCTTCGCGTCCTACATCGTCGGACTGCTCGGCTCGCTGCTCGTGTCGGGCGTCGTCTCCGACCGGCTGGGCCGCAAGTCCGTGCTGCTGCCCGCCCTCGCGCTCGCCCTGGCCGCCTGCGCGATCTTCGCGACCGCTACGACGGTCGCCGCACTGATCGTCGCCCGGCTGTTCACCGGCATCGCCGTCGGCGCGGTCGTCTCCGCCGGCATGGCCGCCGTGACGGACGTGGCGGGCCCCGAGCGCAAGCGGCTGGCCGCGCTGCTGGCCTCCTGTGCGATGGTCTTCGGCGCCGGCCTCGGCCCGCTGCTGGCCGGCCTGCTGTCCGAGACGCTCCCGGCCCCCACCGTCACCGTCTTCGTTGTCGAGGCGGTCCTGCTGTTCACGGCCGTCCTCGCCGTGCTGCGCATGCCGGTACGCCGTCCCGCCGCCCGCGGCAAGGGCGCCTGGGTGCGCGTGCCCGGCGTCCCGAACGGCAACGGCATCCACCTCACCCTCGGCATCGCGGTGTTCGCCCCCGGCATCACCGCCACGTCCTTCGTGCTGTCGCTGGGCCCCACCCTGCTGGCCGAACTGCTCGGCACCACCAGCCGGATCGTCGCCGGAGCCATGGCGTTCGTCATGTTCCTCGCCGCCACCGGCGTCCAGTTCGCCGTGCAGAAGCTGCCCCGCCGCACCATCCTGACCGCCGGTGCGATCAGCACCACCCTCGGCATGGCCGCGCTGATCGCCGCGGTGCAGGCCTCGTCGGTCGTGCTGCTCGTCGCCTCCGCCCTGCTCGCCGGGGCCGGCCAGGGCATGGGCCAGCTCGGCGGTCTGTCCCTGCTCAACTCCACCGTTCCGGCGCAGCGCCTCGCCGAGGCCAACGCCGCGCTGAACGTGGGCGGCTACATCCCGGCCGGCCTGCTTCCGGTGTCCACGGGCTACCTCATGGACGCGGTGGGCCTGCCGACCGGCGCGACCCTCTTCGGCACCGTCCTGACGGGCCTCGCCGTCGTCGGCGGGCTCGTCGTCCTGTCCGGTCACCGCCGGGTGTCCGAGCCGGTGTGACGGGTGCCGACGACCACCTCGTTGCGGGCGGGCTCCTCCGGGCGTGGAGCCGGCGGTCTGCACCCACGGCGAGGACGGCCCCGCCCGGCGGCGAATGGCCCCCCCCTCACGCCCCCGCTGCCCGGAAGGTGACCTCCCGGCGGGCGGCCTCGTCGATCTCCTCGACGGTGAGCAGCGGCGTCGCCCGGGTGCGGACGGTTCCGCTGGCCTTGACGGTGAGGCTGACGGCGGCCATGGAGACGCTGTCGGGGAAGTCGACGATCATCACGACGTCGTCGTCCCCGAAGGCGAAGTACATCGCCTCGACCCGCCCCCCGAGCCCGCTGACGACCTGCTCCACGGCGGCCCGGCGCCCACTGCCCCCTTCGCCGAGCAGGCCCTTGGTGCCTTCGGTGGTGTAACCGGCCTGAATGAGGAACTTCGGCATGGCTGTCTCCCGCCCATCGCTTGTCGGAGGTGCGGCATGCCTTCCCGGTGCGTCGGCGGTCGCCCTGCACGGGGGGCTCGGATTCACTCGTTGGCGGGCGTCAGGCGGGGCCCTCTGCCGCTTCCGTGCCGTAGCGTCCGGCCGACGCGTCGACGTGCGCCATCCGGCGCAGTGCGCTGAGCACGGACTCGCCGAGGACCGTGCCGATCACCACGCCCTCCACGGCCACCCGCCGGTCCACACAGGCGAGGTCGGCGTGGGCGATCCGCTCGGCCGCATCGGCGTAGGTGTCGAGCAGATCGGCGAAGGCTCCGTGGCCCGACCGGGTCAGCGCGGCGAGAACCCGGGCGAGGTCGTCGACCGCGGTCAGTACGTCCGCGATCGCGGCCACCTTCATGCCGCCGACGTCGAGCAGGGTGCGGATCAGCCGGAGCCTGCGTTCGTGTCTGTCGTCGTAGGCCGCCTGGTTGCGGCCGTACGGAACGCGTGACCGGGAGGGCTGTCCGGCCTCAGGCCCGCAGATACGCCAGTACCGCCAGCACTCGGCGGTGGTCGTCCGGGGCCGACGGAGGGAGGTCGAGCTTCTGCAGGATGCTCGCGATGTGCTTGGCCACGGCGGCGTCCGTGACGACCAGACGGCGGGCTATCGCCGCGTTGGAGCGGCCCTCGGCCATGAGGGCGAGGACCTCGCGCTCGCGGGGCGTGAGCCGGTCCAGGGGGTCGCGGCGGCGGGCCAGGAGCTGGCGGACCACCTCGGGGTCGACGACCGTCGCCCCGGCGGCGACGCGGTCGACGGCATCGGCGAACTCCTCGACGTCGCCGATGCGTTCCTTGAGGAGGTAACCCGTTCCGACGCCGTCGCGGCGGTCGTCGATCAGCTCGTCGGCGAAGGTCTGCTCGACGTACTGGCTGAGCACGAGGACCGCCAGCCCGGGCTGCTCGGTCTGCAGCAGCCGGGCCGCCCGCAGGCCTTCGTCGGTCTGGCCGGGCGGCATGCGGACGTCGGTGATCACCAGGTCCGGCCGGTGCTCCCGGGCCGCGGCGAGCAGGGCGGGGCCGTCGCCGACGGAGGCGAGGACCCGGTGGCCGAAGCGCTCCAGCAGATGGACGAGGCCCTCGCGCAGGAGGACGGCGTCCTCCGCGATCACGGTGCGGAGGGATGGCCGCATCGGTTCTCCGTTCCCGGGCACGTGGTCCCGCCGCGCCGGATCTCCCCGTTCACGAGGCCGGACCTCCGCACGGGATCTCCGCTCTCAGCACCGTGGGTCCGCCGGGCGGGCTGGACAGCAGCATTCTGCCGTCGGCGGCGGCGATCCGGTCGGCCAGGCCGGTGAGCCCCGTCCCACGCTCGGGGTCGGCGTCGCCGGAGCCGTTGTCCTCGATGTCGAGGCGGAGCACTCCGTCACGGCAGCGGGCGGTGACACGGCAGCGGTCCGCCCCGCTGTGCCGGGCGATGTTGGTGAGCGCCTCGGCGGTCACGTAGTACGCGGTCTGCTCGACAGCGGCCGGGAGGCGGCCGGGCAGGTCGAGGTCCAGGTCCGTGGGGACGGGGCAGCGTCCGGCGATGTCCCGGGCGGCGGCGGGCAGTCCGCGTTCGGTCAGGATCTGCGGGTGGATGCCGCGGATCAGTTCGCGCAGCTCGGTGAGCGCCTCCTTGGCGAGGGCGTGGGCCTCGCACACCTCCTTGGCCGCCGCGCTGCCGGGCGGCAGGTCGAGGCCGGCGAGGCCCAGTTTCACCGTGAGGGCGACCAGCCGCTGCTGAGCCCCGTCGTGCAGGTCCCGTTCGATGCGGCGACGCTCCGTCTCGAAGGCGTCGACGAGGCGGGCCCGGGACCGTACGACCTCGCGCAGCTCGCGGTCCTTCGGGAAGAGCACCGCACGGGCCACGGCGCCCCGGACCCCCGCCCACGCGGCCACCGGGTACACGGCGACGGGCAGCAGCAGGGCGCCCGCGACGGGGCCGGCCACAGACTGCCAGGTGGTGGCGGTGGGCTGGAGGGGAGTGATCAGGAGGAAGCCCGGTATGCCGAGCGAGACGAGGACCACGGCGAGGTCCATCCAGCCGACCGCCAGCACGGACACGGCCCCGTAGCCGGCGGCCCGTGGGCCGTTGTGCTGCTCGGCCCGGTCGCCGGCACCGCTCCGGTCGACGAGGGCGAGGCGGCGGCGTTCCAGGGGACCGGTGAGGGCGGCGGCGAAGAGCACCACCGCCGCCGCGCAGAGCACCTTGGTGAACGTGCCGATGGGCGCGCTGAACAGCCCGCCCACAGCGAGGTACACCACGATCGCGAACAGCCCGCCCGACAGCAGGTACAGCAGCGCGCGCCACGGCCAGGCCGTGGCGAGGAAACCCAACGGGGCCCGGGCGACGGCCTCCAGGACGGTTCGGGGAGCGGTCACCCGCCCGACCGTAGCGGCGCCGGGCGGCCAGGACAGTAGTGCCAGGTGGAGTATCGGACCTAGCCCGGGCGGCAATGCGCCGGACGGTGCCGCCGTCGTTGTCTTGTGGGTATGACAGCAACCAACACCTCGCCCCGGCAGGGGACTTCGACCGCGTCACCCGTCCGGCTCCGTGACGTCACCAAGCACTACGGCACCGGCGAGCGCACCGTCACCGCCCTCCACCGGCTGAGCCTGGACTTCGCGGCCGGCACGATGACCGCCGTCATGGGCCCCTCCGGATCCGGCAAGTCCACCTTGCTGCACTGCGCGGCCGGCATCGACCGGACCAGCTCCGGCGAGGTACTGATCGACGGCACGGACCTGTCCGGCCTGGACGAGAACGCGCTGACCGTGCTGCGCCGGGAACGCGTCGGATTCGTCTTCCAGGCGTTCAACCTGGTCTCGGCCCTGACCGCCGCACAGAACGTCGAACTGCCCCTGAGGCTGGCCGGAACACGCCCCGCCGCTGACGACGTGCACGAGGCACTCGCCGCCGTCGGACTCGCGGACCGTCACGCGCACCGGCCCGGCGAACTGTCCGGAGGCCAGCAGCAGCGCGTCGCGATCGCACGCGCGATGATCGCCCGGCCCGCCGTGCTGTTCGCGGACGAGCCGACCGGGGCGCTGGACAGCACGGCTTCCCGGGTCGTGCTGCGGCTGCTGCGGGACCTGGTCGACAGCCGCGGCCAGACCGTCGTGATGGTGACGCACGACCCGGCCGCCGCGGCCTTCGCGGACCGCGTGGTGCTGCTGGCCGACGGCCGCCTCGCGGACGAACTCCCGGGCGGCGAGGGCGCCGAGGCGATCGCGGCGCGCACGGCCGCCCTGGAGGTGGGGCCGTGATCAGCCTGGCGACGGCGAGGGAGCGCTGGACCTCCTTCCTGGGGTCGTTCGTGGCCGTGGTGCTGGGCGTCGCAGTCCTCACCATGAGCGCGCTGCTGCTGCTGTCGGACGGCCCTCAGGTGCCGCGGCGGCTGGCGGGGGCGCCGGTGCTGGTGCAGAGCCCGGCGGGGGAGCCGACCGGCGGGGTGTTCACGCAGAACCCGCCGTGGGCGCCGGAGCGCGCGGAGCGGCTGCGGCGCGAACTCGGCCGGCTGCCCGGAGTGGAAGCGGCGGTGGCCGACCGGTCCTTCTACGCGCAGGCGGCGGGCACCGACCAGCGCGTGGGGGAGCGGCAGGGGCACCCCTGGTCCACGGCGGTGCTCGCCGCGTACGGACTGGACGCGGGCCGGGCGCCGGCCACCGCCGGTGAGATCGTCCTGGACGAATCCTTCGGCCACGGGCCGGGTGAGCGCGTCACCGTGCTGACGGCTCGCGGGCCGCAGCGCTTCACGGTGTCCGGCACGACCGACGGCCCCGGCTACTACGTCACCGACCGGCGGGCCGCCGAACTCGTGGGCGGCATACGGGCCATCGGGCTCGTTCTCGGCCCGGATGCCGACCCCGAGCGGGTCGCCGACGCCGCGCGGCGCGTCGTGGGCGGCGACGGCACGGTCCTCACCGGGGACGCCCGTGACGCGCTCGCCCCGAAGCAGGACGAGATGACCCGCTGGATCGGCGGCCAGGTGCTCACCGCCATGGCGCTGCTCTCCGCCTTCGTCACCGTCTTCAACGTGTCCTCGACGTTCGCCTTCGCCGTCGCCCAGAGGCGCCGCGAGTTCGGTCTGCTGCGCACGATCGGCGCCACACCGCGACAGGTGAAGCGGCTCGTGTACGGAGAGGCCCTGCTGGTCGGAGTCGTCGGCGCCGCGGCGGGGGCGGTCGCGGGAGTGACCCTCGCGCCCGCGATGACCGGGCTGCTGATCGACTCGGGCTTCCAGCCGACGGGCTTCGAGGTGAGCATCCGGTGGTGGGTGCCGGCCGCCGCCTGGGCCCTGGGCGTGGCGACGGCACTCGCCGGGGCGGGGGCCGCCTCGCGGCGGGCGTCCCGGGTGAAGCCGCTGGAGGCGATGCGGGAGGCCGCGGTCGACACCCGGCCGATGACCCGCCGCAGGTGGGGCGCGGGTCTGGTGACGACGGGCCTGGGCGCGCTCTGCTCGGTGGGCACCGCCTTCGCGGGCGCCGACGCCATGGTGCTGCTGGCCCTGGGCGCCGCGATGAGCCTGACGGCCGGGCTCACCCTCCTGCTGCCCGCGTTGACCGGGCCCGTCATCGGGACGCTGACCCGGCCGCTCGCCCGGCGGTCCGGGGCGACGGGCGTCCTCGTGCGCGAGAACATGATCACCGCGGTGCGCCGTACGTCCGCCACGATCGCCCCCGTCCTTGCGACCGTCGCCTTCGCCGTGCTGATCACCAGCGCCGTCCAGACCACCCAGAGCGCCGACACCACCCGGCAGGCCGCCGCCGTGCGGGCCGAGGCCGCGGTCGTCCCCCACGGCACGCCCGGCCTGTCGGACACCGCGGTCGCCGAGGTGGAGGGCACGGCCCTGCTGTCGACGACCGTCTACGGCGGTGAGGGCGCGGTCGCGCTGTCGGCGGCCGGAGTGGCGCCCGGTTTCGAGCAGGTGTACGGGACGCGGGCGCCGCGCGGTAACACGGTCGTGGTCACCCGGTCCGTCGCGGCCGCGCACGGTTGGGGGAAGGGCCGTACCGTCCCCCTCACCTTCGAGGACGGCCGCAGCGGGCGCCTGCGGGTGACCGCCGTGGTGGACGACACGATGCCGTACCAGGTCCTCCTGCCTCGTGAAGCGGTGCGTGCCCACGACCCGTCGGCCCTCGCGGACGTCGCCTACCGCACCGGCGCGGGCACCGCCCCGCTGCCCGCCCGGCTCGGCGCGCGGGAGGTCTCGGTGGCGGCGCACGCGGCCTCGGCCGATGCCGAGGACGACCGGCTGGTGCGGTTGTTCACCCTGATCCTCGTCGCCGTCACGGCGGGTTACACGATGATCGCCGTCGCGTCCCTCGTGCTGACGGCCACCGCGGGCCGGGTGCGGGACCTGCGCGTCCTGCGCCTGTCCGGGGCGACACAGCGTCAGGTGCTGCTGACGCTCGTGACCGAGACGTGCTGCGTCGTCGCCCTGGGCGCCGCTCTGGGACTGGCGGTGGCCGCCCCCGCCCTGTTCGGCATCGCCCACGGGCTGCGCCGGGAACTGGGCCTGCCGGTCGAGCTGTCGGTGGCCTGGCCCTGGGTCGCGGGGGTGGTGGCCGGCTGTCTGCTGCTCGCCACGACCGCCACCGCGCTCCCGGCCCGGGCCGTCCTCAACCGCATGGGACGGACCTGACCTGTCATGCGGGCTTCCCGGTCCAACCGCTCGGCGGGAACCGGCCGTTGGGGAACACACCGCGTCGAATCCGCTGGCGTGACATCGACCGTCGGGGTTTTCAGGAGGTTAATATTCCGCGAATGAGTATTCGAACCGACTTTGTTTCTCCTTCCCTTCCGTCCCTGGCGGAACATCCGTTCCAGTCAGGGGCGGAAGGGCCTGTCGAATTCCGCCCGGCGGTGCGATCGTTTATTTCAGGTCGTTGTTCTCCGGGGTATCCGGGAAATCGTTCCGGCATATCTACGATCGCTGGCTATGACCGACTTACCCCGGGACGACTCCGCCGCCCGTGCCCGCTGGCAGACCTGCCTCGAGCTCGCCCGCGAACTCCTCCTCGTCGGGCCGGACGGGGATGACCTCAAGCTTGACTACCTGCACACTCTGATCGACACCGGCCGCCTCGGCCACACCCGCCACCCGCACAAGAAGATCCTCGTCGTCGGTGCCGGAATCACCGGACTCGTCGCCGGGCGACTGCTCAAGGACGCCGGCCACGACGTCACGATTCTGGAGGCCAATGCCAGCCGCGTCGGCGGGCGCATCAAAACCTTTCGTGCCACCAAACACCATCAGCCTTTCGGCGATCCCGCCCAGTACGCCGAAGCCGGTGCCATGCGGCTTCCCGACTTCCACCCGCTCGTCCTCGCCCTGGTCGACAAACTCGGGCTCGGCCGCCGCCAGTTCTACAACGTGGACATCGATCCGGAGACCGGCAGCGGCCCCGACATCGCGCCGGCACACCTCCCTCAAGCACGCCTGGATCGAGGGCGCCCTGGAGAGCGCCGTGCGCGCCGCCCTGGCCGTCCATCAGGCCCCGCCGGTCACCACCCCGGGGCCGGGCCGGGAGGGGGAGCGCTCGTGATCGCGATCAGCCCGCCGTGCACGGTCGCCCGCTATCTCGCCCTGCGGCTGGCCGAGCTGGGCATCACCCACCTGTTCCGCGTGCCCGGCAACCACCTCGGCCCGTTCCTGACGACCCTGCGGGCCGAGGGCGACGTCGAGTGGGTCGGCACTCCCACGGAGGGCGGCGCGGGCCAGGCCGCCGACGCCTACGCCCGTCTCCACGGCGTGGGGGCGGCGGCCGTCACCTACAGCGTCGGGGCGTTCAACCTCCTCAACGCCTGCGGAGGCGCCTATGTCGAGCAGGTCCCACTGATCGCCGTCAACGCCTCACCGCCCTACGAGCAGTGGCAGAACTATCGCGCCCTCGGCCTGCTCACCTCGCACATGAGCCCCCGCGCCGAGAGCAACCTGGAGGCCTACCGGCAGGTCACCGTCGACGCGCAGGCCATCTCCAACCCCGGTCTCGCCCCCGGCCAGATCGACGCGGCGCTCACCGCGTGTCTCTCCGAGCGCAGGCCGGTCTACCTGGAGGTCATGGAGGACCTCTGGGACGAGCCCTGCCCCGAACCCGAGGCGCCGCTGGTGCGCCGCGACCGGCCGTTCGGCGCCCGCAACCAGCCCATGCTGGACAGCGCCGTCCAGGCGGTGCTCACCCTGATCGAGGAGCACCCCGGCCCGGACGGCAGGCCCCGCCCGATCGTCTGGGCCGGCGAGGAGATCGACCGCTACCGCCTCGCCGGTCAGCTCACCGACCTGGTCGAGGCCACGGGCGTGCCGTTCTGCACCACCGTCGGCGCCAAGGCCGTCGTCGACGAGGACGTGCAGCAGTTCCACGGCGTCTACAACGGCCACGCCAGCCACCCGGAGTCACGCACGCCGCGGACCTGGACGACCTCCTGGACCGCCTGAGCGACCCGGCCGACCCGCTCAACGCCGGACCCCTGCTGGTCCGCGTCCGTCTGCACCGGCACGACTACCCGAGGGCCATGGCCTACAAGGTTTCCCACGAGAAGGAGCAGTCGCATGGCTGATCTCAACGTCCTGATCGCGTTCGACGCGGCCACGATCGTCGAGCGGAACCCGGGCGCCTCCCGGAACCCCGACGCGCCGACCCAGGTCGAGCAGAGCCTGATCTACATGACGACCCGCCACGACCACATCGTCGGCACGTCCGGCGCCGAGTTGAACCTGCGGGCCGAGCCCGGCGACAGCATCCGGTGGCGCGAGACGACCCTCTCCCTCGGCAGCGACTACAAGGCCCTGCTCTACCGGTACGTCAGCAGCGACCCCCAGCACCAGCTCATCCGCACCCCGGAGATCGAGGTCGTCGACGGCGTCTACCCGCTGCCGAAGGAGGGCACGGAAGGCAGGCCGGAGTTCGAGACCCAGCGCTACGCCGACCACTACTGGCGCACGACCGTCAAGAAGCCCGGCAAGGTCGTGTACCACTTCTCCTTTCAGATCCTCGACCGGCACCGGCAGTTGAAGGGCTATTTCCAGTGGGACCCCTTCATCACGATCGAAGAGGTCTGACGTCGGCTGCCCGACGTCTCCGGCTGCGGCGAGGGGGCGGGGGCGCAGCGGCTAGGCTTGATCCCGTGGAGCTCCTGCACCTGCGCTATTTCCTCGCCGTCGCCCAAGAGCTGAACTTCTCCACCGCCGCCCGCAAACTGCACATGGCGGCCTCCCCGTTGAGCCGGCGGATCAAGGACCTCGAGAACGAGGTCGGGCACCGGCTGTTCGACCGGGACACCCACCACGTACGGCTCACCGCGGCCGGAAACGCGCTGCTGCCGATCGCCCGCGGAGTGCTGGAGCAGGTCGACTCCATCAGATGGCGGCTGGACGAGACGGCCCGGCCGCGGCGCACCACCCTGCTGCTCGGCGTGCCCACCGGCGTCCATCCCGACCTGCGGGAACGGATGGACGCCCTGGCCGAGCGGGTCAGCGACCGGTTCGAGATCAAACGCTGGCCCGGCGGCACCGACCGGCTCGTCGACGCCGTGTGCGACGGCAGGCTGGCGCTGACCCTGGCCCGGCTCCCGGCCGGTGGCGACCCGGCGCTGGAGCAGATGCCGGTGATGTCGGAGCGGCTCGGCGCGGTCGTGCCCCGGGACCGGTTCGCGGGGCGCGAATCCGTCGCCCTCGCGGAACTGGCGGAACTCGCCTACGCGGGCTCCCCGACGGCGGTGACGAACGCCTATTTCCGCGGCCTCGACCAGCAGCTGGCCGAACTCGGCATCAAGAAGCGCATCGAACTGGGCAGCGCCACATTCGAGGGAATCTCCGAAATAGTCTCCAGCGGTCTGGCATTCTCCATTTCCATGCTGGACTCCAGAAGTCCGGTCCAGAATTACCGGCTCGACAATGTCACCGTCCTTCCCTTCTCCGACTTCCACCCTCGTCTGGAGACCGGGCTGATCTGGCGCAAGGACCGGGCCGACGGCGGTGACCTGCGGGAAGTTGTGGCAGCAGCCCGGGAGATCTTCGCCGAGCCGCTCCACTCGTAACCACGCCCATAAGCACACTCATAACCACCTTTAACCTCCACAAAAAGCGGTATGACCACTGCGGTCATACCGCTTTTCGTTATTCGGTCACACCATTGGTTTCCATTCTCCGGCTCACCGCGCTAACTTAGTTTCCAGATACACACACATGGCGAGCGAAGGAGTGAAGAAACCGATGACGGACAGCACCGACACCGTCGCCGGCCCGCTGCAGGGCGTCCGCGTGATCGACCTCTCGACCGTGGTGATGGGCCCCTACGCCGCCCAGATCCTCGGCGACCTGGGCGCCGACGTGATCAAGATCGAGTCGCCGGCCGACACCGTCCGCGTGGGTCACTACAAGACCACCCCGGGCATGACCCCGCTGAACCTCAACGTCAACCGCAACAAGCGCAGCGTCGCCCTCAACCTCAAGGACGACACCGACCGCGAGCGCGCACTGCGGCTGATCGACACCGCGGACGTACTGATCACCAACATGCGCCCCGGCGCCCTGCACCGCCTCGGCCTGTCCTACGACGACATCGCCGCCCGCAACCCCGGCCTCGTCTACGCGCACGCCCAGGGCTTCCGCAGCGACTCGGACCGGGCCGGGAACGCCGCGTACGACGAGACCGTGCAGGCCGCCTCCGGCCTCGTCGACATCGCCGACCGGGCCCTCGGCGAGCCCGTCTACCTGCCGACCATCATCGGCGACAAGGTCTCGTCGCTGACCATCGCCTACAGCGTGCTGGCCGCCCTGCTGCACCGGAACAACACCGGCCAGGGCCAGCTCATCGAGATCCCGATGACCGACACGCTGATCGCGTTCAACCTGGTCGAGCACCTCGCGGGACACACCCACGTCCCCGAGACCGGCCCCACCGGCTTCGCGCTGTCGATGCTGAAGGGCCACAAGGCCGTGCGCACCAAGGACGGCCTGGCGTGTGTCATGCCGTACAACCCGCACAACTACCGGGACTTCTTCACCGCCGCCGGACGCCCCGACCTCGCCGAGGACCCGCGTGTGAACGGCGACGCCATCGACAGCGCCGACCACGAGGACCTGGCCGAGCTGCTGGCGGCCTGCGCCCCGGCGCTGACCACCGACGAGTGGGCCGAGGTGTGCGCGAAGCACAGCATCCCGATGGCCCCGGTGCTGGAACTCGACCGCGCCCACGACGACCCCTACGTCCGTGACGGCCACCTGCTCGACACCGCCGAGCACCCGACCGAGGGCACGGTCCGCACCATCGGTATCCCGCTGCGCTTCTCCGCCACCCCCGGCTCGATCCGCCGGCTCGCACCGGTCGCGGGCCAGGACACCGAGGACGTCTTCGCAGAACTCGACGCCACCACCCGCTGACTGCCACAGGAGGACCGTCATGAGCACCCCCACCCCTCCCGTCGTGCGCACCGAACGCATCGGCTCCACCCTGCTGATCACCCTGGACCGTCCCGAGGCCCGCAACGCCGTGAACGCGGCGACCGCCACCGCGCTGGCCGCCGCACTCGACGAGCTGGAGGCCGACCCCGCCCTGCGGGTCGGCGTCCTGACCGGCGAGGGCGGCACGTTCAGCGCCGGCATGGACCTCAAGGCCGCCCTGCGCGGCGAGTCGCCCGAGATCGAGGGCCGCGGCTTCGGCGGCCTGACCGAGTCCCGGCCGGACAAGCCCCTCATCGCCGCCGTGGAGGGCTTCGCCATGGGCGGCGGCTTCGAACTGGCCCTGGCCTGCGACCTGATCGTCGCCGCCGAGGACGCCCGGTTCGGCCTGCCCGAGGTCAAGCGCGGCCTGATCGCCGCGGGCGGCGGCGTGATCCGGCTGCCCGGGCGCATCCCGCACCACCTCGCGATGGAGTTCCTGCTGACCGGTGAGGCCGTCGACGGCCGCCGGGCCGGCGAACTGGGCCTGGCCAACCGGGTCACGAGCAAGGGGCAGGCCGTCGCCGAGGCGCTCCGGCTGGCCGAACGGGTCGCGGAGAACGCCCCGCTCGCCCTCGCGGCCGTCAAGCGCGTCGTGCGGGCCGCCGACGGAGCGTCCGACGAGGAGGCCTTCGCCTTCCAGCGCACCCAGATGAAGTCCCTGATGGCCTCGGACGACGTCCGCGAAGGCATGACCGCCTTCGCCGAGCGCCGCCCCGCGCGGTGGACCGGGCGGTGAGCCGGACATGAAGGCCGCAGACGTACGACAGCACGTCACCACCCCCCTCACCGGCCCGGCCTACGCGCCGATGGTGCCGCGGTTCACCGACCGCGAGTACCTCAACGTCGTCTACCGCACCGACCCCGACGCGCTGCGGGCCGTCGTCCCCGAACCCCTGCGGATCGACGAGCCGCTGGTCCGGTTCGAGGTCATGAAGATGGGCGACGTCAGCGGCTACGGCCCCTACACCGAGGCCGGCCAGGCGATCCCGGTCTCCTTCGAGGGCGAGCGGGGCGAGTACCTGCACACGATGCACCTGGACAACTTCCCGGCGACCGCCTCCGGCCGCGAGGTCTCCGCCTACCCGAAGATCATCGGCTCCCCGGCGCTCTTCGTCGACTCCGGCGCGCTCGTCGGCACCCTCGACCACGGCAGCCTGCGGGTCGCCACCGCGACGATGGGCTACAAGCACCACGAACTGGACCGGGCCGAGGCCGAGGCACAGATCACCGTGCCGACCTTCATGCTCAAGACGATCCCCGGCTACGACGGGCTGCCGCGCGTGCAGGAACTCGTCCGCACCCGCATCACCGACGTCACCGTCAAGGGCGCCTGGACCGGCCCCGCCCGGCTCCAGCTGTTCCAGCACGTGCTCGCCCCGCTGGCCGACCTGCCGGTGCTGGAGGTCGTCTCCGCCAGCCACATCCTCACCGACCTGACGCTGTCCGGTGTCGAGCCGGTCCACGACTACCTGAAGGGAGCCGCGTCATGACCCGCGCCTTCCGCACCGCCGCGGTGATCGGCGCCGGGACCATCGGACTGTCCTGGGCGACGCTGTTCGCCGCGCACGGCCTGACCGTCCGGGTGAGCGACCCGCGCCCCGACCTCGCCGAGGCCGTGGACGAGGCCCTGGCGACGCACGCCCCGCATCTGGCCGCCCGCGGCCTGGACGTCACCGGCCTCGCCGACCGCGTGCACATCGCCGCCGACGTCACCGAGGCCGTCCGGGACGCCGACGTCGTCCAGGAGAACGGCCCCGAGCGGGTGGAGTTCAAGAAGGACCTGTTCGCCACCCTCGCCCGCGAGGCCCCGGCCCACGCCCTGCTGCTCAGCTCCTCGTCCGCGATTCCGTCGACCGCGTTCACAGGGGAGCTGTCCGACGAGGACGCCGCCCGGGTGCTGATCGGCCACCCCTTCAACCCGCCGCACCTGGTCCCGCTCGTCGAGGTCGTCCCCGGGATACGCACCGGCGAGGACGCCGTACTGGACGCGGTGGACTTCTACACCTCGGTCGGCCGCACCCCGGTCGTCGAGCGCAAGGAGATCCCCGGCTTCGTCGGCAACCGCCTGCAGAACGCCCTCAGCCGCGAGGCGGCGTACCTCGTCCAGGAGGGTGTGGTGACCCCCGAGGACCTCGACCGGGTCGTGATCAACTCGCTGGGCCTGCGCTGGGCCACCGTCGGGCCGTTCCTCGGCGCGCACCTGGGCGGCGGCCCCGGCGGCTACCGGCACCTGGTCGAGCACATCGGCAAGTCGATGCAGCGGACGGGCGCGGGACTCGGCACCCCGTCGCAGAACAAGGAAGAAGAGCAAGCACAGGAACGGCTCATCGAAGCCGTGGAAAAGGCCTACGGCTCCTCCACGTACTCGGAACTCACCGGGACGCGCGACCGCAGGCAACTCGCTGTCCTGGCAGCCCTGGACAGCGCGGACAAGGAGGAGAACTGAGATGACCACCACCATGGAACCGCTTCAGGACCAGCTGACCGCCGACTTCTACAACTACGAGTCCCTGCTGCCGGACGACGAGCGCAAGCTCCTCCTCAAGGCCCGCGCCCTCATGCGCGACCAGGTCAAGCCGCTGGTCAACGAGAACTGGGGCAAGGGCGAGTTCCCGACGGAGCTCATCGGCCTGTTCCGCGACAGCGGCCTCGCCGGCCTGCCCTACGAGGGCTACGGAGAGCACCGTGCCGCCGTCAGCAACCTGCTCAGCGGCACGATGGCCATGGAGATGGCCCGCACCGACGCCTCGGTGTCCACGTTCTTCGGCGTCCACAACGGCCTGGCGATGTACTCCATCGAGTCCGGCGGCGACCAGGAGCAGCGCGACCGCTGGCTCCCGGCCATGGCCGCCATGGACAAGATCGGCGCGTTCGCCATGACCGAGCCGCTCGGCGGCTCCGACGTCGCGGGCGGCATGCGCACCACCGCCGAGCGCGAGGGTGACACCTGGGTGCTGAACGGCGCCAAGAAGTGGATCGGCAACGCCACCTTCGCCGACTACGTCGTGGTGTGGGCGCGGGACGTCGACGACAACCACGTCAAGGGCTTCGTCGTCGAGAAGGGCACGCCCGGCTTCGACCCCGTGAAGATCGAGAACAAGATCGCCTTCCGGATCGTGGAGAACGCCGAGATCACCCTGACCGACGTCCGGGTGCCGGAGGCCAACCGCCTGCAGAACATCAACTCCTTCCGCGACGTCGCCGAGATCCTGCGCGCGACCCGTGCGGGTGTGGCCTGGCAGGCGCTCGGTGTCATGATCGGCGCCTACGAACTGGCCCTGGACTACGCCCGGGAGCGCCGCCAGTTCGGCCGCCCGATCGGCGGCTTCCAGCTGGTGCAGGACCTGCTGGTCAAGAGCCTCGGCAACATCACCGCCTCCTGGGCCATGATGGTGCAGCTCGCCCGGCTGCAGGACGCCGGGATCTTCCGCGACGAACACTCCTCCCTGGCCAAGGCGTTCGTCACCTCCCGGATGCGGGAGGTCGTGGCCTGGAGCCGTGAGATCTTCGGCGGCAACGGCATCCTGCTGGACCACGACATCGCCCGCTTCTTCGCCGACGCCGAGGCGATCTACTCCTTCGAGGGCACCCGCGAGATGAACACCCTGATCGTCGGCAAGTCGATCACGGGCCAGAGCGCCTTCGTCTGATCACCGGCATACGGCGGAACGAACCCACCCCGGGTCCCCACCCGGGGTTTCGTTCTGTCCGCGGGCATATCGCGTGGCCGCCCCCGGGGCCCCGTACGGTCGGGGCGGTGAGCAGGAGACGCTACGTGGTCGGCGATCGGCGAGGGCCTGCGCATCGGCGAGGGCCTCGACACATGGCTGCGCGACCCGAAGGCCACCGCCGAAGCCCGTTCCGGCGGCCGGCCGCACTGACGTCACAGACGTCACTGACGCACGAGCTTCTCGAAGAAGAACTCGTGCTTGAGGAACGACGTCGCGTGCTCCGCCCCCGGATACGGCGGCACGAGCTGCGCCGCCTGGAAGAGCCGCCAGCCGTCCTCCAGGGCGCCGACCCCCGTCTCGTACGGGGGTTCGTCGCTGTCGCCGGTCGTCGGCCGGGTCGAGCCCGTGCCGTCGTAGCGGGCCCAGCCGACGACCCGGGAGTCGAGGGCGGAGTTGTCGAGGTAGAGGACGAGGACCTGCTGCCGGGTGGCGGTCATGCGGTGCTCCTCTGTGCGGCGGGTGCGGCGGGTGCGGCGGGCCGGTTGGAGATGCGGGTGGCCCAGTGCTCGATATCGAAGCCCGGGTCGGCGGTCAGGGAGCGCCACAGGAGGATCCGGTTGTGGATCTCCAGCCGGGCGGTGGCCTGCTCGTACCAGGGGAAGGTGCGTCGCAACTCCTCGCGGACGGCGGGGGAGTTCACGTCCCGCGTGTCCCACAGCCGCACCTGCGGCACCGTCGGGTTGAAGCGGATCTTGTACATGTGGCGGACGGTGTCGCTGTCGTTGCGCCGGCCGCCGTGCCAGATGCCGTGGTGCAGCAGGAGCACGGTCCCGGCCGGGCAGGTCAGCCGGGTCTGGCCGCGCAGGTTCTGGTAGCGGCCGGTGTCGGACTCGTTGATGCGGCGCAGATGGCTGCCCGGGACGACGAGCGTGCCGCCCATGCCGGCGGTCACCTCCTGCGGGTAGTACATGAGTTGCACGTCGAACGCGTCGGGCCGCACGTCGATGAGGGCGTCGGCGTGCAACGGCTGCGCACTGCCCTCCCGGGGCATGCGGGTGTGGACGAAGTGGTGGTCGATGTCCGGATCCGGCCCCACCAGGCTCTCCAAGGCGCCCGCCACCACCGGCAGTCGGAGGAGCCGGCGGGTGAAGGAACCCTCGGGAAACGCCGTCGGCACCGCAGTGCCGTAGGGCACGGCGGGCAGCGTCCCGGCGGCGAAGAGTGTGAGCGCCTCCTCGTTCATCTCCCGGGGCACGACGCCGTCGAGGCGCAGGAAACCGTGGGCCGTGAACCGCGCCACCTCGACGGAGCTCAGCAGCTGTTCAGTGGTTGACATGACGCAACCGTAGAAGCGTGAAACCCGGCCGTCGTGGGGTGTAATCGACAGCCACTGGTAATTTTCCACCATGCCGACCTTCGTGGAACTGCCCCTCGACCTGCCGCCCGACCTGGTCCACGCGGGCGTGGGTGTGCACGGCTCGGCCGGCCCGCACGAGGTCTTCCGCCTCCCGCACCTGTGGCAGCTCCACCTCTACGGCTACTCCGGCACCCTGGAGTTCGACGACGCCCGGCACCCGATCCGCCCCGGCCACCTCAGCCTCGTACCACCCGGCACGGAGGTGCACTTCCACTACGACGCCCCGCGCTGCGAGCACCTGTACGCCCACTTCCGGCTGCCGGGCGACGGGGAGCGGCGCCGGCTCCCGGCGATGCAGGACGCCGGCGCGGAAGCGGGGGTGCTGAGCGCCCTGCTGCGCCACACGATCGCGGCGAGCGCCCAGTCCCCGGCCCGGGCCTCCGCCGAACTGTGGACGGTGCTGTGGCGCACGACCGGCCTGGCCGAGGCCGCCGCCTCGCCCTCCGCGACCCGGCACCCGGCGCTGCGGGCGGCCATGGCCCATATCGAGGAGCACCTGGCCGACCCGCTGAGCGTTCCCGGGATCGCCCGGGCGGCGGGGGTGTCGCACACGCACCTGACCCGCCTGTTCCGCAAGGACACCGGGCACACGGTCGTCGGCTACGTCCGGCGCCGCCGCATGGAGCGCGCCCGCCACCTGCTCGTCGCGTCGACGCTGGCGATCCCGGCCGTCGCGGCGACGGTCGGCATCCCCGACCTCCAGGCCTTCAACAAGACCTGCCGCAAGGAACTCGGAGCGTCACCGCGGGCCGTGCGACGGACCGCGGGGGCGTGAGGACGCGGCGCCCTGCCGGTGGTGCCCGTCCGCGTCCACAACGCCGCCCGCGACGGCGTCCCTGATACCGGCCGCACCGCATAGCGGTTTCCCTTCGCGTGGCCCGCGCTCGCCCTGGCCACCGTCACCACCCTGACGAACATCGCCACCGGCTGGTGGGCCGCCCGCCCTTGAGCCGGGAGCGGCTGTCCGGATTGGCTGTTCTCCGGAGGAAGGCTTGCTGGCACTCTGACGAGCACCCCGGGAGCCGGCAGCGGCAGGGGAGAATTCCGTCCAGGAGGACCGGAAGGAAGCACCAGCATGATCGAGTGGAAGCCCCTGGGCACCGGAGCCAGACCCGTACCCCAGCCCGTGGCCACACCGCTGGTCTGGGCCGGGGCCGGGGGCGGCGCACTGATGCTGGTGGCGCTCCTCAACACCGTGGTGGGGCCGGACCGGCCCGAACTGGCCCTGTCGGCCCTGTCCGTGCTGGCCGCCCTGCTGGGCCTGTGCGCACGCTTCACAGCCGCTCCAGGCACGGCCGTGCTGTGCTGGCTGTTCCTCAACGGCTTCGCCATACCACCCGCGGGCGTCCTCACCTGGGCAGGCCAGCGCGACACCACCTGGCTGGCCTGCCTGTTCACCGCCGCCCTCGTCGGCACGGGCCTGGCCCGTCTCGTCCACGCCCGCGCCGCCTACCGCCGCCTGGTTCCCGGACGCGCCCGCTGCGACGGCGCGGCGGGCGACGGACCGTACGACTCCTGACGCCGGGCCGGCAACCGACGGGGGATCGGACCGGCAGCTGGAGCGGGGCCGGTCGCTGACCGACGCGCGCTGAGACGGGGGGGGGATCAGACGGCGACGGCCGAGACGGTGAGCGGGATGTTGCCGCGCGTGGCCCCGGAGTACGGGCAGATCCGATGGGCCGCTTGACCCAGTTCCGCGGCGGTCTCCCGGTCGACGCCGCCGAGTTCGAGGGGCAGCGCGGCGGCCAGGCCGAACTCGCCGTCCTCACCGTGGTGGAGGGTGATCTCGGCGCTGACGGCGGTGCTCGCCAACCTGACCTCGCGCTCGGCGGCGGCGCGGCGTACGGCCCCCAGGAAGCAGGCCGCCCAGCCCGCCGCGATCAAACACGACGGCGGTGTAGCCGACTGCCATGACTGCTCTCCTGTTCGTCACCGGTTCAAGCGGTGACGAGATGTTTGCAGCTCGCCGCAACTGCCGTCAATAGGCAGCGAGATGCTTGCCGGTTCAATCGAGTGTCACCGCTTTGACAGGTGATGGACTGCATGCCACAGTCAGTCGACGCATCAGCCCGTGCACGTCGTCACACCACGGAGGTCCATGTGATCGGCAGGCGTAGTTTCGGCAAGGCTCTGGGAGTGGGCGCGGGCGCGGCGGCCGCGGGACTGGCCGGGCCGTGGAGCGTCCCCGCGGCGGCTGCCCACGCCACCGCTCCCGCCCCCGGCGCACACCGCGCGTTTGCGCGGACCAAGCAGATCAGGGCCGGTGTGCTGGACGTCGGCTACGCCGAACTGGGCCCGGCCCACGGCCCTGTGGTCATCTGCCTGCACGGCTGGCCGTACGACATCCACAGCTACGTCGACGTCGCCCCGCTGCTGGCCGGGCAGGGGTACCGGGTGATCGTCCCGTACCTGCGCGGCCACGGCACGACGCGCTTCCTGTCCGCCCGGACCTTCCGCAACGCCCAGCAGTCGGCGATCGCCATGGACGTCATCGCGCTGATGGACGCCCTGAAGACCGAGCGGGCGGTGCTGGCCGGATTCGACTGGGGCTCACGCACCGCCGACATCGTCGCCGCGCTCCGGCCCGAACGCTGCAAGGCCCTGGTGTCGGTGAGCGGCTACCTCGTCACCAACCTGGAGGCCAACCTCAAGCCGCTGGCGCCCAAGGCCGAACTCGCCTGGTGGTACCAGTACTACTTCTCCACCGAGCGGGGCCGGCTCGCCCTGGAGGACAAGACGCTGCGCCACGACCTGACCCGGCTCGTCTGGGACACGGTCTCCCCGACGTGGGACTTCGACGACGCCACCTTCGAGCGCACCGCCGCGGCCTTCGACAACCCCGACTACGCGGCCATCGTGGTCCACAACTACCGCTGGCGGCTGAGCCTCGCCGACGGGGAGCGCCGCTACGACGGACCGGAGAAGCGGCTCGCCGCCCGCCCCACGATCTCGGTCCCCACCGTCACCCTCGACGCCGAGCGGGATCCCTTCACCGCTCCGGGCGGCGGCGCCTCGTACCGCGACAGGTTCACCGGCCCCTACGAGCACCGCACGCTGCCCGGCATCGGCCACAACGTGCCCCAGGAGGCGCCCGCGGCCTTCGCGCGGGCCGTCATGGACGCCGACCACCTCTGAGGCTTGCCGCGCGATGGGTCACCGGTCAGAATGGTGACGTGAACCTCGACCATGTCTTCGTCTGCGGGAACCCGGCGCTCGACTTCGCCGCCACGCTCCGAGCACGCCGTTCGGCGCGCTTCGAGATGTTCGTGACGCCGGACCGCCTGACCGCGTGGTACGTGGAGTCCGGCCTGGTCGACGCGGTCTCGCCCGGCCAGGAGGCCGACGTCGAGCGGGCGAGGGCCGTGCGGGAAGCGGTCTACCGGTTGGTCACCGCCCGCCGGCTCGGGGAGGAGTACGACGGGGCGGCGCTGACCGTGGTGAACAACGCCGCCCGTACACCGCCCGCCGTGCCCCAGCTCACCCCGTCGGGGCGCTGGACGCAGGCGACTCCGGACGAGGCCCTCTCCATGGTGGCGCGGCACGCCGTCGAGCTCCTGAGCGGCCCGGACGTGCCCCTGCTCAAGGAGTGCGGAAACCCGGAGTGCACGCGGACCTACATCGACCGCTCGCGGGGCATGCGACGGCAGTGGTGCGGGATGGACTCCTGCGGCAACAAGATCAAGGCAGCCGCGTACCGCGCCCGCAAGAAGACCACTGCGGCCCACTGACCCGGCGGCCCGGCGCCGACCGGTCCGCCGCACGCCCCACGTCGGTCCGGACGGCCGTCAGCCGCCCACGTACCAGCTGAAGCCGCCGTTGCTGCTGGCCACGGCCAGGAGGACGAGCCACAGGACCACGTCGACGATGCCGAGGATGATGCCGGCCTTCGCCATGCCGGCGCCGTTCTTGACCGATGCCTGGCGGCGGGCGACCGCACCGAAGACGATGGCCAGCGGGCCGAGGATGATGTTCAGGAAGAACAGGCCGATGATGCCGCAGCACAGGCTCGCGATCGCCAGGCCGTTGGTGCGCGAACCGGAGGACGCGGCAGAGGAACCGCCGTAACTCGCCATGGAAAACTCCCAGTTGTCGATGGCACGGACCGAACGGGCCGCGCTCTCCTCACTTTCGACTTGTTTTGTTCGAATGCCCCTCTGTGGCGTTCCCATGACAACCAATTCGGGAGTCGCTCCCGTCAGTTCTCGTGCACCAGCCCGGCGACGTGCGCGGTGACCGTGTCGAGGATGCCGGCCCAGGCCGAGTCGTCGCCCAGTACGAGGTAGTTGAGCGTCAGGCCGTCGGTCATGGCGGCCAGGTAGCGGGCCAGGACCGGCACGGGCACCCGAAGGCGCAGCCCCATGGCCTGCCGCAGCTGATCGATGAGTTCGGTGTACGCCTCGGCGTACAACTCGTACTGACGGCGCGCCAGGTGTTCGAAACCGGGCCGGCGCAGGGCGTACTGCGTGAGCTCGTAGCTGAGCATGTGCTCGTCGGGGTGGGCACGGACGTGCTCCCAGTACGCCTGGAAACCGGCCCGGACGGTCTCCTCCAGGGTGGCTCTGGGCCGTATGGCCTCCTTCACCACCGTCACGTAGTGCCCGGTGATGGTGGTGATGACGGACTCGATCAGCTGCTGCTTGGAGTCGAAGCAGTAGTGGAAGACGCTCAGCGAGACGCCCGCCTCGGCGGCGATGGACCGGGTCGTCGTCCTGGGGACGCCGTCCCGGGCCATCGCCCTGATCGCCGCTTCGGTGAGCTGTCGCCGCCGCTCGGCGGACGGCAACCGTGCCATGGAGCCCCTCTCGTGGCCGTCAGCCGCTGTGGACGCCGACCTCGCGGAGGGAGTAGCCCCAGCCGGTGCCGCGCTCCAGGCCGTGGACGCGGACGTACCGGGCCGGTGCGCCGTCGAACCGCGCGGTGTCCAGACCCCCGTCACCGGCGGTCGTGGACCATGCGGCCCGCCAGGTCGTGCCGTCGCCGGAGAGCTCGATCCGGTAGGACTTCGCGTACGCGCGCTCCCAGTCGAGGGTGACCCGCCCCACGGTCCGGGCGGAGCCGAGGTCGACCTGCAGCCACTGGTCGTCGCTCCAGTCGCTGGCCCAGCGGGTGCCGCGGTCGCCGTCGACCGCCCGGTGCGGCTGGTAGCCCGTGAACATGCTCCACTCCGAGGAACTGGCCGACGCGGCGGCACCGGCCGCGAGGTTGACTGCGGGCTCGTGCTTCTCGGAGGCCGCCCAGGTGTCGAGGTAGGACTCGGCGCCCCGGAACAGGTCGTCGACCGTGTCCTGGCCGCCGACCCGGCGGATGTCCTCGATCCAGTCCGGGACGAGGCCGTAGTGGGCGGCGCCGTCGGTGTTCAGGTCCCAGGTGCGCTCACCGGTGGTCTGCCGGTCGATGACCGAGCCGCCGTCGACGCTCTTGAACGGGTAGGTGACCTTGTTCGGCCCGTCCGCCCCGCGCGGTCCCGGCCAGCCGCCGACGCCGTTCATGTCGGTGCCGTAGCCGTAGCCCACGCCGTACTTGTCGCGCAGGGCCTCGGTCCGCTTCGCCTCCGCGACGAAGCCCTCGGAGCCGTGCATGTACTGGGCGATGAAGCCGCCGAGGCCGTAGACCCGCTCGGTCCAGTCCATGTCCATCCAGCTGTGCGAGGAGAGCACGCCCGGGTAGGACTCGGCCTCGAAGATGTCGAGCACCCGGCCGGTGGCCTTGACGCTCATGTGGTCGATCTCCAGCATCATGCCGCGCTTCATCATGCCGCGGACGGCGTACTCGCCGAGGTCGGTGAGCCCCCGCACGTTGCACTGCGCGTCGGCGCTGTAGGACGGGACCTCCTCACCCGCCGGGAGCTTCTTCTCGGCCGCCGGCGCCGCCGCGTTGCCGATGGGGTTGTCGTGCTGCGGGCCTTTGCACGTCTCGGTCTTCCAGTACGTGCCGGTCGACAGGAACTGCCCGACGTTGATGGCCGTCCCGAGCGTGCCCGAGTCGAACCGCACCCCGCACAGGGCGTTGTCGAACTTGTGGCACAGGAACATGCTGCGCACACCCAGTGCGTGCAGCTCGTCGAGCCCCTTGTCGATGTCCGCCTTGCTGCACTGCGCGATGTCGAGGACCTGCTTGCAGCCGAACGGCTCGGAGGTCTCGACCCCCATGACGACGGCCAGCTTGCCCTGCTCGATGACCTCGCGGGCCTGCGCGCTGTCGGTGACGACCCGGAACCAGCCCTTGCCGGGCCCGCCGTACATCTTGTCGACGTAGGCCTGCATGTCGTACGTCAGCTTGGCCTGCAGCCGGATGGACGTCATCTCGTCGCAGGAGCGGTCCTTGAAGAAGTACACCGAGCAGATCACGCCGTTGGTGACGAGGTCGTTGACCAGCACCCGCTGGCCGCCGCGCCAGGCCCGCTCGACCCAGGCGTAGTAGTTCTGCTGGTGGGTCAGCGAGTCGTGCCGCGGCCAGTCCTTGAAGGTGGGCCAGCCGTTCGGGTCGTGCTTGCCGTCGCCGCCGTTGGTGATGAAGTCGAAGATCGCGAGCGAGCCGTCGGGGTAGTGCTCGGGGCAGTCCTTGAGCGCGTCGGCCACGCCCTGCTCGGAGAACGCCTTTCCGCAGATCAGACGGCCGCCGAAGGCCTCGTTGGAGAAGATGTGGTCGTGCGCGTCGACGAACCCGCGCACCTCGCCCTCGGCGTTCGTGCCGGTGAAGGGCTCACCCGTGACGTCGATCCGGGAGTCCGGCGCGGGTCGTGCGGTGGGCTCCCACCAGTCGTTGCCGGCCGCCGCACTCGGGGTGGGGCCGAGCGCGATCGACAGCACGAGCAGGAGGAGCGACACCACGGTGACGTTCTTGCGTCTGCGGTACGGGCGTCCGGAACCGGTCACAGCCCACGTCCCTCGGTCGGCGGATCAGCGAGGCCCTCTTGTCATGACCTCGCAAAGCGTGCGACGAGAATCGCCACTCCCGCTTGACGAGTCAAGAGTCCGGGACGGTTGACCTGATGAGGGCACGGGTTCACACCCGGGCGGGGCCCCGGGCCGGACGGGCTCCGCGTCGGGCGGCGTCACAACAAACCCCAGGTCGTCGACCTGGGGTGCAGGGAGCGGGTGAGGGCCCCCTCGGGGCGTGGGGTGATCAGCTCGGACCGGCGTCGGAACCGCCGGACGCCTTCTGCGCCGCACGGCGGTACTCGGCGTTGATGCGCTGGGCCTCTTCGAGCTGGTCCTCGAGGATGACGATGCGGCAGGCGGCCTCGATCGGCGTACCCCGGTCGACGAGCTCACGGGCGCGCGCGGCGATCCGCAGCTGATAGCGGGAGTACCGCCGGTGCCCGCCCTCCGAGCGCAGCGGAGTGATGAGACGTGCCTCACCGATGGCCCGGAGGAAACCCGGTGTGGTGCCGAGCATCTCGGCGGCCCTGCCCATGGTGTAGGCGGGGTAGTCGTCGTCGTCCAGCCGGTCGCTGAGCGGGGTATCTGCTGCCATGTCACCTCGTAGTACAACGCGTCGAGGGGCCCTGGTGCCGTACGGCACCAGGGCCCCGAAGGAAATTCAACACCATCTGTCGGCCCTCATGCGGTGCCGACCTTCTGTTTCCGCTACCCGGCCCGGCTGCGGGAGGGGTGCGGGGATCGCGGCTGCGTGACCGGGGACCACCATCCAATCCGGGGTCTTGCGGTACCCGGACCGAGAGCTTCCCGGCCGGGCGATCCTGATGGCGTCTGCTCCTCCGTCCTTCCTCGGTTCTGTCTGACCATGTCTACGAGAAGAAGGTTAACCACGGCGAGGAGCAATGTCTACTCTGACAAAGACAGATTTTGGAGGCCGGTCGGTGCAGGCATGCTGTGGCGCCCGATGGCGTCGCGACATGACAGTGAGGGCCCTGCCGACGCGCGTCGGCAGGGCCCTCACTGGGTCTGCGGTGGCGGTGACCCGCCTGTGTCTCAGCTCGCCGGGAGATCCCGGAGCCGGACCCGGTCCGTATAGGTGGGGGCGTCCCGGAGGACGGTGAGCCGGGCCAGCGTGACCAGGCCCGTGCTCTGGTCGTCCCCGTCGCAGAGGACGAGGTGATCGACCTGTGCACCGGCCATGAGGGACAGCGCCACCTCGACCGTCATGTCGTCACGGATCCGGGGTGCGTGGGCCAGAGAGTGGTGCTGCGCCAGAACCGGCGTCATGGGTGTCTCCTGCCGAGAGGGGGTGGCGGGTGGGAGCAGGGCTCTACGCGGCCGAGCCGAAGCCGGTCCGCCGCTGCCCCCTGGAGCGCGCCGCTTCACCGGCGGGGCGGCTCTGCCCGGCGGGACGGCGTCCCCGGCGGCCCCGGGACCCGGCGGACGCGCCGCGCGGGCGTTCCGCGCGCGGCGCGGGGATGACGACCGGGATGCCGGACGGGGCCTGGGCGCCCGTGATGCGGGTCAGCTCCGCCTCGCCGGAACGCACCTGGGCGACCTGCGGGGTGATGCCCGCCGACGACATCAGCCGGGTCATGCCCCGACGCTGGCCCGGGGTCACCAGGGTGACCACGCTGCCGGACTCGCCGGCGCGTGCCGTACGGCCGCCGCGGTGCAGGTAGTCCTTGTGGTCACTGGGCGGGTCCACGTTGACGACCAGGTCGAGGTTGTCGACGTGGATGCCACGGGCCGCCACGTTCGTCGCCACCAGGACCGTCACGTCCCCGCTCTTGAACTGGGCGAGGGTCCGGGTCCGCTGCGGCTGGGACTTGCCGCCGTGCAGGGCCGCTGCGCGGACACCGCTGCTCAGCAGGTGCTGGGTGAGCCGGTCCACCGCGTGCTTGGTGTCCAGGAACATGATCACTCGGCCGTCGCGCGCCGCGATCTCGGTGGTCGTCCGGTGCTTGTCGGTGTCGTGCACATGGAGGACGTGGTGCTCCATGGTGGTGACGGCACCCGCGGAAGGATCGACGGAGTGCACCACCGGGTCGTGCAGGTAGGTGCGGACCAGCCGGTCGACGTTGCGGTCCAGGGTGGCCGAGAAGAGCATCCGCTGCCCGCCGGGGCGCGCCTGGTCGAGCAGGGCCGTCACCTGCGGCATGAAGCCCATGTCGGCCATCTGGTCGGCCTCGTCGAGGACGGTGATGTCGACCTGGTCCAGGCGGCAGTCGCCCCGGTCGATGAGGTCCTTGAGCCGGCCCGGCGTGGCGACGACCACCTCGGCCCCGCCGCGCAGGGCACTGGCCTGCCGGCCGATCGGCATGCCGCCGACCACCGTGGCGAGCCGCAGGCTCACGGCGCGGGCGTACGGGGTGAGGGCGTCGGTGACCTGCTGGGCCAGCTCGCGGGTGGGCACCAGGACGAGGGCGAGCGGCTGCCGCGGCTCGGCGCGCCGCCCGGCCGTCCGGGCCAGTACGGCGAGGCCGAACGCGAGCGTCTTGCCGGAGCCGGTGCGGCCGCGGCCCAGGACGTCCCGGCCGGCCACGGAGTTCGGCAGGGTCGCCGCCTGGATCGGGAAGGGCGCGGTCACGCCCTCGTGGCCGAGGGTGGCCAACAGCCGTGCGGGCAGGTCGAGATCGGCGAACGACTCGACGGCCGGCAGCGGGGGAGTGATCGTCTCCGGCAGGGCGAACTCGCCCTGGGGAGCCCTGCGGGGGCCCTGGTTCCTGGGGCGGCGCGGGCCGCCGGAGCGGCGGTCGGCGCCGTCGCTCCTCTGGAATCGGTCACGGGTACGGGATGTGTGGGCGCGCTTCATGCGGGACCTTCCTTGACGGGCGCGTAGCAAGGAAATCCGCAGCAGAGGAGCGGCGCAGAAAATCTCGAGACGAGCCGGAGTGGGTGCGGCCGGGTCGGACCGGCGGGGAAAAAACAGCGAGCTGGGGCCCGCACCCCTTCAGGTGCGGGCCCCAGCTGCGAAATATGCGCGAGCGCCGATGTCAGGCGGGCACGATGTTCTCGGCCGTCGGGCCCTTCTGGCCCTGCGCGATGTCGAACGACACCTTCTGGCCTTCGAGCAGCTCGCGGAAGCCCTGGGCGGCGATGTTCGAGTAGTGGGCGAAGACGTCGGCGCCGCCGCCGTCCTGCTCGATGAAGCCGAAGCCCTTTTCAGAGTTGAACCACTTCACGGTACCGGTAGCCATTTTGTTCTCCTTCGGAGGCGGTTTCGGGAATTCACCCTGTGTGAAATCCGTGTCGCCGTGATGATTACCCCGTAGGAAATGAACCTTCTGGCAACCACACCTGCAACTGAGATCGACAGTAGCACGGTGGGTTCGGACCCGTGTCGACCGAAAATTGCGATCGGGCGGGTGATCGAGGAATATTCGGTGGGCCCTGCTTCTATTTCTCATTTTGCGGGCACAGATATTGCCTTCCGCGCGCACGGGCCTTCCTGGCGCGCCCTCGCGTGCCGGCCCTGTGACCTCCGCCGACGGGTGATGAGCCGCTGCGGCCGCGATCGGCGGGCGGCATGGCGGCGGACGCGCCGCCGCGCCACTCCGGCGACGAAGGTCACATTCCCCGAACGGCCGTACCCGGCGACAACTACGTGGACATGTCACCGATCGGTGACGGCGTGGTGCGGGAACGGAGACGACGGGATCCGCGCGGCTCCCAGCCCCCTCATAGTGATCAAGAAGCACCGCGAGGCCGAACCGACCACGGCCTCAACCGATCGATGCATCAGGGGATTTCATGTACGGCAACCGTCGCAAGGCCTTCCTCGTCTCCGCGGTCCTCGTGGGCGGCGCCCTGCTGATGACCGCGTGCCAGGACACGGACGAGGCCGCGGGCACCGGAGCGTCGCAGGGTTCCTCGTCCGCGTCAGGCGACGCGGCCACCCCGTCCGGCTCCTCGGCCGCGGGCAGCGGCAAGGACTCCGGCGCGGCCGGCAAGGACTCCGGCGCGGCCGGCAAGGCCTCCGGGGCGACGGGCGGAACCGAGGACGGGGCCGGCTCCGGCGCGGACACCGGCAACGGCAAGCGGGAGCCGGTCGGGCAGAGCTGCGGCGCCAACGACATCTCCTGGAACACCAGGTCCGAGACCCAGGCCGGCGGCTACATCCTGATCTCCGCGAAGGCGAAGCCGGGGATCACCTGCATGCTGCCCGCCGCGTTGCCGACCGTGGCGTTCGGATCCGACGGCACCGAGGCGGGCCCCGCGGAGCAGGCCGCCGGGAAGCAGATCACGCTGAGCGGGAACACCACCGCCTACGCCGGCGTCAACCCCAAGAGCACCGACAGCGACGGCGGCAAGGAACTGGACAGCATCATCGTCGCCGTCGGCAGCGACGACCCCGACCCGGTCTCCCTGAAGGTCGGCACCATCACGGTCGACAAGCCGGTCGTCACCAACTGGCACACCTCCGCGACCGACGCCGTCCCCTTCAGCTGAACGGCCCCGCGCCCCTCGCGTGGACTCCGCTAGCATGTTCGAACTCGCGGTGGTCCCCCCATCGCTCTCCATCTACCCAGCCATTCGGATGAATCGGCCAAAAGATTGATAGCCAGGGCATCGCGGGTGTTTTCGCGAATCAGCGGCATGACGTCGTGGGCTGTGTGGCGCCATCGGCGCGCGGTGCTGTGGGGTGCGGCAGCCGTCGTGGCTCTCGCGTTCCTCGTCGTGCTGGAGATCGCCACCCGCCGCTACGGTGAGCCCGGCCCGATCACCACCCAGGTCGAGGCCCTGGTCTTCGCCCCCAAGCCGGGCCCGCTGTACGGCGGTCTGGCGCTGATGATGGTGGTGCTCACCCGGCGGCAACGGTTCATCGCGGCCGGCGCCGCGCTCGGTATCGACGCCGTGCTGCTGCTGGTGCGCCGGGCGGCCGGTGCCGAGACGATCGAGGGCCACTCCCTGGGCACCGGTGCGCTGTGGGTGATGCTGGGCTTCGCGGTCGTCGCCGTCACGCGCCGCACCGGCGGTGAACGCGTCCTGCTGCTGAAGGGCGTCGGGCTGGGCCTGTTGCTGGTGGCCGCCCGCAAGACCGGCGACGCCTGGCTGTTCATCACGGCGAAGACCCGCCCGACGGTGCTCGACCAGTACGTGGCGACGGCCGATCACGCGCTCGGCAACCCGTCCTGGGCGGCGGGCCGTCTCGTCGAGGCCACCGCCCCGTTCAGCACCCACCTCCTCCAGCTGGTCTACGGCCAGCTCGCGGTGGCCGCCGTCGTCGTCGCCCTCTACCAACTGCGCAACGTGACGGCCGAGCGCCGCTTCCCGCGCCATCACCTGGTGCGCACCTTCCTGGTGATCGGCCTCCTCGGGCCGGGCATCTACATGCTCTTCCCGGTGGTCGGACCGGTCTTCGCCTACGGCCCGGGCGCCTCCGGCACCGGCGGTGTGGAGTGGGCGACGGCCAACCTGTGGCCGCACACGCCGCTGCCGATCAGCACCCCGGTCCCGATGACGTACGACGGCATCACGCCCCGCAACTGCATGCCCAGCCTGCACACGGCATGGGCCGTCGCGATCTTCGTCCACACCCGCCGGGCCCCGCGGCTGCTGCGGTTCGCGGGCACGTTCTGGCTGGTCGTCACACTCGCCGCGACGCTGGGATTCGGCTACCACTACGGCGTGGATCTGGTCGCAGGCGTGGTGTTCGCCCTGACCATCGAGGCGGCCCTGCGCGCACAGGAGCGAGGCTGGGACCGGCCGGGTATCCGGCTGGTCGCCTACGGCACGGCGGTCTTCGCAGCCCTCCTGGTGTCGTACCGCTGCCTGCCGGTGGAGATGGCCGCCCTTCCCGAAGTGGCCGGGCCCCTCCTCGTCCTGGCGATGACCTCGGTGATCTACGGCTACGTACGGGTCACCAGGCTGTGGGCGACCCGTACGGTCGCATCCGTCCCGACCCCCACCGCGGTGCCGGCCGCCCGCGAGACCCCGGAAGCGGACACCGCGCGCAGGGACGCCGTCGCGGGGTGACCCCACCGGCGTCCCGCCGTCGGCTCGCCGGGGTGGTCAGGAGGTGGGCTGGAAGGTCCACAGCAGGTTGGTGCTGTTCACCCAGGTCCACTGCTTGGTCACGGAGCCGGAGGGAACCTGTCCGCCGCCGTCGAGGACCAGTCCGGTGGTGCGGTTGGCGATCGAGTACTGGCCGTTGCCGCGGTCGGTGATCTGCCACTGCTGGTCGGTACTGCCGTTCCAGGCCGCTTGGCGGGCCGGATCTCCGTCGCCGGTTGAGCCCCAGCCGTCGGCGACCATGCCGTTGGTGCGGTTGACCAGCCTGTAGTAGCCGGTGCCGAGATCGACGGCCTGCCACTGGAGGTTGGTGCTGTCGACCGGCGTCCACTGCTTGAGGTTCGAGCCACTGGCGACGTTGCCGCCGCTGTCCAGGGCCAGCCCGTCCGTGACGTTGATCAGCCGGAAGTACGAGGCCGGATCGAACGTGACCTTCAACGAGACGATGGCGTCGTTGTTGCCGGTCACCCGCAGGTCGGGGGTGTCCGCGGTGAACGTCCAGGCCGTGCCGGTGAAGTTGTCGCCGGAGTAGCCCGTCACCCGGTACCCCCGGGGCACCCTCAGCGAGGAGATGGTCGCGCGCCGCACCCCGGCGGCCGACAGCTGGGAGGAGGTGTAGCCGCCCAGCTTCAGGACGGCGCTCGCCGAGGAGTACCCCACGTCCTGGAACACCGTCACCCGGCCTCCGCCGGCGGACTCGGGGACGCCGCTGACCTCGACGCAGACCACGGAGTCACCGGCGTCCGGGGCGGTGGCCGGCACGGTGACGCTGATCTGGCCGCCGCTGACGGTGTAAGCGAGCGAGGCGGAGGGGTTGTTCATCAGGTAGACGCGGTTGATCGTGTTGGTGAGCGCCGGGATCTGCAGCACACCGCCCGTGGGCCAGGTGAAGACGTGGGCGAACAGCTTGCCGTCCTTCTTGGTGGCCCTTCCCCAGGAGGGGTCGGTGGCGAAGGGGCTCGCCGTGGCTCCGTGCACGCTGTCGCCGTACGTCGCCATCCACGAGGCCAGGCCGCGCAGGATGGTCACGGATCCGGCGGTGACCGAGCCGTCGCCCTTGGGTCCGATGTTCAGCAGGAAGTTGCCGTCCCGCGAGACGCAGGTGACGAGTTCCTGGACGAAGTCCTTGACGGGCAGGTAGGAGTTCTCCCGGCCCGCGTTGTAACCCCAGGCGCCGTTCATCGTGTCGCAGCGTTCCCACTGGCGGTCCAGCGGGGCGCCGGGGACACCGAACTCCGCGACGGTGTAGTCGCCCAGACCGAGGTCCCGCTTGACCCGTTCGTTGACGACGAGCCCGGGCTTGCGTGCGATCAGCCAGTTGTAGAGGTCGACACCGTCCGACTTGAGCCACCAGTCCTGGAGGGTGGGGCCGGCGGGTTCGCCGAACCAGTCGCCGTCGAACCACAGCAGCGCCGGGTCGTAGCGGTCCAGCAGCTCCTGCAGCTGGGCCTTCATGTCCGCGATGTAACCCGTGCGGGCGGCCGTCGAGGCCATGGTGGTGAGACCGCCGCCGCGGATGGTCTGGGAGGGGTGGCTCCAGTCCAGGATCGAGTAGTAGAGCCCGAACTTGACGCCCCGCGCCTCGCACTCGGTCTTGAGCGCCGCCAGCAGATCGCCCTGGACACCCGCGTAGTCGTGCAGGTTGTACGGCTTGGTGCCGGTGGTGTCGGTGAATCCGGGGACGCCCGAGTCCCACATGGCGAAGCCCTCGTGGTGCTTGGCGGTGATCACCAGGTACTTCATGCCGGCGTCCGCCGCCAGTTTGGCGATGGCCGCCGCGTCGAACGCGGTGGGGTTGAAGTGCGCGGACACCTGGGTCTGGTAGTCGGCCTTGGTCCAGCTCTCGTTGGAGAACGCCCATTCACCGTGGCCGAGGTGGGAGTACGACCCGAAGTGGATGAACATCCCGAACCGGGCCTGGTACCACCAGTCCATCTTGGCGGGGACGGAATAGGCCTCGGCGGTGGCAGGCAGCAGGGCCTGCGGCAGCCCGAAGGCCACGACGCCTCCGGCGAGCGCCGCCTTGATCAGGGAACGTCTGCTCAGGGGTGCAGAGGACATGGTGCGGCTCCTGGATCGCCGGTCGGCTACATCGGATGAATTTATAGATGCTGCGCAACTGTGACGTCCAGGGGTGAGACGGTAATTCGTCAACTTGGCTGTTCAATAAGGCCTATGGTCAAGCTCGATCCGGTGGTCAGACGGTAATCCCGACTTGATCTTCCTGGATTGGTCGGATCTATCGACCCCTCGGGGTGCCGTAACTGGAGGGAGGAACCGGCCGGTGCCGTGTGCCGGACACGGGACCGTGTATCCCGACGCCCGCGAGGACGACGGCCAGGCCCAGCACCACCGGGATGCTCAGGTCACTTCTCTGCGCCGGTCTCGCCGGTCTCCTCACCGTGGTTCACGCATGCCGGACCGCCTCGGTCAGTGCCCGGATGGTGGGTGTGCGGAACAGGTCGCGCAGCGGTACGGCGGGCATCCCGCGGCCGCGCAGTGCGGCGCTGATCCGCACGGCGAGCAGGGAGTTGCCCCCGAGTTCGAAGAAGTCGTCGTCGACTCCCACCGGGATGCCGAGGACGTCGGACCAGATCTCCTGCAGGACCGCCGCCGCACCGTCCGTCCCCTCGGGCGCCGGAGACGGTGCGACGGGGGCGGTCCGGACCGGTTCCGGCAGCCGCTGCGCGTCGAGCTTGCCGTTCGTGGTCAGCGGCAGGGCGTCGAGCGCCGTGACGGTGGCCGGGAGCATGTACGCGGGCAGTACGGTCGCGGCCCGCTTGCGGACCCCGGCCGTGTCCAGGTCCGCCGGAACGACGTACGCGTCGAGACGGGCGGTGGCGGGGTCGGCCGGGTCGTCCCGGCGGACCACCACGGCCGCCGCGTGCACCTCGGGGTCCTCCAGGAGCACCGAACGGATTTCGTCGAGTTCGATCCGGAAGCCGCGGATCTTGACCTGGCTGTCGATGCGCCCCAGGTGTTCGAGGGTGCCGTCCGGCCGCAGCCTTCCCAGGTCGCCGCTGTGGTACTGGCGGCCCTCGGCGTACGGGTCGGGGCTGAAACGGGCGGCCGTGAGGTCGGGCTGTCCGAGGTAGCCGAGGGCGACGCCCGCGCCGCCGACGCGGATCTCACCGGTGACGCCGGGCGGGACGAGCCGGCCTCGCGCGTCCGTGACGTACAGGTGCCAGCCGGGCAGCGCGGGACCGACGGACTTGGAGCCGGCCAGGGCCAGTTCCCGGGTCAGTGTCTGGGCGGTGACGTGCACGGTCGTCTCGGTGATGCCGAACATGTTGACCATGCGGCACTCGTCCTCCGGATGCCGGTCGAACCAGCGGAGCAGCATGCGGGCGTCGAGCGGCTCGCCACCGAAGACGACCAGCCGCACCGCGAGCGGCGCATGGTCGGTCTCCAGGAGCTGGGAGAAGGCGGAGGGCGTCTGGCTCAGGACGGTGACGTGCTCGCGGAGCAGCAGATCCCGGAACTCCCCGGGTTCGCGGGAGACGAGGTAGGGCACGACCACGAGCCGTCCGCCGGTGAGCAGGCAGCCCCATGTCTCCCAGACGGAGAAGTCGAACGCGCCGGAGTGGAAGAGGCTCCAGACGTCGTCCGGGCCGAGGCGGTAGTCCTCGCGGGTGGCGTCGATGAGCGCGACGACGTTGCGGTGCGGTACGACGACGCCCTTCGGACGGCCGGTGGAGCCCGACGTGTAGATGACGTAGGCCGCATCGTCCGGGGAGCCGCCCGTGGGGAGTTCACCGGACGGGCCCGCCGCCGCGGTCAGCTCGTCGGGGGTGACGGGGGTGCCGGCGTCGGCCGGGTACTCCGCCAGCCGGGTGACCACCAGGTCCAGTCCGGCGTCCCGCGCGGTGTGGGCGAGCCGGTCGGCGGGATAGGCGGGGTCGGTGGGCACGTAGGCCGCACCCGCCTTGAGGACCGCGAGCATGGTCACCACGAGCTCGGTGGTCCGCTCCAGGCAGATCCCGACCCGGTCGCCGGGCACGATCCCCCGTGCGACCAGACCGCGTGCCACCTGTTCGGCCCGCTCGTCGAGCTCGCGGTAGGTGAGGACGCAGGTGCCGTCGCCGACCGCCGGGGCGTTCGGTGTCGCGGCGGTGATCCGCGCGAGAGCGTCGGTGATCCGCTCCGGTGTGCCGGGCGGTGTTCCGGCCGGCCGCCCGAGCAGCGCGACCCGCTCGCGCTCGGCCGCGTCGAGGAGTTCGATGTCGTCGACGGGCGTGTCCGGTGCCGCGTCCGTGAACTGTCCGAGGACGTGCGCCAGGTGCCGCAGGAAGGTCTCGACGGTCCCGGCCGAGAAGTGGCTGTGCCGGTACGCGGCCCACAGCCGGGTCCCCCCGGCGGGCCGCGGCAGCAGGGCCAGCGTCAGGGGGAAGGGCGGCGCGAGACACGGCAGATACTCCGTCGGGGCGCCGGCGCGGAACGACGAGTCGCCGGCGGCCGGTTCGACGAACCCGGCGAGCACCGGGTTGTCGGCCGGCGCCGGGCTGCCGGCCGGCACGGGGCTGCCGGCCGGCATCGGCTGTGCCGGCCGGAGGGCCGGGAGCGGGGCATCGGCGGGAACCTCGATCCGCAGGGCACCGCGCCGGTCGGTGGCCACACAGACGTCACCGCTCGCCCCGTGGCCCGCGTAGCGGTGGAGGGTGAGGGCGAGCGCGGCGAGGAGACCGGAGACGTCGGGAACGTCGGGCAGGTCGATCGCCCGGGTGCCCCACGAGGTGTCGCCCCGGCGGCCGCCACCCCAGTCGGGGGCGGGAGCCGCGGGGGGCGGTGCGACGGGCGTGGCGGACGGCACCGGCAGCGGTCCCGCCGCCCCGGAGACCAGCACCTCGGTCAGCCGGTCGAGCCCCTCCCGGTCGAGCACCGCGCGGTGCGCGACGACCACCAGGTCGGCGACGTCGTCCCGGTGGCGCAACAGCACACAACGGACCGAGTCCGTGGGCCGGTTCAGTTCCGCGTCTCCCAGCCGCCGGGCCACCGGTTCGCCGGAGCCGGCCGCTGTCTCTTCCACCCACAGCCGCCAGGGCCCCACCGCGGCAAGCCGGGCGGTCAGCTCCGCCGCGGCCACCGGGCCGCTCAGCCGGACCCGTACGGCATGACAGTGGTCCCCCACCATGTGTTCCCCCACCATGGGGCGTCCTTCCTCTCTCACAACTCTCACCACGGGTCAGCGTCTTCGGCCCGCCCGTCAGCGCGCGGTGAACCCGCCGTCCACGGTCAGTACGGAGCCGGTCACCTGCCGGGAGTCGTCCGAGACCAGATAGACCACCGCGGCGGCGACGTCCTCCGGCTCGATCAGCGCGTTCATCGGCTGCGCCTCGGTGAACGTCTGCTCGTGCTCGCCCACCTGCACGTCCAGGGCGCGGGCGATCTCGGCGAGCATCCGGCCCTCGGCGGTCGCGTCGTCCCGCACCGAGCCGGGACAGACGGCGTTGACCCGCACCTTGGTGGGTGCGTAGTCGAGGGCGGCGGCCTTGGTCAGACCGATCAGGCCGTGCTTGGCGGCGACGTACCCGGCGAAGTGCCGGTAGCCGACGAGACCGGCCGTCGAGGAGACGTTGACGATGGAACCGGAGCGGCGGGCGCTCATTGCGCGGGCGACCGTACGCATCACCCGCCACGCCCCCGTCAGGTCGACGTCGAGCATCAGCGCCCACTCGTCCTCGGCGATGTCGTGCACCGGCTTGCCCGAGGGCGCCGCGATGCCCGCGTTGTTGACGACGGCGTCGATGCTGCCGAAGCGGTCCTCGGCGAGGGCCACGGCCGACTCCACGGAGGCCAGGTCGCGTACGTCGCAGGCCGCGGTGAGCACCGCGGCGCCGGCCTTGCGGCACAGCGTCGCGGTGTGTTCCAACTGCCCCTTGGTGCCCAGTGGATAGGGCACCCCGGCCAGGTCGCCGCACACGTCCAGCAGCGCGAGGGCGGCCCCCTCGGCGGCGCAGGCGAGCGCGGTGGCCCGGCCCAGGCCCCGGGCGGCGCCCGTGACCAGAACGGTCTTCCCGGTCAGACGCACTGTTCCTCCGCTGCCCGGTTCAGCTCCTCGGCGACGGTCCGGAGCAGCTCCGGTGCCGACCCGGTCAGGTACATGTGCCCACCGGACAGCTCCACGGCGCGGAAACCCGCGACCGTGGTGCGCGCCCACGCCTCGGCCTCCGCGCGGCTGACGAGAGTGTCGTCGGCACCGCGCACACTGGTGACGGGCACCGGCAGTGCCCGGTCGTCCGCCGGCCGGTACGACTCGTGCATCTCCACGTCCGCGCGGAGCGTGGGCAGGATCAGCTCACGCATCTCGGGGTCCTGGAGGGCCTCGTCGGTGTAGTCGGCGAACTCGTTGACGCGCTCCAGGAACGCGTCGTCGTCGAGTCCGGTGGCATGGCGGGCCCGTGGCTCGGCGGGGTGCGGCGAGCCGCTGGCGAACAGCCGCACGACCCGCACCTCGGGTGTTCCGACGAGGCGACGCGTCAGCTCGTAGGCGAGGACGGCGCCCAGGCTGTGGCCGAACAGTGCGACGCGGTGCGGGCGCGGGCCGCCGTCGAGCGTGGCGAGCAGATCGGTGACCAGCCCGTCGGCGGCGGTGCTCGCGTCCCGGTACGGCTCCTCGTCGATGAGCCGCTCCCGCCCCGGCAGCTGGAGCGGCAGGACGTCGAAGCCGTGCGGCTCGGCGAGACGCTGCCACGGACGGTAGAAGGAGGCGCCCGCGCCGGCGAAGGGCAGGCACACGAGCGAGATGCGGTCGGCCATGTCAGCGGTCCTGGGAGGTGTCGGCGGCCGGGCGGGTGCCGGCCGCGAGGCGGGCGTCGTAGGTGACGGGCAGCTTCACCAGGCCGCGGCTGGTCGAGTTGTCGAAGAGCCAGTCGATCTCGTCGGCCGGGACGGCGAGGCGCAGGCCCGGCAGCCGGCGCAGCAGGGTGGTGAAGGCGATGTTGCCCTCGACCCGGGAGAGCGGTGCGCCGACGCAGAAGTGCGGGCCCTGGCCGAACGCGAGGTGCCGGTTGGCGGTGCGCGTGATGTCGAGCTCGTCCGGCTTCTCGAAGGCGTCGGGGTCCCGGTTGGCGGAGCCCATCAGCAGGTGGACGAAGCTCTCCTTGGGAATGGGGCAGCCACCCAGCTCCATGTCCTCGGCGGCCACGCGGAGGGTTCCCCGGTAGACGGGGGACTCGAAGCGCAGGAACTCCTCGACGGCGGAATCGGCCAGCTCCGGCCGGGAGCGCAGGAGTTCGAGCTGGTCGGGGTGGGTGAGCAGCGCGTGGGTGCCGCTGCCTATGAGGTTGGCGGTGGTCTTGTGGCCCGCGATGATCAGCAGGACCAGGGTGGAGACCAGTTCGTCGTTGGTGAAGCGGTCCTCCTCGTCGGCGGCCCGCACCAGGATGCTGACCAGGTCGTCACCGAGGTTCGCGCGACGGTCGGCCAGGAGGTCGAGGAGGTAGCGCTCGATGTTCTCGCTGGCGTCCTTGAGCTTCTGGTTGGACTTTGCGTCGGGATACGGTGCGCCGCTGAGCCAGTTGCCCCAGGTGTGCAGCTGCGGCCGGTCCGCGACCGGGACGCCGAGGAACTCGCAGATGACCCGCATCGGCAGCGCGAAGGCGAACTCCATCAGGTTCACCTCGCCCTGCTCGGGAAAGGCGTCGATGAGCTCGTCGGTGATCTCCTGGACGCGCGGCCGCAGCAGCTCCATCCGGCGCGGGACGAAGGCGCGGCTGACGAGCTTGCGCAGCCGGGTGTGCTCCGGCGGATCGGCGGTCAGCATGTTGCGCACCAGGACCGGGCTGGAGTCCTTGACGAGGTCGCGGAACCACGCGGGGGCGTTGTCGACCTGCTTGGACAGCCGCGGGTCGCTGAACGCCTTGAGCACGGTCGTGTAGTCGGCGACGACGTAACCCTCGCCGCCCACCGGGTAGTTGATGGCGTGGACCGGGCAACCGCCGGCGCGCAGCGCGGCATTGGCGGTGTGCAGGTCGTTGCCCTCGGGGGCGGTGAAGAACTCGGGGGGAAGCTGTTCCTGGGTGCGGGGCAGCTCGGTGGTCATCGGGATTCTCCTTCCTTGTACGGGGCTGCGGGAGCCTCCTGGGAGTGGCCGCCCTCGGCGGGCGCGCCGGTGCCGGCGGTGTCCGTGTACGCCTCGGGGGGCGCGAGCCCGCGGATGCGCGGGCTGAGGGTGGGCAGGGCGGCGAGGCCGGAGATGACGGCCATGATGGTGAACACCCAGACCGGGCCGGCCTGGTCGAAGACGGTGCCGATGATGAACACACCGGCCGGGGCCGCGATCATCGACATGAACATCACCGCGCCGAGCACCCGGCCCTGCGCCTTGTCGGGGACCATCGCCGCGAGGTAGGCGAGGAACAGCGCGCTGGTGATCGGGCCGCGCAGGAACACGCAGGCGACGATGATGCCGAGCGGGACGAGCCCGGAGACGTTGGCCAGGAGGACGGCGGCGACGGGGCCGATCCAGGCGGCGGCCAGGAAGAGTTTCGCCGGCGCGACCTTCTTGATGACGGGCCCCGCGATCAGCGAGCCGGCCAGGCCGCCGAGGCCCGCGATGGACAGCAGGACGCCGGTGAACCCGGAGGAGGCGCCCCGGCTTTCGGCGGTGGCGATCAGGGCGAGGAACACACCGGAGTGGGTGAACGCCATGTTCGAACCCATGATCCAGACGATCAGCAGGCGCAGCACCGGCTGCCGGGCGAGGATGCGGAAGCCCTCGGCCGTGTTGCGCTTCTCGCCCGGGGTGAACTGCTCCACCTTCATCGGCTTGCGGATGAACAGCAGCAGCACGGTGGAGACGAGGAAGCCGATCGCCGAGCTCAGGAACGGAAACGCGCGGGCCACCCCGAACAGGAAGCCGCCGACGGGCGGGCCCCCCATGGTCGCGGCGAAGTACCGGATCTGGTTCTGGGCCGTGGCCTGGGTCAGCTGGGACGGCGGAACGAGCTGCTTGATGGCGGCGAGCCCCGTCGGGTTGGAGATGCCCAGGCAGGCGGCCGAGCCGACGGCGATGGCGAACACGAGGGCGGGCTGTGTCTGGTCGGCGAAGATCAGCACACTGAACAGGCCGAGCAGAGCGACCCGGACCAGGTTGCAGATGATCATCAGCAGCCGGCGGTCCATCCGGTCGGCGAGTGTGCCGCCGGGGATGGACAACAGGCTGGTGGTGATGAGCTGGGCCGAGCCGACGGCTCCCGCGTAGAAGGCCGAACCCGTCGTGGTGAGGATGAGCAGCGGATACGCGACCTCCGCCGTTTCCTTGGCGAGCGCGGCGAACGCCTCACTGGTCCACAGTGCCTGGAAGTCGCGATTGCGCAGCAGCGGCTTCTCGGCGTCCTGGGGTTTGTCGTTGCCCCCGGCGGCGTCGGCGTCCTGCGGTGCCGGGTCCTCGGACTCGGTGCCGGGAGGTGTCTGCGAGACGGTCAAGAGTCGTTCCTCTCCTTGTGCGGTGGCCCGGACCGGGTGTCCGGGCGGAGTGCCTCGCCGATGCGTGCGGCCAGGTCGTCGACGTACGGCGGTTTCAACATCGACCAGTGGTCGCCGCCCACCGCCGTCACCCGCAGTCCTGCCGGGTAGAGGCCCGCGAGGCGGCGGGCGAGCCGGCCGGCCGCCGCGGGGTCCGTCTCCGCCTTGAAGAGGACGGCCGGACAGTTGACCCGGCGCGGCCGGTGGGCCAGTACGGCGGCCTGGCCCGCGAGGAACCGCCGTCGCGCCTCGGGACTGCGGCGGTGCACTCCGGCCAGGGGCCCGACGCCGAGCAGCGTGTCGAGGCCGGCCTTCAGCCCGCCGAGCATGAAGCGGGGGGCCGCGGCGACCGGCAGCGGGTGGGTGTCGGGCACGTATCCGTCCAGCGAGACCAGCAGGTCGACCTCGTGTCCGCGCAGGGCGAGCAGCCGGGCGGTCTCGTGCGCGACCACCGCGCCGAAGGACCATCCGCCGAGGGTGAACGGGCCGGTGGGCTGGGCCCGCAGCAGGTTCCGCAGGTGCGTGGCGGCGAGGGACCCGACCGAGCGGTGCCCCTCCCGGTCGTCGTGGGCCGACTGCTCCAGGGCCAGGACCGGCCGGTCGCCTTCGAGTGCCAGCCGCGCGGCCAGGGCCCGGTAGGGCAGGGCGTTGCCGAGGGCGTCCGCGACGAGGAAGAAGGGCCGCCCGGAGCCCTCCCGCAGGGTGGCCACGCCCGGCAGGGGGGAGGCCGCGCCGGCCCGGTCGCCGAGCCCGCGCTCCACCAGCTCGACGAGTCCGCCGAAGGTCGCCTTCAGCATGAAGTCGGTGACGGACACCTCCACTCCCACCCGCTCGCGGACGGCGGTGGTGAGCGCGAGGGCGAGCAGCGACTCACCCCCGAGGCCGAAGAAGTCGTCCGGGTCGGCGGCGATGGTGACGCCGAGGGTCCGGCACCAGGCCTCTTCCAGGAGTGCCCGCACGGATCGCTCCGTCCGGGGGGCCGGGGGCGCGGCTGTGTCATGGGGGGCCGGGGGGACGGCCGCGGCGGCCGGTGCCCGTTCCCCTCGGGGTGCCGCCGGTTCCGGGTCCGGGTCCTCGCCCAGGAACGGGTGCGCGGGCAGCGAGCAGCGCGGCGGCCGGTCACCTGGATCGCCGTGCCGGCTGTCCAGGACGGTGTCGAGGGCGCGGTCCACGCCCAGTTCCCAGAGGGCGCCGATCGCGTCGAGGAGTCCGGCCTCCTGGCCGTCCGGCCGGCCGGGGGCGAGCCGGACGGTCCGGTGGGCGGGGTCCCAGCCGGGTGCGGCCCGCAGCGAGCCGGTCATCGACCCGCCGGGACCCAGCTCCAGGTAGGTGGTGCAGCCGGAGCCGAGCAGCGTGGCCGTACAGGCGTCCAGGCGGACCGGCTCGCGCAGATGCGCCGCCCACTGCTCCGGGCTGACCGCGGCCTGCGGGTCGGCCCACCGGCCGGTGGTGTTGCTGATGTACGGCAGCCGGGGCGGGCGGGCGGGCATCGACGACAGATGGTCCCGCACCGCCTCGGCTGCCGGGTTCATGGCCGGCGTGTGGAAGGCCCGCCGGGTGTGGACCGCGGTGACGCGCAGCCCGCAGAGGGCGTCCCCCGCGACGAGGAGGTCCATTTCCGCCTCGCCGCCGGCGAGAACGGCGGACCCGTTGCCGCGTACCGCGACGGTGACGCCGCAGTCCTCCGGCAGCAGGGCTTCGACGTCCTCGGGCGAGGCGTGGACGACGATCATGCGGCCGGGGGCGGCGTCGCGCATCGCGCGGGCCCGGGCGTGGACGAGGCCGACCGCCTCGGGCAGGGACCACACGCCGGCGAGGGCCGCGGCGGTGTACTCGCCGATGCTGTTCCCGAGCATGGCGTGCGGGGTGACCCCCCAGGCCGCGAGCTGACGGCCGAAGGAGTAGCCGAGGGCGAACAGGCCGAGCTGCTGGTGGACCGTGTCGGAGAACCAGTCGGCCGTGTCCTCGCCCGCCTCGCCCGGGGTGACCACGGGCCCCAGGTCCACGCCGCAGTCGTCGGCCGCGGTCTTGCGGATCTCCTCGAACGCGGCCCGGAACTCCGGCAGCAGACGGTGCGCGGCCTCGCCTGCCGCCTCCTTGAGCACACCCTGGCCGGGGAAGAGGAAGGCGACCTTACCCAGCCGCCCGGGGGAGCCGAGCCGTTCGGCCGCGCCGTGCGCCGCGCGCAGCGCCTCGACGGCGTGCTCGGAGTCCCGGACGACCACGGCCTGCCGGTGCCGGTGGAGGCGGCGCCCGGCCAGGGTCCGGGCGGCCCCGGCCGGATCGGGGCCGTCCGCGCCGTCGCGGAAACGCTCCTCCAGTGCCGAGCCGAGCCGGGCGAGCGCCGCCGGGGTGTGCCCCGTCAGCGGCAGCACCTGCGGGCGGGCCGTACGCGCGGGGCGCGGGACGGCGGGTGCCTCGGTGAGGACGACGTGCGCGTTGGTGCCGCCGACGCCGAACGAGCTGACCGCGCCGGCCCGCTCCGCCCGGCCCTCGCGCGGCGCCCACGGCTCGAGCCCGGTCGCCACCCGGAACGGTGAGCCGTCCAGTTCGAGCAGCGGGTTGGGAGTCGTGTAGTGCGCCGTCGGGACGATCTCGCGGTGCTCCAGCAGGAGAGCCGTCTTGATCAGACCCGTGACGCCCGCGGCCGCACCGGTGTGACCGATGTTGCCCTTCACGGCGCCGAGCACACAACGGCCGGTCTCCCCGCGGGCCGGCCCGAACACCTCCGTCAGCGCCTGCACTTCGATGGGGTCGCCGAGCCGGGTGGCGGTCCCGTGCGCTTCCACGTGGCCCACTGCCGCGGCGGGAATCCCCGCGTCCTGAAGGGCGTCCCGGATCACCTCGCTCTGCCCGGCCGCGGAGGGCGCGGTGTACGCCATCTTGTCCGCGCCGTCGTTGTTGACGGCCGTTCCGGCGATGACGGCGGCGATCCTGTCGCCGTCGCGCACGGCGTCGGCGAGCCGCTTGAGCACGACGACACCGACGCCCTCGCTGGGCACGGTGCCCGCGGACCGCGCGTCGAACGGGCGGCAGTACCCGTCCGGCGCGAGGATCCCGCCCGGTTCGAAGAGGTAGCCCCACTCGCCGTGCGGCATCACCGTGACCCCGCCGGCCAGAGCGGCGTCGCACTCGCCTCCGCGCAGTGCCCGCACCGCCAGGTGCACGGCCGTCAGGGAGGTCGAACAGGCCGTCTGCACGGTGATCGCGGGACCGCGCAGCCCCAGTTTGTACGCCACCCGGGTGGCGACGAAGTCCTTCTCCCGCCCGATGTACCGGGCCAGTTCACCCAGCGCGGCATCGTCCCGGCCGGGCCCCGAGCGGTCGGCACCGGCGTACACGCCGATCCGTCCCCGGAACCGGGCGGGGTCGAGGCCCGCGTCGTCGACCGCCGTGGCCGCGCACTCCAGGAAGACCCGCTGCTGGGGGTCCATCGCCGCCGCCTCCGCCCGGCTGTACCGGAAGAAGGACCAGTCGAAGCGGCGGGAGTCCTCGATGACGCCCATGGCCGGTACGAAGTTCTCCCGGCCCACGTAGGCGGGATCCACCCCGCGCCGGTGCAGCTCCTCACGGGTGGGGCGGCTGATGCCGTCCCGGCCCGCCCGGATCAGCGACCGGAACGCCCGGACATCGGGCGCGCCGGGCAGCCGGCAGGCCATGCCGACGACGGCGACGGCGTGCTCACCGGAGGGGGAGGAGGACACGGCAGGGAGGGACATGTCAGGCTTCTCCGCCCAGGTCGACGTAGAGGTGGTCAAGACCGACGTAGCTGAGGTTGGGGCCCCACACGGCGGCCTCGTCGGACAGCCGGGCCTTCGGGAACCGCCGCGCGAGGCTGCGTAGCAGGACCGCCGCTTCCATACGGGCCAGCGGGGCGCCGACGCAGTAGTGCGGCCCGTAGCCGAAGACGAGATTCCGGTCGGTGACCTCGTCGGTGGCCGTCTCCGCAGGGGCGGACGCGCCCGTGACCGGGCACACCGCGTCGGGCGCGGCCTCGTCGAGCGGCCCCTGCCCGGTGAGGCTCACCAGGACCAGGTCGCCCGTGCGCAGCCGGGCTCCGGCGATCTCCTGGTCGTGGGCGACGACGCGCCCCAGGTGCCGCAGCGGGGGCCGGCGCACCAGCACGGACTCCACCAGGTTCTCGACCACGCCGGGCCGGTCCGCCCGTACCGCCTCCCACAGCTCCCGGTCGCCGAGCGCCGTGAGCACGGTGGAGCCGAGCAGCGAGGCGGTGGTCTCCAGGCCGCCGAAGAGGCACATCGCCCAGGTCGCGTTGGTGCGCGCCCTGTCCTCGGGCGTGCCGGTGGGGAAGTCCGCCAGGGCTCGCGCCCCGGCGAGCGCCTCGGTCATCTCCACCATGACCCGCTGCGCCGCCCGGGCGTGGTCGCGCCGGTACATGGCACCGATGAATAGCGACAGGGTCCGCGACCATTCGTGCAGCACCGGCGGTGGTACGTCGACGCCGACGACGTGCGCCATCACCTCGCCGGAGATGCCCTCGGCCACGGCCGGCATCACGTCACAGGGACGTGTGGCCGCGAGCCGGGTCAGGCACTCCTCCGTGATCTCCTGCACGCGGGGCGTGAGAGACCGTACGTACGAGGCGGACAGCATCCGCTGGACGGGGCGCCGCAGCGCCGTGTGCTCGGGGGCGTCGGCCTGGACGAACCAGAGCCGCAGGAACTCCGTGAGCTCGCGGTACTCGGCGCGGGTCGCGTCCGCCATGTACAGCTGGAAGGAGCGCTCGAAGGTCCCTGAGGCGAATCCGGGGTGGTTGAGGACCTGCCGGGCCAGGCGCGGGTCGGCCACGACCCAGCACTCCAGCCCCTCGTCCCACTCCGGTGCCCGCACGCCGTCCGCCAGGGACAGCGGCGGGACCGGCGCCGCGGTACGGGCCATCAGACCGCGGCCTTCTCGACGAGCGCGCGCAGCCCGGCGGGCGTGGGGGACAGCAGGAAGTCCCGCAGCCGGACGGACACCCCCAGCTCCTGCTTGACCTGGCGCATGAGGCGGACCGCGCCGAGGGAGTTGCCACCGATCACGAAGAAGTCGGTGTCCTCGGTGATGCCCGTGACCGGTTCCGGCGCCTCGATGACGGCGGCGAACAGCGCGGCGATGCCTTCGAGGCTGACAACGGCAGGCGCCTCGGCCACGGTCCCGGGAGCGGTCCCGGCAGCGGTCCCGGCCACGGCCTTCGGCTCTGCCCCGGTGACGGTCACGGCCGAGGTCTGCTTCGCCGGCCCCGCGAGCGCGGCCAGTGCGCGCCGGTCCACCTTGCCGTTGGCGGTGACGGGCAGCCGGTCCACCACGGCCCACAGCGCCGGGACCATGTAGGACGGCAGCCGCTCGGTCAGCAGGTCGCGCAGCCCGGCCGTGCCGACGGCCGCACCGGGGGCCGGGACGACGGCGGCGACGAGCCGCTTCTCGGCGCTGTCGCCCTCGCTGACGACGACCACGGCGTCCTGCACCCCGGGATGCCCGGCGAGTACGTCGCTGATCGCACTCAGCTCGATCCGGTACCCGCGCAGTTTGACCTGGTCGTCGGCGCGGCCGAGGAAGCGCACCCGGCCCCGGCTGTCGATACGCACCAGGTCGCCCGTGCGGTACAGCCGCTCGGGTACGTCCGGTGACAGGTGCCCGAACACGCGGGCCGTCTCCGGCTCGTCGCCCAGGTAGCCGTCGGCGAGGCCCTCACCGCCGGTGTACAGCTCACCCACGGCACCGGGCGGAAGCAGCCGGCGGCGCCCGTCCAGGACGTACACGCGCGTGCCGGGGACGGGGCGGCCGATGGGCAGCGGCCCGTCCACGTCCTCCGGGCGTGCCACCGAGTGGGTGGTGGTGAAGGTGGTGTTCTCGGTGGGGCCGTAGCCGTTGGTGACGACCAGTCCGGGGTGCCGGGCCAGGACCCGCGCGGTGTGCTCGTGGGGTACCACGTCTCCGCCGGTGAGGAGCTGGCGCAGGCTGCCGAGCGAGTCCGAGGCGAACTCCTCGACGAGCCGGAAGAGCCCGGCGGTCAGCCATGCCACGGTGACCCCCCGCTCCCGCAGGAAGGCGCCCAGCTCGGTCGGCGACGCCAGTCCGGCCGGATGCACCTCCAGGGTCGCGCCGGTCAGCAGCGCGCCCCACAGTTCGAGGGTGGAGGCGTCGAAGGACAGCGGGGACAGCCGCAGCATCCGCTCGCCCTCGCCTAGCCTCACGTAACCCGCCTCGTGGACCAGGCGGATCACCGCGCGGTGCGGGACGCCGACGCCCTTGGGACGGCCGGTCGAGCCGGAGGTGAAGGCGACGTACGCGAGGCGGGCCGGGTCCTCGGGCGGTGCGGGCACCGTCCGCGGGTCGGCGGGCCGCCAGTCGGGTTCCCAGATCGGCACGGCCGGGGCGCCGAGCTCCGCGAACCGGCGCGCGGCCGGTGAGCCGACGGGCCCCGTCAGCGCGGCGCTGGGCCGGGCCCGCTCCACGATCCGCGCGAGGTGGCTGTCCGGCTGCGCCGGGTCGATCCCCACATACGCGGCCGACGCCCACTGCACACCGAGCACGGCGACGGTCTCGGCCACCGACCGCTCCACGCCCACGAGCACCCGGTCGCCCGGTTCGACTCCGGCGGCGATCAGCAGGCGGGCCTGCTCGGCGGCGGCAGCGGCGAGTTCGCTGTAGGTGAGGGCCTGATGCGCGTCGCGGACCGCGATGGTGTCGGGGTGACGCGCAGCGGTCTCGCGGAACAGCGCGTCGAGGGACGTCCGCGGGAAGTCCCGGCCGGTTTCGTTGATCTCGTCGAGCAGCTGGTGTCCCTCGGCGGAGATGCAGCGGATGTCCTCGAGGCGGGCCTCGGGCGCGGCGCTGATCCGCTCGACGGTCGCGAGGAAATCGGAGACGAAGGACTGGGCCTCGGCCTCGTGCCACACGCCGGTCGCGTATTCGAGGTGGCCGGCGAACGAGGGGTTCGCCCGGCCGATCAGCATGGTCAGATCGAACTGCGAGCCGCCACCGTGCCCTTCCTCGACCTGGATCCGCACCGGTCCGGCGCTGAGCTCGCTCGGCACCAGCTGGTCGTGCATGCCGAAGCAGACCTGGACGAGCGGGTGGCAGCCGAGGCTCCGCTCGATGCCGAGACGGGCGACGATCTCCTCGAACGGCAGGTCTCCGGCGTCGATGGCGGCACCGAGATTGCGGTGCACCCCCCGGAGGAACGCGGCGACGTCGAGGTCGTCGTCCACGTCGATCAGAAGGGGTACGAGATTGCCCGTGACGGCGACGAGCCGACGCAGCTCGGAGCTGCCGCGGCCGAGCAGCGGGACGCCGACCAGGAGGCGGCGGTTGCCGGTGCGCCGGGCCAGGCAGAGGCCGAAAGCGCCGAGGAGCAGGGAGTACGGGGTGATGCCGAGAGCCTGCGCCCGGCGGCTCACCTGGTCGGTGGTGTCCGGGCCGAGGTCGAGGCCGAGGCGGTCGCCGGCACCGTCCTGGAGGGGGGGACGCTGCCGGTCGGCGGGGAGTTCGAGGACGCTGGGGACGCCGGCGAGGTGCTGCTTCCAGAACTCGGTCTGCTCGTCCCAGACGCCTCGGGCGCGGGCCTCCTCCTGGTGCCGGCGGAGGGCGGAGAGCGGGCTGCCGAGGCTCTGGGCGGCTCGTTCGCACTCGGCCTTCGACTCGGCGTAACCGTCGAATATCTCGCGCAGCAGGTAGCCCACGGCGAACCCGTCCAGGACCATGTGGTGCGCGGTCAGCACCAGGGCGGAGCGGTCGTCGGCAGGGTCGGCCGGGGTGAAGTGGGCGAACCGGTAGGCGGGAGCGGCGGCCAGGTCGAAGGGCTCGCGGCCCAGTTCGGTGCCGCGGCGCCGAACGTGACCCTCGAAGGTCTCGGTCGGGTCGTCGTGGACGTACTCGACGACGTCCGGTGCGTGGACGGGGAGGACCTCCTGCACCACGTCGTCGCCGGACTCGCGGAAGACGACCCGCAGTCCCTCGTGGCGTGCGGCGGTGGCCGCGAGGGCCTTGGCCAGGATGCCGGGGTCGAGCCGGCCGCCGCGGCTGAAGCACCGGAACACCAGGTTGTACGGGGAGCCCCCGGCCACCTTCTCGATCAGCCACATACCGCGCTGGGCGGGAGTGAGCGCCTGTTCGGTGTCGGGGCCGGACGGGGACGCCGGTGCCGCCTCGGTCGCCGTGGCCACGGGGGTGGCGGCGGCGAGGACCTCGGTGAGCGGGGCGTCACCGAGCAGCTCCATGATCGGGACGCGCAGTCCCAGGCGCTCCTGGAGCACGCCGGCCAGGCGCATGGCACGCAGCGAGTCGCCGCCGAGCGCGATGAAACTCGCGTCGCCGAACGCGTCCGGGCCGTCCGGTATCTCCATGACCTCGGCGGCCAGTGCTCCGGCCGTCATCGGTCACCACCCGCGGACCCGGCGGCCGATGCGGCGGCGCCCGCGATGAGTTCGGCCTGGCCGCTGACGGTCGGCGAGCGGAACAGGTCCATGGTCCGGACCTCTCGGCCCGATACCTGGCCGAGCCGCTCCACGAGGAGCACGAGAAGCAGGGAATCGCCGCCGGCCTCGAAGAAGCTGACGTCGTCGGCGAACTCGTCGGTGCCCAGGACCTCGCTCCACACGGAGCGGACGAGTTCGAGGCGGGCCGCCGGGTCGTCCAGGTCGGCGGGGGCGGCGGTGGGGCGTACGGACTCTTCGAGCACGGGATTCTCCGGAGATGTGGCCAGGCCCGCGGCGCTGCGCCGCAGATCGTGAAGGAAGCGCGAGACGTCGGTGTGGCCGAAGACGTTGACGGGGTAGTCGAGCGAGAGGGCGAGTCGCCGTCCCCCCGCCGTGTCCTCCAGCCGGACGAACATCGCCAGGTCGTACTTGACGAACATCGGGTCGAGCGGGCGGAGCCGGCCCGTGACGTCCGGGGTGAGCTCCAGGGACCGCGGCGCCTCGTCGAGGTTGACGAGGACCGGCGACAGCGGCGGCCACAGCGCGTTGCGGTCGGGGTTGAGGGCGGCGGAGACGGCATCGAGGGGGACGTCGCTGTCGACGAACGCCTCCATGCCGCTCACGCGCACCCCGCTGAGCAGGTCGCGCCAGGTGTCATCCGGGCCGACGGTGACGCGCAGCACGACCGTGGTCATGAACATCCCGATCACGTCCGCGGTGGCGGGATCGTCCCGTCCGGGCCAGGCGAAGGCGATGAGGAAGTCACGCTGTGACCCGGTACGGGCGAGGGTGCCGGCGAGCAGGGCGACCCCGACCATGAAGGGGGTGCACCCCTCCTGCGCGGCAACCGCCATCGCCTTCTCGGTGGTCTCCTCGTCGAGAGCCGTCGCCAGGGTGGCGCCGAGCAGGGACTCCTCGCCCTCGCAGGGTGTGCGGGTGAACGGCAGCCGGACCTCGGGGGGTGCGCCGCGGAGCCGGCCGACGACGTCGGCGACCTGCTCCTCGATTTCTTCGGGGGTACGCTCCGCCGTCACCGTCGCCGGGTGCGGCGGGTCGCTCGGTTCCGGCTCCACGCCGTCGAGTCCGGCGCGGTAGAGGGAGCGGATCTCGTCGAGGAGCATGCCGCGCGAGACCCCGTCGAAGACGATGTGATGCACGTTGAGGACGAGGAGCGTGCGCTCCGGGCCGAGGCGGATGATCTCGGCGCGAGCGGGCGCGTCCCGGCCCAGGTCGAAGGGCGCGCCGCTCAGGGTCCGTACGCGGTGGTCGACGTCGTCCTCGCTCCACCCCTCGGCGGTGGCGTCGCGCAGTCCGGGCTCGGCGGGCGGCCCGTCGGTGTGGTACTCGACCCGGCGGCGCTTGATGTCGAGCCGGAAGCGGGCCCGTAGCGAGGGGTGCCGCGCGAGTGCCTTCCGAACGGACGAGACCAGCACCTCGTGGTCGACCGGACCGGTGAACTCCACAACGGTGGGTACCAGTTGGGTGGGCCGCAGCAGCGCGTCGCGGTCCAGGACCCACATACCTTGCTGGACCCGGGTGGCCGGATACCAGGTGTGGCCGTCGGGTGACGCACCGTTCGGCGTTTCGGGCAGCACGAAGCGACCTCCGAAATCTGTGGGAAGTGGGGTGACATGCGGCGTACCGGAGCCGCCGCGTGGATCGCCGCTCCGGGGATCAGGGCGGGGCGGGCCGGCCGGTGTGCGCCGGGATCAGTGCCGGACTGCCGGGAAGGGCAGCCCCGGGACGGAGAAGGACGGGCCCGGGATCAGCCCCACTGCGAGTCGTCCTCGCCGGCGCCGGCGCCGGGGGCGGGGGTGCTGCCCCACTGGGAGTCGGCCAGCACGGCCTGGCCGGCGGGGGCCTGGGCGGCCGGGGTCTGGGCGGCGCTGACGCCGATGAAGGCCGCGCCCACGAGGGCAAGCGTGCCGAGTATGTGTCTGAGAACGTTCCTGTTCATCTGTCCCCCATTGTTTTGCTTCTGCGAGAGATCCGGACATCTGCGGAACAGAACCCGGCTCGGGCTCCTCCGGTGTCCGGGGCTGTGGCGGTTGTGCGGCAGAGCTGTGGTGGTTCCCCGTCGGAAGCATGCACCTATCGGCGTGCAAGGTCATCGAGGATCGAGCAGGATGATCCCGCATTGCTGAAACCAGCAGGGGGAAATATGTGCACAACTGTGGACAACGAGGCGGAGGATCGCGATGGCGTCCTCTGTGACGAGGGGCTCCAGTACTACGCGGACGCCCTTCGCGGCCGGCCCCCCGCCACCGAGTGCCCTTCATGTCTGCTGGACCTGGGGCTCGTCCAGCGGTTGCCCGACGGCAGCCTGGCCGCCATCCCGCCACGCCTGGCGGCCGGTGCCCGGCTGGACCATCTCGAACACGTCATCGAGGAGAAGCGGACCGCCCTCGCGACCCTGCGTTCCTCCGTCAACCGGGCCCAGGACGTCTACCTGGAGAGCTACGGCAAGGGCGAGTCGCACCTGATCCGCGCGGTGCGGGGGCAGGAGGCCATCAGCGCCACCCTGTCGGCGGCCGTGCACGCCTGCCAGCAGGAGCTGCTGACCGCTCAGCCCGGCGGCGGCCGCCCCCAGGAACTGCTCGACAAGGCGCTCGAGAGCGATCTGGAGGCGATCGGACGAGGGGTGCGGCAGCGCACGATCTACCAGCACACGATCCGCACCCACCAGCCAACGCTCACCTACGCCGAGCGCATCTCGCAGGCGGGCGGCGAAGTGCGCACCCTGGACGAGGTGTTCGACCGGCTGATCGTCTGCGACCGGAAGGTCGCGTTCATCCCCGACCCCGGCGCGGAACGCCGTGACACGGCACTCGCGGTCGAACATCCCGGGGTGGTGCGCTACCTGGTGGGACTCTTCGACCACGCCTGGCAGCGGGCCCAGCCCCTGCGGAAGTTCCCCAGCAGCCGGCTCCCTCCGCTCCTCACCGACGAGGTGCGGCGCACGATCCTGCGGCACATGGTCAACGGCCACACGGACGAGGCGATAGCGAGCCGTCTCGGCATGAGTCCGCGCAGCGTCTCCAACCACATGCGCTGGGCCGCCGAACTGTTCGGCAGCCGCAGCCGGGCCCAACTGGCCTATCTCATAGGCAAGAGCGGCTTCCTGGACACCGTGCCGGACTGACGGCGCCATGGGATCCGGTTCGGGCTTCACCTTCCCGTCGGCGTCATGTACGTTGTGGCGGAAGCATCTTCAGGCCCGGCCGTCCATCGGCCGTCGCACCGCGCAGACCGGCTGGTTCCCCGTCGCGCTGTGAGGGACGAGCTCCGGCAGTATTCCCGGAGCCGTATCCCGCTCTGACCGTGTAGCCCACTCACCACATCCTCTCGGGTTCCCGCTCCTGGCTGCCCGCCCGCCGCCGTACGCCGTGCCGTTGCTCGGCGCACGACGGCCCGGAGCTGCGAAGAGGGGGGAAGCGTGGCTCACGGCACGGCGCCTTCCTGCCCATCACGGTGAAAGGAAGACGGGCCTTGACCGTCCATGCCACACCCGCCCCTGCCGGACCCCCACTCGCTCCGCCGCCGGGCTGCCCGATGCACGCGGCCACGACCGGACCCGCCGACGGCGTGAACCTCGTGGACCCGGCTCTCTACAGCGACGGCGACCCGCACCCCGTCTGGCGACGGATGCGCATGATGGACACGCTCACCCGTCACCAGGTCGACGACGAGCGCTGGTTCTGGAACGTCGTGCGCTTCGAGGACGCCGACCGGGTCCTGCGGGACACCGCCACCTTCACCTCCGAACGTGGCACCATGCTCGACCTGCTGGGCACAGACGACCCGGCGGGCGGCAAGCAGCTCGCGGCCACCGACCCGCCCCGCCACACCGAGATGCAGGGACGCCTCAAGAAGGCCCTGGCGATCAAGTCGGTCGACCGGCAGCGCGAGATGATCCGCGACCTGGTGGTCCCCCTCATCGAACCGCTCGGCGACGGCGGCACGTTCGACTTCGCGCAGACCATGCTCGCCATGCCGATGTCGGTCACCGGCACCATGATGGGCCTGCCGACCTCGGACTGGGCCTGGCTCAGCCGGCTGACCACGGTGTGCATCGCCGCCGACGACCCCGAGTACCAGGACCCGGGCGGCCGGGACGTCACCCTGAAGGCCGCCCACCGCGACCTGTTCGCGTACTTCCAGGACCTGGTCCGGTTCCGTCGCGACAACCTCGGGGACGATCTGCTGAGCGTGCTCATCTCCACGGAGTTCGAAGGCCGGCACATGGCGTCCGAGGAGATCGTCGCCAACTGCTACAGCCTCCTGCTCGGTGCGAACGTCACCACCCCCCACCCGCCGAACTTCGTCATGGCCGAGTTCATCGACACCGGAGTGCTCCAGGACTGGGCGGCACACCCGGAGGCCGACGACACCGCCCTGAACGAAGCCCTGCGCTGGGCCTCGCCCGTCAACCACTTCCTGCGGTACGCCACCCGTGACGTGGAGATCCGCAACACCCGGATCAGCGCCGGTGACGCGGTCGTCATCTGGCTCGGCTCCGCCAACCGTGACGAGACCGTCTTCACGCGCGGCCAGGAGTTCGACATCCGCCGCAGGCCCAACAAGCACCTGGCCTTCGGTATCGGGCCCCATTACTGCATCGGGCACAGCGTCGCCCGCGTCAGCCTGAAGACCCTGTTCCACGAGCTGTTCACCCGCTTCGAGGACTTCCGGCCGGCCGGACCTGCCGAGCGGCTCCGCTCCAACTTCGTCTCCGGCTACAAGCACATCCCCATCACGGCCCGGCGGGCCCGCGGCGGCAACGGGCGTGCCAGGAGCTCCGGATGACACGGCCGCACCCGAACGCCGTCCCACCCACCCACAGCCCGTGGCTCCGCCGCTTCCACGCCGCGCCGGCCGGCTCACCGCTCCTGGTGTGCTTCCCGCACGCCGGAGGCAGCGCCTCGTACTTCTTCCCGTTCTCCGCCCGGCTGGCCGCGCACGCCGATGTGCTGGTGGTGCAGTACCCCGGCCGGCAGGAGCGGTTCGCCGACCGGTGCGTGGAGTCCCTGCACGAGATGGCCGAGCTGATCACCGAGGAGCTGCTGGCCCACCTGGAGCCGACCCGGCCGTTCAGCCTCTTCGGCCACAGCATGGGCGCCTCCCTCGCCTTCGAGGTGGCCTGCCGGCTCAGGGACGCGGGCTTCCCGCCCGCCGCTCTCACGGTCTCCGGCCGCCGCGCCCCTTCGATACCCGCACCCGGTTCGGTGCACCTCGCGGACGACGACCAGCTGATCGCCGACATCAAGCTGCTCGGCGGCACCGATCAGGGGATGCTCGACAATCCGGAGCTGCTCGCCGCGATCCTGCCCTCCGTCCGCAGCGACTACGTGGCCACCGAGACGTACCGGTTCCGCGGAGCGGAGCCGCTGCAGTGCCCGGTCACCGCCCTGATCGGCGACGTCGACCCGCGGGTCGACGAGCCGCAGGCGCTGGCCTGGCGGAGTCACAGCACAGGCCCGTTCCGCCTGCGCGTGTACGCCGGCGGCCACTTCTACCTCGTACCCCACCTCGACGCCGTCGTGGCGGAGTTGCTCGCGGACCTGCCGGTCCGTGGCGCGGCCGCCGCCGGCACCGAGTCGGCCACCTCCCACCACTGAAAGGTCCACCATGAAGTACCGCGTCATCGGCAGCTCGCCCGACACCCGTCGCGAGGTCAGCGTCCTTAGCCTCGGCGCCATGACCTTCGGCACCACCGTCGACGAGGCGACCTCCTTCGCGATCCTCGACCGGTTCGTCGAGGCGGGCGGCACGTTCATCGACACCTCGAACAACTACGCGTTCTGGGTGAACGGCACACAGGGCGGCGAGAGCGAGCAGCTCGTCGGCCGCTGGCTGCGCAGCCGCGGGATCGGCGACGAGATCACCATCGCCACGAAGCTCGGCGCCCGCCCCAACCAGCCCACCCAGACCTTCAGCCTCGACGTGGAGGGCCTGTCCGCCAAGGTCATCCGCGAGTCGGCGGAGCGCAGCAGGGAACACCTCGGGATCGAGAAGATCCACCTGCTGTACGCGCACATCATGGACGAGCGGACCCCCCTCGAGGAGACCGTCCAGGGCTTCGCGGACGTGGTCGCCGACGGTGTGGCCGGGCTGCTCGGCGCGAGCAACCACTGGTCCTGGCGGATCGAGCGCGCCCGCGCCCTGGCCGCCGCCGCCGGTGTGCCCGGCTACGAGGTGCTCCAGCACCACCACAGCTACCTGCGCCAGCGCACCGACATCCCGAGCATGCGTTCCCCCGACGGCAACCAGGGCCTGGTCAGCGGCGACCTCCTCAGCTACCTCCGCGCCAACCCGTCGCTCACCCAGGTCGCGTACTCCCCCCTGATCTCCGGCGCGTACGTCCGCGACGACAAGCCGCTCGGCCCCGGTTTCGACCACGCGGGCACCCAGCCCAGGCTGAAGGCGATCCGCGAGGTGGCCGCCGAGACCGGCGCGACCGTCAACCAGGTGGTGCTGTCCTGGCTCATGGGCGGGGACATCCCGGTCCTCCCGCTGGTCGGTGCCTCGTCCGTCGCGCAGCTGGAGGAAAGCCTGGGCGCGGTGGATCTCGACCTGACCCCGGAGCAGCGGGCCAAGCTGGACAGCGTCCACTGAACCGACCGCACGCCCCGCGCCGCGGGGCCCGATGTCGGTGACCAGGTCCCCGGCCCGGGGCGACGGTCGCCGTGCCCCCGCCCCGGCGACCGCCCGGGGCGAAGGGTCTGCCGCCTGCCTCGGGCGGAGGGTCTCGCTCTCCGCCCGGCATGGCCGGACTGCTAGGGCGTTTCCTTCGGCCCATCTGATCGTGGGTTGATGTGTGTCGTTGACTGACGCCCAGTGGGCGAGGATCGAGCCGTTGCTGCCGGATCGGGCTCCGAAGCGAGGTGGGCGGTGGCGTGATCACCGACAGGTGATCGACGCGATCACGTTCAAGTACCGCACCGGGACGCCGCGGATGGACCTGCCCGGGCATTTCGGGTCGTGGAAGGGCGCCCATAACCGGCTGCGGAAGTGGGCAGCCGACGGCTCCTGGGAGAAGGTGTTCACCGCCCTGCTGGCCCAGGCCGATACCGAAGGCGACCTGGAGTGGGTCGTCTCGGTCGACTCCACGATCATCCGCGCTCACCGGCACGCCGCCGGGGCCCGTCAAAAGGGGCCCCGGACGGCGATCCTGCCGATCATGCCCTTGGACGGTCCCGCGGCGGACTGACCACGAATATTCACTTGGCCGCCGACAGCCACTGCCGGCCGCTGGTCTTCGTCATCACACCCGGCCAGGCAGGTGACGCGCCAGCGTTCGCCCAGGTCATGGCCCGCTTACGGGTGCCCAGACCGGTCGGCAGGCCGAGGACGAAGCCGGACGTGGTCCTCGCCGACAAGGCGTACTCGTCCCGCGCGATCCGCTCCCACCTACGTCGACGCGGGGTGCGAGCAGTGATCCCACAGCCCGTAGGCCAGGTCACCACCTACCAGGACGGCAGCGCCTCGCGCAGCACTTCTCGCCGCGCCTGCTCGCACGCTTGCGGCCATTCGCATCACCCGCCGCACGCGCATCCAGCGGCCGCCGGGGTGTCCACGGTCGCCTGGCCGGTGCAGCAGGCGTCCCCGGCGGTGTCGGGAGCGGCGCTCTTGCCGAGGTTGTCGGCGTCGGCCTTCACGACGTAGACCTCCCAGGGCTCCTTGCCGGGACCGTGGACCCACACCTTGTCCTGCAGGGCGTAGCAGCAGGAGGTGTCGTTCTCCTCGAAGGTGGCCAGGCCGGCGTCCTTGAGGCGAGAGGTGGCGGCGTCGACCTGGTCGGTGGACTCGACCTCGACGCCGAGGTGGTCCAGGCGCGTCGCCTCGCCGGGCTGCCCCTCGATCAGGACGAGCTTGAGCGGGGGCTCCGTGATGGCGAAGTTGGCGTAGCCCTCACGCCGCTTGGCCGGTTCGGTGCCGAACAGCTTCGAGTAGAAGGTGATCGACGCTTCGAGGTCGCTGACGCGAAGGGCGAGCTGGGCGCGAGACATGACACGACTCCCAACGGGTTGTATTGATGTCTGTCGATTCAAGATTGCGCCCTGAATCGAAAGATGTCAACATAGAGGAATGTCGAATCAAGAGTTGGTCGTGCTGGGTCAGGGTGATGCGGCCGGCGAATGCTGCCCGGCGCTGCTCACGACCCCCTTGGGCGAGGACCAGGCCGTGGAGCTGGCCAAGGTGTTCAAGGCGCTGGGCGATCCGGTGCGGCTGCGGCTGCTGTCGATGATCGCCTCCCGGGCGGGTGGCGAGGTCTGCGTGTGCGACCTGACCCCGGCCTTCGACCTGTCCCAGCCGACGATCTCCCATCACCTGAAGCTGCTTCGGCAGGCCGGTTTGATCGACTGCGAGCGGCGAGGCACCTGGGTCTACTACTGGCTGGTCCCCGAGATGACCGACCGGCTTGCCGCGATCCTGACCCGCCCGTCAGGAGACCCGCTGCCCGACCCCACGGCGCCTGCCGGGGCCGCCTCGTGAGCACTGCGGCCGCTGAGGGGAACGTCGCGGGACGCTTGTCCTTCCTCGATCGCTACCTGGCTGTCTGGATCCTCGCGGCCATGGCCTCGGGGCTCGGCCTGGGCCGCCTGGTCCCCGGCCTGGGTGACGTGCTGGCCGAGGTGACGGTCGCGGGCGTGTCCCTGCCGATCGCCCTGGGCCTGCTCGTGATGATGTACCCGGTCCTGGCCAAGGTGCGCTATGACCGCCTCGACACCGTCACCCGGGACCGCCGTCTGCTGCTGCCGTCCCTGTTGCTGAACTGGGTCGTCGGCCCGGCGCTGATGTTCGCGCTGGCCTGGCTGTTCCTGCCGGACCTGCCCGCCTACCGCACAGGCCTCATCATCGTCGGCCTGGCCCGCTGCATCGCCATGGTCGTCATCTGGAACGACCTGGCCTGCGGACACCGTGAAGCCGCTGCCGTCCTGGTCGCCCTGAACTCCGTCTTCCAGGTGATCGCCTTCTCGGCACTGGGCTGGTTCTACCTCTCCGCCCTGCCGGGCTGGCTGGGCCTGGAGCGCACCGACCTGGACGTGTCGGTGTGGGAGATCGCCCGCAGCGTGCTCATCTTCCTCGGCATCCCGCTCGCGGCCGGTTACCTCACCCGCCGCATCGGCGAGAGGACCAAGGGCCGCACCTGGTACGAAGCCGAACTCATCCCGCGCATCGGCCCCTTCGCCCTCTACGGCCTGCTCTTCACGATCGTCGTCCTCTTCGCCCTGCAAGGAGAAGCGATCACCTCACAGCCGCTGGACGTCGCCCGCATCGCTCTGCCGCTGCTGGTCTACTTCGCCGTCATGTGGGCCGGGTCCATGGCCGTGGGCCGTGCGGTCGGTCTGGACCACTCGCGCGCCACGACGCTGGCCTTCACCGCTGCGGGCAACAACTTCGAGTTGGCCATCGCCGTCGCCATCGCCACCTTCGGGGCCACCTCCGGCCAGGCGCTTGCCGGCGTCGTGGGCCCCCTCATCGAGGTGCCCGCACTGATCGGCCTGGTGTACGTCGCCCTGTACGCGCGCCGCCACTTCCCCACCCCAGCCGCCGTCCCCGCACCCCAGGAAGACGCAGCCCATGCCTGACACCGCCACCCCGTCCGTCCTGTTCGTCTGCGTCCACAACGCCGGACGCTCACAGATGGCCGCCGCCTTCCTCACCCATCTCGCGGGCGACCGCGTCCAGGTCCGCTCCGCGGGCTCCGCCCCCGCCGACACCGTCAACCCGGCCGTCGTCGAGGCCATGGCGGAGGCGGGTATCGACATCGCCGCCGAGGTGCCCAAGGTGCTCACGGCGGAAGCGGTCCGGGCGTCCGACGTCGTCATCACGATGGGCTGCGGGGACACCTGCCCCGTCTTCCCCGGGAAGCGCTACCTCGACTGGGAGCTCCCCGACCCGGCCGGGCGGGGTGTCGCAGCGGTTCGCCCGATCCGCGACGAGATCGAGAGGCGCATCCGCGGCCTGATCGACGAGATCACTCCGGCCGGCCAAGCATGAGTGCCCGGTGCGCAGTTCGCGCCGTGGCCATGGTTCCCGAGCGCGCCGGCGCGCACCCAAGGCTGCCGAAGTCGCGCGTGACCGGCGACGACAACCGCCGATCGAAACTACTGACCGGAACCACTGACCGGAACCACTGACCGGGACCGCTGACCGGAACCACTGACCGGGACCGCTGACCGAAACCACTGACCGAAACCACTGACCGGGACCGCTGACCGAAACCTCGCCGATCACGGCCGCAGCCGGCACGCCAGCCCCTCGAAGTAGCTGCGGTGCACGGCGGTCAGATCCACCTGCTCGGGGTCCAGCAGCCACAACAGGTGGGCCCCCTCGAGGAACGCGGCCGTCTCGGCGGCCAGGACTGCCGGGTCCAGGTCGGTACGGGCCGACCCGTCGGCCGCGGCGCGCCGGAACAGGGAGACCAGATGGGCGCGCAGTGCCCGGCCACGGTCCCGGAACCAGATGTGGAGCGCGGAACCGGGCTCCAGGTTCTCCGCGGTGAGGGTGGTGTGCAGGGCGGCCAGCTCGCGCTCGGTGGCGGCGGTGTGTTCGGCGTCCCGTATGAACCAGTCGAACGCCTGGTCAAGGCCGGGTTCGGCGTCCGGCGTGATGGAAAGCCGTGCCAGGGCGCGCCGGTCGGCCTCCTCCAGGACGGCTTGTACGAGTGCGTCCTTGCTGCCGAAGTGGTGGATGAGAGCGGAGGGGGTGGCCCCGGCGCGCTCGGCGATCGCGGCCACTCCGGTGCCACGCACCCCCTGGCGTGCGAACAGCTCGATCGCGGCGTCCACCATGGCGCGGCGACGCTCCACGCCCCGCTTCTGCACCTGCCCCTTGACTCCGGCCATGGGGATCAGGGTGCCCGGCGGGGTGACGCGGCGTCCACTTCACACCTGCGGGAAAACCCGTGCGGAACCTGCGCCCAACCATTATCTTGAATGGCCATGCAGGAAAATACACTCAGGAACGAGTACCTGACCGGCCGCGAGCTGATCGTCCACGCGGACGGCCTCGAACTGTGGGCAGAGGACTTCGGCGACCCGGGCCACCCCGCGGTGCTCTTGGTGATGGGCGCGCAGGCGCAGGCCGTCCAGTGGAACGACGGCATCGTCCGCCGTCTGGTCGAGGGGGGCCACCGGGTCATCCGCTACGACCACCGCGACACCGGACGCTCCTCCACCGTCGACTTCACCGCCCGCCCCTACACCGTCGCCGACATGGCCTCCGACGCACTCGCCGTGCTGGACGCGTTCGGGGCCGGACAGGCTCACCTGGTGGGTGCGTCCCTGGGCGGCCTCATCGCCCAGCGGCTGGCCGTCACCCACGCGCACCGGGTGCTGACCCTGACGAGCCTGTCGTCCCAGCCTCTCGGCACCGACACGGTGGCGGCGGTGCGGCGCGCTCTGGAAGGCGGGTCTCCGCCTCCCGGCGAACTGCCCCCTCCCACACCCGAGTTGCTGGCCGTGCTCGCCTCGACCTTCCCCGAGCCGGACGCGGACATGGAGGAATACCTCGCTGCCCGGCTGCCGCTGTGGCGCGTCCTGCACGGACCGGCGCTGCCGTTCCACGAGGCCGAGTACCGCGCGATGGAACGGCGGGTGTACGAGCGGGCGCGCGATCTGCGGGCCGGACTCAACCACACGCTCGCCGGGGCCGCCGGCTCGGGTTCCACGGCCGACCTGGCGTCGGTCACCGCACCGACCCTGGTGGTGCACGGCACCGAGGACCCGATGTTCCCGCCCGCCCACGCCGAAGCAACCGCCGCCGCCATTCCCGGCGCCCACCTGGTCATGATCGAAGGCATGGGCCACACCTTGCCCAAGGCGCTGGACGACCACCTGGCCGACGAGATCCTGCACCACACGCCACGCGCATAGCACCGGGCCCGGACCGTCCGGCTCAGCGCCTTCCCGCGTAGCCGTACAGCGCCAGTGCCGACCAGGCCCAGCCGGTCATCGGGCGGCTGCCTCCTCGGCAGGGGCGCAGCAGGCACAGCCTGGAGCGCAGCCGCAGCCGTCCTGGCTCGTCGCCTCGTCTGTCGTCATCGTTCCCATGGGCACTGCGCAGCAGTTGTCGCCGCGCCATGCCTCACGTCCTTCCTTGACCGCTACGGCGGCGATCACCAGGGCCGCGATCGGGTCGGCCCAGCTCCAACCGAACAGGGAGTTGGCGAGCAGACCGACGAGGAGGACGGCCGAGAGGTAGGTGCAAAGGAGGGTCTGCTTGGAGTCGGCGACCGCGGAGGCGGAGCCGAGCTCGCGTCCGGCGCGGCGCTGGGCGGCGGACAGGAACGGCATGATCGCCAGGGACAGGGCGGCCAGAATGATGCCCGGAGTGGAGTGTTCGGCCTCACCCGGGCCTGCCAGCGCGCGGACGGAGTCGACGGCGACGTACGCGGCCAGGGCGAAGAACGAGAGCGCGATGATGCGCAGGGCCGTCTTCTCGCGTGCCTCGCGTACGGCGTGGTCGGAGGCTGAGAACTGCCAGGCCACGGCCGCCGCTGAGGAGACCTCGATCACCGAGTCCAGGCCGAAGCCGATCAAGGCGGTGGACGAGGCCATGGTGCCGGCGGTGAGTGCGACGATCGCCTCGATGACGTTGTAGGTGATCGTGGCGGCGACGAGCAGACGTATGCGGCGGGCCAGTTGGGTGCGCCTGCTCGGCGTGGCGCTGAGGGGAATCGGGGTCTCCATCAGCAGCAGCCCTTTTCGTCGGCCTCCACGCACGTGCGCTCGGCCTCGACGGCGAGGACGGCGTCGCGCAGGTCGTCCAAGGCGTGGCCGAGGCGGGCATCGGCCAGTTCGTAGCGCATGCGCCGGCCTTCCGGGACGGCGACGACGATGCCGCAGTCGCGCAGGCAGGCGAGGTGGTTCGACAGCCTTGTGCGGGAGATCTCCAGCCTGTCGGCCAGGTCGGCCGGGTGGGCCGGCGCCTCGCGGAGGGCGAGCAGGATGCGGCAGCGGATCGGATCGGCCAGCGCACGGCCGAAGCGCGCCAGGGCGTCGATGTCGGAGGCGATGCTCAGCATGGCCCCGACAGTACACAGAAGCGTGGATTCAGGAAAGCGTGGATTATCGCCCGGTGGACCAGTCAGGCGGCGTAGCTGAGCACCGCGGGGCCTGCCGGGGCCGTGGTGCGGGCCACGGCCGCTTGCACGGGACGGGCGGTGCGAACGGTGGGCGCGGACTGCGCGCGGTTCCGCGTGAAGACGACGAGGCGCAGCACCGTGAACCGTGCGACACCGGCGAGTGCGGAGGCGGACAGGTAGACCACCTGTTCCAGCACCGCACCGGGCGCCGCCACCATCTGCTGCAGGACAAGCATCGCCGCGCAGGTCACCGCGTATGCGGCCGCCGCGGACCCGGCCGATTGGGCATGCTGGCGCCAGGTCGCGCGCCTGCCCGCGCCGAAGGTGAAGCGGGCGTGCAGCTCGGTGGCGAGGAGCGTGGAGACCACGGTGATCAGGGCGTTGGCCAAAGCCCAGGGGATCCAGGAGGCGAGAACCGCCACGGCGAAGCTGGAGGTGATCCCCACCCCACCGCCGCAGAGCACGAAGCGGGTGAAGGCGGTGAAGGCGGCGGGCGCCGCCTGCTCCTGGCTCTGTGCTGTCTCCATGATCCGCCCCTTCTGATGGCTCACTCCGCGAAAACGCGCACCCCTCGGCCCTGTGCGGCCGACAAGTTCCTGCCGGTGACGCCACTATGGCACATAAGTGGTGTCACATCGAGCCTATATAGCGCCACGGAGTGGAAGTCGGTCGCGGCATGCAGGCCGGAAACTCGCAGCTGCTTCGAAGCGCGCCGCAGGCGCGGAGGGGGCCGTGGTGTGGGCCAGCGCCTCCGCGCGCCTGAACTCCTGTTGATGTCGGGCCATCCCCCATGCGCCGCAGCGGTCACAGCGGCCACAGCGGCGCCGGGTGGCGCGCTTTGGTGCCATTCCGTGCTCCCGGAAGTGCGTGAGTGCGCCTGGCGCCACGCTGACTCTGGGCGGCGCCAGGCCCTCGTTCTCGCAGCTCAGGGTGATTGCCATCCATCCCGCCCCACGTGAAGTGTCACTCGGCCTTGCATGTGGCGCCACTGCGGTGCCATGATGGCGTCATGGACCTCACCCCGTATGTCGACAAGCTCCGCCGCGAACTCGCGGTGGCCGCCGAAGCCGGCGGCGACGAAGCCCGAGAGCTGGCCGAGAGGCTCATCGCGCCCCTGGAGTCGGCGACCCGCCTGACCATGCTCAATGTGCTCTCCGCCGCGATGGACGAGATCACCCGCGATCTGGCCCCCGGCTCGGTCGACGTACGGCTGCGCGGGCTCGACCCCGACTTCGTGGTGACACCGCCGCCCACCGACGGCGGCGCCCCCGCGGAGCCGGCCGCGCCCGTCGAACCTCTCAGGGCCTCGGCTCCGGCCGACGGCGACGAGGGCGGCACAGCCCGCGTGAACCTGCGCCTGCCGGCCCACCTCAAGGCCCGCGCCGAGGAGGCCGCGAGCCGCGAGGGCCTGTCGGTCAACGCGTGGCTGGTGCGCGCCGTGTCGGCCGCGGTCGACGGCGGCACCCGGCCGCGTACGCCGGAGAAGACCCAGACGGTCGGACAGAGCTTCACAGGCTGGGTGCGCTAGCCGCGCCCCCACATCGGCACCACTTCACCCACACCACGTCCCACCAGCGGGGACGGCTCAAGGACTCAAGAGGACGGGACAGCCATGCCTTCTTTCGACACTCCCGACACGATCTCGGTCACGGCGCGCGTGGAGGCCGGTTCCCTCCAGCTCACCGCGGGGGACCGCCGCGACACGGTCGTCGATGTGCGGCCTCGCGACCCGAAGAAGGACCTGGACGTACGGGCGGCCGAGCAGACCGAGGTCACCTACGCGGGCGGCGTGCTGACGATCAGGACGCCCAAGGGCAATCTGCTCGGGCTCGGCCGCACCGGCACGGTCGACGTGACGGTCGAACTGCCCGCGGGCTCGCGCATCGACATGACCGGCGCCTGGGCCCAGGTGCTCGGCGAGGGCCGGCTCGGCGAGGTCAGTGTGAAGACCTCGTCCGGCGACGTCCGTCTCGACACGACGGGTCCACTTCAGCTGACCGCGTCGCACGGCTCGATCACCGTGGACCGGGTCGAGGGCAGGGCCGAGATCACCACCAGCTCCGGCAGTCTGCGCGTCGGCCGCGTCGACGGCCCCGCCGTCCTGAAGAACTCGCACGGCACCACGACCGTCGACGCCGCGCTCGGCGAGCTGCGGGTGAGCGGCGCCAACGGCGACATCGAGATCCGGCGCGCCGAGGACTCGGTCACCGCCACCACCGCCCACGGCACCCTGCGGGTGGGTGAAGTGGCCCGCGGCACCGTCCAGTTGGAGACCAATTACGGCGCCATCGAGGTCGGCGTCCGCGAGGGCACGGCCGCCTGGCTCGACGTCAGCTCGGGCTCCGGCCAGGTGCGCAACACGCTGACCGCGTCCGAGAGCCCGGAGCAGACCGAGGACACGGTCAAGGTCCGCGCCCGCACCAAGTACGGCAACATCGACGTCCGCCGCGCCCGGGCCTGAGCACCACATCGTCAGCCGGCCCCTCCCCCCCCTCACCATTCAGCCTTCGATCGGAGGGCCCCATGCCTTCTTCTGTCATGTCCACGTCCAGACGGGGTGACGGTCCGCAGTCGCCGGCCGCCGTCTCCACCGTCGGTCTGCGCAAGTCCTACGGCGACAAGACCGTCCTGGACGGCATCGATCTGCACATCCCTGCCGGGTCCGTGTACGCCCTGCTCGGGCCCAACGGCGCCGGCAAGACCACCGCCGTGAAGATCCTGTCCACGCTCATCACCGCCGACGGCGGCCAGGCTCAGGTCGCGGGCCACGACGTCGCGACCTCCCCGGACGGGGTGCGCGCCGCGATCGGTGTCACCGGGCAGTTCTCCGCCGTCGACGGTCTGATCACCGGCGAGGAGAACATGCTCCTCATGGCGGACCTGCACCACCTGTCCAAGAGCGAGGGGCGGCAGGTCGCCGCCGAGCTGCTGGAGCGGTTCGACCTCACCGAGGCCGCGAAGAAGCCCGCCTCCACCTACTCCGGCGGGATGAAGCGCCGCCTGGACATCGCCATGACCCTGGTCGGCCGGCCGCGGATCATCTTCCTGGACGAGCCGACCACCGGCCTCGACCCGCGCTCCCGCCACAACATGTGGCAGATCATCCGCGCACTCGTCTCCGACGGCGTCACCGTCTTCCTCACCACCCAGTACCTGGAAGAGGCCGACGAGCTCGCCGACCGCATCGCGGTGCTGAACGACGGCAGGATCGCCGCCGAGGGCACCGCCGACGAGCTGAAACGGCTGATCCCCGGAGGGCACGTCCGTCTGCGCTTCACCGACCCGTCCGCCTACCGGAGAGCCGTCTCCGCCCTGCGTGAGGTCACCCGGGACGACGAGGCGCTGGCGCTGCAGATCCCCAGCGACGGCAGCCAGCGCGAGCTGCGTTCCATCCTCGACCGGCTGGACTCCGCCGGCGTCGAGGCCGACGAGCTGACCATGCACACCCCCGACCTCGACGACGTGTTCTTCGCCCTGACCGGCGGCACCGACCAGCCCAAGGAGGCCGTCCGATGAGCACCCCCCTGGCTACTGCCCGCCCGGCCCGGCTCTCCCTCGCCCTGCGCGACTCTTCCACGATGCTGCGCCGCAACCTCCTGCACGCGCGACGCTACCCGTCCCTCACCCTGAACCTGCTGCTCACGCCGATCGTCCTGCTGCTGTTGTTCGTCTACGTCTTCGGCGACGTGATGAGCGCGGGCATCGGCGGTGGCGGCGCCGACCGCTCGGAGTACATCGCCTATCTCGTCCCGGGCATCCTGCTGATGACCATCGGCGGCACCCTGGTCGGCACCGCGGTGTCCGTCTCCATGGACATGACCGAGGGCATCATCGCCCGTTTCCGCACGATGGCGATCCACCGCGGTTCCGTGCTCATCGGACACGTCATCAGCAGCGTGGTGCAGTCGGTCATCAGCGTGACTCTTGTCGGCGCCGTCGGCGTCGCCATCGGCTTCCGGTCCACGGATGCCACGGCCCTGGAGTGGATCGCGGCATTCGGGCTGCTCGCGCTGTTCGCCCTGGCGTTCACCTGGATCGCGGTCGGGATGGGCATGGTCAGCCCCAGCGCCGAGGCAGCCAGCAACAACGCGCTGCCGCTGGTCTTCCTGCCGCTCATCTCCAGCGCCTTCGTCCCGGTCGACGCGATGCCGGGCTGGTTCCAGCCGATCGCCCAGTACCAGCCGTTCACGCCCGCCATCGAGACCTTGCGCGGACTGTTGCTCGGCACCGAGATCGGCAACAACTGGTGGATCACCATCGTCTGGTGCGTGGGCCTGGCGGCGCTCGGCTACCGCTGGTCGAAGGCGGTGTTCAACCGCGACCCGAAGTGACCGCGCGCACTGCCTCTCCGGCAGTTCGTCCCGCTCGGGGGCGGCATGCTCCGACACCACGTCGGCGTATGCCGCCCCCGCGGCCCTGGTCCACACCGGGTGCGGCGCCGAGGGAGATCCGGAGCTTGCCGCGTGCCATGTCATCCCTCGAAGCGGTAGCCCATGCCCGCTCCTTCAGCTCGTCAGCCTTTGGCCACGAGGTCCTTGAGCGCGATGTTGAGTTCGAGCACGTTGACCCGGGGCTCGCCGATGAAGCCGAGGGTGCGGCCCTCGGTGTGGTCGTCGACGATCGTCTGCACCTGGGCGACGGTGAGGCCGTTGCGCTCGGCGACGCGGTGGACCTGGAGGTCGGCGTAGGCCGGGGAGATGTCCGGGTCGAGGCCGGAAGCGGAGGAGGTGACCGCGTCCGCGGGGACGTCCTCCGGCTTGACGGTGTAGCCGGGCACGGAGTTGTCCTTGACCACCGTGGCCTTGGCGTCCTCGACCTGCTTGACGAGCTCCTTGTTGTCGGCGGCCAGGTTGGTGGCGCCCGACAGAAGCAGCTTGTACTGCGTGTTGACCGAGTTCTCGCCGAGCCCGTTCGCCGGGCGCGGCTGGAAATACTCCAGGCTGTAGCCCTGCTGCCCGATGAGGGACGAGCCGACGACCTTGCCGCCCGCCTCGGCCTCGGAGCCGTTCGCCTTGCCGGGGAACAGCCCTTGGGCGATGCCGGTGACGACCAGCGGATAGATGACGCCGGTGACCAGGGTCAGCACGAGGAGGGCGCGCAGGCCCGCTCCGAGCAACCGGGCGGTGTTCACAACGGAGTTGTTCATGGTCCTTCACCACGCTTTCGAGGAATTACAGCCCGGGGATCAGAGAGATGAGCAGGTCGATGAGCTTGATGCCGATGAACGGGGCGATCAGCCCGCCCAGTCCGTAGATCGTGAGGTTCCGCCGCAGCATGCGGTCCGCGCTGACCGGCCGGTACCGCACGCCCTTCAGGGACAGCGGCACCAGCGCGATGATGATCAGCGCGTTGAAGACGACGGCCGACAGGATCGCGGAGTCCGGCGAGGACAGGCCCATGATGTTGAGCTTGTCCAGGCCCGGGTAGACCGCGGCGAACAGTGCCGGGATGATCGCGAAGTACTTGGCGACGTCGTTGGCGATGGAGAACGTCGTCAACGCGCCCCGGGTGATGAGGAGTTGTTTGCCGATCTCGACGATCTCGATGAGCTTGGTCGGATTCGAGTCGAGGTCGACCATGTTGCCGGCCTCCTTCGCGGCCGACGTGCCCGTGTTCATCGCCACGCCGACGTCGGCCTGGGCGAGGGCCGGGGCGTCGTTGGTGCCGTCGCCGGTCATCGCGACGAGCTTGCCGCCCGCCTGCTCGCGCCTGATGAGGGCCATCTTGTCCTCGGGGGTGGCCTCGGCGAGGAAGTCGTCGACACCGGCCTCCTCGGCGATCGCCTTCGCGGTCAGCGGGTTGTCGCCGGTGATCATGATGGTCTTGATGCCCATGCGGCGCAGTTCCTCGAAGCGCTCCCGCATGCCGTCCTTGACCACGTCCTTGAGATGGATGACGCCCAGGACGCGGGCGCCCCGCTCGTCGTCCACGGCGACCAGCAGCGGGGTCCCGCCCGCCTCGGAGATGCGGTCGGCGATCTCGTCCGCGTCCTTCGCGACCGTGCCGCCCTGCTCCTCGACCCAGGCGATGACCGAGGCCGTGGCGCCCTTGCGGATCTTGCGGCCGTCGACGTCGACACCCGACATGCGGGTCTGAGCGGTGAACTCGATCCATTCGGCTGGTGCCAGCTCGCCCTGGTGGCGCTCGCGCAGCCCGTACTTCTCTTTCGCCAGGACGACGACCGAGCGGCCCTCGGGTGTCTCGTCGGCCAGCGACGACAGCTGGGCCGCATCCGCGACCTCCGCTTCCGTCGCCCCGCACACCGGCACGAACTCGGCGGCCTGCCGGTTGCCGAGGGTGATGGTGCCGGTCTTGTCGAGCAGCAGCGTGGAGACGTCACCGGCGGCCTCGACCGCCCGGCCCGACATGGCCAGCACGTTGCGCTGCACCAGGCGGTCCATGCCGGCGATACCGATCGCGGACAGCAGCGCGCCGATGGTGGTCGGTATCAGGCAGACCAGCAGCGCGATCAGCACCACCATCGTCAGGTGCGTACCGGCGTAGTCCGCGAACGGCGGGAGCGTGGCGCACGCGAGGAGGAAGACGATGGTCAGCGAGGCGAGGAGGATGTTCAGCGCGATCTCGTTGGGCGTCTTCTGCCGTGCCGCGCCCTCGACGAGGCTGATCATCCGGTCGATGAAGGTCTCGCCCGGCCTCGTCGTGATCTTGATGACGATCCGGTCGGACAGCACCTTCGTACCGCCGGTGACGGCCGAGCGGTCGCCGCCCGACTCACGGATGACCGGGGCCGATTCACCGGTGATCGCCGACTCGTCGACCGACGCGACGCCCTCGACGACGTCGCCGTCACCGGGGATGACGTCCCCGGCCTCGCACACCACGACGTCGCCGATGGTCAGCTCGGTACCGGGGATCCGCTCTTCCGAGCCGTCGGTGAGCAGTCGGCGGGCGATCGTGTCGGTCTTGGCCTGCCGCAGGGTGTCGGCCTGCGCCTTGCCGCGGCCCTCGGCGACCGCCTCGGCCAGGTTGGCGAAGACCACGGTCAGCCACAGCCAGACGCTGATCGTCCAGCCGAACCAGTCGCCCGGGTCCTGGAAGGAGAAGACGGTCGTCAGGACCGAGCCGATCCACACCACGAACATCACGGGCGACTTGACCATCACCCGCGGGTCGAGCTTGCGGAAGGCGTCCGGCAGGGACCTGACCAGTTGCCTCGGGTCGAAGAGGCCCGCACCTGCACGGCCCGCGGCGGGCTCGGGCCCGGTGGGAGCGTCGCTGTGCGGCGCCCGGGTGGGAGTGGCTGTGGACATGGAGTCCTCTGACTTCTCTGTACGGGTGGTCATCACGCCAGCCCCTCGGCGAGCGGGCCCAGTGCGAGGGCGGGGAAGTACGTGAGACCGGTGATGATGAGGATCGCGCCCACCAGCAGTCCGGTGAACAGCGGCTTCTCGGTGCGCAGGGTGCCCGCGGTCACGGGCACCGGCTTCTGCCCGGCGAGCGAGCCGGCCAGCGCCAGGACGAACACCATCGGCAGGAAGCGGCCCAGCAGCATCGCGAGTCCGGTCATGGTGTTGAACCAGTCGGTGTTGGCGTTCAGTCCGGCGAAGGCCGAGCCGTTGTTGTTCGACGCGGACGTGAAGGCGTAGAGCACCTCGGAGAAGCCGTGCGCGCCGGAATTCAGCATCGAGTGCGGCGGGGTCGGCAGGGCCATGGAGACGGCGGTGAAGACGAGCACCAGTGCCGGGGTGATGAGGATGTAGCAGGCGGCCAGCTTGATCTCGCGGGTGCCGATCTTCTTCCCCAGGTATTCCGGAGTCCGGCCGACCATCAGGCCGGCGATGAACACCGCGATGACCGCCATGATCAGCATGCCGTAGAGGCCGGAGCCGACCCCGCCGGGCGCTATCTCGCCCAGCATCATGCCGAGCATGGTGATGCCGCCGCCCAGACCGGTGAACGAGGAGTGGAAGGAGTCCACCGCTCCGGTCGAGGTGAGCGTGGTCGACACCGCGAAGATCGAGGACGCCCCGACACCGAAGCGGACCTCCTTGCCCTCGTAGGCCCCGCCCGCGGCTTGGAGCGCCGGGCCGTGGTGGGCGAACTCGGTCCACATCATCAGGGCCACGAAGCCCAGCCAGATCGTGAACATCGTGGCGAGGATCGCGTATCCCTGCCTGACCGAGCCGACCATGACCCCGAAGGTGCGGGTCAGCGCGAACGGGATCACCAGGATCAGGAAGATCTCGAACAGGTTGGTGAAGGGCGTCGGGTTCTCGAAGGGATGCGCGGAGTTGGCGTTGAAGTAGCCGCCGCCGTTGGTGCCGATCTCCTTGATGGCCTCCTGCGAGGCGACCGCGCCGCCGTTCCACTGCTGGGATCCGCCCATGAACTGGCCGACCTCGTGGATGCCGGAGAAGTTCTGGATGACACCGCAGGCCACCAGCACGATCGCGGCGATCGCCGCCGCCGGCAGCAGAATCCGCAGGGTGCCGCGCACCAGGTCGGCCCAGAAGTTGCCGAGCTCACCGGTACGGGACCGCGCGAACCCGCGTACGAGAGCGACCGCGACGGCCATGCCGACGGCCGCGGAGACGAAGTTCTGCACGGCGAGACCGGCGGTCTGCACGACGTGCCCCATGGTCTGCTCGCCGTAGTACGACTGCCAGTCGGTGTTGGTCACGAACGACACGGCCGTGTTGAACGACTGCGCCGGATCGACCGAGGAGAACCCCAGCGAGCCGGGCAGAACGCCCTGGAGCCGCATCAGCAGATAGAGGAAGAGGACGCCGACGGCCGAGAAGGCGAGGACGCCGCGCAGGTACGCGGACCAGGTCATCTCGGCGTCGGGGTCGGCACCGATGGCCTTGTAGACCCACTTCTCGACCCGCCAGTGCTTGTCGGACGAGTAGACCCTGGCCATGTAGGTGCCCAGGGGGATGTAGGCGAGAGCCAACGCGGCTGTGAGCGCGAGCAGCTGGAGCACGCCGGCGAGGACGGGACCCATCGGGCTCAGAACCTCTCCGGGAAGATCAGGGCGAGGACGAGATAGCCCAGCAGGGAGACGGCCACCACCAGGCCGACGACGTTCTCGGTGGTCACAGCTTCGTCACCCCCTTGGCGACGAGAGCCACCAGCGCGAACGCAGCGAACACGGCGACGACGAAGGCCAGATCGGCCATCGCGAACTCCTGGAGTGAGGTTCGGTGAAACGGACGATTCGAGGAAAACGCCTCTTCGGCCGGTTCGGGTCCGCCCTTGACGGCTCTCATACGGCGGGGCCCACGCCCTTGACGGAACTCTGACGCCGCCGGCTCGGGCAGCCGCTGCCGCTGCCGCTGCCGCTGCCGCAGCCGCTGCCGCTGCCGCAGCCGCAGCCGCAGCCGCTCCGGCTCGGTCTCCGCGATCAGAACGGTGACGCGCGTGCCCGGCCCGGCGGCGGCCACCCCACGGACGTACGCGGCGATCGGACGCCCCAGACTGCGCCGCTCACTCGACAGCCGGACCAGACGCACACCGGGATCCCAGTCCGCCCACTTCCGGTCGACGGCCCGCCGCGTTTCCCAGGCGGAGGTGACGGGCTCAGCCGCCGACGTGGATACCGGGGCGGCGGTCGGGGTCGGGTTCGTTGCTGCGGATGATCTCGCGGGTGACCGGGGCGGTGTCACCGCGGCCGAGGAGGAAATAACGGATCATGTGGACCAGGGGGCTGCCCTCGGCCCAGGCGAAGTAGCAGTGCGGCCGCACGCCGGTGGCGTCGCGCAGGGCGAGCAGGATGGCGGCGATGGCGTTGGGGGCGGCCGGCGCCTCGGCGCGCAGGATGCGGTAGCCGTCGACTTCGACGCCGTGGACGGTGAGGGTTTCGCTGAAGTCGGACGGGTCGACCACGTCGATCTCCAGGAAGATCACGTCAGCCGGGCCCGGTACCGGGTTGGTGCCGCGCTGTTCGCGTTCCTTGGCGCTGTACTCGGCGAAGTCGCCGGCCTGACGGCGGTTGGCGATGATGTTGATGGACTCGTCGTGGGCGAGGGTGTCGGCGATGAACCGGCGGGCGGCCTCGTCGAAGAGGATGCGGTCGGCGCGCAGTTCGGTGGTGCGCGAGACGCGGGAGATCAGCGACACGACGATGATGCCCAGGATGAAGAAGCCGGAGATGGCGATGCCGTCGGGCTTGTCGACGATGTTGGCCACCAGCGCGTAGAACAGGACCGCGGTGAGCAGGGCGAAACCGACGGTAGTCGTGCGTCGGCGGTTGCGCGCGACGAAGACGGTCACGGCGAAGGCGCCGGAGACCATCATCGCCAGGATCCCCGTCGCGTAGGCACCGGCCTGGGCGTCGACGTCGGCGTCGAAGGCGATGGTGATCAGGATGCACAGAGCCGTGTAGACGATGACGACCGGACGCACCGCGCGTCCCCACTCGGGGGCCATGCCGTAGTCGGGCAGATAGCGGGGAACGATGTTGATCAACCCCGCCATGGCGGACGCACCGGCGAACCACAGGATGAGGATGGTGCTGATGTCGTAGGCGGTGCCGAATGCCTCGCTGACATGCTCGTGCGCCAGCCAGGCCAGTGCCCGGCCGTTGGCCGCACCGCCGGGCTCGAACTCCTTCTCCGGAATGAGAACGGTGGTCACGAAGCTGGCGGCCAGCAGATAAACGCTCATGATCACAGCGGCCGTCGTCAGAAGACGCCGGGCGTTGCGGATCCGCGAGCGCAGCCGCTGCTCGGCGTCGGCACCGTCGGCCGCCACGAGCGGCATCATGCTCACTCCCGTCTCGAAGCCGGACAGACCCAGCACCAGCAGCGGGAAGGCCAGCAGTGCCGGACCGGCGAGGTCACCGAAGCCGCCTCCGCCCTCGAGCAGCGCGTCGGTCCAGGCCGTCAGCGCGCCGTCCGTCGTGAACACATGGACCATGCCCACACCGATGACCACCGCGTTGAGCGCGAGGAAGACGGCGACCAGCGGGATGGCGACACTGACCGCCTCACTGAACCCGAGCAGGAAGACACCTCCCAGCACCAGCAGCAGCCCCACGGTCAGGGCGACCTCGTGGCCATGGAGCACGGAGGGGAAGAAGGGGTTCTCCATCACGTGTACGGAAGCGTCCGCCGTGGACAAGGTGATGGTGATGATCCACGAGGTGGCCACGAAGCCGAGCAGGACCAGCACGAACAGCTTGCCCCACCAGAACGGCAGCAGGTCCTCCAGCATGGCGACCGATCCCGCGCCGTTGGGGCTCTCCTTCGCGACCTTGCGGTACATGGGCAGCATCCCCAGCAACGTCAACGCCACGATCAGCAGCGTCGCCAGAGGGGAGACGGCCCCGGCGGCCAGAGCGGCGATCGCCGGCACGTAGGCCAGACTGGAGAAGTAGTCGACCCCGGTCAGGCACATCACCTTCCACCAGGCGTGCTGCTCGGCGTGACTCTCACCGGCCGCCGGCCCGACCGGCTGCACCTGGTGACGCAGCAGCCACCGCGCCGCCTTGCCTGTCGGCTGTGTCCGCAGAGCCGGACTGTCCACCGACTCCGGCATTATCGGCCGGTCGCCACCACTCATGTCCGCCATGCCCTTCCTTGTCTGACCACCCATCGACGCAGCAGCCACCGCCCTGACGGCACCGCAACGATCACCGAGTATGCGGCCTCCCGGCCCGCCACCCAGTACCGAGGCACGTATGAGCCGGCCGAGGGCGGGACTTACGTGCGGGACGACCCCGCATCAGCGCCGGCGATCCGGATGCCGCGGTCGGAGCGGGCTTGACCTTGACGCTGGGTCAACCCTCCATCCTTCCGGCAGGAGCTTCCGCGCAGTCGCCTGGAGCAGCTCCTCGAAGGAGGCAGATGACCATGACGGCCCGATCCATCGCCCATCCGGCGATTCGCGTGCAGGGTCTGGAGAAGTCGTACGGGAAGCTCGAAGTACTGCGCGGCGTGGACTTCGACGTCGCGCGGGGCACTGTCTTCGCCCTGCTCGGCTCCAACGGGGCGGGCAAGACCACGACCGTGAGAATCCTCGCCACGCTCCTGAAGTCCGACGCGGGGACAGCCAGCGTCCATGGCTTCGACGTCGCCACGCAACCGACGAATGTGCGGGAGTCCATCAGCCTCACCGGGCAGTTCGCGGCCGTCGACGAGATCCTCAGCGGGTGGGAGAACCTCGTGCTCGTCGCCAGGCTGCGCCACCTCAAGGACCCGGGCGCGATCGCGGATGACCTGCTGAGGCGTTTCTCGCTGACCGACGCCGGCCCGCGGAAGGTGTCCACGTATTCGGGCGGTATGCGCCGTCGGCTGGACATCGCGATGAGCCTCATCGGAAATCCGTCCGTGATCTTCCTGGACGAGCCGACGACCGGACTCGACCCCGAGGCGCGCATCGAGGTGTGGCACGCCGTCAAGGAGCTCGCCGAGTACGGCACGACGGTGCTGCTCACCACGCAGTACCTGGACGAGGCTGAGCAGCTCGCCGACCGGATTGCGATCCTCCACCAGGGTCGGATCATCGTGAACGGAACCCTTGCCGAGCTCAAGCAGCTCTTCCCGCCCGCCAAGGTCGAGTACGTCGAGAAGCAGCCGAGCCTGGAGGAGATCTTCCTCGCGGTCATCGGCGGCGCCGGAAAGAGCGACGCCACCGGCACGACAACCGGGGGACAAGGATGACCTCGTACTTCTTCAGCGACACTGCCGCACTCACGGGGCGGACCCTGCGCCATGTCACACGCAGCATGGACACCATCATCACGACCGTCATCACGCCGGTCGCCATGATGCTGATGTTCGTCTACGTGTTCGGCGGCGCCATTGACACCGGGCCGGTTTCGTACGTGAACTACATGCTGCCCGGCATCCTTCTCATGACCATCGCATCGGGCATCTCCTACACGGCATACCGGCTGTTCACCGACGTGAAGAGCGGGATCTTCGAGCGATTCCAGTCCATGCCGATCGCGCGCTCAGGTGTGCTGTGGGCGCATGTCGTCACCTCGCTGGTCGCCAACCTGATCGCGCTCGTGCTCGTCGTGGGCGTCGCTCTGCTCATGGGCTTCCGCTCAGGGGCAGGAGTGTCGGCATGGCTCGCGGTCGCCGGCATCCTGCTCCTGTTCACCCTGGCGCTGACCTGGCTCGCCGTCATCCCAGGGCTCTCCGCGTCGTCGGTCGAGGGAGCGGGCGCGTTCGCCTACCCGCTCATCTTCCTGCCGTTCGTCAGCTCGGCGTTCGTGCCCACAGAGACGATGCCCGGCCCGGTGCGCTGGTTCGCCGAGAACCAGCCGGTGACGTCGATCGTCAATACGATCCGTGCCCTTTTCACAGGGCGGCCGGTCGGCGACGACATCTGGACCGCTCTCGCCTGGTGCGTCGGCATCCTCGTCGTGGCGTACGTCTTCGCGATGGCCGCCTATCGTCGGAAGATCGCCTGAGGCAGTCTGAGACCCATGCTCACCATCAGCCAGATCGCGGCGTACGCCGGGGTGACGGTGCGGGCGGTACGTCACTACCACCGAATCGGGTTGCTGCCGGAGCCCGAGCGGGACCGGTCCGGATACCGGACCTACGACGCTGCCGCGGTCGTGCGACTGATCCGGATCCGCACCCTCGCAGACGCCGGCGTGCCGCTGGCCCGGGTGCAGGAACTCCTCGACGCCGGCCCGGAGGAGTTCGCCGGCGGCGTCCACGAGATCGACAAGGCCCTGCGCGCCGAGATCCGGCGGCTGCAGGACACTCGCAGCCGACTCGCCAGGCTCGCCGCCGGAGAGCACCTGGCGCTCCCTCAGAGCGTCGTGGACTACCTCGACCGGGTGCGCGGTCTCGGCGTTGAGGAGCGGTACATCGAGATGGAGCGGGATGCCTGGATCATGATCGCTGCCCAGGTGCCGCATTCGATCGATTCCGTGATCGCCAAGAAGCACGAGGAGCTGGACGACCCCGACATGGTGAAGCTCTACAGCCTTCTCAGCGGGGCACTCGACTGGCCGGCCGAGGACCCGCGGATCGTCGAGGTCGCCGACATCATGGAGCGCCTGATGATTCGCGCTGTGGAGGCCGGCGAGGTGGGTGCCGACGACGGCATCGACGACCAGTTCGTCGACCTGCTGGACTCAACCATGGTCGAGTCGTCACCGCACGCCGCGCGGCTGTTGGCGATCCTGGAGGAGCGGGGCTGGAGGGGCTGGACCCGCATCGAACGCGTGCCTGCCGACAGACTCAACACCCAGCTGCCGCCATCATGAAGCCACGTCAGGGGCCGGAATCCACGCTCGAGGCCGCCTGGCGGCAATTTCATCTGCACGTAGGGCATGCGGTGAGCATGCCCGCACCCAAACTGGACTAGACGACAAACAAACCCCAGGCCCGTGACCTGGGGGCTTCAACCTGGAGCGGGTGGCGAGCATCGAACTCGCGCTCTCAGCTTGGGAAGCGACGGCGCTTGCGCGGGCTCCATGGCTCTGACCAGCACAGATAGCTGTACCCTGGGGTGGTCGCGTGGGCCGGCCAGATGCGGATCACGCGCCGAACCTCGATCCGCTCGCGCCATGCCGGGGTCCGGCGGCTCGGTGTCCACGGCGCCCAGTTGCTCGCGACGACAGTCGTACGTCGGGCCAGGCCCCGGTGGGCTGCTCTCCGTCGGCGAGGAAGGCGCTCCTTGCTGTCGCGAAGGCGGTGTGCGCGCTGCGCCCGCACACCGTCATGCCCTGGGACGCGGCCATCGCCACAGCGTTGTACGGCGTTGGTCCGGACGTGTGCCTGATGTTGCTGCATCTGAGCTGACGTCAAAGGCTGGTGTCGATCAGGATCTGCTGGGCCTGCTTGGGGTTGCCGGATCGGACCGCTTCGGTCATCGCGGCTCGCGCCGCCTCGGGGGGCGTGTCGGGTGGGACCACGAGCAGGGAGAAGTGGTCCTGGTCCCCTCGGGTCACGAGCGCGGTGTCGTCGCCCACGGAGAAGACGTCGATATGCACCACACGGTCGTCGACGGTCATCCGCGTCGGTAGTTCGTCCCAGGCCGCGGAGTCCAGGCCGATCCGTGTGATCGGCCCGAGACGCTCGGTCAGTGCGCTGATCAGCCCGGGCAGTTCGGAGTCGAGACTCCTTGAACGGGGCCACCACGCGCCGTCGAGGATGCTCTGGCGTTCGTGAGTGGTGGTGAGCCGCAGAAGCGCCGTTCCGGGACGCACGGATTCGTGCGCACCGTCCGCCAGCAAACCTGCCGGAGGCGGGGAATCGGGGTCTGGCATCGTGCTCACCTGCCTGTTCGGGGCCTCCTCGCGTCCACGCTACTCCTGGGGTGTCAGGCGTGGTCGCCGAGCACGGCGGTCATGATCGGTTCGGCCGCCTCCTCGGTGGTGTCGGGCGGCACGACCAGCAGGTCCCAGCGGCCATGGCCGGGGGCGAGCAGGACGACGGTGTCCGGGGCGTGCGCTGCGACCGCCTTCCGCAGTCGTACGACCTGGTTGGCGACGAGCATCCGGCCAGGTGCCGCGGACCAGGCCGCTCCGTTCACCGTGACGCCGGCGATGTGTCCCCAGGCGCGCGGCAGTGCGGCGAGCAGCTGCGGAAGCTCCGCCAGGAGATCGTACGAACGTGGCCACCACACCCCGTCGAGGCGACGCGGCAGCGCGCTGTGGGGCGCGAGCCGCAGGCGGAGGAGAGGGCGGATGGACGGTACGGGAGGTGCCGGCGGTGCGGGTGTCGCTGTGGTGGTCATGGTGTTTCCTTCGACGGATGGCGGCCGAGGGGTCGATCTGGCCCCTGTCGACGCCGCGCCGGGCGTTGGTGGGGCCGACGTGGTGCAGGTCATCCGCGTCGAAGTCGGGCGGCAAAAGGCTGCCGTGATGCGGAACCTGTCCCGGCGATGAACCGCCCGGAGCCGTGGTGCGCCGGGAGCGAAGCCGGTCCGTCGCCGGTGTGCGTCGCGCCCTCGGTTCCTTCAGCGCACCTGGCGGGAAGCGAGAAGGGGGTCACGGACCGTAACAGTCGCGGGAGCGGAGAGGGGGGTCCAGGGGCGTCTCGGTGCTCCGCCCTCGTCTTCCCACTGCTCCATCTGCCCCTGCTCGCGTACGGCCTCGTCGTCGGCGTGGAGGCGTCGCTCGGCCGCCAGGAGCTCGCTCGCGGTGAGGTGGAGCGCGGGGTCGGCCGCCGCGGCCATGAGCCGCGCGGCCGTTGCTGTCTCCGTCCGGGGCGGGACGACGAGCAGGTCCCAGCGTCCGACGCCGTACGAGAAGAGCCGGATCATGTGCGGGTCGAAGCCGGAAGCGAACCACGCGGCCTTCACCGTGTGCCCGGGCACGGGCAGGTCGCAGGGCGCCGTCGGCCAGGTGTCGCGGTGGGACGCCATGCGCGACACGCGTCCTCGCGTCGCGTCGAACGCCTCGGTGAGCGCGGGTAGTTCGGCCATCAGGTCATCGGTGCGGGGCCACCAGGCGCCGCAGAGGGGGCCGGGCGGGAAGGTCGGCGGGCGCAGGGCGAGCCGGGCAGGGCGCGGTGGCGTGCGTACCGGGCGGCTGGGGGCGCGGTCGCCGGTCCTCGGCGGTGGGCCCGTGCCGGTGTGGCGGTTCATGGTCTCGGTTCCTGTCCTCGGGCGGCCGTCCTGCGACTGCCGGTGCTGCTGGGCCGGCGTCAGCCAGGCTCGTCGGTGTGGGCGCGCCGTGCGTGGGTGTGGCTGGTGGCCGGCCAAGGCGACGGGGCAAAGGTCTCTTCGCCGGCATGCCCGGTGTCGACGGTGAGATGGAGCAGGGTGCCCTGCCCGTCGGGGCCCGCGGGGTAGCTTCGGGGCTCGTCGCAGCGGAGGTACAGGCGCAGCAGCTGCGCCACTCGTTGGGCGATGTCGGGGCTGGCGGCGATGATGCGGACCTCCGCGAGGTCGCCCAAGGAGAGATCGCCATCGGCGGTCCCGTACGCCGGCGGATCTTCGCTTGTGCCGTGACTGGTGCTGGTGCTGGTGCTGGTGCTGGTGCTGGTGCCGGTGCCGGTGCCGGTGCCGGTGTCGGTACCGGTACCGGTGCTGTGGCTGCGGCCGCGGCGGGGCGCCGCGGGCATGGACGTGACCTCTGTTGTGTCGGCCATTTCGGTCTCAACGCCCCCCGGTGTTCCGCTGGTTGTGCGTCGTCCGTTCCCGGTGGCGGCGCGGCCGGAAGCGCCCCCGCCCGCCGTCGCGATGGTCGCGACGCTCGTGACCGGCGGAGGGGGTGGAGTGCGGTGCAGGCGGCGGGGTGGTGCCGGCGGCTCGGTCGGCGGCGGTTGGGGGGCCGGGCAGGAAGCGGCTGTAGGAACGCAAGGCGATCCTCTCGCTGTGTGCGGAGTTGAGCCGGTGGATCACGTACGCTCCCCCGGCGATGAGCACGAGGAGCGCGGCAATGGTGAGGGGGATGTCCATGGCCGTCACGACCTGACGGTCGGTCGAACGCGAGTAGAGCTTGGGAGCAGCGGGCCCGCCGTCCCTCGGGCGCGTGGTGGCGCACTGGTGCCGGTGGTGCCGTTCGTGCTCGTGGCGCCCGTGGTGAAGAGCTGCAGTACGGCCCTGCGCGGGTCGGGCTCCGGCCACGCTTGGGCGGCGGAGAAGGAATCGAAGGCCGGGGCCATCGTGCTGACCTGTCTCCGGAAGCTCCTGCGCTGCGCGAGGCTTCCGGCGAAGTGTCTCGCCGAGGACGAGACCAGCGCGGAAGCCGGTGTGCGACATGCCCTCGGTACCTCCACCGTACTCCCGCGCGTCCCCAGCTGTCGGGAAGCGGACGGAACCGCCGTACCCGCCGCGGCGTTCTCGTCCACCGTCGGTCCCGAAGGGGGGCACGGCCGCGGGAGTACGGTTGAAGACACCGAGGGCGTCGCGCGCCGACTCCGACACCGGTGCCGCTCTCGGCGACCGACGACGCCGGGCCGGATCCGTCCGTGCCCGAGCAGGGCTTGCCTCATGACCGTGAACGTGCCGGCTGCGCCGACGACCACTGAACTCCTCGGGCGTCCCGTCGGTTCGCACCCGCCCGCGACGCGGAAGCCCGGCCCGAGGCCGGAACGGGGCTCCTCGCCGAAGGAAGGGCAACGCGTCCGTCCGCTGACCCGGCGTCAGATCGAGGACCATCTGCAGGAACTGGGTGATCTGTACGCGGAGACGTCCGGCGGCGGCCCCTGGGCATGGAACCAGGCCCGCGGTGCCTTCCTGCGGCGGCTCGCGGCCGACGCACGGCGACCGGGGTTCGAGCTGCTGATCGCGGAGACCACCGAGCTGACCGGATGCGCCTACGGCTTCCCCGTACGCGGCGACGGCCCCTGGTGGGAGGGCTTCGACGGATACCTTCCGGGGCGGCTGCTCCGGCTTGCCGCGTCCGGACGCCTCTTCGTGATCTCCGGGATCCACGTCCCCTCCCGGGTACGCCGACAGAACCAGGACCGTGCCTGGAACCTCGCCCGGCGCCTGCAGAAACGGCTGCTCACCGACCACGGTGCCGCCGTCGCCGTCACGCTGGTGAAGCGCTCCGACCACAGGACCGTCGAGGCGCTGCGGTCCTGGGGATGGCGGTACATCGAAGGCGACACACCTCGGACGGCCCCGCTCGGCCCGTTCCGCGTCCTGGTCCTCGAGACCTGAGCACCACGTCCCGCGCCACGGCGGTCACGGCGACGGCAGGCGCAGGGCCAGGAGGGCCACGTCGTCGGTGCTGCCGGGCGGCATGCGGGCGGGCAGCTGGTCGCACAGCGTGTCCAGCGGTTCGTGGGCGAGCGCGAGGGCGTGGTGGCGCAGACGGGCGAGGCCGGTGTCCAGGTCGCTGCCGGGGACCTCGATCAGGCCGTCGGTGTAGAGCAGGAGAGTGGAACCCGGTGGAAGGGACTGCGCGGCGCTCGGCCTGCTGCCGCCGGTGCCCGGAGGGGCACCGAGGAGGAGTCCCTGTCCCGCTTCGAGGTACTGCGCCTGTCCGTCCCGGGTCAGCAGGAGGGGCGGCGGATGCCCCGCGCTGGTCCACCGCAGCGTCCACGGACCGGTGTGCGGGTCGCCTTCGAGCAGGGCGAGGACGAGGGTGGCCATGGGGACGGTGGTGATGGCGGGCATGGCGTCGTCGAGGCGGTCGACGACGGCGCCGGGCGGGCCGCTGTGGTCCCAGGCCAGCGAGCGCAGGATGCCGTGCAGTTGCGCCATTCCGGCCGCCGCGGTCAGGTCGTGACCCACGACGTCGCCGATGACCAGCGCGAGCGTGCCGTCCTTCCGCTCGAACGCGTCGTACCAGTCGCCACCGACCTGGGAGCCGGCCGGAGCGGGCTGGTAGCGGGCGGCCAGCCGCAGGCGGCCGGGCTGGGGCAGTGGGGCGAGGAGGTTGCGCTGCATGGCCTCGGCGACGGCGCGCTGGCGGCCGAAGCGGCGGGCGTTGTCGATGACCAGGCCGACCCGCCGGCCGATGTCACTCACCACTGTCAGGTCGTCCGCGTCGAAGGGGTGGGACGGGTCCGTGCGCAGCAGCGTCAGGGCGCCGGTGACCTGCCGCCCGGAGCCCAGCGGCACCGTGACGGCGGACGTCGCACGAGCGGCCCGCAGGAAGCCGCTGTGGACGGCGGCCAGGGCGGAGGAGGCCGGTGCGGCCACGTCCGCCTCGTGCTGCAGGACGGGATCACCGCCGTTCAGCACCTGGACCAGAGGGGAGCCGGCCTCCTCCCCGGCTTCGGGTAGGCGCTCGCGCCAGTCCTCCTGGGCGGCGTCCCGGCCCTCGGGGCCCGTCACCGCCACTCGGTGGACCTGGCCGGAACCGACCCGGAGGTCCACCGCCGCCCAGTCGGCGAGGCGGGGCACCAGCAGGCGGCCCAGCCGGGCGAGGGCCTCATCGGTCTCCAGAGTCTGACCGAGCACGTCGGTGATCTCCGCGACCAGCGTCAGCCGCTCGGTGAGGTCCTCCAGGGCACGTGTGTAGGCAGCACGCTCCCGACGCGCGCTGCGGTCGCCGGCGGCATCGGTCAACAGCACGGCCATGCCCATGAAGGCGCCGTCGTCCCTCAGGGGAGAAGCGGACCAGGAGATCGCGATCAGGCGACCGTCCCCGCGCAGACAGATGTGGCCCTCCCCGCGTGCCTCGGCCCTCTCGGCCACGGCCCGCAGCAGCGAGCACCGCTCCCGGGGGACCCTGCCGCCGTCCGCATCCCGGTGCAGCAGGTCGTGTGCGTCCTCCCCGCGCATCGCCGGGGCGGCGCGGCCGAGCAGCCGCTCGGCCGCCGGATTGACCGCGAGGATCCGTCCGGCGGGATCCACCACGACCAGGGCCGTGCCCAGTTGCCCGACGACCAGCTGCCAGAATCCCCTCTCGGCCGCCGGCCGGCTCCCCTCGTCTCCCGCACCTTTCACCGTGCCACCCCCTTCGTCAGGGAAACCCTCGCCGAAGCCCGCGGGCGCATCGGGGGACCGACACACCAGTGGATCGATATTCCCCCGACTCGGCACGGATCAGTTCGGCGACGTCGCGCGGCCATGTCGTTCCCCCGGCGCGAGACGCTGCGACCACCCTGCTGCGGCACGGGCTCAGGCTGCCGGAACAACTCCCCTCCGGAACGCATGGGAGCGTCCCTCCGTTGTCCGCAGGTCTGTCGGGCCTGTTCGAGGAGTACGCTGGATTTACCGAGGATATTTCGAACACCGGCTTCCAGGCTCGTGTCGTTTTCGGCGATTCAATATTCCGGGCCGACCCTGGTCGGCCCGGGGCAGGGTTCGCGTCATGACTGCGACCATTTCCCACCCGCCGACGACCGAAGCCGATGACCGGCTCCCCTCGCTCTCTCCGCGTCTGTCGCTCGCTCCCATCGGCTCAGCGCCGGCTCTGCTGGACGGCGCCTGGTGGCCCCGCTCCCGCGATCTCGAGGCGGAACTCCCGTCCCTGACCGCCGTGCTGGAACCGCTGTGGGGGCGGATCACCCGCGTCACGGTGAATCCCACCCAGTGGCCGGTCGTCCCACACAAGGTGCCCGTCGCCGGGCGCGTGGTGCACGTCGGCTGGTTCCGTGACGAGCAGGACCCGCATGAACTGCTGTTGCTCTCCTACCACGTGGGCCGCTGGAACCTCTTGGTCGTCCCGCCGCAGACGGCTCCCGACTCGGCCGCCTGGCTGATGGCCGCCGCGAGCGACCCGCGCGGTACGTCGAGCGCGAGCCGATTGATGGAGGAGGCGGCGCGTCTGCGGACGCTGCGCGACGCCGACCGGGCCGTGGAAGCGGTCTGGGACTCCGAAGGAGGGCACGGGTCCCGCGACGCGGCCGCACCTCCACGGGTGCCGGCCATGACCGGCACGGTGTGGCAGCAACCGAGGGGAAGGTGAGGACGGTGGAGACCTTCGTGACCGTGGCCGTGATCGTGGGACTCATCGTGGTCGGGGCGTTCCTCATCCGCCTGCTGAACTCGCAGCACGGCGACCGTATGGCCGGCGTCCATTACGGCCGCACCGGGATGCCTGTCGCGGGACCGGCTCCGTCGGCTCGGCGAAGGGCCCGCGGCAGGGCGACGACGAGCGGCACCCGCCGCCCCGACCGCCCCGGGCTCGGCGCACGCGGGCGACTCCGCCCCCGCGCCCGTGAAGGAGCGAGCCCGACCCTTCCGGCAGGCTCGTCCAACCCGTCACCCGACGGACGGAACTGACCGCACCGACAGCACAACCCGCAATCCGTGGCCCCGGCCGCAGCCGCACACACGACAGGCCGGGGTCCATCCGCGTCCGATGTCCGCAGGCCGGGGCAGCCGACCCTCCAGGACACGACGCCCGTCGGGCGCGGACCGTCTGTCCGGTTCGTCGCGCACCCCGGACGGCGGTCCACCACGATGCCCGCCCTGGGCTCGTGGAAGGGCCCTCCACCTCCCCCGACCCTGGGCCACCTCATCCGCGACGAGTGGGGCGATCAAGCCCGGCGGCAGCTCGTGGCACGGCCCAGCAGCACACCCAGCATCCGTTTTCGTCGAACCCCTCCGACCGGTCCACCCCGACCCTCACACAAAGCTTGGGCAGAAGGGGGACCTCCCGCCACCGTGGTTCTCATTGCACCATTTCGCCCTGGATTGTTTACAAAGCGGACGACGGGGAGCCAGAGTCGAGTGGGGGCAGGAGGCAGCCATGACCGTCCTCGCGGCGTTCCTTCTCGTCATCGGGACGATGTTGATCCTGGTGGGGTCGATGTTGATCCTGGTCGGGACGGTCCTGATCTTCCTCGGGGCACTGCTGATCCTCATCGGGATCGCCCTGGCCGCTGTTGCGGCCTTCTTGCTCATCCGGAGAGCGCTGAGGCGGGAGGAGTAGGGACGGCCGGACCGGAGCAGGGCCGGACCGGAGGTACGTCGAAGGCATCGGGCGCAGACATCGCGATGTCGCTCGCCTCGGGCGGAGCATGCATCCGCCTGAGCAGCGGCACTGGCACATCTGACACTGCTGCTTTGTCGACGTGACCTGTCCGCCTTTGCAGGGCACGCGGAGAGCGAGCCGCCCCGAACCCGTCTACACGACAAGCAACCCCAGGCCACTGGCCTGGGGTTTTCATCATGGAGCGGGTGACGAGAATCGAACTCGCGCTCTCAGCTTGGGAAGCTGCGAGCATCGGAGGCCGACTTGGAGGTTGACCTGGGCGGACGACTTCGAGGCCCCCGTCGTCCTCGCTTGCTTTCACCGTGCTTCCCCGCTGTTCCGCTCTATCTGGTGCGCTTGTGGTGCACGTGGACTCCATGCCTGGATCACGCCTGTGTCATCAAGTCGGTTCAGTTCCGCGTCGGTGGCCTCCGGCCGGAGATGAACGTCGAAATCACAGCCCTCGTCGCAGAACACCATGGCAGAGGGCGGGGGCGCGAGCAGGGCCGCAGGGCGGTTGCACGACGCGCCTGGCGGGCGATCCGGCGCAGGCGGTGCCCGTCGCTCCGGCGGGCGCGTCCCCGGCGATCCAGTGGACGCCCCGCCGGCGATCTAGCGGGTGGCCCGCCGGCGATCTAGCGGGTGGCCCCGGTGTGCTCCTGCACAGTCGCCGCCTCGCTCGCCGCCGTCCCGGCCCCCGGCTCGGCGCTCTTCCTCCCGAACCCGCGCCGGCCCGGCAGGACCGCGAGGACGATCAGTGTTCCGGCGGCCATGATGATCCCGCCGATGAGGCTGGTCTGGGCGACACCGTGGGCGAAGGCCTGGTGGACGGCGTCCACGGCGGCCTGGGCCTGCTGGGGCCCGGCGGAGGGATCCTGCGCGACCCGCTCCGCGACGGCCAGGCCACCACCGACCGAGTCCTTGGCGATCTCCATCGCCTCCGCCGGGAGCCGGTTGCCCACCAGGTCGGTCAGCTCATCGCGGTAGGCCGTGCCCAGCAGTGAGCCCAGCACCGCGATGCCCAGCGCCCCGCCCAGCTCGAGCGCGGTGTCGTTGACACCGCCGCCGACGCCCAGTTCGGACTCGGGGAAGGAGCCCATGATCGTGTCGGTCGCCGGGGATATGGCCAGTCCGAGCGCGAGGCCCAGCATCATCAGCGGCGCCAGGAAATCCCCGTACGTCGACCCCTTGTCGATCTGGGTGAGCAGGAACATGCCCGCCGTGCCGACGGCCAGGCCGGTCACGGCCATCACCCTCACCCCCAGCTTCGGGGCGAGCAACCCGGTCACCGCGGACCCGAGGAACACCGCACCGCCCAGCGGCAGCAGCCGTACACCCGTTTCCAGGGCGCCGTAGCCGAGGACGAACTGCAGGAACTGCGTCGAGTAGTAGATCACGGCGAACATACCGAAGAAGAAGAACAGCACCGCGAGCATCGAGCCGCTGAAGGGCCGCAGCGCGAACTTTCGGACGTCCAGCATCGGGTGCGGGTGCCGCAGCTCCCAGGCGACGAAGGCGACCAGACCGGCACCGGCGACCACGGCGGCGGTGACGGGGCCGGCGCCCCAGCCGGAGTGCGGGCCCTCGATGGCGGCGTAGATCAGGGAGCCGACGGTGACGATCGACAGCAGACCGCCGACGTAGTCGATCCGGCCCATGCCCTCCGCCTTGGACGGCGGTACCAGGGCGAGCGCGCCGAACACGGCGAGGACGGCGATCGGCACGTTGATCAGGAAGGTCGAGCCCCAGGCGTGGTCCTCGAGCAGCCAGCCGGAGACCAGCGGGCCGACGGCTACCGCCACCCCGGAGGTCGCGGCCCAGGCGGTGATGGCCTTGGCGCGCTCGCTCCGGGGGAAGGTCGCGACCACCAGGGAGAGCGTGGCCGGCATCACGACCGCGGCACCGACACCCATGATCGCTCGGGCCACGATGACCAGCGAGGTCTCGTCGACCATGCTCCCCATCACCGAACCGCCGGCGAAGATCAGCAGACCCAGCACCAGCGCGCCGCGCCGGCTGTACTTGTCGCCGATCGCGCCCAGCACCAGCATCAGCGCCGCGTACGGAACGGTGTAGCTGTCGACGACCCACTGCAGATCACTGCTGCTCAGGCCCAGGTCGGTGGTCATGTCGGGGGCGGCGACGATCAGCGACGTGTTCGCCATCACCGTGATCAGCAGGCTCAGGCACAGCACGAGCAGCGCCCACCAGCGCCGCGCGTAAGGCCCGGCCATTTTCTCCACGGGGGTGTTCGCAAGGAAGGACATCAGTAGCTCCTGAGAGGGACGGGGCGGACGAGCGGAATCACTTGATTGCCCGTGAGGGAAGCGGGCGACGGGCTGAGATCTCAGGGCTTCGAGATCATCCTGTGGCGCCTTTTGGGCTCCCCTCGGCGATCCCTTGGAGGGCCGCGTCGGTGTCCGCGACGGCCAGCATCCTGTTGATGTCGGCGCCGGCCAGTGCGCCGGCCGCTGCGGAGGCACCGACCTGGGCGACCAGATCGGTGGCGTTGCCGGCCACCCACACACCCGGCACCTCGGTGGTGCCGGCCGTGCCGGAGGCGAAACCGCGGCCCGTAGGCAGGTCCTGCACCGGCAGGCCCAGACCTTCCAGCCCCTGGGTGCGGGCCTGCATCGGCGCGGCGACCGCGAGGACGCGGCGGGCCACGACCTGGCCGTCGGCCAGGCGCACCCCGGCGAGGGCACCGTCCTCGTCGTTGACGACCTCGGTGACCGGGGTGTCGATGACGCGGATGCCGCGGGCGGCGAAGCGGGCGCGGCTGTCCTCGTCCAGGTCGGTGCCGTGGGTGAAGTAGGTCAGGTACTCGGTCAGCTGACGGAACAAAAACGCGTGGCCGATGGAGGCCGGGCCGGTGGCGAGGATGCCGATGGGCTCATCGCGCACCTCCCAGCCGTGGCAGTACGGGCAGTGCACCACACTGTGCCCCCAGTGCTCGGCGAGCCCGGGCACCTGTGGCAGCACATCCGTGAGGCCGGTGGCCACCAGGATGCGGCGGGCGGTGATGCGGCGGCCGTCGGCCAGGGTGACGGTGAACCGAAGGTCCCCGTCCGCCGACGGTGCGGCTGACTCGGCCGAGACCACCTCGCCGAACACGACGCGTCCGCCGTACTGGCGCACCTGCTCCCGGCCCCGTCGAAGGATCTCGGGCGGCGGGGTGCCGTCCAGGGCGATGAGGCCGTGCACGGCCTCCGCGGGCGCGTTGCGCGGGGAGCCGCTGTCGATCACGACGACCGAGCGGCGGGAGCGGGCGAGGATCAGTGCACCGTTCAGCCCCGCGGCGCCCCCGCCGATCACCACCGCGTCGACGGTCCCCTCGGCCAGTGCGTCGCTCACGTACGGAGGAGTCGTCACAGCCATGGCCTCCTGCCTTTCCTTGTCAGTCATGGTTCGGTCAACCCTTCGAGTTCTGGGTGGTTGGAGGGGGCAGCTGTTCAGGAAGCCCGGGATGTGGTCGGCGACCGTCCTGGGCTGTTCGAGGTGCAGGAAGTGCCCCGCGCCGAGGACAGCCCGACGTTCGTGATGTACAGATCCAGATCCAGTCCGGCGGTGAAACCCGCCGTCGCCAGGATCGCGAGGATCAGACCGGGCCTTGCCGGCCTGGAGGCGTCGCAGCGCCGGGCGGCGCGGAGGAGTTCAAAAGCATGGGTTGCTCTCCATCGCGCCAGGCGTACACACCCTGTCCGGTGAGCTCAGGACGGTTGTGTACTGAACAGTCAGAAACCTAGATGGTTCTGTACTGGGTTGTCAATAACGGTGGGTCGCTTTACCTTCGATGTATGGCGAGACCACGAAGCTTCGACCCCGACCACGTCCTCCACGCCGCCGAGCGGCAGTTCCGCACCTCGGGCTACAACGGCACGAGCGTCGACGACATCAGCGCCGCCACCGGCCTGGGCCGCGGCAGCCTCTACGCCGCGTTCGACGGCAAGCACGGCGTGCTGCTGCAGGCGATGGCCGGCTACTACGCCCGGCTGGGGCAGTTTGCGCCGAGGGCGCTCGCCGGACCGGACGAGGGCGCCATGGAACGGCTGCACGCGTACTTGCTCCGCGCCGTCCACGGGGTGCCACTCGCCGCCGACGTACCCCCCGCCCCCGACCGGGCGGCGGCGGCCTGCTTCGCCGCCAAGATGGCCCTGGAGATCGGCGCCTCCGACTCGGAGGTGAAACGCCTGGCCAACGACTGCTTCTCCGTGCTCGCGACGGCGGTGGCCGAGTGTGTGCGAGCGGCGCAGCGCAACGGCGACATCGACCCAGACGCGGATCCCGACGACCTTGCCTACCTTCTGCTGACCATCATCCGCGGGACCGATGTCGTAGGCGCGTACGGCCACAGCTCCGACCGCCTGACCTCGATCGCGGAAAGCGCGTTCGCCTTGCTGCCCCGCCCGCGCCACCACTGACAAGGACACGGCCGGCCTCGTTGCACAGGCATCTCATGCGGTCGGCCCACTTCGACGCCGCGGAGGCACGGCCCGTAGGTTTACGCGCCGCCGTGACCTCGTGTGTTGGCGCGTGCTGTGGGGTTCCGGGGGTTCCGGGGTATGCGGGGTGGGCACTGCTCGGCGCTTCGGACGTGAGGCGGTTCCATGGATGCCGCTGCCCCAAAATGAGGGCCAAGACCCGCTTGCCGACCGTCTGATCAGGGCGCATCCGCTGCCGGCGACTCACCACTGCCACCGTATGAGCTGCCCCCTTCCCCCTGGCGGTGCCGCTCACCGCACGGAGGAGCGGAGCGACGACGGATGCTTGACCACCTGGTGCGAGCCGAGCGTGCGAAGTGCCACACAGACGACCCCGCGCACCACAGTGAGGAGGCTGCCGAGAGCTAATGGTGCGGTTGTGGTGCGCGACCGGTCCGCCGGTCTGGACAACAAAGAACCCCCGGGTCTCTGACCTGGGGGTTTCACATGGAGCGGGTGACGAGAATCGAACTCGCGCTCTCAGCTTGGGAAGCTGATGTTCTACCATTAAACTACACCCGCGTAAGACGCCGACCGGAGTCGGTGTCGAATGCCCGCTCACTCTACCTCATGCCAGGCCCCCGGTGTTTGTGCCCGTGGGGCCTGAGGGCGTTTCAGGGATGGGATGCGGCTGCGGGGGAACGGAGTTGGGGCGTACGGTGGAGGGGCGTAAGAGGGCCCGGGCGGGACCGGAGTGCCGCCTGTAAGGCCGTCCCTTTGATCCCGTACTGTGGCTTTTGTCGTCAGGCAAGCAACAGCCAGACGCGGCTCTTGGGGAAGGGACTCTTGGACTTGATGGAGCGCACCGTCGTCCGTTGTGCCGATGGGCACGTGTTCAGCACCGCTTCGTTCCCGATGCAGCAGGCCGAGCGGCTCGGCCCCGGGCGGCTGCTTCGGTGCCCGCGATGTGCGCGGCTCCGGAGCGTGGTGCCCGTCAGCTACCAGAAGCGGTAGCGGCGGCAGCAGCTGCGGCGGCAGCAGCCGTAGCAGCAAGTGACGGACACAGCAGTCAGCAACAGGCGCAAGGCGCGCGGAGACGTCCGGTTGTGGTCGCTCCGCGCGCCTTGCGTATCCTCGGGGCGTGCTTCTCTCAGACAAGGACATCCGGGCCGAGATCGACGCCGGACGGGTGCGGATCGATCCGTATGACGACGCGATGGTGCAGCCGTCGAGCATCGATGTGCGGCTGGACCGCTACTTCCGGGTGTTCGAGAATCACCGGTACCCGCACATCGACCCCGCCATCGAGCAGGCCGATCTGACCCGGCTCGTGGAGCCGGAGGGGGACGAGCCGTTCATCCTGCACCCCGGGGAGTTCGTCCTCGCCAGCACGTACGAGGTCATCACTTTGCCCGACGATCTGGCCTCCCGGCTGGAGGGCAAGAGTTCGCTGGGGCGGCTGGGGCTGGTCACGCATTCGACGGCCGGCTTCATCGACCCCGGCTTCAGCGGGCACGTGACCCTGGAGCTGTCCAACCTCGCCACCCTGCCCATCAAGCTCTGGCCGGGCATGAAGATCGGCCAGCTGTGCATGTTCAAGCTGAGCTCGCCCGCCGACTTCCCGTACGGCAGCGAGCGGTACGGGTCCCGCTACCAGGGCCAGCGCGGGCCGACCGCCTCCCGGTCCTTCCTCAACTTCCACCGGACCCAGGTGTGAGCGACCCCAGCGACCCCAACATGAGTGACGCAGGCATGAGTGACGTGCGCGAGAACCTGACCTACGAGAAGTTCGGCGTCGCCGTGCGCGAGCTCGCGCAGGCCATCGCCGATGACGGCTACGAGCCGGACATAGTCCTCAGCATCGCCCGCGGCGGCGTCTTCGTGGCCGGAGGGCTCGCCTACGCCCTCGACTGCAAGAACATCCATCTGGTGAACGTCGAGTTCTACACCGGTGTGGGGACGACCCTCGAGATGCCGGTCATGCTCGCGCCCGTGCCGAACGTGATCGACTTCTCGCAGAAGAAGGTGCTGATCACCGACGACGTCGCCGACACCGGCAAGACGCTCAAGCTGGTCCGCGACTTCTGCCTGGACACCGTCGCCGAGGTGCGCAGCGCCGTCGTCTACGAGAAGTCCCAGTCGCTCGTGAAGTGCGAGTACGTGTGGAAGCGCACCGACGACTGGATCAACTTTCCCTGGAGTGTCTTGCCTCCAGTACATAAGTATGGTGAAGCCGCTAAGCCCAACAGGGAGGCTCTCTGAGCAGTTCGATGTTGGTGCTCTGCCGGAGACCCCGGGAGTGTCAGTGCCGACAGATATGCTTAGTGCCGTCCACTTCCGGTCCATCCCGAGCTTCGGACTCAAGGGCCGAAGACCCCAGTACGCCAGGGGTTAGCACGACCGGACTGGAAGTGTGACATGGCAGAACTGCGGAAGCCGGAAGAGCCGAGCGGTGATCAGGGGAGGGGCCCCACGAGGGCCGAGATACTGATCGCCGTACTCATGGCCATTACGGCGATCGCAGGCTGTGTGGAGCAGCTGGCGCGCTAGCGTGCCGACGTTGAGTGGTGCACCGGACGAAGGCAGGGCAAAGCAAAGCGAGCCCGGCCGTTGCTTAGTCGGCCGGACCCGCTTAACGACTCCGCGCATGAGCCCGGACCTGGCGGCAACCAGGGCCGGGCTCCTCTGCATGGAGCCAAACTCTGTGTGACCTTGTGTAACGGCATCCTCGCGGACGTGGTGTACATAAAGCCTTAGTGGACACCTCGACTATAGCTCGCTGGTCTCAGCCGTTCCTAGCTAGGGCGCAGTGGACCTCTACAAGGCTCACTCCCCATGGATCTGCCTGAGCAGGCACGTTCGGTAGGGACCTGCGAAGCTTCGGCGAGTGCCTGCCCCGTCTCCTCGCCCACCACTCACCCCAGCTCCCATCCCGTACGCCGTCGACCCACACACCGTGGAGCGGGCGTGGTTCATGGCGTCCAGGTGGAGCGCGCCACTGTACGAACGACCTGGACGCCATGGGCCGCGTCTGCTCGGCTCTGCCTGGGTCGATGGCGTACGGGATGGGAGCCTCTCGCGCATGCCACTACGGACTCGCAGTCGGGAGCGGCGCCCCCTCCATCCCGGTGCCGGCCGACCCCCCGCCGGAGGCACTGTTCTGACCCGCGGGCGTTGTGTGAGGTGATCGACTTATGGCTACCGGCCTTATCCACGCGTTGGCGCGCGTCGGCGCAGCCCGCCGGAGCGGGCCGAAGGCAGGAGCGGCGGCGGAGCGGAGCCGGGAAGCGCGCCCGGCGGAGCGGAGCGCAGCCGGGCGCCTTGATGAGGTAGAGAAACTCGTAACAGCTTCGCTCAGGCCTGGTCAGGCTGAAGGTGCATCTGTGGTCAGGAGTCGGCTCGTGAATCCGGCTCGGCAAAGGCGCTCGTACGCTTCGAGCACGTCGGCAGGTAGTGGCTGGTCGATCATGAATCCCTGCTCTGGGTAGATCATCAACCTCTGAAGCGCACCGACCAGCATGTCGATCACCAGACGGGCGTCACCGATCGAGTCGGCGTACTCGTCCAGCGTCATAGGGCTGGAGGCGCTGACGACCTCGACTCCGGGCCAGAGCTTCCGCGCGGTCGCGTATGCCCGCCGCTCCTCGTACGGCTTGCTGATCAGGAGCACCGAGGACACCTCAACCCCGGCCTCCTCCAACAACTCTCGTGAGAAGCGGATGTTCTCGCCCGTGTTGCGGGCACGAGGCTCGACCAGAACGTCACTGCTGGGGACCCCGAGTTCCACTGCCCGCTCTCGGTAGTGGACGGCCTCGCCGCGGGGCATGCGTTCCCGTGTCGTGGGGCTCGTGGCACCGGTGAAGAGGAGCAGAGGGGCCATGCCGTGCTTGTACAGGTCCACTGCCGTGTCAGCAACGCCCAGGTCGTGGCTGCCGAGCCCGATTGCCACCGAGCATGGCCGGGGCGAGTGACCCATCTGGTGGTAGTCCCACACGCGTCGGGCGTCTGCCCAATCCTGTGTCGAGATCACTGCTGCCCCTCCCTGTCCTTCGCTGAGTCGGGCACCTTGAAGTCGTACTCCCATGCGAAGCGCGACGCCGCGTGTACCCCAATGGCGAATTCCACGACGGTGCCCTCGGCCGTGTACGTCGTTCGGTGCAGTTCGACGACCGGTTCGCCCGGCGGTAGCTGCAACTGCTTCACCTCGTCCGGTGTAGCAGCACGGGCAAAGAGTCGCTCCGTCATGTGATCGACCTCCACCTGATGGGCTCGACCGTCACCCGCGACGTCACCACGGGGCAGGTTCTGCACTCGTACTCGACCGACACCGAGCCCGGCGGCCGGCTCCGGGTCGCCTGCGGCAACCGCCGCGCATCCCGATGCCCGGCCTGCGCCTGGACTTATGCGGGCGACACCTACCACTTGATCCGCGCCGGCCTCGTCGGCGACCCGGCCAAGGGCACCCCCGCACACGATCCGGGACCACCCCCGGGTCTTCACCACCCTCACCGCGCCCTCGTTCGGCCCGGTCCACAACCGCCCCGGCAACCGGACCTGCCGCTGCGGCACCCGCCACAGCGAGGACGCACCGAACTCGGCACCCCGCTCGACCCCACGACGTACGACTACGCCGGCGCCGTGCTGTGGAACAACCACGCCTCCGAGCTGTGGCGCTACTTCACGATCTACCTGCGCCGCGAGATCGCCAAGCGAGCCGGACTGACCCAGAAGGACGCCAAAGAACAGTCCCGCGTCTCCTTCGGCAAAGTCGCCGAGTACCAGAAGCGCGGAGCCGTCCACTTCCACGCCGTAATCCGCTTCGACGGCCCCGACGACCCGCCGCCGGCCTGGGCCACCCTCGACCTGCTCACCGACTCCATCCATGCCGCCGCTGCTCGAGTAGCGGTCGACGTGCCCGCCGCAGGGGACCAGCCCGCCCGCACGCTGCACTGGGGCAAGCAGCTCGACGTACGCCCCATCCGGGCCTTCGGCGACGGCGAGGACATCACCGAACAGGCCGTTGCCTCCTACGTCGCGAAGTACGCCACCAAGGCAGCCGAGACCACCGGCACCGTCGACCGCCGCATCGGCAACAAGGAAGCGCTGGTCCTGGTCGGCGTGCCCGACCACCCTGCCCGGCTCATCGAGGCCTGCCTCGACCTGCACCCGCTCTACCCGGACCGCAAGCTCCGGGACTGGGCTCACATGCTCGGCTTCCGCGGCCACTTCTCCACCAAGTCCCGCCACTACTCCACCACCCCCGGCGCCGTCCGCCAGACCCGCGCCGACTACCGCGCCACCCAGCAACGCGAAGCCCTCGGCCTGCCCGACCCCGACGAGGAAGCAACCACCCTCACCCTCGCCCACTGGACCTACGTCGGCCACGGCCACACCCCCGGCGAATCCTGGCTCGCCGCCAATATCCGCCGCGACATCCAGCACAACCGCGAGATCGCCCGCGAAGAACTGGCAGGAGGTGCCTTTGATGAGTCAGACCGATAGCTCGCAGTCCCGAAAGGCCACGTCCAAGCGTGAGGTGATGACCACGGACGAGTGGCTTCGAATGCACCTTCGCCGCGCTCCCGAGCGGGACGAGGAGTGGGTTCGTCGCGCCCTCGTTTTACACGGGTGGGCCTGATCGTCAGTGCCAGACAGGCTCGATCAGACTGGGGTCGAACTTCCGTCGACCGCGCCCCGCAGGATGGATGATCACGGCTGAGAGGCTGTGCAACACGATCTCCTGTTGGCGCTCGACAGGAAGCGCGAAGAACTTGTCGACGGAGAGCTCAGCCGCATCGTTCTTGGCCTCGGCCTGCTTCTGCTCCTTGTAGAAGCGGGCCCGCTCCAGTTTCAGCTCGTCGCGCAGTCGTTCCTTGGCCGGCAGGAGCTGCAAGAGAGTGGCAACTGTGATCTGCTTGGAGCGCTCAGCCTCGATGAGCTGGGCGATCTCCTGGGTGACCTGCTCCAACTCGGCCTCTTTAGGCCAACGTTGTTCGCCCTGGATCGCAGTGACCGATGCTCGTGCACGCTGCTCTTCCAGTACAAGCTGAGCGATCAGGGTGTCGACGGGTTCGCCCGTCCGGCCCACCTTGCCGCAACCGCCGTTCACCACCGAGCACTGATAGCTGAACCTCGCGGCATTGGAGCCCGTTTCCCACCGCTGGTTGATCTGCCCTCGGATCTTGGTCTTGCAAAGGCCGCAGCGAGCGATGCCAGAGAGCAGGTACTTGCGCGCGAGGGACTTGCCGGGGCGCTTCTGCTTCCGCTCAGCGATCGCGGCGCACACGGCCTCCCACTCTTCAAGGGTGTTGATCGGCTCCCAGTCGCCCTTGATCGGTCGGCCGTCGTCACCGTTCAGGATCTCGCCGTGGTACGTCCGGTAACCCACCAGTCTTGGGCTGGTCAGGATGTGTTCGACGTGGTGGTGGGCCATACGCTTCGTGCCCGCGCGGGGGTTGCCCAAGCCCTGTTCCTGCCATCGCGTTCGGATGGTTCCGATGCGGACGCCGGCCAGGATTTCGCGCTGAGCCTCGCGGATGGCCTCGGCGGCTTTGGAGTCGACCTTGCTGCGGTCCTCCCTCTGCCAGCCGTACGGCGCCGGCCCGCCGCTGTCCTTGCCCTGTTGCGCCAGCTCCAGGTGCTTGCGCTTGATCCGGCGTGAGGCGTCGTGCGACGACTTGTTGGCGAACGCCACCATGATGCGGGCCATCGTCCGGCCGTCGGGTGTCCCGAGGTTGATGTCGTTCGTGACGGTGGCGAACTCCAGGCGGGGGCGCTCGTCGAAGATCTCGATGAGTCGTTCCAGGTCCCGCGGCTGCCGTGCAAGGCGGTCCAGGTCGTAGGCCACAATGCCGTCGATCAGGCCGGCACGGAGGTCCTTCAGCATGAGCTCGAACTCGTCGCGGACGACGTTGCGCTTGAAGGCTGATACGTCGTTGTCCTCGTAGGCCTTCACAACCTGCCATGACCTGAGGTCTGCGAGACGCTCGCAGTCCCGCTGCTGGCGGGCGACTCCTAACGCCTCGCCCTCGTCGTCCCGCGAGATCCGGGTGTAGACCCCCACCTTGCGTGCCACGATCAGCCCCCTGCCTCTGAGCAGGTCAGACTACTACCGTCATTGAGTCAAGTCAGCCTGGTTCATGACCACCCATGGTGACAGTGGATCAAGCACTATGACATCAGTTGGACTGTGAGGGCGTGTTTTCCCCTCACTTATGCTCTGCGGCATGGCTCAAGACCGACCGGATGTTCCAGTGGCCATGAGGCGCGCTGTTCTTGTAGAAGCAGGTCATCGATGCGCTATCCCGACGTGCCGTCAAACGCCTGTTGAATTAGCTCATATTGTGCCGTGGGTGAAAGTGAAAGAGCACTCTTTCGCTAACCTCATTGCGCTGTGCCCTACATGTCATACGCGCTTTGATAGAGGCGACATTGACAGGCAGTCGATGTTGCAATACAAGGCGAACTTGGAGGTGCTCAACGGTAGATATACGGACGTCGAAAGGCAGATCCTAAAAGTTTACGCTAGGCGGTGGGTTGAGCTCGACGAGGATTGCGAAAACGAAGAGTCGTTCATCACCAAGTTCCGTAAGCTTGTGAGGGAGGGAGCTATCGGGTTCGGGGATATCGCCATTCATGAAGGGATGTGGTGGCTTTTGTCAAATTTGCTGGACGACGGGATCGTCGAGCTAGGTTACTCCACAGAGGAGATGCGGCGAGGGCGTTGGGTGCGAAATTCGGTGGCATTAACGGCGAAGGGTTTCGAACTGATCGAGCGTATGGCTCGCGCGGAGCCTCTTTAGCGTCCCCTGATGTAGCTAATTGCTGTTATGCCAAGGGTGACAACGGCTGCTACGGCGCCGAACATTGCGGCTACGCCGTCGGCGCTAGATGCACCTGACGCGAGAGCTACCGCTAGGACTGCCACGCCTACGGTAAGGGAAACGCTTAAAATCAGCACGATCAAAAGAATGATGCTGCGTTGAGGGTCACGCGCCATAGGTCTTCACTCCCGCTGCTACACAGGCAAAAAGAATGAGCAGGCCGACCGCATTCGATACGACCACGTGGATCCAGCTTTTAATGGCTCCACTGCCGTCGTAGCAGAGGATTCGAAAGGTAAAAGGCATGACCATCCCTCCGAGTACCAACGCTATTATTGCGGCAAACACGTACGATGTTCCAATTGGCTTACCTTCTTGTGCGGCGCCGAGTAGGAACAGGAAAAGTGCCGACACTGCAGTGACTACCCAGTCAATCCAGAAAACTGCATCGTCGAGCGTCAATGCATGTCTTCTGCCGGTAGTTGGTTCCCGTGAAACTAACTTGAACCAACTTTGCATACCCGACACCGCAAAGGCGAGCACGAGTGTGAGGAGCCAGGCTGGCAAGCAATCCCCCCGGAGGCAAGTATCCACCTGAACTCCCTCATGATGGCAGAAGGGCACAGGTTATTGCGGGGCATGTGAGTAAGACGTTGTTGCCGGGCTGGGGTTCGATCCAAAACAGTCATTGAGTCAAGATTGCCTGAGTGTCGAACCGCCCGTCGTGCGGCGGGCGGGGCAGGTGCTCGACGCCTGACCAGCAGGAAAAGGCAAAAAGAGGGGCTCCCACCGTGGGAGCCCCTCTCTCGTACCTGCGGAGATCTCAGACCGTGCCCAGCTTCACGATCGACAGCAGCGCGATCAGCTGGATCGCCGACGCGCCCAGCGCCTTCGGCCAGGGCAGGTCGTGGGAGCGGCCCACCATGAGGGTCAGCAGGACGCCGCCCGCGACCCACGTGGCCCAGCCGAGCAGCTGGACGAACATCGCGTCGCCGCCCGCGAACATCGCGAAGACCAGGCGGGGCGCGTCCGTGAGGGACATGATCAGCATGGACAGGCCGACCGTGGGCTGCCAGGCGCCGTCGCCGCCGAGCTGGCGGGCCAGGGTGTGGGTGACCACGCCCAGGACGAACGCGCTGAGCACCATCGCGACGGCCGTCGTCAGGACGATCGGCACCGCGTTCGACAGTGTGGCGTTTATCGCATCCTCGCGGGCGCCGTCGAAGCCGAAGACGGCGAGCAGGCCGTAGAGGAACGTGACGACGAGGGCCGGGCCCCACATCGAGTAGTCCCGCATCTGGAGGAACGTCTGGTTGGGGGCGAGGACGATCCCCCTGAGCAGGGCCTTCCAGTGCAGGCGCGGGCCGACCGGGCCGGGCGCCGGGGCCGCCGAGCCGGCGCGGTAGGTGTCGCCCTGGGTGTAGGGGTCGTCGCCGACCGAGAAGGCCTGGGTGTGGCCCGGGTTGTTCGCCGCGTACGGGTCGGCCGGACCCTGCGGGCCGGACGGGTACGCGCCGTCACCGAAGTACTCCGGCTCGCCCTGGCCGCCGTAGCCGCCGCCGTGTGCGGCGTTCGGCTGCGGCCACGTGGGGCCGCCGCCGTTGCCGTACGGCTGCTGCTGCGGGTACGGCTGCGGCGCCGGCGGGGAGCCGTACGACGGTCCCTGCGGCGTCTGCTGCCCGTACGGAGGGTTGTGCGGTCGCGTCTGAGGAGCGCCGTTGTTCCGGCCGCGTCCGATCCTGAATCCAGCCACGTCTTCGAACGTACCTGGTCCCCGGCGGTCGCGTGCCGGGCCCGGGCTTCCGGGCCCGGCTTTGCGGCCGAGCTGTGACATCCCTTAAGGGGAAGGGGCTTTGGGCATCCGTGGGGTGTCGGGGTTCGGCCGTACGGGCCTCGCCCCGGGGCCGCGGGAGTGAGCCCGGCGGATTCGCCCGGCCCCGCCAGAGGCCCCGGCGGATTCGCCCAGCCCCGGCGGAGGCCCGGCGGATTCGCCCAGCCCCGGCGGAGGCCCGGCGGATTCGTCCGGTCCCGGCGGAGGCCCCGGCGGGTTCGTCCGCCCCCGCCGGGCCCCGGCGGATTCGCCCGGGCACACTCCGCCGGTGTCAGTCGGGAAGGGTGCCGCCCAGTTCCGGCAGGGCGATCGCGCCGGTCTTCGTCGGGACCGTGCTCGTGCCGCGCATGAGCAGCGCGCCGCTCGCCGCGCCGATGGCCAGGTCTGCCTTGCCGTCGGCGGTCAGGTCGCGCAGGCGGAGGGTGTAGCCGAAGGCGGTGTGGGAGTCGGCCGGGCCGAGCACCGTCTGGGCGATCCACGAGGAGCGCGCGCCGCTGAGGCCGCCGGAGCCGCCGCGGAAGACGTGGACGCCGCCCTGGTCCTGGTCGCCCGCGACGTCCTCGTGCGGGACGCCGACCGCGAGGTCCGCGTAGCCGTCGCCGTTGGTGTCGGCGGCCGAGATCGCGTAGCCGAAGTCGTCGTCGGCCTCGGGGCTGCCGGAGACGCCGGAGGTGGCCTGGGTGAGGGTGACCGAGGTGCCCGGGCCCGACGACGTGCCGCGCCAGACGGTGACCGCGCCCTTGCCGTTGTCCTTGTCGGGCACGCCGAGGGCGATGTCGCCGTAGCCGTTCTTGTCGAAGTCGCCGATCACAGGGCTCGGGTAGAGGCCCTCCTGCCGGTCGCTGAGGGTCTTGGACGCGCCCGAGGCGAGGCCGGAGGAGGTGCCCTTCAGGTACCAGGCGCGTTCGCGGATCCGGCTGTCGTCGATCTCCGTGCCGATCACCACCAGGTCGGTCTTGCCGTCCCCGTCGACCTTTCCGGCCGCGAGGGCGGTGGAGTACCAGCCGCCGGATTCCTTGTCGATCTTGCTGACCTTGCCGGTGGTGCCCGACTTGGTGAAGGGGCCGCGGTACAGCCACGCCTCCTCGCCGCCGATCAGGGCCAGGTCGGGGGAGCCGTCGCCGGTGAAGTCGCCGGTGGCCAGGTCGCGGCCGAAGTGGCCGGCCGCGCCGCCGAGCGGGGTGATGGTGGTGCCGCCGGACAGGCCGGTCTTGGAGCCCCACAGGACGGTGACCGTGCCGCGGTAGTCGTCGCTGCCCACGTGCTCGAACGGGTTGCCGACGACGAGGTCCGCGTAGCCGTCCTTGTCGAGGTCGGCGCTCGCGAGGGACGCGCCGAACTGGTCGTCCTCCTCGCCGGAGCCGGGGACGCCGGCGCTGTCCTGGTGGAGGAACTTCGGGTGGGCGGTGTCGAGGCCGGTGGTGGTGCCGTGCACGACGGTGATCGTGCCGCCCTCGCGGTCGACGTCGTTGTAGCCGCCGTAGGCGAGGTCGCGGCGGCCGTCGCCGTTGAAGTCGTCGTAGTGCTTGGCCGGTGCCGCCAAGGCGGGGCCGGTGAGGAGCACGGGGGTGACGCCGGTCGCCAGCAGGGCGGCGACCAGGGCGGTCGTGGTGGATCTGCGCATGCCGTCTCCCTGGCCGGTCAGCCGATGAGGTTGGCGCCGAACGCGCCGTACGAGCGGGTCTGGCCGAGGCTGCCGGGGCCGAAGGTGCGGGCGCCGTCGGTGACCGGGCCGGTGGCCGAGCCGCGCAGGGCCGTGATCGCGCCGATTCCCTCGTCCTCGAAACCGGCGGTGATCGTGAACTCGGCGTGGCCGTCCTTGGTGACGTCGGCCAGCAGGGTCTCGGAGCCGAAGTAGTCCGTGGCCTCGGCGGTGCCGGGGACGCCGGCGGTGTTCTGGGTGACGGTGCGGGCGCCGGTGCGGGAGACGCCCGAGGCAGAGCCGTTCATGAGGATCGCGGCGCCGGCGTCCTCGGTGGTGCCGATGTCCTCGAAGCCGACGCCGATGGCGAGGTCGCCGTAGCCGTCGCCGTTGGTGTCGCCGATGGAGACGGAGCCGCCGAAGTTGTCGCGCTCCTCGTCGGCGCCGGGGACGCCCGGGGAGTCCTGGGTGAGGTCGGCCATGGGCGCGTCGCCGTTGACCGGGCCGCCCTCGGAGCCGCGGATGACGACGACCCGGCCGCCGAGGCTGCCGGTGTGGTCGCTGCCCTTGCTGAAGACGTTGCCGACGGCGATCTCGTCGTGGCCGTCGCCGTCGATGTCGCCGAGGGCCAGGGAGGTGCCGCCGTTCAGGGCCCGGGGGGCCGTGGTGTCCGGGCCGGTGGGGGAGCCGAGGTAGGCGACGCCCTTGGACCAGCTGCCCGTCTCGTCGTCGTCGGTGAAGACCCGGTAGGTGAGGACCAGGTCCGACCTGCCGTCGGCGTTGGTGTCGCCCGCCTTCATGGCGTCGACGATCCACGCCGGCTCGGGGGTGGAGATCTTCTGCGTGGTGCCCGTGGTGCCGGTGGTGGTGAACGGGCCGCGGACGATGTGGACGTCGTCGGTGTCGGTGGCGACGGCCAGGTCCTGCGCGCCGTCACCGTCGAAGTCGCCCGCGGTCAGCTGGTTGCCCCAGTTGTTGTGGGCGGAGACGGCCGGGTCCTTGACGGTCGTGCCGTTCCGCAGGCCGTTCGCCGAGCCCCACAGGACGGTGACGGTGCCGCCGTCGCCGTCGGTGCCGTCGCGGTCGCCGGGAGCGCCGACCGCGAGGTCGGTGTAGCCGTCGCCGTTGAGGTCGGCATGGGCGAGCGCGCCGCCGAAGGTGTCCTCGTTGCCGGCGTCACCGGGCACACCGGCGGTGTTCTGGCTGATCACGGTGCGCTTGGCCGGGTCGAGGCCGGTGGCGCCGCCGTAGATGACGGCGACGTAGCCGGCCATGCCCTTGTCGGCGACCTTGGCGTAGGGGGCGGCGAAGGCCACGTCGCCGTAGCCGTCGCCGTTGAAGTCGGCGGTCGGGCCGGCGGCGGGTGCGGCGGTGGCCGCCGTCGCGGGCAGGGCCGTGAGCAGGCCGGTGGTGAGGGCCGTGGCCAGGAGGAGGGTGCGCTTGCGCATCGGGATCCCGTCGGGTCGTCGGTCGTCGGTCGTCGGTCGTCGGTCGTCGGGTCGGAAGTGGTGGTGATCAGGAGGTGAGTGCGGTGCCGTAGCCCGGGGTGCCGGCCGTGGAGATGCCCGTGGTGCCGGGGCCGAAGCTCGTCGAGCCGGTGGCCGTCGGGCCGGTGGCCGTGGCGCGCAGGGACCAGATCGCGCCGTCGCCGGCGTTCTCGCCCGGCGCGGAGACGGTCAGGTCGGCGCGGTGGTCGCCGGTGTGGTCGGTGAGCGTGACGCGCTCGCCGAAGCGGTCGCCCTGCTCCGAGGCGCCGGGCACCCCGGCGGTGTTCTGGCTGTACGACGTGGCGCCCTTGGTGGTCAGGCCGGACGCCGAGCCGTACAGCACGGTGACGGCGCCGGCGGAGCCGTTCTCGCCCGCGGTGCCGATCGCCAGGTCCGCGTAGCCGTCGCCGTTGACGTCGCCGATCGAGACGCCGCTGCCGAAGCGGTCGCCCTTCTCGGCGGCGCCGGGCACCCCGGCGGTGTCCTGGGTGAGGACGAGCGGGGCGCGGCCGCTGTCGCGGCCGTCGGGTCCGCCGTAGACGACGGTGACCTTGCCGCCGAGGGCGCCCTCGGGGTCGGCGGAGGCCTCCCGGTCGTTTCCTACGGCGATGTCGTCGTGGCCGTCGCCGTCGATGTCGCCGACGGCGGAGACGAACCCGGCGGGCAGCTTCTGCAGCCAGTCGGTGTAGTTGCTGATCTTCATGTCGGCGAGGGAGGTGGTGGCGGCGCCGTCGTGCGCGGCGCGGCCGTGCAGGACCACGTGGGGGTGGCCGTCGCCGGTGACGTCGCCGGAGGCGAGGTGGGTGATGCCGTTCGAGGACGACCACCCGGCGCTGCCCGAGCCCGAACCGCCGTTGGAGCCACTCGTCCCGGTGATCGGGCCGTTCACGAGGGAGAGGGTGGTCGGGCCGGTGGAGCCGACCGCGACGTCCACGTCCCCGTCGCCGTCGAAGTCGCCCGCGTCCAGGGCCCGGCCGTAGCGGTCGTAGTCGGTGCTGAAGAAGCTGAACAGCGTACGGGCGCCGGACAGGCCGGACGCCGATCCCCAGACGATGGTGACGGTGCCGTCGTTGTTGTCGCTGTCGTCCTCGCCGGGCGTGCCGATCAGCAGGTCGGCGTAGCCGTCGGTGTTCAGGTCGGCGGAGGCCAGGGCGGAGCCGAACGCGTCGTCGGTCTCGGCGGCACCCGGCATGCCGGCGGTGTTCTGGGTCAGCAGGGTGCGCGTGGAGGTCTTCGGGCCGCTGGTGCTGCCGTAGACCACCGACACGGCACCGGCCTTCGCCTGCCCGGCGACGGTGGCGCCCGGCGCGCCGATCGCGAGATCGGTGCGGCCGTCGCCGTTGAAGTCGTAGGGGGCGGCGGCCGGCGCGGCGTGCGCGGCGGGGGCGGAGAGGGTGAGGGCGAGCGGGGTCAGGGCCGCTGCGAGGACGGCGGCGGTGATACGGGTGCGCATGGGTGCGGGTGCCTCACTGTGGGGAGTCGGCGGGACGTCACTGGGCCACGGCCGAGCCGAGGTTGACGATGCCCTTGAGGGAGAGGGCGCTCGTGGTGATGCCCTGGGCGCCGGTCGTGGTCAGGCCGGACGCGGAACCGCGCAGGGTCCACAGGCCGCCCGTGGAGTTCTCGCCGTGGACGCCGACGACCAGGTCCGCCTTGCCGTCCTTGGTCACGTCGGTCAGGCCGACGGCGGAACCGAAACGGTCGCCCGTCTCGGCGGAGCCGGGCACCCCGGCGGTGTCCTGGGTGTACGACTTCACGCCGCTGTCGGTCTTCAGGCCGGAGGCGGAGCCGAACAGCACGGTCACCGAGCCCGCGTCCGTCGCCGAGCCGACGTCCTCGCCCAGGGCGGAGACCACGACGTCGGCGTACCCGTCGCCGTTGATGTCGCCGGTGCTCACCGCGCTGCCGAAGCCGTCCTCGGCCTCGGCGGCGCCGGGCACGCCCGCGGTGTCCTGGTGGACGACGGTCGGCTGCTGCGCCGGGTCGGGGCCGTTCGGGCCGCCGTACCAGACGGTGATCTGGCCGCCCTTGTGGCCGCCGGGCTTGAGGTCGTACGGGTCGGCGGAGTCGCCGAGGACGAGGTCGCCGTAGCCGTCGCGGTTGATGTCGCCGATGGAGCCGGGATAGCCGTCGGCGTTCGGCAGCTCGGCCATCTTGTGTGTCGTTCCGGTCCAGCGGAAGTAGTTGATCTCGCCGCCGGTGTCGCCGTCCACGTTGAACGGGTAGACGCGCTCGGCCGCGCCGTCGCCGGTCATGTCACCGGCGAACACCTCGAAGGTGGTGCCGACCTCGCCGACGCGGAGGTTGTTCAGCGGGCCGCCGGTGCGGGTGAAGGGGCCGTTGTAGATGCGGGTGTGGCTCTGGCCGGTGAGCGTGACGTCCGTGTCCCCGTCGCCGTCGAAGTCGCCGGTGGCGATGCCCCGGGAGAAGTTGCCGTACTCGGAGAGAGTCGACGGCTGCGGCAGGCCCTTGCCACTGGTCAGGCCCGACTTGCCGCCCCACAGGACGGTGCCGGAGCCGACGCCGTCCCGGTCGCCGACGCTCTCGTTGGAGGCGCCGACGACGAGGTCGGAGTAGCCGTCCCGGTCCAGGTCGCCGGAGGCCAGGGCGGAGCCGAACAGGTCGCCGGACTCGGCGGTGCCGGGCACGCCGGCGGAGTTCTGGGTGATGACGGCCTTGCGGGCGGCCGAGACACCGGACGCCGAGCCGTACAGCACGACGACCGCGCCGGCGCAGGAGGCCGAGCCGACGTCCGCGCAGGCGGCGCCGGCCGCGAGGTCGCGGTATCCGTCGCCGTTGAAGTCCCCGGCGAGACCGGAGGGGGCGGCGGTGGCCGGGGCGGCGGAGAGCAGGCCGGTGGTGAGGGCGGCGGCCAGCAGGAGAGTGCGCTTGCGCAAGGTGGTGCTCCGGATGGGGAGGGGGCCGGGCCGGGAAGGCCCGGCCCCGGAAGGGGTTCGGGGCGGCTCGATCGGTGCGGGTGGCTCCGCCGCCGACCGTGGCTCGGCCGGCCGGGGGTGGTTCCACCTGCGGGGGTGGGGCGTCGGCCGGGGTGCTCCACCCGTGGGGGTGGGGCGTCGGCCGGGGTGCTCCACCCGTGGGGGTGGGGCGTCGGCCGGGGTGGTTCCGCCCACCGGGGGGTGGGGCGTCGGCCGGGGGTGGAGGCACCCGGGAGGCGTTTGCCGGGGGTGGCTCAGTCGGCGAAGTTCGCGCCGAAGTTCGGGTAGCCCGTCGTCGGGACGCCCGAGTCTCCGGGGGAGACGGTGCGCGAACCGGTGGCGGTGATCCTCGTGCCGTTGGACGGCAGGTAGAGGACCGCGCCGTCGCCGTCGTTCTCGAACGAGCCGGCCAGTACGTCGGCGCGGCCGTCACCGGTGACGTCGTCGAGCTTCACGTCGGTGCCGAGGAAGTCGCCCTTCTCGTCCGAGCCGGGGACGCCCGCGGTGCTCTGCGCGAAGGACTGGGCGCCGGTGGAGGTGTTGATGCCCGCGGCCGAGCCGTACAGCACGACGAGCTGGCCGGCGTCGGCGACGGAGCCGATGTCCTCGCCCGCCACCCCGACCACGAGGTCCTGGTAGCCGTCACCGTTCACGTCGCCGAGGTCCAGCTCGTAGCCGAAGTAGTCGTTCTTCTCCGAGCTGCCGGGGACGTTGCCGGTGTTCTGGGTGATGCCGGTGGTGGAGCCGACACCGTCCGCGGCGCCGTAGGTGATCCACACCTTGCCGCCGTCGGAGGCCCCGGGGAAGGTGACCCCGTCGTCGGCCTTGTTCCAGTGCATGCCGGTGACGATGTCGCCGTACCCGTCGCCGTTGACGTCGCCGACGCCGGTGATGACACCGGCCTTCAGCGGCCGGGCGTCGGCGGCGGACAGGCCGGAACTCGTGCCCGGGAGCAGGTAGTTGGTGTTCCAGTACTGGCCGGTGGCGGTCTCGAAGCCGTCGACGACCAGGTCGGTGCGGCGGTCGCCGTTGACATCGCCCGCGGTGATGTTGAGCGGCCCGGAGCCGTCGCCGGATGCCTGGACCGGCGCCTTGACGCTGTACCGCCCCTTGACCGCCGTGCCGGAGGCGCTGATGCCGCCCCTGAGCACGTGCACGACGTTGGAGGTGTTGCCGACGGCCAGGTCCGCCTTGCCGTCGCCGTCGAAGTCGCCGGCGGCCAGGTTCCTGCCCCAGCGGTCGTGCTTGGTGGGGGCCGCGTCCGCGATCGCGACGCCCTTGCCGGTGATGCCCTGGGCCGAGCCCCACAGGACCGCGACGGCGCCGCCGTCCTTGTCGCCGCCGACGTCCTCCATCGGGGAGGAGACGGCGAGGTCGTCGTAGCCGTCGCCGTTGAAGTCGGCGTAGGCGCTGTCGGCGCCGAAGACGTCACCGGTCTCGGCCGTGCCCGGGTTGCCGGCGGTGTCCTGGCTGATCGCGGACCGCTTCGCGGAGGACACTCCGGTCTTCGTGCCGTAGAGGACGACGAGCCGGCCGGCGTCCTTCTTGCCGCTCACGTGGGAGCCGGACGCGGAGAAGGCCACGTCGCCGATGCCGTCGCCGTTGAAGTCGGCCCGCGCGGCGTGCGTGCCGTCCGCGGCCGTCGCCGGGCCGGCCGCGGCCGACAGCAGTGTGCCGGTCAGCGCGGCCGCGGCGGCGGTCGCCAGGGCGAGCCGCACGCGGGGACGCCGGGACGGGTGTGCGGGCCGGCGCCCCGAGGGGCGCTGGTGCTGCTGCATGCGGGTCTCCTGCTGCATGCGGGGGATGCCTGGCGGACATCCACAGTCGATGGAGGGCCGGACCGTCCGCGTTCGCCGGGAGTTGCCCGGAGGTTCACGGCCGGTCGGCGATCAAGAGACCTGCGGGGGGACGTAAGGGTTGTACGTGAGTTCGGTTAATTTCCGGGTTGCCCCGGGCGGGGGCGCGGTGGTCACGCGGCAGCCCGCCCCTTCCGGTACGTCACGGCCACCTGCCTGCCTTTCTGTTCGCCACGGCTTCCTGGCCTTTGCGGTTCGTCACGGCTGTCGGGTAAGAAGGCTGTTCCGTTCGGGCGCCAGGCCTCACACTCGGCTGACGTGGGGGACATCGGACTGTGGATCGCAGGGCTGACAGGCGCCACGGCAGTACTCGCGAGCTGGGTGACCAGTCGCGGCCATACGCGGGCTGCACGGTTACAGGCTGAAGTTTCGGCGGCGGCTCAGGATGAGGCACGTCGGCGGGAAGTCAGGAGGGCGTCATATCTCGCCTTCCTCGAACAGGCTCACCTCATGGGGGTCGAGTATCGCCAGACCCCTTCGATCCTGAGAATCGAGGACCTGGGGTTGCGCCGAACGCGCATCGAAGAACACCGAGCGCGCCTGCGAGAGGTTTTCGGGCCTTTCCGCCACACCGGCCAAGTCGCCACCCTGCATGCCCGGAGCGGCGAGGTCGTAGAGGCGTGTGATCGCGTCTTCACCGCGTGCAGAACGGTCTATATGGCACTGGGCGACATAGCGGACGGTGTCACGGAGTCAGCAGTGTTCTACACGAGCCTCGCCCACTACTGGACCGCTGTCGACGACTTCGGGAAGGCCGTACGCCTCGAAGAGGCATGAACCCAGCGGGAAGCGGTCATCTGTAGTGCTCCGACACCCACTGCGAGTTTCGGCTACCTCACCTCCGACGCGGACAGCAGGCCCGTCACCGTGACCCACAGTCCCGTGGCGGACCGGCACGTTCGGAGTGGCCGTCACAGGTTCACCCTGTTCTCGGCTGCCCGCACCGGGGACGATGGCACGCCAACCGCGTATCGGTGCTGCCGGCAGTGCTTGATCACGTCCCTTCGGTGACCGGTACCTGCACGTTCACCTTGCGGGTGCCCCAGTGGGTGGTACGGGCCTGGGTGAGTGCCCAGTACATGGCAGGGCGGACTATGAGCAGGTTCAGCAAGGTGACGAGGGGCGTGAGGAAGATCCAGGCGACGATCTTCTGGCGAGCCGACAGCTCGGGGCGAAGTGCTGCGTACATTCCGGTCTGGGCGTAGGTCATGATCAGCCAGTAGCCGAGCCCCTGGAGGAACAGCAGTTCGTGGTCGGTGTGGTAGGGCAGCACGAACAGAACCCACACGTAGAGGATCGGCATCGTGGCGGTGACGACCAAACCGTAAAGCCGGAAGAACAAGGGAGCAGCCGAGAAGTTGGTGAGCTCCCAGCCGACGTAGCGCCAGTACGACTTGAACCATCGCACGCGCTGGGTGAACAGCTCGTTGAAGTCGGTGGGCATGCTGCTGTAGACCCACGCCTCGTTCACGGCGACCACCTGGCCCCGCTGGAGCGCGTAGTGAGTCAGACGCCGGTCGTCTCCCGCTGTCCCGGAGGCGACGTAGTCGTCCAGGTTCTCCAGGACGAGCTCCTTGCGGTAGACGGCGAGGATGCCGGAGGTGGGGGCGACCGCGCCCACCTGCGAGCGGGCCATCCTGGTGACCAGACACCAGGTGACGATTTCTAGGTCGATCACGCGGGTGAGCAGGTTGTGGGTGTAGTTGGATACCAGCGTCAGACCGGTGCAGGCCTGGACACGGACGTCCGACATGGCTTTCAGGCAGTGCCACAGCCCCATCCGGTGGACGACCGAATCGGAGTCCACGGTCATGATGAGGTCGTACGTCGACGGATCGACGGTGCGCAGCACGTTCGCCTGTGCCTCCCGTTTACCGGCGTTGTCCTGGCGGTGCCAGGTGACCAGCGGATGATCGAAGGGGACCACAGGGATCCTGGAACCGTCATCGACGACGTGAATCGCGTCGGGCGGGCGCACCTGGTTGATGAGCGCCCACACGGTCTTGTGCAGAGCCTCGGCCGGTTCGTTGTACGCAGGGACGATGGCCAGGACCCGGCCCTCATGGGCGGGCAGGTGGGTGAAGCTTCGGCCCTTGACCACCGCGGCCAGCGAGTAGATGAGGACGGCGGTGACGGCGCAGTAGAAGACCAGTGCGGTCCCCCAGGGCTGGGTACTCCAGTAGAAGTGGTAGATGAGGGTCCAGGCGGTGGCCGCCAGAGTGGCGGCCACACAGACCCAGGTCTGCCACGGTGCCCGACGGCCCCGCTTGGACGTGCGGTTGAGCATGTCAGGCACGCCCTCGCTGGCGTCGGGTGACAGCCCGGTAGGTGAAGGCGCCCACCAGGACGAGTGTCACCGCGACGGCCAGGATCCAGTTGAGCGAGACGCTGGCGCCGAACAGTGTGAAGGCTCCTACGCCGGTTCTGGCGAGTGCTCCGTCGTCGTAACCCATGTCGTTTTCCTTTCGGTGTTTCAGGCAGCACGAAGCAGCCCGGTGGGTGTGTGAGGTGAAGGCCGTACGTGCCCCGCGCGCCCGGCGCACGGCCGCAGGTGTGGCGGGTCGGCTGTGCCGGGTCCCTCAGAGGAGCTCGATGTGGGGGGACGCTGTCATCACGCCTCGGGTGTCCAGCACGTAGCTCGCCTCCGCCGCGAGCCGTTCGAGGTCGAACTCGCCGTGTGGGGTGAGCAGTACGACCGCGTCGAAGTCGGCGACGCACGTACCCGTCCCGAAGTCTTCTGCTTCTGCGGCGAAGGGGATGGTCCGGCTGCCGCCGTCGGGCAGATAGGGGTCCACGACGGTGACGTCCGCCCCCATCCGCCGCAGTCGGTCGGTGACTTCGACGGCCGGTGACTGACGGGCGTCCGAGGTGCCCGGCTTGTAGGCCGCCCCGAGCGCGAGGATCCGCGCCCCGTGCACGCTCCGCCGGAACCGCCGGCTCAGGGCGTCCTGGAGGCGGCGTACGACGTAGTCCGGCTGGCTCTCGTTGATGTCCTGGGCCAGCTCGATGAGCCGGAAGGTCTGCCCGTGCCGCGCCTTGACGTGGTGGCTGAGGTAGACCGGGTCGATGGGCAGGCAGTGCCCGCCGACCCCGGGACCGGGCAGGAACTTGGTGAACCCGAAGGGCTTGGTCGCGGCCAGTTCCAGCGTGTGCCAGACGTCCGCGCCCAGCGTGTGCGCCATCCGTGACAGCTCGTTGACCAGCGCGATGTTGACGTGCCGGTAGGTGTTCTCGAACACCTTGGCCAGCTCGGCCTCCTCGAGCCCCGAGGCGGGCACGGTGACGTCGGTGACGGTGTCGTAGAAGGCCTTCACGCGCTCCAGGCAGCCCTCGGTCAGCCCGGCGACGATCTTCGGCGTGTTCTCCAGGTGCCAGTCGGGGTTGCCGGGATCGATGCGCTCGGGGCTGAACCCGACGTGGAAGTCCCGTCCGGCGACGAGGCCGGAGCCCTCCTCCAGCAGCGGGACGAGGACGTCACGCGTGGTGCCGGGGTGGGTCGTCGACTCGAGTACGACGGTGGCCCCCGGCTCGACCCACCCGGCGAGCGCACGGCCGGCGGCCCGGACGCAACTCAGGTCCGGGGCACGGTCGGTGAGCGGCGTGGGCACGGTGATGACGGCGACGTCGAACCCCTTGAGGTCCTGCGGGTCGGAGGTCGCGTAGTAGGCGTCCGAGTCGAGCACCGCCCGGAGCCGCTCGTCGCCGATGTCCTCGACGTACGACGACCCGGCGGCCAGGGCCGCGCAACGCGCCCGGTCGGGCTCATAGCCGGTGACGGTGTGCCCGGCCTCGGCGGCCCTCACGGCGAGGGGCAGGCCGACATAGCCCTGCCCCAGCACACATACGTGCATGGTGGATTCCTCACCCCTGAAGTACGGCCGTCTGTTCCTGAGGCAGGCGGCCGTGGCGTGGTAGTGCGTGAGAAGCGGCGTGGGAACGGCATCACCGCCGCGTCACCGGTCTGCCGAGCCCCCTTGCCCGACCGTGCGCAAAGCGCAACCGGCGATCTTCACGAACCCCCCTCATTTGTGGACCTTCATGGTTCAACGAAAATTCGCTGAACGGAACCCTCTTTACTGTTTCGATACGTGTGAAGTGCGTGATGAGGGGCTGCTGTTGAGGGGTGACGCTCGGTCAATTGCCTGTCGGCAACCTTGAGCAGGGCTTTTTGATCTTCACATTCCGAACCGGCGTGGCTCCACGAACGGAGTCCGGCAAGTGCATTCGCGAATATCGCGCGCCCCCGAGTGCGCCCCCCGTACCACCGCATCGCACGGCTGAGGCGTGGTTGCCGCACGGCTACCGCACGGCTGCCAGTTACCCGCGGTCAGCCCAGGTGGCGGCACGGCCCCCTGGAGTCCGCCGCGCGTCGCATCAACCGCAGATGACCCGGGCTTCTGCCCGGGCGAAGTCGCCGGCTGCGAGTGCCTCGGCCGGGATGGTGAAGTACAGCGTTCCGGCGTCGCCCCAGCCCCACCCCAGCTCGGCGTCCTCGGCGAGCTGGAGCAGATGGACGGCCGCCGTGCCGTCGGCGTCCCTGGACGACACGGGCAGCGTGTGCGAGGTGTCGGGCCAGCCGAAGGCGCAGTGGCCGCCCGCGGTGTTGCCGTCGAGATCCGCCATCGCGGTGAGGAACAACGAGGCCACTCCCCAGTGCTCGTCCCGGTCGAACTCCAGGTCGCCGTCCTCGACGTCCCAGCAGTCCGGGAGCATGGTCACCTCGACCGCGTGGACGGGCATCACCGGGTAACTCCGAGCAGGCCGGGGGGCGGTGACGGCGACCGCCCGTGCCGGATCGGCGGGAATGACGCGCCACACCCCGGGCTGGTACACGTCCAGCTTGCGGTACTCCTCGTAGGGCAGGTCCGGATCCAGGTAGAAGAAGTTCAGCAGGCCCGGCCGCACGGGCAGTTCGGCGCCCAGCCAGGGAGCGAGGGCGTCCGTGTCCAGAACGGCGTGCAGGGACAGCGGAACGCCGCTCAGTTCGGGCCAGACGGCCCCGGGCTCGAGCAGAGCGGGACCGCCGAGCCGGCACCGGCCTGTCGCCTCGGCCCCGTCCTGAGCCGGGACCAGCCGGAAGCCGCGACGGGCCATGGCGGCGAACTGCCGACCGGCCTTCTCGCCGAGTCGCTGCGTGCACACGTCGTGGAGGCTGCCGGAATCGTCGAACTGCATACCGGGATCTTGCCAACCTCGCGACAGCCCCGCCACGGCTGAAGAAGGTCACTCCACCACGAACTCGTACTGCAACTCGTAGAGATGCCCGGCCTTCACCATCGATGTCGCCTCGATCGGGCGGCCGTCGGCGGTGTAGACGACGCGGAGCGTGCACAGGACCGGCAGGCTGCCGGGAAGGCGCAGGGCCTCGAACTGTTCCTGCGTGGGGACCCGGGCCGAGACCCGGTCCACGCAGTGGTGGGGTGTGTGGCCCGGTTGCCGGAGCAGGGTTGCGGGGCCGCCCTCGATGCGGTGATGCTCCGCCAGCGGCGTATCGAGGGCGATGTCCGACGGGTAGCCGGAGTGCACGAGTTCCGCCGGTTCGTCGTCGATCAGCAGCAGTCAGCTGCGGCTAGGAGCACGCATCCCCCGAGTGCACCCTCGCCACCCGATGACCCGGGCAGGGGGCGTGGACGTCCGACGAGCCCTGGTCCCAAGGCACCGGCTTATCCGTGTGCCTCATGACCGACTGACCTCTACCCTGCACCGGGGCGGCTGAGCAGGGGGGAGCGGCGATGAGCATGTACTTCGATATCGGTGACGAGACGCTGTAGAACCCCTCGAACGGTGCAGGCCGCCTCTTCCTGCGGCAGGTCGAGGTCTTCGAGGCGGAGCTCGAGGCGCTCTCCGAAGGGTTCGTGGCGACGGCGGTCGCGCTCGCGCGGTGCGCCGGAATCGAGGTGGAGATGCCGCCGCCGGGGATCGGCCCTGTGGCTGGCGCAGTTCAGACCGACATGCAGGTTCCCGGCCGTCCGCGGACCGCGTCAGCCGCTGTCCTCACCGCGCTGGACACCAGGGGGCGAGAGGTGGAGCGCTGGATGTCCCGCTGAGACGGGGAGGCACCGCAGTCTTCCGGACTCGTCGCCTTGCCGTCCTCCCCGCTGAACCGCAGGGAACGCCGAAGCCCCCCGCCCGATCATCGGGCAGGGGGCTTCGACAGGGTCGGACGACCAGCGGTGATCGCCTACTTCACCGGCTCCGGCTCCGGCGCGCTCGTAGAGTCCGACGTGCCCGCCGGCGGCTCGCCGCCGGCGTCGTTCGAGTCGTCGCTCTCGTCCTCCGCCGGGACCGGCGTCTTCACCGAGTCCAGCAGCAGCTGGGCCACGTCCACCACCTGGATGGACTCCTTCGCCTTGCCGTCGTTCTTCTTGCCGTTGACGGAGTCCGTGAGCATGACCAGGCAGAAGGGGCAGGCCGTCGAGACGATGTCGGGGTTGACGGAGAGGGCCTCGTCGACGCGCTCGTTGTTGATGCGCTTGCCGATGCGCTCCTCCATCCACATCCGCGCACCACCGGCGCCGCAGCAGAAGCCGCGCTCCTTGTGGCGGTGCATCTCCTCGTTGCGGATGCCGGGGACGCTGGCGATGATCTCGCGCGGCGGCGTGTAGATCTTGTTGTGGCGGCCCAGGTAGCACGGGTCGTGGTACGTGATGATGCCCTCGACCGGCGTGACCGGGATCAGCTTGCCCTCGTCGACGAGGTGCTGCAGCAGCTGCGTGTGGTGGATGACCTCGTAGTCGCCGCCGAGCTGCGGGTACTCGTTGCCGAGCGTGTTGAGGCAGTGCGGGCAGGTGGCGACGATCTTCTTGGCGGACTTGGGCTTCGCCGACTCGGCGACGACCTTGCCCTCGTCGTCCATCTCCTCGCCGAACGCCATGTTCAGCGCCATGACGTTCTCCATGCCGAGCTCCTGGAACAGGGGCTCGTTGCCGAGACGCCGGGCGGAGTCACCGGTGCACTTCTCGTCGCCGCCCATGATCGCGAACTTGACGCCCGCGATGTGCAGCAGCTCCGCGAAGGCCTTCGTGGTCTTCTTCGCGCGGTCCTCCAGGGCGCCGGCGCAGCCGACCCAGTAGAGGTACTCGACCTCGGACAGGTCCTCGATGTCCTTGCCGACGACCGGGACCTCGAAGTCGACCTCCTTGAGCCACTCCAGGCGCTGCTTCTTCGCCAGGCCCCAGGGGTTGCCCTTCTTCTCCAGGTTCTTGAGCATCGTGCCCGCCTCCGACGGGAACGACGACTCGATCATCACCTGGTAGCGGCGCATGTCGACGATGTGGTCGACGTGCTCGATGTCCACCGGGCACTGCTCGACGCAGGCGCCGCAGGTGGTGCAGGACCACAGGACGTCCGGGTCGATGACGCCGTTCTCCTCGGCCGTGCCGACCAGCGGGCGCTCGGCTTCCGCGAGGGCGGACGCGGGCACACCGGCCAGCTGCTCCTCCGACGCCTTCTCCTCGCCCTCCATCGTCTTGCCGCCGCCGGCCAGCAGGTACGGCGCCTTGGCGTGCGCGTGGTCCCGCAGGGACATGATCAGCAGCTTGGGGGAGAGGGGCTTGCCCGTGTTCCAGGCGGGGCACTGCGACTGGCAGCGGCCGCACTCGGTGCAGGTGGAGAAGTCCAGCAGGCCCTTCCACGAGTACTGCTCGACCTGGGAGACGCCGAAGACGTCGTCGTCGCCCGGGTCGGTGAAGTCGATCGGCTTGCCGCCCGAGGTCATCGGCTGGAGCGCGCCGAGGGCCGTGCCGCCGCTCGCCTCGCGCTTGAACCAGATGTTGGGGAAGGCGAGGAACCGGTGCCAGGCGACACCCATGTTGGTGTTGAGCGACACCACGATCATCCAGATGAACGAGGTGCCGATCTTGATCATCGCGACCAGGTAGACCAGGTTCTGCAGCGCCGTCACCGACAGGCCCTTGAAGGCCAGGACCAGCGGGTACGACGCGAAGTACGACGCCTCGTAGTGGTCGACGTGGTGCAGCGCGCCCTCAAGGCCCCGCAGCACGTAGATCGCCAGGCCGATGGTGAGGATGACGTACTCGACGAAGTAGGCCTGGCCGGCCTTGGAGCCGGCGAAGCGGGACTTGCGGCCCGGGCGGCTCGGCAGGTTCAGCAGGCGGATCGCGATGAGCACCGCGATGCCCAGGATCGTCATCACGCCGATGAACTCGATGTACAGCTCGAACGGCAGGAACGTACCGATGACCGGCAGCACCCAGTCGGCCTGGAACAGCTGGCCGAAGGCCTGGGCGAGGGTCGGCGGGAGCGTCAGGAAGCCGACGGCGACGAACCAGTGGGCGACACCGACGATGCCCCACCGGTTCATGCGCGTGTGGCCGAGGAACTCCTTCACCAGGGTCACGCTGCGCTGGTAGGGGTTGTCGGTCCGGGTGCCGGCCGGGACCGGCTGGCCCAGCTTGAAGTACCGGACGAACTGGCCGATCGCGCGTGCGAGCAGCGCGACGCCGACCACGGTCAGAACCAGCGACACGATGATCGCGGCGAGTTGCATGGGGGCTCCTCGGGCCTGCGAGGGGTTTCGTCGGGTGACCTGTCGTTTTCCAGGGTTCCCCGAAATTACTAAGCGGTAACTTATGCAGTCCGTCTGAGACTACCCTCATCCTCCGCCGCACTGTAGCCGGGTGGGCAGTGATCTGAATCGCTGAGGGTTGCCTCAGAAACCGACTGGATCCGGTCGCCGTCCCGTCGCGATCCCGACGCCATCTCCTCGTGTTATTCATACCGAATTGTCATAATCGCGCCTACCTTATATCCGTGCTCTACGGGATCACCGCCGCCGCCACCGCCCTAGTCCTCACCGCTGTGCTCGCCGCCGCCCTGCGGGCCCCCGCGCTGCGGCTGCGGCTGGTCGAGCGGCGCCGGCAGCGGGACGTGCCGCTGTCCGGGGGCCTGGCCGTCGTGCTCGTCACCGGGCTGGTCGTGGGGGGCGGTGACTGGCTGGGGGTCGCGCCCTCCGCCGGCGGGACGCGGGGGGTGCTCCTCGCCGCGGGCGCCGTCGCCCTGCTCGGGCTCGCCGGTGACGTGGTGCGGCTGCGGCGGCGGGTGCTGGCGGCCGGGACGGCCGTGGCGGCCGCGTGTGTCGTGCCGTACGGGGAGACGGGGGTGGGGACCGGGCTGCTGGCCGTCGTGTGGATCGTGGCGGTGGTGTTCGGGTTCCGGGGGCTCGATCACGCCGACGGGCTGGCGGGCACCGTCGGGGTGGTCGCCGCCTTCGGTGCGGCGGCCTGTGCGGCCGTCGAGGTGATGGACGGGATCGCGGGGCTGATGAGCGTGCTGGCCGCCGCGCTGACCGGCTTCCTTCTCCACAACTGGCATCCCGCGCGGGTGGCGCTGGGCGGTTGCGGGTCCATGGCCGCGGGGTTCGTGGTCGCCGTGGGGACCGTGTACGCCCGGGCAGGGTTCGGGGTCGGGGAGAGCGCGGGTGTCCTGTTCGCGCTGACCGCCGTGGTGGCCGCCGATGTCGTCCTCGTGCTGGCGTCGCGGCGGCTGGGCGGGCGGAGTGTCACGCGCAGCGGGCCCGACCATCTCGCGCACCGGCTGCGGCGGCTCGGGCTGACCGCGCCGGGGGCGAGTCTGCTGCTGGGAACCGGGGCGTTGTCCGGGATGCTCGTCGGGGTACTCGCGCATGCCGAATGGATCGGGGCGGGCGCCCTGTGGTGGGTGGCGGGAGGGGCGCTCGTGGTGGTGTTCACTCTCTCGCGTGTACCGGTGTACGACCCTCGACGCAGTGTATCGACGCAGGTCAGAGCGCCATTGCGTGTAAGGAACGGATAAGAGTTGAGCCTGCCCGACTCAGCTCTGTTGACCGGTGGGGAGCCGTCGTGCACACTTGAGTCCGTTCCACTCAAGTCAGCTGGAGGAATCAACCATGGCACGTGCGGTCGGCATCGACCTGGGCACGACTAACTCCGTCGTCAGCGTTCTGGAGGGCGGCGAGCCCACCGTCATCACCAACGCCGAGGGCGCCAGGACCACGCCGTCCGTCGTCGCCTTCGCCAAGAACGGTGAGGTGCTCGTCGGAGAGGTGGCCAAGCGCCAGGCGGTCACGAACGTGGACCGGACCATCCGCTCCGTGAAGCGTCACATGGGCACCGACTGGAAGATCGAGCTCGACGGGAAGCCCTTCAACCCGCAGCAGATCAGCGCCTTCGTGCTCCAGAAGCTGAAGCGTGACGCCGAGTCCTACCTGGGCGAGAAGGTGACCGACGCGGTCATCACCGTCCCGGCGTACTTCAACGACTCCGAGCGCCAGGCCACCAAGGAGGCCGGCGAGATCGCCGGTCTGAACGTCCTGCGCATCGTCAACGAGCCCACCGCGGCCGCCCTGGCGTACGGCCTCGACAAGGACGACCAGACCATCCTGGTCTTCGACCTCGGTGGCGGTACGTTCGACGTCTCGCTGCTGGAGATCGGCGACGGCGTCGTCGAGGTGAAGGCCACCAACGGTGACAACCACCTCGGTGGTGACGACTGGGACCAGCGCGTCGTCGACTACCTCGTCCAGCAGTTCCAGTCCGGCCACGGCGTGGACCTGGGCAAGGACAAGATGGCCCTGCAGCGTCTGCGCGAGGCCGCCGAGAAGGCGAAGATCGAGCTGTCCTCGTCCACCGAGACCTCGATCAACCTGCCCTACATCACCGCCTCCGCCGAGGGCCCCCTGCACCTCGACGAGAAGCTGACCCGCGCCCAGTTCCAGCAGCTGACCGCGGACCTCCTGGAGCGCTGCAAGACGCCGTTCCACAACGTCATCAAGGACGCCGGCATCTCCATCAGCGAGATCGACCACGTCGTCCTCGTCGGCGGCTCGACCCGTATGCCCGCCGTCGCCGAGCTCGTCAAGGAGCTGACCGGCGGCAAGGACGCCAACAAGGGCGTCAACCCGGACGAGGTCGTCGCCATCGGCGCCGCCCTGCAGGCCGGTGTCCTCAAGGGCGAGGTCAAGGACGTCCTGCTCCTCGACGTCACCCCGCTGTCCCTCGGCATCGAGACCAAGGGCGGCATCATGACCAAGCTCATCGAGCGGAACACGACGATCCCGACCAAGCGGTCCGAGATCTTCACCACCGCCGAGGACAACCAGCCCTCCGTGCAGATCCAGGTCTACCAGGGCGAGCGCGAGATCGCGGCGTACAACAAGAAGCTCGGGATGTTCGAGCTGACCGGTCTGCCCCCGGCGCCCCGCGGCGTCCCGCAGATCGAGGTGTCCTTCGACATCGACGCCAACGGCATCATGCACGTCACGGCGAAGGACCTCGGCACCGGCAAGGAGCAGAAGATGACCGTCACCGGCGGCTCCTCGCTGCCGAAGGACGAGGTCGACCGCATGCGCCAGGAGGCCGAGCAGTACGCGGAGGAGGACCACAAGCGCCGCGAGGCCGCCGAGTCCCGCAACCAGGGCGAGCAGCTCGTCTACCAGACCGAGAAGTTCCTCAAGGACAACGAGGACAAGGTCCCGGGCGACATCAAGACCGAGGTCGAGGAAGCCGTCGCCGAGCTGAAGGAGAAGCTCAAGGGCGAGGACTCCGCCGAGATCCGCACCGCCACGGAGAAGGTCGCGGCCGTCTCCCAGAAGCTCGGCCAGGCCATGTACGCGGACGCGGGCGCGGCCCAGGCCGCCGGTGGTCCCGCCGGTGACGCCGGTGCCGCCGGTGGTGCCAAGGCCGACGACGACGTCGTCGACGCCGAGATCGTCGACGAGGACCGGAAGGACGGTGCCGCGTGACGGAGGAGACCCCGGGCTTCGACGAGCAGCAGCCCGACGTCCCTTCCGGCGCCACCTCCGAAGACGCCGAGCCGAAGGCCGCCTCCTCCTCCGCGGAGGAGGAGGCGGCCCCGGCCGGGGACACGGGCCAGGACGTGGCTCTGGTGGCCCAGCTGGACCAGGCCCGCACGGCGCTCAGCGAGCGCACGGCGGACCTCCAGCGCCTCCAGGCCGAGTTCCAGAACTACCGCCGCCGGGTCGAGCGCGACCGGATCGCGGTCAAGGAGATCGCCATCGCGAACCTCCTGACCGAGCTCCTGCCCGTGCTCGACGACATCGGCCGCGCGCGGGAACACGGCGAGCTGGTCGGCGGCTTCAAGTCCGTCGCCGAGTCGCTGGAGAGCACCGCGGCGAAGATGGGCCTGCAGCAGTTCGGCAAGGAGGGCGAGCCCTTCGACCCGACGATCCACGAAGCCCTGATGCACAGCTACGCACCCGACGTCACCGAGACGACGTGCGTCGCGATCCTGCAGCCCGGGTACCGGATCGGCGAGCGCACCATCCGCCCCGCGCGGGTGGCCGTGGCCGAACCCCAGCCGGGGGCGCAGACGGTCAAGGCGGACGAGTCCGCCGACGCCGACGACAAGGAGAGCGGTGGCCCGGACGAGGGCTGACGTCATAGACGAAGGGAAGGAGGGGCGTCGAGGATGAGCACCAAGGACTTCATCGAGAAGGACTACTACAAGGTCCTCGGCGTCCCCAAGGACGCCACAGAGGCCGAGATCAAGAAGGCGTACCGGAAGCTCGCCCGCGAGTTCCACCCGGACGCCAACACCGGCAACGTCAAGGCGGAGGAGCGCTTCAAGGAGATCTCCGAGGCCAACGACATCCTCGGCGACCCCAAGAAGCGCAAGGAGTACGACGACGCGCGCGCCCTCTTCGGCAACGGCGGCTTCCGCCCGGGGCCGGGCGGCGCGGGCGGCTCCTTCAACTTCGACCTGGGCGACCTCTTCGGAGGCGGCGCCCAGGGCGGCGGCCAGGGAGCCGGCGGTTTCGGCGGCGGCCTCGGTGACGTTTTCGGGGGCCTGTTCAACCGCGGCGGCGCGGGCGGTCCGGGGACGCGTACGCACCCCCGGCGCGGCCAGGACATCGAGTCCGAGGTCACGCTCAGCTTCACCGAGGCGATCGAGGGCGCGACCGTCCCGCTGCGGATGTCGTCGCAGTCTCCCTGCAAGGCCTGTTCGGGCACCGGCGACAAGAACGGCACGCCCCGCGTGTGCCCGACCTGCGTCGGCACCGGGCAGGTCGCCCGGGGCAGCGGCGGCGGCTTCTCCCTCACCGACCCCTGCCCGGACTGCAAGGGCCGCGGCCTGATCGCGGAGCACGCCTGCGAGGTCTGCAAGGGCAGCGGCCGGGCCAAGTCCTCCCGGACCATGCAGGTGCGCATCCCCGCGGGCGTCAGCGACGGCCAGCGGATCCGGCTGCGCGGCAAGGGCGCGCCGGGCGAGCGCGGCGGGCCGGCGGGCGACCTCTACGTGGTCGTGCACGTCGACTCCCACCCGGTGTTCGGCCGCAAGGAGGACAACCTCACGGTCACCGTCCCGGTGACCTTCGCCGAGGCGGCCCTCGGCGGCGAGGTGCGGGTGCCCACCCTGGGCGGCCCGCCCGTCACGCTGAAGCTGCCGCCGGGCACGCCCAACGGGCGTACCATGCGCGCCCGGGGCAAGGGCGCGGTCCGCAAGGACGGCACCCGCGGCGACCTCCTGGTCACCGTCGAGGTGAGTGTTCCGAAGGACCTGACGGGGAAGGCTCGTGACGCACTCGAGGCGTACCGAGAGGCGACCGCGGATGAGGATCCGCGGGCGGATCTGTTCCAGGCCGCGAAGGGAGCATGAGTCAGATGGACGGTCGTCGGCGCAATCCGTATGAACTGACCGAGGAAACCCCGGTCTACGTCATCTCGGTGGCGGCCCAGCTGTCCGGCCTGCACCCCCAGACCCTGCGCCAGTACGACCGGCTGGGCCTGGTGTCCCCGGACCGCACCGCGGGCCGGGGCCGCCGCTACTCGGCCCGTGACATCGAACTGCTGCGCACCGTCCAGCAGTTGTCGCAGGACGAGGGCATCAACCTGGCCGGTATCAAGCGCATCATCGAACTGGAGAACCAGGTCGCCGCGCTCCAGGCGAGGGTGGCCGAGATGCAGGACGCGCTCGACGGCGCGGCGGCGGCGATGCGCCAGCGCGAGGCCGCGGTGCACGCGTCGTACCGCCGCGACCTGGTGCCGTACCAGGAGGTGCAGCAGACCAGCGCGCTGGTGGTGTGGCGGCCGAAGCGGCAGCAGCAGTCCGACTGACGCGCGTACGCATGTGAAGGGGCCGGGAGTTGACTCCCGGCCCTTTTCGCATGCTTGGCGGCTCTTGCCCTGGTTTCGCCGGGTCTCCTGTCGATGACCGAGTGGTGTACGCCACTTGAAGGTGATTCCGCAGAGTCTTCACAACGCTTGCGTAGCGTGGTGTTGTCATCTCGTTAAGTGGTTCCGCTTGACGCTGGGGGGCGCGTCCGCGTTGGCTTTTCAGTCACATGGGCCGCAAAGCTGTGCCCACGTCCGAATCACACGCGAAGTGAGCTCCCGCATGCGTCGTCGTACCTCCATATCCGTGGCCGCGGCCGCGATGTCCGTCACGCTCGCCGGCTGCGGCGTGCTCAACGCGACGGGGAGCAGTGACGACGCGAGCCCGGCCAAGGGCAACGACATCACCGTGGGACTGCTGCTGCCGGAGAAGGCGAACACGCGCTACGAGAACTTCGACTACCCGATCATCAAGCGGAAGGTCGAGTCGCTCACCAACGACAAGGGCCGCGTCGAGTACGCCAACGCCGAGGCGAGCGCGAACAAGCAGGCGGGCCAGCTGCAGCAGATGATCGACGACCGGGTCGACGTGATCCTGCTGGACGCCGTCGACGCGAAGGCCATCGCGAGCGGCGTGGAGAAGGCCAAGGAGGCCGGTATTCCGGTCATCGCCTACGACCGGCTGGCCGAGGGCCCGATCGACGCGTACATCTCCTTCGACAACGAGCTGGTCGGCGAGGTCCAGGGCCGCTCCCTGCTGGAGGCCATCGGTGAGAAGGCGAGCCTGTCCGACAAGATCGTCATGATGAACGGCTCGTCCACCGACCCGAACGCCAAGCAGTTCAAGGCGGGCGCGATGTCCGAGCTGAACGGCAAGGTGACGATCGCCCAGTCCTTCGACACCAAGGACTGGAAGCCGGAGAACGCCGAGGCCAACATGGCCGACGCGATCCAGAAGATCGGCAAGGACAACATCGCGGCGGTGTACTCCGCCAACGACGGCATGGCGGGCGGCATCGTCAAGGCGCTGGAGAACGCGGGCGTGACCGACCTGCCGCCGATCACCGGCCAGGACGCGGAGCTGCCCGCGGTGCAGCGGATCATCTCCGGTGACCAGTACATGAGCGTGTACAAGTCCTACCCGCAGGAGGCGGAGAACGCCGCGGAGATGGCGGTCGCCAAGGTCCAGGGCCGCGACATCCAGTTCGCCGCGCTCACCCGCGACAAGGTCGACAGCCCCACCGACAAGGGCATTCCCGCGCAGCTCGTGCCGGTGGTCGCGCTCACCAAGGAGAACATCAAGGACACGGTGGTCGCGGACGACATCTACAAGCTGTCGGACATCTGCACGGCCGAGTACAGGGCTGCGTGCCGGGCCATCGGCCTGAAGTAACCGCGCCACGAGCCGGGTTCACCACCCCTCCCAGGCCCTCCGCTGCGACCGGACCCGCGCCGGACCCGCGACCACACCCCCCACCGGACCCGCGCCGGACCTGTGACAGGAGGTGCGCCGGACCTGTGGCCGGAATTGTGACCGGGTGAACCGAGCCCTGAGATACCGGTGGTTTCCGGCGGTCGCCGCGCGGGGAGCCGTGTTGCGGAGCACGTCCGGGCCGCGCATAGTTGCGCTGCGGCAGGACGGCGGAACCGGGGGTGGGATGGGCGATGGCCGGGCACGGGGCGGATGAGCATCCCCATGGTGCCGACCGACTGTGCGAGGCCGGGGATCGCGTGTATTCCCGGGCCGTACGGCGCGGCCGGGTGCCGCGCCGGGACGCGGAGCCGGTGCCCTGCCTGCTGGAACTCGCCCTGCTGCACCCGGACCCCGACGACATGGACTGGCTGGTGCCGACCTCCCCGCAGGAGGTCATGACCCGGCTGCTGCGCGGGATGTACGACGAGGTCAGCGCGAGCCGGCGGCGGGTGGGTTCGGCCGTCGCGGCCGTCGAGTGGTACGCGGGGCTGGGCCAACGGGCGCGGCCGGCCGCGTCTGCGGCGGAGGGCCCGGCGATCCGGGTCCTGGACGGACTGGCCCGGATCCAGGCCGCGATGGACGAGGCGACCCAGGCGTGCACGGCCGAGGTCCTCACGGTGCAGCCCGGCGGCATCCGCCGCGAGGCGGAGCTCTCCGAGGGGCTGCACCGGGCGCTGGCGCTGCGCGGGCGGGGCGTGCGGATGCGGGACCTGTACACGCATGTCGCCCGGCACGGGCAGGGGTTGCTGAACTATCTGGAGCTGATGGGCGACGCGGTGGAGGCGCGCACGCTGGACGAGGTGATCGACCGGCTGATCCTCTTCGACCGGACGGTGGCGTTCATCCCCGCCAACTCCGACCGCACGATGGCCCTGGAGCTGCGGCACCCGGCGATCGTCGAGTACCTCGTCACGGTCTTCGAACGGCTGTGGCGCCTCGCCATTCCCCTCACGGCCCCGCTCCCCGACACGGGCATCGAGGGCATCTCCCACCGGGAGCAGTCGATCGCGGCGCTGCTGGCGGAGGGGCATCAGGACGCCGTCATCGCGGAACGGCTGGGCATAAGTGTCCGGACCTGCCGGGCGCACATCGCGCGGCTCTCGGAGACGCTGGGGGCGGCGAGCCGCACCCAACTCGGCGTGCGGATCGCCCAGGCGGGCCTCGACGGTCCGCCCCCCTCGGCCGCGACCCCGCCCCTCAGCGTCCCCGATCAAGGATCCCGGACTGCCCGATGAGAAACCCGAGCTGCGCCCTGCTCTGACTGCCCAGCGTCGCGGCGAGCTTGGCGATGTGCACGCGGGCGGTACGGATGTTCATCCCCAGCCGTTCCGCGATGACGGCGTCGGTGTGGCCCTCGACGAGGAGGGCGGCTATGGCGTGCTGGCGGGGGGTGATGCCGTTGGGGGAGGGCTGGGGGGCGGATGCCGGGTGCATGGGGGTGGCGAGGCGCCACAGGCGGTCGAACGTGGTGACCAGGTGGCCCACTAGGGCCGGGTGGCGGATCTCCAGGGCGAGTTGGCCGTCCTTGTCGGCCGGGATGAAGGCCACGGCGCGGTCTATGGCGATGAGGCGGTCGGGCACCTCGTCCAGTGAGCGCACCTCGATGTCGCCCTTCAGCCGCTCGCACCGGGCGGCGATGGTCGGGAAGTGGCGCAGCGTGTGCGGGTAGAGCGTGCGTATCCGGCAGCCCCGGTCCAGCGCGGCCTGGTCGCGGCCGAGCGAGGCGGCGTCGGCGGCCTGGCCGCGTGCCCCGGTGAGTCCGGCGCGGGGCTGGACGGTGACCAGTTCCGCGGAGGCTTCGGCCATGGCGTCGGTGATGGCCCGGTTGATCTGTTCCGTGCCGTTGTGCAGCCGGATCACGGGGCTCTCGGTCGCCGTGGGTCCTTGACCGGCGATCCGCATGAGGGAGCCGAACGTCTCGGCCAGCCGTGCCTCGCGCCGCCGTTCGGTCGCGATGCGCTCCCCGGAGCTGCGCAGCAGCCGGTGCAGTGCGACGACCGGGGCCACGGGCTCCAGACGGGCCGGGTCGTCGAGGGCCGGGAGCAGCAGGCCGAGGTCGACGAGGCAAGGGGCCGAGTGGGCTTCCGCGGCCGGTAATTGCCCCTCACGCAGTGCCCGTTCGTACAGGTCCGTGCCCGCGGAGCACAGGTCTTCCGTGCCGTGCTCCGGATGCGGTGCGCTCACTGGGGCGCACCCGCGCGTTCCAGGATGCCGGACTGCGCGATGAGATAGCCGAGCTGGGCGCGGCTCCCGCTGCCCAGAGCGTGCGCGAGCTTGGCGATGTGGGCGCGGCAGGTGCGGACGTTCATGCCCAGGCGGCGGGCGATGGCCTCGTCGACGTGGCCCTCGACCAGCAGCTTGGCGATGGAGTGCTGGAGCTCCGTGATGCCGTCGGGGGCGGTTTCGTAGGGGGCGCCGGCGCTCAGCGGGACGGCTCGGTCCCACATGAATTCGAACACCTTGATCAGGTAGCAGACGAGACCAGGATGACGGAGTTCCAGTGCGACCTTCTGGTCATCGCGCGTGGGGATGAACGCGACCGTCTCGTCGCAGATGATGAGCCGCTCCATCAGCCCGTCGATGGTCCGGTGTTCCACCTTGCCGTCGGAGAACTGGCCCGCGTAGGCCAGTCTTTCGGGGTTGTGCCGCGCCGTGTGGGGATACAGCGTCCGTATGCGCACACCACGTTCGATCAGCGGCCGGTCGCGTTCCAGCCCCTGGATCAGGCTGCGTTCGGGCCGGTGACCGCTCGGCTGGATCGTGAGCATCTCGGTCTGGCACTGGGCCGTGGCCAGGTTGAGCGCCGCGTTGATGCGCTCGCTGCCCTCCAGCACGGTGATGGAGTCGCTGGAGGTCGTGGCCTGTGCGCTGAGCGCCATGAAAGGGGCGAAGGTGTCGGACAGTTCGATCGACACGCGCCTGCGCTCGGTGATCTCGTTCTCGATGGGATTGAGCCGCTGCGCGAGTGCCACGGCCGGGGGGATGGGGCGCAGCCAGTCCGGGTCGTCAGGGTCCGGGTGGAGAAGGGCGAACTCCATCAGGCAGGGAGCCGCTTCCACGTCCGCTCGCAGAACGCGTCCCGCACGCAGGGCGTTCGCGTAAAGTCGGCCACCTTCCTCGCACATCTCGGTCACCACATGGGGATGTGTCACCTTGGTCCGATTCGTTGTCAAATCTCCACCCCCCAGGGTCCTGAACATGCAGGAACATGATGCATCGATTCTGTGGCCATGACGTGCCCGAATGAGCCATCGTCGTATTCGACGGGGGAAGAGGGGACCTTCAAGTGAGGACGAAGCCGACTATGCGTAACAGAATGCTTCGCTTGGGGCTTGTCGCCGCCTTCTCTGCCGTCGTGGCCTTCGGAACCGTGAGTGGCCTGTCGGGCGCGAACGGCGATGACCGGGCGGACAGTGTCTGGCCGGCGGCTGCCAAGAGTCATGTTCTGGCCGACAGTGTGTGGCCGGCGGCGGCCCGGTCCGCGGTGGCCACCGCAGACGGAGCCGGGAGCTGACGTGACCACTCCACCCGACGACCGCTCCTTCCGTCGTGAAATGGCCACCGCCTACCGATCCGGCTGGCACTTCATCGACCTGGTCACCGCCATCCCCCACAGCGGTGACTCGTTGATGGTGACCGTTTTCGGCGAGCCGGTGGTCGTCACGCGGGACGACGACGAGGACGTACGGGCTTACCGGTGTCTGCGGCGGCCTCGGGGGGCGCCGCAGCCAGTGCGATGTGCCGTACGGTACGGAATGATCTTTGTGAACCTGGACCAACGGGACCACCGGCAGGTGGAGGCCGACGCTCCCGCCCCGAGGACCATCTCTGCCACCCCCCGCAGTGCCTGACGCGATTCCCCCGTCGTAACAGATCGCTCAGGTGCTTCCCCCCGCAGCGGCGTCACCGTGACCTGAACACGGTGACGCCGCTGCAGTTTTCGGGGACATTTCCGGGTATCGGCATGATCCGGCGGTGGCCGGATCCTGTCGATCACCGGTGTGGATTTTCACTTCTGTCAACCTCGCCCCATCGCTCGCGTCAGGTGAATCTCGATCACCACGCGTGCCGGGTTCGGTGACGGGGTCCTGCCGTAGCGCTCCGCGTAGCGCCGCTCCGCCTCGGCCACCCGGTCCGGTTCGTCATGGACGAACGCCCGGCCCTCCAGCGTCGCCCAGCGGCGCCCCTCCAGCTGGCATACGGCGACGGCCGCCCCCTCCTCGCCCGCGGCCCGCACGTACCGGACCTTCGCGCTCGCCCGGTTCGTGATCACCCGAGCCAGACGGGCCTCGGGATCGTATGTGACCCCGACGGGTACCAGATGCGGTGTGCCGTCCGGGCGGGGAGTCGTCAGGGTGCACAGGTGCCGCTCCCGCCAGAAGTCGAGATACGACGGGTCCGGAGCGCCGGGGTCCACGGAGTACTTGGTCGCCATGTCCCGGAACTTAGACCCCCCGATTGTCCCGGAACCGCCCTTGAGTGCACTAGACTCAACTTTGTGCAAGCCGTTCGGGTCAGTGCGAGGAGGAGAACGCGAACGTGGACGCCGAGCTGACCAACCGGAGCCGGGACGCGATCAACGCTGCCAGCAACCGGGCCGTGACCGAGGGGCACCCCGACCTCACCCCTGCCCACCTGCTGCTGGCGCTGCTCCAGGGACAGGACAACGAGAACATCACCGACCTGCTCGCCGCGGTCGACGCCGACCAGGCCGCCGTGCGCGCCGGAGCCGAGCGCGTGCTCGCCGGGCTGCCCAGCGTCACCGGATCGACCGTCGCGCCGCCCCAGCCCAACCGCGAGATGCTCGCCGTCGTCGCCGACGCGCAGGCCCGCGCCAAGGACCTGGGAGACGAGTACCTCTCCACCGAGCACCTCCTGATCGCCCTCGCCGCGAAGGGCGGCGCGGCCGGCGAGGTGCTGTCCCAGCAGGGGGCCGACGCCAAGAAGCTCCAGGCCGCCTTCCAGAGGACGCGAGGCCAGCGACGCGTGACCACGGCCGACCCCGAGGGCCAGTACAAGGCCCTGGAGAAGTTCGGGACCGACTTCACCGCCGCCGCGCGGGAAGGCAGGCTCGACCCCGTCATCGGGCGGGACCAGGAGATCCGGCGCGTGGTGCAGGTGCTGTCGCGGCGGACCAAGAACAACCCCGTGCTGATCGGCGAGCCCGGCGTCGGCAAGACCGCCGTCGTCGAGGGCCTCGCACAGCGGATCGTGAAGGGCGACGTGCCCGAGTCGCTGAAGGACAAGCGGCTCGTCGCGCTCGACCTCGGCGCCATGGTCGCGGGCGCGAAGTACCGGGGCGAGTTCGAGGAGCGGCTGAAGACCGTCCTCGCCGAGATCAAGGACTCCGACGGGCAGATCATCACCTTCATCGACGAGCTGCACACCGTCGTGGGGGCCGGGGCCGGCGGCGACTCCGCCATGGACGCCGGGAACATGCTGAAGCCGATGCTCGCGCGCGGTGAGCTGCGCATGGTCGGGGCGACGACCCTCGACGAGTACCGCGAGCGGATCGAGAAGGACCCCGCGCTGGAGCGGCGCTTCCAGCAGGTGCTGGTCGCCGAGCCGACCGTCGAGGACTCCATCGCGATCCTGCGCGGGCTGAAGGGCCGCTACGAGGCCCACCACAAGGTGCAGATCGCCGACAGCGCGCTGGTCGCCGCCGCGTCGCTCTCCGACCGGTACATCACCTCCCGCTTCCTGCCGGACAAGGCCATCGACCTGGTCGACGAGGCCGCCTCGCGGCTGCGCATGGAGATCGACTCCTCGCCCGTCGAGATCGACGAGCTCCAGCGGGCCGTCGACCGGCTCAAGATGGAGGAGCTGGCCCTCGTCAAGGAGACCGACGCGGCCTCCCGCGAGCGGCTGGAGAAGCTGCGCCGCGACCTCGCCGACAAGGAGGAGGAGCTGCGCGGCCTCACCGCCCGCTGGGAGAAGGAGAAGCAGTCCCTCAACCGCGTCGGTGAGCTGAAGGAGCGCCTCGACGAGGTCCGCGGCCAGGCCGAACGCGCCCAGCGCGACGGCGACTTCGACACCGCCTCCAAGCTTCTCTACGGCGAGATCCCCGCCCTGGAGAAGGAGCTGGAGGCCGCCTCCGAGGCCGAGGAGGAGGTCGCCAAGGACACCATGGTCAAGGAGGAGGTCGGCGCGGACGACATCGCCGACGTCGTCGCCTCCTGGACCGGTATCCCCGCCGGGCGGCTGATGGAGGGGGAGACGCAGAAGCTGCTGCGCATGGAGGACGAGATCGGCAAGCGGCTCATCGGCCAGACCGAGGCCGTACGGGCGGTGTCCGACGCCGTGCGCCGCTCACGGGCCGGGATCTCCGACCCGGACCGGCCCACCGGCTCCTTCCTCTTCCTCGGCCCGACCGGCGTCGGCAAGACGGAACTGGCCAAGGCCCTGGCCGACTTCCTCTTCGACGACGAGCGGGCGATGGTCCGCATCGACATGTCGGAGTACAGCGAGAAGCACAGCGTGGCCCGGCTGGTCGGCGCCCCGCCCGGATACGTCGGCTACGAGGAGGGCGGCCAGCTCACCGAGGCCGTGCGCCGCCGCCCGTACTCCGTCGTCCTGCTGGACGAGGTGGAGAAGGCCCACCCCGAGGTCTTCGACATCCTGCTCCAGGTGCTGGACGACGGGCGCCTGACGGACGGCCAGGGCCGCACGGTCGACTTCCGCAACACGATCCTCGTGCTGACGTCGAACCTGGGCAGCCAGTACCTGGTCGACCCGGTGACCAGCGAGCAGGAGAAGAAGGAGCAGGTTCTGGAGGTGGTCCGCACCTCCTTCAAGCCGGAGTTCCTCAACCGCCTGGACGACCTGGTCGTCTTCGCCGCGCTGACCAAGCCCGAGCTGGAGCGCATCGCGAAGCTCCAGCTGGAGCGCCTGGCCAAGCGGCTCGCCGAGCGGCGCCTGACCCTGGACATCACGCCCGAGGCGCTGGCATGGCTCGCGGAGGAGGGCATGGACCCGGCGTACGGGGCGCGGCCGCTGCGGCGGCTCGTGCAGTCCGCCATCGGCGACCGGCTCGCCAAGGAGATCCTGTCCGGGGAGATCAAGGACGGGGACACGGTCCGGGTGGACCGCTTCGAGGACGGGCTGCTGGTGGGCCCGGCCACGGGCAAGACGCTGTAGGACGTCACGTCAAGACGCCGTAGGGCGTCATATCAGGGCGCCGTAGGACGTCACATCGTGAACGCCGAGAAGCGCACCAGCGCGGTCTCGGCGTTCTCGTGCTCCACCCTCACCTGCACCACATGCGCCTCCGCCGTGCCGGGGAGGCCGTTCTCGTGGGTCACGTCGAGGCAGAGTGCCCCGCAGGCGCCACCGCCCGTGCGGGGCTCCGGGGCGTCCGGGTACGTCTCGCGCAGCCAGTCGCGGACGTCCTCGCCCGGCATCCGCAGCACCGCCGAGTACGAGGTGTCGATGCCCCGCTGCACGGTGCAGTCGTGGGCCCGGGCGTGCGCGGGCCGCTCGGCGGCGCCGAAGGCCAGGGCCTCGGTGCAGGGGACCGTCGCCGCCGCGCCCTTACGGGCGTCGTCGCGAGGCCCGTCGTCGTCCGACCAGGCCCACAGGAACAGGCCGATGATCAGGACGCCGAGCACCACCACCGGCAGTGCCAGAAACGGCAGGACGATCCCCCACCGGGTATGACCTCTGCCCGCTGCCTGCATGTGTACGGCCCCCTCCGTCGGCTGCTCAGGAGGACGATCCGGGGTACCCGGAGGTTGCAGTTGACCGGATCGTGTCAGCCCAGGGCTGACAGGGTCTGTCGGGGCTTGCCACCCCCCTCCCCGCATGGGGGAGGATGGCGGAATCCGTACGAAGGGAAATTCACGGTGACCATCGACCCGTCCTCGATTCCGAACTTCGGGGGCCAGCCCGAGCCGCAGCCCGGCGGCCCGGCCGGCCCCGTCGTCCCGGATCAGGACCTCGTGAAGCAGCTCCTCGACCAGATGGAGCTCAAGTACGTCGTCGACGACGAGGGAGACCTCGCGGCGCCGTGGGAGCAGTTCCGCACCTACTTCATGTTCCGGGGAGAGGGAGACCAGCAGGTCTTCTCCGTGCGGACGTTCTACGACCGGCCCCACCAGATCGAGGCCAAGCCGCAGCTCCTGGAGTCGATCGACGACTGGAACCGCCGGACCCTGTGGCCCAAGGTCTACAGCCACACCCACGACGACGGCACGGTCCGCCTGATCGGCGAGGCCCAGATGCTGATCGGCATGGGCGTCAGCCTGGAGCACTTCGTCTCCTCGACGGTCAGCTGGGTGCGCGCGGCGATCGAGTTCGACAAGTGGCTCGTCGAGCAGCTCGGCCTGGAGCAGGAGATCGACGAGGCGGAGAAGCCCGAGGACGACGAGTAGGCCCCCGCCGGGGCCCCTGCGGCGCGTCGGCGCGTACCAACGGGTACGCGCTGTACGCGCCGTCTGCTTTTTCTAGCTCAGCCAGCCCTTCTCGTGCGCGAGCAGCGCGGCCTCCACTCTGTTCGCGGCGCCGAGGCGGCGCATGATGACGGCCAGGTGCTTGCGGTAGGTGCGCACGGACACCCCGAGGCGGCGCGCCGCCGTCTCGTCCTTGTCGGCTTCCCTGAGCATGGTGAGGATCTCGCGTTCGATGTCGGACGGCATGTCCGCGTCCTCACCCGGGAGTTCCTCCGCGGCCTCCCACATGCGCTCGAAGAGCGTGACCAGCGTGGCCACCAGGCCCGGTTCCCGCACCAGCAGTGCCCCCACCGAGGTGTGGGCGGGGTTGATGGGGGTCAGCGCGGCCGACCGGTCGACGATGATCACGCGCTCGATGGGGTGGTGGGAGATCCGCACCTCGGCTCCGTGCGAGACCAGGTCCCGCATGTAGGTGAGGGTGGTGTCGTCCTGCATGATCGCCGACCCCATGATCATGCGCAGTCGCACGCCACGGCGCAGCAGCCGCATGTTGATCGGGTGCGAGACGGCGATCGACTCCTCGGTCAGGACGCCGGTCGGCTCCGTGCTCAGGTCCTCGGTCCGGGCGAAGAAGGTCAGCTCGTCGATGGCTTCCCGGACCGCCTCGATCCCGTGCAGCTGCGTGATCATCCGGCCGGGGTCGTCGGTGCCCGTGCGCGGCGAGGAGGGGGCGGTCAGGCGCTCCATGAACAGGGACTCGATGACCGAGTGCCGCGCGGCCTCGCTCTCCAGCTCCTCCCGAAGGCGGCGCAGACGGCCGTCGATCAGGGCGTCCACGGCCCGGGGCGGAGGGACGGGGCGTGCCGCGCCCTGGGTGTTCCTGGTGGCGAGCCCCAACGCCACCAGCCGGTCCAGTGCCGCCTCCTCGAACGACGTGTGCGCGTCCGCGTCGGGCTCCTGGGGGCCGGAGGCGGGCCCGGACGAGCCACGTCTCAGGAGGGCGCGGTACAACCGCTCCTCTTCCTCGTTCACGCCAAGGAAAGCAAGCGGATTGCCCATGTGTTTCCCCCTGTTGATGATCGATCACACATGCGGTCCCTGGAATCCTCAGACGCCCCTACGCGGCTGTCAATGACGAATTGTCAATATATGTCCGCTAGTTCAGATATCGGACATCCGATTTGGCGACGGTGGGCGGGCGGGGCGTGAGGGTCGCTGCAGCTTGAGGAATCCGAGGGTGCAGCAAGCTGCGCGCAGATGGTCTCGTGGCGGCCCTCGCCACACGGCAGAGTCGTTCTCGCAAGGAAGCAACAGCGCAGAACGAGAAAACGCCGCATCGAGCATCGAGGAGACATCGGTGAACCGCTCCACGTCCCGCAGCACGCTGTCGTCCCGTCGTCGTGGACACGTCGTCGTCGGTCTGGTGACCGCGGGGATGATCGCCCTGGCCGGCCAGGGAACGGCCCGCGCCGCGGAGCAGCCGGCGGAGAGCCGGACGGCGACGGCGGCGGTGACGGCGTCCGCGTCCGCGACGGGTGCGGAGCGCGGGACCGGGAACGGGACGGTGTCCGCCCGGGGGCTCGACCCCCTCGCGTTGCTCGACCTCATCCGCGATGTGCTGCCCGTCCCGGCCCCGCTGCCGAAGAACAACAACGACTGGAAGTAGTCGGCCGCCGCCGCCGGCCCGACATCACGACCCAGGAGACCCCGACGCCATGACCGACTACTCCGTGCTCCTCCCTTGCGTTCCCCGCCGTCTGGAGCAGGCGCTCCCCTTCGCCGGACTCGTCCGGTGGACCGGGGCGACCCGCCTCTGGCAAGGACAGGCCATGGTGATGGAGCCCCACCAGACCTTCACCGGTCTGGCCGGGGCCGGGTTCCGGGTCCCGACCGGCTTCGGTGTCACGCTGATGCCCCTGCGCCACCCGTACGAGGCGGCTCTGCAGGCGCGGTCCGTGGCCCTGGCCACCGGGGAACCGGTGATCGCGGGCTTCGGTCCGGGGTCCAGGGCCTTCCAGGAGAACATCCTCGGAGCGCCGTACGAGAAGCCGCTCCAGGTGGCGCGCCAGTACGTGACGGCGGTGCGCCGGCTGCTCGACGGCGAGACGGTCGTCATGGACGGCCCGCACCTCACCTTCCGGGGCCAGCTGGCTCCGGCGGCGGCACCCAGGGTCGACGTGGGCCTGGGGGTGCTGCGGCCGGGTATGGCCCGGCTGGCGGGCGAGGTGGCGGACGTCGTGATCACCTGGCTGACGCCGCCCGGCTACCTGCGGGACGTGATCCTGCCCGCGGTGGCCGAGGGTGCCGCACGGGCGGGGCGGACCTCGCTGCCCCGTGTCGTCGCCATGGTGCCCGCGGGACTGGAGAAGGAGGGGCGCGAGGGTGCCGGGCCCGAGCGGCTGGCTCTGGCCGGCAACGCGCCGCACATGCAGGCCCCGCACTACCTGGACATGCTCGGCCGGGCGGGTGTGGACGTCGGCTCCGGGCGGATCGAGGACGTGGCGCGCGGTGTCGTGGAGACCGGTGCGTTCGCGGGTGGCGATCTGCCGCAGGCGGTCAAGGCCCTCCGGGCCTACGAAGAGGTGGGGGTGGACGAGATCGTCCTGAACACCACCGCCGTTCACAAGCTCTTCGGCGCCCAGGAGTCGCTCGCGGACCTGTCGGCGATCCTGCGGTCGGTGACGGCACCGCACTGACCGACCGCTCGTCGCCCGCGGTGTGACCGACCGCTCGGCGCCCGCGGTGTGACAGACCGCTCGTCGCCCACGGTGTGACCGACCGCTCGTACCGCCGTGTGACCGACCGCTCGGCGCCCGCTCCCGACGCCGGCCGCGGTCGCGTCGCGCGCCGTAGCCGGGCGCACCTCCGTCGAACCCGTTCCCTGCTGCCCAAACGCAGAGGGGGAAGCAGACCAGTAAAGGAATGTCTGGCATGGACATGGCAGATCGTGGACGTCTGAAGCAACACCTCATCTCCTGGGCCACCGCAGCCCCGCTCGCCGGGCCCACCGGCCCCGGCGTCGGCACGCTCGTACTGGCCGACGCGGCGCACATCCCCGCCGTCACGGCCGCCGGGCTCGTCGGCCCCCGCACCCTCCTGCTGGCACCCGACGACGGCACCGGCGACCACGCCCCCGCCGTCGGCTACCAGGGCAGCCTCACGGAGCCCGGCGACGAGTTCTCCAACGGCCAGGACTTCTTCCTGCAGACCCATGCCTACGCCGCCAGCCCCTTCATGACCGTCTTCGGCCCGACCGTCATCCGCGTCTTCGACCGACACGACTTCGAGGCCTTCCTCGCCGACGCCGACCGGGCGCTCACCGAGGGCGTCTTCCCCGAGTTCCTCATCACCTCCTCGGTGCTGCTGGCCGACCCGGCCGCCCTCAGCGGCGCTCACGACCCGGCGGACGGCCCGGCCCTGCGCCTGTACGCCGACCGGAACGGGCAGCTGTCCACCAGCCCCACGGGGGCGGTGCTCGGCACGGTCGACGACAGCCTCGACACCCTCACCGAACGCTTCGCCCGGACCGGGTCCGGCGCCGCCGCACTGAACGCGGCACTGCCGGCCGGGACACGGGCCGAGGCCCTGCGCGCACGCCCCTTCCTGGCCCGCTACCTCGAAGCCGTCGGCGCGCTGCGCAGCCTCATGGCGCGCGGAGCCACCGGCCTGCGGGTGTCCGGGTTCGGCTTCCGGCTGACGCCCGGGCTCGCCGAGTCCGGCGCCGACGCCGACCTGGCGGACCCGACTCTGCCGATCGTGCTGTACGGCGAGGGGGACGAGCAGGCGTACGTCGTGACCGGCAGCCGCCTGTTCGCCGTCGACCGGCGGGCCGCACAGGCCCTGGAGTGCCTGCTCGCGACCTCCGGAGAGGTGGGCGACCTCGTCCCCGCCGCCGAGGTGGACCAGCTGGCCGAGCTGTTCTCCCGGCACGGCCTGGCGCTGCCCGTGGCGGCGCGTATCCCGGCGGCCGCCCGATGAGCGCCCCGGCCATGCCTCTGACGACGACGGAAGCGACGAAGCCCGGAGCGACGAAGCCCGGAGCGACGACGATCGAAGCGACGACGATCGAAGCGACGACGATCGAAGCGACGACGATCGAAGCGACGACGACCGGAGCGATGTCGGGCCGCGGGGCGGCGAACGGACATGACGGGACCACGACGGCCGGCACACCCGCCCTCGCCGCCCGCCGGATCGCCGAGCTCGGCGACAGGGCCCGCGTCTGCGGTCTGTACGACGCCCTGGGGGCCCCGCTCTACCACGACCTCGCCACCTACGACGACCCGGAGACCCGGGCCCTGCTGACCGCCGTGCGGACGACGCCCGGCCCCGTGCTCGACCTCGCGGCCGGCTCGGGACGGTTCACCCTGCCGCTGCTCGCCACGGGCCGGCAGGTCACCGCCCTCGACCTGTCCGCCGACATGCTGGCGCTGCTGCGGACCGCACTGGACCGGGCTCCGGTGTCGATGCGAGAGCGCTGCACCGTGGTGCGGGGCGACATGTCCCGCTTCGCACTCGGACGGAAATTCCCGCACATCCTGCTCGGCACCACCTCGCTCTCGCTCCTGGACGAGGACGGCCGCGCGGGCCTGTACCGCAGCGTCCTCGCGCACCTCGCCGAAGGCGGCCGGTTCCTGCTGACCGTCCTGGAGCGGGGCGACTGCGACGGTCCCGACGAGACGGCCGTACGGGTCACCGGAGCCGGCGGCACCGTCTACGAGCTGTACGAGCACTGGCCCGCCGGCGCCGACAGCCGCACGGTCACCCTGCTCCCCGCGGACCCGCCGCGCGACGACAGCCCCGTCACGGTCTGCACGGACCGCGTGGCCGTCCTCGACCTGCCGCGCCTGGAGCGAGAACTCACCGCGTCCGGCCTGACCATCACCTCCCGCCGGCTCCTCTCCCCGCCCGGCGAGCGTCACCGCGTGACGCTCCTGACCACGGAAGCTGCCCGATGACCGCGCTCTGGCCTTACCTCATACCGCCCTCCAGCCACGGCGACGACAGCCTCTGCGCCGTCGGCGCCGCCGGACACCGCGTCACCTTCGCGGACGGCAGCACCGCCCTCGACGCCGACAGCGGGCTCTGGAACGTGAACCTCGGCTACGGCAACCCGCGCATCGCCGAGGCCATCGCCGAGGCCGCCGAACACGCCTCCTACCTCGGGGCCTTCCGCTTCGAGAACAGCTACGCCCGGCGCGCGGCCGAGGACCTGCTGCGGGTCTGCGGGCCCGACCACTACGCCCGGGTGCTCTTCTCCACCGGCGGCGGCGTCGCCAACGACGCGGTCATGAAGCTGGCGCGGATCTACCACGCGGTGCAGGGCCGGCCCGGACGCAACCTGGTGGTCGCCCTGCGGGGCAGCTTCCACGGACTCACCTTCGGCGGATTCGCCCTGACCGGTGAGGACCTGGGACAGCGGGTCTACGGAGTGGACCAGCGGCTGATCCGCCACGTCACCCCGAACGACACGGCCGAACTCGGCCGGCTGATGGCCGCCCTCGGCGGCCAGGTCGCCGCGGTCGTCGTGGAACCCGTCGTCGGCACCGGCACCCTTCCGCTCGACGCGTCGTTCGTGGCCGAACTGGGCCGCCTGCGCGACGAGTACGGCTTCCTCCTGGTCGCCGACGAGGTCGCCACCGGCTTCGGCCGTACCGGAAGCTGGTTCGCCTCCGAGAGCTGGCCGGGCCTGCCCGACGTACTCGTCACCTCCAAGGGCCTGACCAACGGGGCCTGCCCCGCCGCCGCCCTGGTGATGTCCCACCGGGTGACCCGGGCTCTCGTCGAGCACGACACGATGTTCGCCCACGCCGAGACCCAGGGCGCGACCGCCCTCGCCTGCGCCGCCATCAGCGCCACCATCGCCGAGATGGAGCGGCTCGACGCGGTCACCGCGGGCCGGAACGTCGCCGCCTGGCTCCAGCAGGGGCTCGCGGAACTGGTCGAGCGGCACCCGCTCGCCACGCACGCCACCGGCGTCGGCTGCTTCCGCACCCTGCACCTGACCCACCCCGACGGCCGCGCCCTGGCCGGGACGGACGTCGCCGACCTCGTCACCCGGATCCGGCACGCGGGCGCCATCGTCCACCCCGGTCCCTCCGGCATCCAGCTCGTGCCCTCCCTGACCTACCGCCGCGCCGAGGTGGCCGAGCTCATGACCTGTGTCGAGGAGGGACTCGACAGCCTGCTGCCGGCGACCTCCCTGGCCGCGAGGAGCTGACCTCATGCCCGTCTCCCTCGACACCTACGACCGGATTCCCGAACTGCTGCGGGAACTGAACCCCACCGGCGTGACCGTGCTGGCCGACCCGGCCGTGGCCGACCACGCCGTCACCCGGAAGATCCTCGCCGAGATCGCCCACGCCGGGTTCACGCCCGACCGGGCGGTCACCCCGGCGGATGGCGGGATGCCGGCCGTCGAGGCCGCCGCCTCCCGGCTCTCTCCCGGTGAGCTGGTCGTCGGTGTCGGCGGGGGCAGCACCCTCGACTTCGCGAAGCTCGTCGCCGCTGTCGGCCGCCACCCCGACCTCCTGCGCTACCTGACCTCCGGGCAGCGCAGCGGCCTGGTGGCGCTCCCGCTGCCGTGGGGGGAACACGCCGAGGTCCTCGCGGTCCCCACCACCCTGGGCACGGGGAGCGAGGCCGGACCCGTGGCCTGCTTCCCCCACGGGGACGGCAAACGCATCGCGATGGGGGAGTGCCTGCGCCCCCGAGCCGCCCTCCGGGTGCCCGAGGCCACCGAGACCCTCCCGGGGCGACTCGTCATGGACGGCGTACTCGAAGCGCTCTTCAGGACCGTCATCCCGTACAGCAGCGACACCCTCGACCTTCCCGAACAGGACGCCGCCGTGGAGGACTTGGCGGGCCGGCTGCTCAACGTCGGCGACCGGCTGGCCCGGCACACCGCCACCGGCCTGCCCGCCCCCGCGCCCGAGCGGCTGCTGGCCGCCCGGCTCAGCGCCGAGAGCCAGCGCGGAGCCATCAACATCGGCCGCAATCCGTACGCCGTGAAGTGCTGGGCCGTCGCCAACGAGCTCTCCACCACGCTGGGCCTGGCCAAGATGCGGGCCGTCTCCGCTCTGTGGCCGGTCGTGTGGCGGCAGGCCCTGCGGGGAGACACCCGCTTCGGCAGCGCCGACCGCGTCCACCGGCTGTGGGAGAGCCTGAGGCAGCGGGCCCCCTGGCTCGCGCCGGGGCCCGACGACGGTCTCGAACAGCTGATGCTGCGCTGGCGGATCGACCGCACCGTGCACCTCGCCCCGGACCTGCGCCACCACATCGCCCTGCGCAGCGTGCGCGCCTGGGGCGCCGGACTTCCCACCCTCGCCGGGTTGAGCGCCGACGACGTCGCCGCGCTCCTCGCCGAGGCCACCGAGCCGACCGCCTCCGTGGCCGGCTCCCCCGAACCCCTCCCGGCGGCCTGAGCGCCGACCCGGAGGAGCACCAGCACCACCCGCACCACCGCACAGTCCGCATCACCGAACCGACAACACGAGGAGAACACCATGGCGCACAACAACCCGGTCGAGCAGGAGCTGCAGGAGTTCGGCACCGAGCTGGAGATGCAGGAGCTGGAGAGCATCGAGGCTCCGGGCTGGGCCACCAGCGCCGGCGTCAGCGTCGGCATCTCGATCGTCTCCGTCGCCTGGAGCCTCACCTGATCGAGTCGGCTCCCGCCGCTCCGATCCACCGCACCGTGCCCCGCGCACGGCCGGACCTCCCCGACGGCTGCCGCCCGGCCCCCCGTGGTCCGCGCGGCAGCCGGGGGACCCCCGGAACCGCACCACCCCATCCACCGAACCCCTCAGAAAGGCAACCGACATGAGCGAGAACCCGGGCACCGTCGAGAACATCGAGAGCGCCGAGTTCGTCGAGCTGGAGATGCAGGAACTGGAGGCCCTGGAGGCCCCGGGCTGGGGAACCATCAGCGTCGCGTTCTCCACCGGCGTCTCGGTCGGCGTCTCCGTCACCCTGACCTGATCAGCCCTCGGTCACACCTCCGCAGAACCCCTCGTAAATCCCTCAGAGAGGCAACCGACATGAGCCAGAACCTGGGCACAGTCGAGAACATCGAGCACGCCGAGCCCGTCGAGCTGGAGATGCAGGAACTGGAGGCCCTGGAGGCCCCGGGCTGGGGCACGTTCAGCGTCGCCTTCTCCGCCGGCGTCTCGGTCGGCGTCTCGGTCACCCTGACCTGATCAGCCCGGCAGCGCGATCCCGCACCACCGGCACCACCCGCACCACCGCATGACCCGCACCACCCGCACCACCGCATGACCCGCACCACCGGCACTTCCGTGCCACACCAATCCGTAGAACCCCTCAGAGAGGCAACCGACATGAGCGAGAACCTGGGCACCGTCGAGAACATCGAGCACGCCGAGCTCGGCGAGCTGGAGATGCAGGAGCTGGAGGCCCTGGAGGCCCCGGGCTTCTGGACCGGCGTCTCCGTCGGCACGGCCATCAGCGCCTCCGTCGCCACCTCCATCACCCTCACCTGAGAGCGACACCGGCGAGCGCACTGACGCGACGGGAGACGGAGTAACCGGCTCCCCTGCGCACCCTGGAGCCCCCTCGGGCGACACCGAGGATCTGCGGTGGTCCGGCCGGCCCGTCCGGCCGGACCCCCGCAAGGGTGCAAACGCGCTCTCCCACTCCCCGCCGCCGTCCCGTTAAGGAAACTTTATGAGCGCTGTCACGAGTCCACCGCCGCCCACCGTCCCGGCCCATGCGCGGCGCCCCCGCCTCGCTCCGAGCGCCGAGGTCCACTCGCCGGCCGACGGCCAGGGCGACTGGGTCCTCCAGCACGGCGCCCGCTACGTACGGATCAACGAAAAGGTCGCGGATCTCGTCCGGGTGCTGGACGGAGAGCGCGACCACGAGGCCCTCGCCGCCCGGCTGGGCGGTGCCTGGAACGCCGATCGGGTGGGCAGCGCGATCTCGCGGCTCGACTCCCTCAAGCTGCTCGACGACGGTGAGACCCCGGCGCCCGCCGTCGCCCCCCGCTTCCAGATCGTCCCGCCGATGACGCTCCAGCTCACGCTGCTGCGGCCGGGACGCACGATGCAGGCCATGGGCCCGCTGTTCGCCCGCCTCTTCTCCCGGGGCGCGGTGGCGGCCGGGATGCTCTGTGTCCTGCTCGGTGTCGTCGCCCTCGCCGCCCAGTGGGACGCGGTCGCGGTGACGCTGAACAGCCCCCTGTCCGCGGGCACGTTCGCCGGAGTGCTCTTCGCCCTGCTGCTCGGCGTGTCCATCCACGAGCTGGGCCACGCCGCCGTGCTCATCCGTTACGGGGGCCGCCCCTCGCGCATCGGCGTCATGCTCTTCTACCTGATGCCGGCGTTCTTCTGCGACGTGTCGGACGCCTGGCGCCTCCCGGCCCGCCGGCAGCGCGTCCACACGGCCCTCGCCGGGCCCGCGGTCCAGACGTCCCTGGCCGCCGCCTCGGCCCTCGCGGCCTGGCCCCTGCCGGACGGCACCGCCAAGACCTGCCTGCTCTTCTTCGCGGTCACCAGCTACGGAACGGCCCTGCTCAACCTGACGCCGTTCATCAAGCTCGACGGCTACATCGCCCTCATGAGCCACGTGGACATCCCGTATCTGCGCGACCGTGCCATGGCCGACGCCCGCCGAACGCTCGCCCGGTTCCTGTTCGGCGGCACCTACCAGCGCGAACTGCCCACCCGCTGGACCCTGGTGTACGGCTTCGCCTGCCTCGCCTTCCCCGTGTACTTCCTGAGCGCCGCCCTCCACACCTGGCTCGGCACCCTCCAGCGGGTCGGCTGGGTGGGGCTCCTGCTGGCCGCCTGCGGACTCTCGTACCTCGCGTGGATCCTGATCCGCGGTGCCGTCCGGCTCTCCACCGAGGTGAAGGCCGCCGGCGTCCGCCCGGTCCGGGTCGCAGCCGTCTGCGCCCTGCTGGCCGCTCTCGCGGGCGCGGCACTGTTCCTGCCGGTCCGTCAGACGGTGGCCGCCGCCTATGTCACCGACGCCGCAGGTACCCGCCTGGTCCTGCCGCAGGGCTCCCCGGACGAGCGGATACGCCCGGGGCAGCGCGTGACGCTGCGGACGAACGGCCTGGTGCTGAACGACACCGTCGCCACCGCCCAGGTGGGAGCCGCCCGGTCCGCCAAGGCCGAGGTCCCGGTCTCCGCCTACTTCCCCGTCGACGTGGGAGACACCGTGGTCATGGACTCGACCGCCTACCCCCTGGACCTCGCCCGCACCCCCACGCCGGCCGCCGGCACCGCCGAGGTCGAGCTCGGCGACGTGCCCCTGTGGAAGTCCCTCCACCGCACCTACGTGCTTCCGTTCCTGCCCTTCTGACCCTGGAGACACCGTGCTCGACACCCGGTTCATCAACTTCTGCCGCGCGGACTCGCTCTTCTACGACGCCCCCGCCACCGAGTCCGTCGGCGCGGACTTCCACGAGGGCCGGAACCTGCCCGAGGGCTGGACGGCCACCCGGGGGCGGGAATGGACGGTCTGCGTCCCACCCGACTCCCGCGTCCCCGACCAGGGGTGGAAGATCCACGTCGCGGCGTCCCCCGACAACGCGGCCGGACTCCTCGACACGGTCGCACCGTACTGCGTCGAGCACGGGCTGATGTACAAGTACATATCCGACCCGGAGACGCTCGCCCGCCGGGGCAGCAAGTACGGGGACCGCAGCGCCAGCGGCAAGTTCATCACCATCTACCCCGCCGACGAGACGGAGCTGAAGCAGGCCCTGGACGGCCTGGAGGAGCTCGTCGGCGGCACCCGCGCCCCGTCGATCCTGAGCGACCTGCGCTGGCGGGAGGGCCCGCTCCACGTGCGGTACGGGGGCTTCGTCCTGAAGACCACCCGGCTCAAGGACGGGACCCTCACCCCCGCGATCACCGCCCCCGACGGCGAACTCGTGCCCGACGAGCGGCGCCCCGGGTTCCACACCCCCTCCTGGGTCGCGATGCCGTCCTTCCTGCAGGAGGCACTCGCCGAACGGCGCGCCCGCACCCTCGGCGACTTCCCCTTCCGCGTCTACAAGGCCCTGCACTTCTCCAACGGCGGCGGCGTCTACCGCGCCGTCGACAAGCGGGACGGGAGCGAGGTCCTGCTCAAGGAGGCCCGCCCGTTCGCCGGCCTCGACGCGGCCGGGGACGACGCCGTCGCCCGCCTCGACCGCGAGCAGTGGGCGCTGTCCCGGCTCGCCGGGCTCGCGGCCGTGCCCGCGCTGAGAGACGTACGCAAGGGAAACGAACACCACTTCCTGGCCCGTGACTTCGTCGACGGCACCCCGCTCACGGAGCTCGTACGCCTCCGCCACCCCTACGGCACCACGGACAACACACCGCAGGCCAGGGCGGCGTACGCGGACTGGGCGCTGAACATCATCGGCCAGGTCGCCGAGGCCGTGGACGCCATGCACGAACGCGGTGTGGTCTTCGGAGACCTGCACCCGGGCAACATCCTGGTGTGCCCCGACGACACCGTCGCCTTCATCGACATGGAGACCGCCACCCCGGCCGAGGAGATGCGCCCCCAGGCCATGGGCTCCCTCGGCTTCCGGGCCCCCGACCACCTCCGGGGCCCCGCCGTCGACCTGTTCGCGCTCGACGTGCTCCGGCTGACGATGTTCGTCCCCATGCCGCACGTCGTGCCGTGGGGCACGCAGAAGATCCGCACCCTGATCGACGCGGCGGTCCGTGACTTTCCCCTCCCCGAGTCCTTCACCCGGCAGATCGAACGCGGCCTCGGCGACGATGTCCTGGGCGCCCGCACGGAGTTCGGCGTACGCTGGCCCGCCGCCGGGGAGGAGACCGGGAACCTGATCGCGAACATCGCCACGTCCATCGTCGAGGCGGCCACCCCCGAGCGGACCGACCGCCTCTACCCGGGCGACGTCTCGCAGTTCATCGTGGCCGACGGCGGCGTGACCTTCGCGTACGGGGCGGCCGGCGTGCTCTGGGCGCTCCACCGCGCCGGCGCCGAGGTGCCCGCCGAGCACGTCGAGTGGCTGCTCGCCCAGGCCGGGCAGGTCACCGGCGACGGCCCCGGCTTCTTCACCGGCCTCGCCGGCATCGCGTACACCCTGGACGAACTCGGCCACCGCGACGCCGCCGACGCGGTCATGGAGCGTGCCTTCGCCGGGTGCGACGCCAACGTGACGACGACTCTGGCGACCGGCCTCTCGGGCCTCGGACTGACGGCGCTGCACCTGGCCGCCCGGCGGGGGGACGACCAGGGCCTGCGCCGGGCGCTCCAGCTCGCCGACCGGCTGCCCGACGCGCCGGCGCCCCAGCGCATCGGCCTGCTGCACGGCCGCTGCGGCAGCGCGCTCCTCCTGCTGCGCCTGTACGAACACACCGGCCGCACTGAATTGTTGGACCGGGCCGTGGCCGAACTGCACGCGGAACTGGAGCTCATCGAGCGCACCGACTTCGACGACCGTCTCCTCAGCCCTGGGCTCGAGGGTTCCGCCGGCATCGTGCTGGCCCTGCGGGCCGCGCTGCGGCACACCCCCGACGACGAGCGGCTGCGCACCGCGGTGAACCGGCTCGTGGACCTTCGGCGGGGCGGCTTCGCCACGTCCTGCAGCCTGCTGCACGGACGTGCGGGCGAGATCCTCGCCCTGGAGGACGGCGGCAGCGCCTCCGAGCGGGACGTCCTGCGCTTCCACCTCGAAGCCCTCGGCTGGGAGGCGATCGCCGCCGAACCCGGTCGCGTCGACTTCCTCGGCAACTACGGCTACCGCCTCTCCACGGACCTGGGCACCGGCTCGGCGGGTGTCCTCCTGGCCCTCGCGGCCCTGCGGGACGGTTCCCCGGCCCTGCCCTTCCTCGCCCCCACGGCCGTCGAGGTGCGGCGGTGATCGACATCCCCACCACCCTCGCCCCCGCGTCGGGCATCGCCCTGCGCTACGCGGTGACGCCCCCGCACGGCGACGATCCGCTGTGGAGCAGCGCGGTCGAACTCCACGCGGTGGAGGACTTCACGGGCACGGTGGGCTCCGCGGTTTCCCGGACCTCGGCGGGAGCTTCGACCGGGTCGGCCAGGACCTCGGCCGGGGCTTCGACCCGGCCGGCCGGGGCGTCGGCCAGGACCTCGGCAGGGGTGCCGGGTTCGGCCGGGTCCGCCGGGGCCGCGGCCCCCGCCGGTCCGGGTGCCGCTCTCCTTGATCTCCCGCTGTCCGCCCGGTTCGCCGGGGCCAGCGGGACCTCACGGGCCGACGCCCTGCTGCGCGGAGCGGGCGAGGCCGTCGAGCGGCGCGCCCTGCACCCCTCGGCCGCCCACCCCGCCCGCTCGGGCACCGCGGCCCGCCCGGACGGCACGACGCTGTACGCGCACCACCCGGGCCACGCCCTGTCCCACCCCGACGCCGAGGCGTGCGACCTGTCCTGGTACGAGGCCCGTGCCCTGGACTCGGACACCCCCGTCCTGGTCCCCGCCGACCTCGTCGACTGGCCCGCCCGCCGGGCCGACCTGTTCGACCCGAGCCCGTCCGGTGCGGCGGCCGGCGCCAGCCACGAGACCGCCCTGGCCGCCGCGATGACCGAGGTGACGGAGCGGGACGCCCTCACCGTCGCCTGGGGCAGGCAGCTGCGCCTGCCGACGTACACCCCCTCGCCCGCCGACACCAAGCTCCGGGCGGTGTGGGAGAGGGCACGCGCGGCGGGGCTCACCCCCGTCCTCGCCGGCATCCCCACGGCCGTACCCGGGCTCTGGTGCATGACCGCCTGCCTGATCGAACCGGAGGGCCGGGGCGCCCTGGCCGCCGTCGGCATGAAGGCGTCGACCCGGCCGGCCGAAGCCGCCGCCAAGGCGTTCCAGGAGGCGTGGCAGGTGCGGGCCGCGCTGCGGGCGCTGCGCACACAGGGCGAGAGCGGGCACCGCGGCCCGATCGTCACGGAGCACGACCGGCTCAGCCACATGCTGACCGGCCCCGCCTACGCGTCCGTACGCGACTGGGTCGCGGGCTTCCAGGAGCCGAGCACGCTTCCGGCTCCCACGCCCGCGCGGGACCTGGGGGCGGAAGAGATCCGGCGGGCCCTGAACGCCGACGGCGCGGGCCTGCTCGCCGTCGACCTCACCCCGCGCCTGCCTTCGGCCGTCACCGCCATGGGCTGGCACGTCGTCAAGGTGCTGGCCCCCGGCTACCAGAACCTGCGGATGGACGAGACCCATGCGTGGAGCTGGCACCTGCCCCGGCTGGCGTCGGCGGCCGAACGGACCGGCTGCCCCGCCCGCCTGGACGACCCACGGGAAGCGGCCCCGCACCCCTTGCCCTGACCCCGCGGTGGTCCGCCGCCGCTCGTTCCCCCCCACCGTGAACCACCGATCAACCGAGCTGAGAGAAGACACAGATGCTGGAACTGGAAGAACTCGTACGAGACTTCGGCGATCACCGTGCCGTCGACCGGGTGTCCTTCCGCGTGTCCGGAGGCCGGCTGACCGGGTTCGTCGGAGGGAACGGCGCGGGCAAGACCACCACCATGCGCGTGATCATGGGTGTCCTGGCCACGAACGGCGGCGAGATCCGCTGGGACGGCGCCCCCGCCACGGCCGCCGACCGCAGGGACTTCGGCTACATGCCGGAGGAGCGGGGCCTCTACCCCAAGCAGACCGTCCTCGGTCAGCTCGTCTATCTGGCCCGGCTCCGTGGCCAGGGCAACGCCGAGGCCCGCCGTCACACCCTCGAACTGCTCGAACGCCTCGGGCTCGCCGAGAAGAGCCAGGCCCGGCTGGAGTCCCTGTCCCTGGGGAACCAGCAGCGCGTGCAGATCGCGGCCGCCCTGCTCGGCTCCCCCAAGCTGCTCGTCCTCGACGAGCCCTTCTCCGGACTCGACCCGCACGCCGTCGACACGATGGCCGAGCTGCTGCGCGAGTACGCCGCCGCCGGCATCCCGGTGCTGTTCTCCTCCCACCAGCTCGACCTGGTCGAGCGGCTCTGCGACGACCTGGTGATCATGGCCTCCGGCCACGTCGTCGCCAAGGGCACCGCGGACGAGCTCCGGCACCGCGACAGGCCCCGGTACCACCTGGTCACCGGCGCGCCCGCCGGCTGGGCCCGCGCCGTACCCGGCGTGACCGACGTCGAGGAACTCCCCGACGGAGCCCGCGTCGAGCTGGCCGCCGACGCCGACCCCGGCGCGCTCCTGACCCAGGCCCTGAGCCGGGGAGACGTGCACGCCTTCACCCCCCTCGTCCCCAGCATCGCCGACGTCTACCGGGAGATGACCTCCGCATGAGCACCGTGACCTCGAACCCCGCCGACCGGGCCGAGACGTCGCCCGCCCCGAAGGGCACGCCCGCGGCTTCCGGTGGCCCCTCCCGTGCGGCCACGCCCGCCTCCTGGCGCATCGTCGCCGCCCGCGAGATCTCGGTGAAGCTCACCAACCGCGGCTTCCTTGTGTCGACGCTGGTCACACTCGCCCTGATCGTGGGCGCGATCGGACTCCAGCTCTACCTGGCCGACTCGATGGGGAAGATCACCGTCGCGGTGGCCGACCGGCAGGCGGGCGTGATCGCCGGCCAGGCCGAGCAGCTGGCCGTCCGCGCGGACCAGGACGTCGAGATCACCGTCCGGCAGAAGTCGTCAGCCGAGCAGGTGCGCGAGGCCGTGCGGTCCGGTGACGCCGAGGCCGGGCTGCTGTCCGAGGGCGGCCGCTGGGTCCTGCTCGGCGACACCGGGCAGAACGACATCGCCGCCACCTGGATCGGCGCCGCGGTGCAGACCGACGCCCTCGACCGGAACGCGCAGGCCGCGGGCACCAGCCTGGGGGCTCTGAGCGAGGGGGCGCAGGTCAAGCACGTCCTGCTGTCGGCCGACAAGACGCCCGAGGGCGCGGTCCGGATGACGACGTACTTCTTCGGCTTCCTCTTCTACCTGGCCGCGGTCCTGCTCGGCGCGGCGCTCGCGACCAGCGTCGTGGAGGAGAAGCAGAACCGCATCGTCGAGCTGATCGCCAGCTCCGTGCCGCTGCGGTCCCTGCTCGTCGGCAAGATCGTCGGCTCCACCCTCCTGGCCCTGGCCCAGATGGCGCTGTTCTGCCTGGTCGGCGTCGGCGGCCTGATGTTCACGGGCGAGCAGGAGTTCCTCGCCGACATCAGCACCGGCCTGGGCTGGTTCCTCGTGTTCTACGTCGTGGGCATCGCGGTCCTGGCCTGCCTGTTCGCCGCAGCGGGCGCGCTCGCCACCAGGAGCGAGGACATCCAGTCCACCACGACGCCGGTGAACGCGGTCACCGCGCTCGTGTTCATCCTCGGCGTCACCGTGTCCGGCGGCGTGCGGGAGATCCTCTCGTTCCTCCCGCTGACCTCTACCGTCACCATGCCGGCGCGCGTCCTGGCGGGAGAGACCACCTGGTGGGAGCCGGTCGTCGCGCTCGTCCTGTCCATCGCCGCGGCGGTGTTCATCGTCGGGGTCAGCAGCCGCGTGTACCGCCGGGCGCTCCTGCAGACCGACCGCAAGCTCTCGTTCCGCCAGGCCATGAAGCTGACGGACTGACGTTCCCGTACCAGCAGAACCGCCGGTCGCACACGCCGGCACAGCAGAAAACCCGACCCCCCACCGGAAGGAAATCCGATGACCGCCTCCCGTTCCACCACCTCCCTCGCCGCCCTTCTGGCCGTGCTCGCCTGCGTGGAGGTGGTGCTGTTCGCCAGCGACGCCGCCGACGGCGTCCGCTACGGCGTCGGCGCGGCCGTCGCCGTAGCGATCCTCGTGCTGGTCGCCCGGCTCGCCAAGGGCGGCTCCTCCGACTGACCGGCCCGCTCCGTGTCCGGGGCCGGCCCTGCCGCGCCGGCCCCGGGCAGGGGCACGGGCTCCCCATCGGCCCATGGTTCCCACGTGCGTGGGAAGACGGCCTGCCTCACCGACATCCGTCCTCTTCCTCTGCGGAGCTGTCCATGAACTCCCCCCATCAGGTGTCGATCACCGGCCCGTCCGGGGCGCCGCCGGAGACGGCAGCGATCCGTTTCGTCTCCCTCCTCCCGGCCGGATGGCATGCCGAGGTCGGCGGGTTCGAGGAGAATCTCGCCCGCCTCCACCTGACGGCCCCGCCGGGCACCACCAGGTCCGAAGCCACCCGTACCGCCACGGACATCCTGTCCCAGCCCGGCCTCCAGGGCTGGCACCTGACCGACGAGTGACCCCGGGCCGGTCGCCGGGCCCCTTCCGCGACTGACGAGGGCCGATCACCACCCCGGATGCCGCCCACACCGAAGGATGGTCCGCGGTACCGTGCAGCGAGTGCGGTCGGCCCGGAATTTTCCGGAGGTGGGAATTCCGGAGGGGCGTTGATATCAACGGCGCTGGAATCGTGCAGGGCCTCGCTGAGGAGAATCGTTGAGCGCGCGCATCCTGATCGCCGAAGATGACGAAAAACAATCTCGTCTCATCCGGATTTACCTGGAACGGGAAGGCAACGCGGTGCAGGTCGTGGCCGACGGCCGGGCAGCGCTGGAACGGGCGCGTTCGACGGGTCCGGATCTCATCGTTCTCGATGTGATGCTGCCGCTCGTCGACGGACTCGACGTCTGCCGCATTCTGCGTGCCGAGGGCCACGAGGTGCCGATTCTGCTGCTGACCGCGCGCAGTACCGAGGAGGACATGCTCCTCGGTCTCGACCTGGGGGCCGACGACTACCTCACCAAGCCGTACAGTCCCCGCGAACTCACCGCGCGCGTACGGGCGCTGTTGCGGCGCTCCAGGAAAGGCGGCGCGGCCGGGAGCGAGGTGCTGCGGGTCGGCGCGGTCGAACTGGACACCGCCCGCTTCGAGGTCCGGGTGGCAGGCCGTCCGGTGGCGCTGACCTCCAAGGAGTTCTCGATACTGGAGGCTCTGGCCCGCGAGCCGGGCCGGGTGTTCACCCGGGCCCGGATCATCGAGCGCGCCTTCGGCTTCGACAGCGACGTACTCGAGCGCACGGTGGACGCCCATGTGCGCAACCTGCGCCGGAAGCTGGGGGACGACCCCGCCCGGCCGCGTCATCTGGAGACCGTGTACGGCCGGGGGTACCGCCTGGTGGACGGCTCGGCGCCCGGCCAGGCGCACGCGGGGTCCTGACCGGGTCGATCAGCCGGCGTCGGCCGACGGCCCGGTCGCGGCGAGCGTGACGGTGAAGGTCGTGCCGACGCCGACGGTGCTCTCCACGGCGATCGTCCCCTGGTGGTCGGTCACGATCTGGCGGGCGATGGACAGCCCCAGGCCGCTTCCTCCGGTGGCGCGGCCCCGTGCCGCGTCCGCCCGCCAGAAGCGGTCGAAGAGATGCGGCAGGTCCTCGGCGGGTATGCCCTTTCCGGTGTCCCGCACCTGAAGGAACGCGAGATCGCCGTGCCGGCCCAGGGCCAGTGTCACCGTGCCGCCCGGTGCCGTGGCCCTCAGCGCGTTGCCGACCAGATTGCCGACGACCTGGCGCAGTCGGTCGGCGTCGGCGACGACGTCCACCGGCCGCGGCGCATCCAGCCGCAGCGCGACACCTGCCGCGTCGGCCTGGGCACGGTGAGCCGTGCCGGCGGCTTCGAGGAGCTCGCGCAGGTCGACGCCCACCCGGTGGTAGGTGAGCGCACCGGCCTCGGCCAGCGCGAGATCCTGCAGGTCGTCGACGATCCGCTGCTGCAGCAGTGCCTCCTCGTGGAGGGAATCGAGCAGCTCCGGGGTCGGCTCGACGACGCCGTCCCGCAGGGCCTCCAGATAGCCGCGCAGATTGGCCAGCGGAGTGCGCAGCTCGTGGGCGATGTCACCGGTGAGGCGGCGCTGGCGTTCCTCGCCGGCCTGTATGGATTCCGCCATCCGGTTGAAGGCACGGCCGAGTTGGGCGATCTCGTCCCGGCCGGAGACGGGCACCCGCCGCCCCAGGTCTCCCTCGCCCAGCCCCCCGGCGGCCAGGGTCATGGCACGGACCGGGCGCAGCACCGCCCGGCTCAGGAGCAGGGCGCCGAGCACGGCTGCGAGGGCGACGCCGCCCGCGACGGCCATCGTGGGGGCCGCGGCCAGGGTGGGCGGCGACTCGTCCCGGACGCCGAGACGGATCACCAGGCGTGGCGGGGCGGCGGAGCCCACGCGCTCGTTGAACACCCGCTGCAGACAGGTGGTGAACTGCTGCTCCGACTCGCATGTCCGGATCACCTCGAGGTCCTGCGGAGTCTGCGGGTCCGGTTCGCCTTTCGGTTCCTCGCACCGTTCCGGCCGGCGCTCTGTGCTGATCCGCGGCACGCCGGTGTCGTCCGGCCGGGCCGTCACCTCGGCCCCCGCCCGGGTCAGACAGGCCGCGTACACCGCTTCGGCGCGGTACTGGGCGATCGCGGTCGCCGTCAGCTTCATCGAGGTCCGCGGCAGCTGGCGCGCGGGGATCCGCAGGAGGGGACGCGGATCGACCAGCACGGGCGGCTGGTTGCTCACCGGGCGGGGGGCACGGCCCTCGAGCGCGTCGGAATCGGCGAGCAGAACGTCGTTCTCGGTGGCGACCCGGATGCGCTGGCCGGTGTCCTTGGCCAGGCGGCTCACCGTCGGCGAGAGGCCTTCCCAGGTGCTGTGCGCTAACCCGTACGCGCGGAGGTCGCCGGTGATCCGGGAGACCTCCTGCCGTCCCGCGGTGACACTCTCCTGGACCTGGCGGTTCGCCTGACGCAGGGTCAGCCAGCCGGTGGCGGCGGTGGCAGCCATCGCGACCAGCATCAGCAGGCCGAGCACCCGAAGCCGGAAGCTCATCGCGTGCCACCCCGCCCCTCTGCCGGGACGTGTGTGCTCAACGGGACTCCGATATTCGTCAAGGGGGCGCTTCCGGCCGAAAGGACTGTGGAATGGCGCATTTCCTCTTCCGGTGTTTTCGGTCTCTCATGGGCAGTAATTGGACGGTTGAGGACGGAATGATTTCTTCAGCAGCTTTGTGACTGTGATCGTACTGACGCCACTTGCATACCGATTGATGCAGTGGTCGCTGTTTCGCTCAGGTGCCGTCCAACGGCCCGGGGAAGCAGTGCCGACGGAGAACGCATTCATGGGGGTTCACAAGTGAAGCGTCGAATCGCGGCTGTCGTACCCGCCCTGGCGGCGGTGGCCATGGCCGTCCCGCTCGCCCTCTCCACCCCGGCCACCGCGGCCGCATCCTGCGGCAGGACCGCCTCCGACATGGACAGCAGCGCCTGGAACAGGACGGCCAACGGCGCCAACGAGAGAAGCGGATCCAGCACCAACTGCGCCAGCAACGGCATCGCCTACAACACCCACCGCCTCGACTACCACTGTTACACGCGCATCGGCAACACCAACGAGACCTGGACGTACCTCCGGAACGACACCACCGGTACGTCCGGCTGGGTCCGCGACGACCTGCTGAGCGACGGCGGCAGCCTCGTCTACTGCGGCTTCTAGTGAGCTTCCCGGCACTCCCGCAGGAGTGCCGGGCAAGCAGGACTGATGGTGCGTCAGGGGCGGTCTCGCCGAGGCCGCCCCTGACCCGTACGACGGACGGGCCGCTCAGGAGCCGGACAGGGCCTCCGTCGGTGACAGCCGGCTCGCCCGTACCGCCGGATACAGTCCGGCGATCATGCCGATGACCAGAGTGCAGCCGATCCCCGCCGCACTCGCCCACACCGGGACCACCGTCGGCCAGTCGCGGCTGAGGGCGTAGGCCGCCGTGATCACCGTCCCCAGCACCGTCCCGCCGAGGCCGCCGATGAGCGACAGCAGCAGCGACTCCGTCACGAACTGGGTCCGGATCTGGCCGCGGGTCGCCCCCAGTGCCCGGCGCAGGCCGATCTCGGGGCGCCGCTCCAGCACCGAGATGACCATCGTGTTGCCGACCCCGACGCCACCGACGAGCAGCGCCACGCCACCGAGGCCGAGCAGCAGCCCGGTGAGCGCCGACTCGGTGGCCTCGCGGGCGGCGAGCGCGTCGGAGGGCCGGGAGATGCGGACCTGTCCCGGCTTCTCGGGGTACGCCGTGGCCGGCAGCACGGACCGTACCTCCGCGATCTGGCTGTCCTCGGCGCGGACGTAGACCGTCGACGGATGGCCGTCGAAGCGCAGATACGTCCGGGCCGCCGGCCAGCCGACCAGCGCCGCGCTGTCGAGCTCCGGCGCGAGCGGTACGGGATCGAGGACGCCGACGAGGGAGAACCAGCGGTCGCCGAGCCAGACCCGGGTCCCCGGCGTGTACACGTCGAGCCGGCCCGCGGCCGTGGAGCCGAGCACGACCGCCGGGTACCGCTCGGTCGCGGAATCCAGCCAGCGGCCCCGGCGGACGTGGCCGCCGACGGCCGGGAGCAGGCGCCTGTCGGCCGCGAGGACCTCGAGGGAGCCGGTGCGCCCGATGGCGATGTGCTCATTGCGGTAGACGTGCGCGTCGGTCGCGCCGGTGGCGGCGACCTGCTGCACGGGCGGGATGCGGCCGATCATCGGGACGGCCTCGTGGGGCAGCTTGGCTTCGGTGCCGTCGAGTGAGTCGCCGGGGGCGACCCGCAGCAGGTTGGTGCCGAGCGCGTCGAGTCGGCGGTCCACCTCCGCCCGGCCGGAGCCGGAGATGCCGACCACCGCGATCATGGCGGCGACGCCGATCGCGATCCCGAGCGCGGAGAGGAAGATCCGCAGGGGACGAGTCCGCAGCCCGGTCCCGCCGAGCCGCACGATGTCCTGAGGACCGAGGCGGGCGGCCCGCAGCCGGCCGCCCTTGCCACCGACGTCATCGCTCCCTCGTCCGCGGCCACGTCCGCCGCCCCTGCGGGCGCCGGACGGCAGGGTCGGCGGGGCGCCGTCCATGGGCGGGTCGTTCGTCGTGACGTCGGTCATCGGACCGCCTCGTTCGGCGCGGCGTCGGTCGCGGTGTGGGTCGCGGTGTGGGTCGCGGTGTCCGCCACCACGCGGCCGTCGCGCATCTCGATACGGCGGGGCAGCTCGGCCGCGATCTCCCGGTCGTGGGTGATGATCACGACCGTGGTCCCGGCGGCGTTCAGCTCGCGCAGCAGACCGAGTACGGCCTCCCCGGAAGCGGAGTCCAGGTTGCCGGTCGGCTCGTCCGCCAGCAGGACCGCCGGTTCGCCGATCACCGCCCGGGCCACCGCCACCCGCTGGCGCTCGCCGCCGGACAACTGGTGCGGGAGGTGGTGGACGCGGTGGCTGAGGCCGACCCGTTCCAGCGCCACCGCCGCCGCGGCCCGGCGGCGGCGCGGCGGTACTCCGGCGTACAGCAGCCCGTCGGCCACGGAGTCCAGGACCGGAACCCCTACCGCCAGATGGAACTGCTGGAAGACGAAGCCGATCCGGGTGGCCCGCAGCGCTGACACCTCACGGTCCGTCAGCTTCGCCACGTCGTGGCCGTCGACCAGCACCCGCCCGGCGGAGGGCCGGTCGAGGCTGCCCATGAGGTTCAGCATGCTGGACTTGCCCGAGCCCGACGGGCCGACGACCGCGACGAGTTCGCCGCGCCCGATGCGCAAGGTCACGTCCCGTACCGCCGCCACACCACCGGGGTACGTCTTGGAGACCCCGTCGAACTCCACGACCGCCGACGCTCCGCTCACTCCGGGATCCTCACCTTCATGCCCTCGCGAACCGCGCTCCCGCTCACTTCCACCCGGCCGTCCGCGAAGAGCCCGGTCCTCACCGCGACGAACCGGCCGTCCGCGGTCTCCAGGCCGTGGCCGCCCTCGGCCAGGGCGACCAGCGCGGCGACCGGGACGGTGAGGACGTCCGCCCGTTCCCGCCCCACGTACTCGACGGTGACCGGCGCGCTCTCCAGCCGTCCCACGGATTTCTGGTCCTCGATGGTGATGGTCACCGGAACCGTCGGTGCCGCGGAGCCACCCTCCTCCCCGCCTCCTCCCTCGGGCGCGGTCGCGCTCTTCCCCACCGAGGCCACCTCGCCCTTCACCGATTTCCCGTCGGGCAGCCCGATCGTGACGGTGGCACCGCGCACGGCCCAGGAGTCCTCCGCCGCCGAGGCGTTGACGACGACCTTCCGAGACGTACCGGTGTACGTGAGGACGTCGTCGGTGGCCGGCGAACCGAGCCGGACACCCGCGTGGCCGATCCGTACCTTGCCGGCGGAGTAGACGACGTCCCCGATGCCGACCGTGCCGGTCTGGGGAAGTCCGAGGGATTTCTGCCAGCGCTTGACCGCGCGGGCGGTGAGGCCGGTGAACTCCTCGTCGACGGTGAAGCCGGTGTAGCCGAGAGCGGCGAGATTGCTCTCGAACTGCAGGACGTCCATCCCACGCAGCGTGCCCCCTGTCCCTCCGGCCCCGGCCCCGGCGCCGCCCGACGTCGGCGATCCGGAGGGGTCCGGAGCCCCGGGGGGCTCGTCCGTGCGGCCCTGGTCACCGGAGTCCCGGGCGTCCCCCTCGGCCCCGGTCTCCTGCTGGGCGTCCTGCCGGATGCCTTGCCGGGCGCCCGCGGTCAGGCCCAGCTCCCGGTACATCGGCAGCGTCCCGTACAGCAGCACCACCGGCCGGTCGTCGACGCGCAGCAGAATGCCGCCGCGCTTCACGGTCGTGCCCTCCGCGGGCAGCCAGGTCACGGTGCCCGTCGCCTTGACCGGCAGCGGTATCTCGGTGCCGTAGCCCAACTGGCCGTCAACCGTGGTGCGTTCGGTCAGTGTGGTCCGGCTGACCGGGACGGTGGAGCCCGAGCGGGGCGGGGCGGAGGAGCCCTCCTCCGCCCCGCCCCCGCCGAGGCCGAGCGCACCGACCACGGCGACCGCCGCCACGACGACCAGAGCCGACGCCACCAGGACCGTTCGCCGTCCGCGCCGACCGCGCGGCGGCGGCGCGGGAGCCGCCCCGTGCTCGTGATCGGTCTGCACGACCGTCTCCGCCGTCATCAGCCCTTGCCCGCGGGCTGGTCCGCCGGGTCACCGATGATCGGAGCGCAGACACGGGTGGCACGCTTGGCTCCCGCCGACGTCTGGTTCCACTCGGAGCCCTGCGCGGTCCCGTCGGGGCCGGGATCGGGGAAGTCGGGGGCGCCGTTCTTCTGCATGCAGTCGGCGTAGTCGCGCTTGACCTTGATCTGCTCTGGGGTGAGCTTGGGCTGGTTGGCGTTCTCGAGGCCCTCGGGGACGGCCGCCTTGAGCGAGGCGCACTTCTCGGAGGCGTCCAGGAACTTCGTGTTCTTCTTCAGCGCCGCGTTGTCGCCGAAGTCGACCTGCCCCTTGGCGTCCGGGTCGGGGGCGTCGACCCCGTTCTTCCGCAGACAGTTCACCCACTCGCGCTGGGCGTTCACATACGCGGCCACGTCGTCGCCGCCACTCGGCGCGGTCGTCTTGCCGGACGCCTTGTCGCCGCCCGCGGTCGGGACCTTCGGGGTGTCGCCCTCGCCCCCGCAGCCGGCCAGGGTGATCGCCATGACCGACGCCGTCACCACGGCCATCAGCACCCGGTTCGTCCTCATCGGTTCTCCCGCCTCCGTCGCGCCCGACCACGGGCGCGGCGGGCCTTGCGACCGTAGGCCGGAGGTGATGAAGAACCTTTGAAGAACCTGTCATCCGATCATGCGGCGCGCTTCGGACGGGACACCACGGCAGCCGGCGACTTCCGCACGAGGTCCCAGCATGTCGGCGCGGAAGTCCGTGAAGTACGACTCGGGCAGCGAGAGCGCCTCGGCGATCGCGTACCGGAACGGACCGGCCGAGACGTACGTCGGGTACTGCTTCGCCGAGCGCACCGCCGTGACCAGCTCCGGGGCCGCCGTCACCCAGCCGACGCCGTGTTCACACACTCACTCGTGATGATCACCGTGTGATACCGGGACCGGCAGGGTCTGTGCTCGGTCCTTGAGTCCTGTCAGCTTTCGTAGTGGTAGCGGCACTGTGCGATCAGGACACCGTCCTCGGTGGCCTTGTAGATCAGCCGGTGCTCGTCGTTGACACGGCGCGACCAGTAGCCCTGGAATCCGTGCTTGAGCGGTTCCGGTTTGCCGATCCCCTCGTTGCCGTTACGGGCGATGTCCGCGATGAGCGTGTTGATGCGCTTCAGGATCTTCCGGTCCTGAAGCTGCCACCACAGATAGTCCTCCCAGGCACGGGAGGAGAAGGTGATCTTCAACTTGCGGCCCTACTCGTCGGTCGCCAGCTCACGTACGGTGCCGCCGCCGCTCTCCAGCTCGTCGATGGATGCGAGCAGGCGTCGCGCGTTGGCCGGGCTCCGCAGCAGGTACGCCGTCTCCTTCAGGGACTCGTAGTCCTCGAGGGAGACTATGACGACCGGCTCGTGTCCGGCCCGGGTGATGACGACCTCTTCGCGGTCGTCGGTGACGGAGTTGAGCACCTCGGCGTACCGCGCGCGCGACTCGGAATAGCTCATGGTCTTCACGATCAACCCTCCTTGACGTACAAGAAACTGTACGTCGATGCCTGTGGTGTGGCAAGCGGCAGAATGACGGCCGTCACGCGCGGTTCCCGGCACGAGAGTTCCGTGGCGGGACAGCAGGCAAAGAGGGACGTGCTGCGGCGGTCAGCGAGTGAACGCCTCGCGGAGCCGTTCCGTCGCCTCCTCCAGCACCCCCGTGCGTTTGCAGAAGGCGAACCGGACGAAGGGGGCGCCCTCCTGGCGGTGGTCGTAGAAGACGGCGTTGGGGATGGCGACCAGGCCCGTGCGCTGGGGCAGGGCGCGGCAGAAGGCGAAGCCGTCCGTTTCGCCGAGGGGGCGGATGTCGGTGGTGATGAAGTACGTGCCCGAGGGCCGGAAGACCCGGAAGCCGGCCTCCTCCAGGCCCGCCGCCAGCAGGTTCCGCTTGGCCAGCATGTCGGCGCGGAAGTCCGTGAAGTACGACTCGGGCAGCGAGAGCGCCTCGGCGATCGCGTACTGGAACGGACCGGCCGAGACGTACGTCAGGTACTGCTTCGCCGAGCGCACGGCCGTGACCAGCTCCGGGGCCGCCGTCAGCCAGCCGACCTTCCAGCCCGTGAACGAGAAGGTCTTCCCGCTGCTCGAAATGGTGACCGTGCGCTCCCGCATCCCCGGGAACGTCGCCAGCGGCACGTGCTCGGCGTCGTCGAAGACCAGGTGCTCGTACACCTCGTCCGTCACCACCAGCAGATCGCGCTCCACGGCCAGCTGGGCGATCGCGGCCAGCTCCTCGCGGGTGAGGACCGTGCCGGTCGGGTTGTGCGGGGTGTTGATCAGCAGCAGGCGGGTGCGGTCGGTGACGGCGTCGCGCAGCTCGTCGAGGTCGAGCCGGAACCGGCCCTCGTCCTCCTGCGCCCGCAGGGTGACCGGCACCCGGAGCCCGCCGGCCATCGCGATGCACGCCGCGTAGGAGTCGTAGTACGGCTCGAAGGCGATCACCTCGTCGCCGGGCTCCACCAGGGCCAGCAGGGCGGCGGCGATGGCCTCCGTGGCACCCGCGGTGACCAGGACCTCCGTGTCGGGGTCGTAGGACAGTCCGTAGCGGCGCTGCTGGTGGGCGGTGATCGCGGTGCGCAGCTCGGGGACGCCCGGGCCCGGCGGGTACTGGTTACCGCGGCCGTCCCGCAGGGCCCGTACGGCGGCCTCCCGGATCTCCTCGGGGCCGTCGGTGTCGGGGAAGCCCTGCCCGAGGTTGATGGCGCCGGTGCTCAGGGCCAGGGCGGACATCTCGGCGAAGATCGTCGTCCCGAACTCGGCGAGCCGACGGTTCAGGAGGGGGCGCGCGCTGGAGGTCATGGCGGTCATCCTGCGCCGAAGCTCTGGAGTTCCTCAACTCTGTGTTGGGCCGGGAGCGGGGAGGGCATCACCGCCTCACGCAAGAGCGAGGCGCCCACGGGGGGCCGCTTCGGGGGACATGGAAGGAGGGTGACGCCATGATCGTCGGCATCATCCTGGCGGTGGTCGGAGTCGTCCTGGTCGGGGCGCTGGTCTCCAAGGCCCGTAGGGGCGGTTCCCGGGGGACGACGCGTCGGGGGGCGTGGGCGTCCACCGGTTCGAGCAGCAACAACAACAGCTGGTGGGCGGGCGGGGGAGACTCCGGCTCGTCCGGCGGCGGACACCACGGGGGACACTCCTGCGGCGGCGGCTCGTCCTGCGGAGGCGGGTCGTCCTGCGGGGGTGGTGGCGGTGGCTGCGGTGGCGGAGGCAGCTGACTGACGTCGGCCGTCTCACGACGGGGGAGCCGCGACCACCGAACGCGGGGTCCGCACTGGGGCGGGCCCCGCGTTGTCATGCCAGGGGCCAGGGGCCAGGGGCCAGGGGCCAGGGGCCAGGGGCCAGGGGCCAGGGGTCAGGGGGAAAGAGGGACAGGGGGACAGGGGGCAGAGGGTCCCGGACGGACGACCCGTCGAATGACTGTCGGGGGACTTCGGGCGGCCGACCGCGACGTCCCATGTCTGTAGGACAACTCGCGCCCGGCCCGGTGCGGCTCGGGCAACTGCGGGTCATGAACGGCCATTTCGGGATCTCCCGGAATCCCGGGCACCCCCTGCGCCCGGCCGCGGGCGTGTGCCACGGCGCACCGGCGCACGCCTCCCCGGCACCGGCGCACGCCGTGGTTGAACAGTTGAGCTGTGGAGCCCTCTGAGGGATGGAAACCCTACGAACTTGGGTAAAAACGCTGTGACGGCGCCACTGTTCATGATTCCCTCTAAGCCACCGACGCAGCCCCTCGGGCGATCTGCGGACACCTTCCTTGAACCGGCCGACCGGGCTGCCTCGGGCCGACATCCCCCGGTGCCGTGCCACCGGGGCGCAGCGGACCCCTCTCCCTCTCCTTGTGTGCTTGCGGAGCCGATCCATGCTCACGACCCTGAACACCTCCTACACCGACACGCGCGCGGCCGATCTCGCGTGGGCCCTGGGGCGTGAGCCGCTTCCCGCACTGGCCGCGCTCGACCTCGAACTGGCGGACACCAAACTGCAGTTGCGGCTCCTCGGCGCGTCCCACCAGGTCCTGCTGGAGGAGGAGCGGGGCATCTGCTCGGAGACGGTGGCGTGCATCGCGGGCAGCAGCACCCCGCTTCCGCTCGGCGTCGCCAAGCGGGTGGACGACTGGGAGTACGAGTTCGCGGCGCGCGTCGAGGTCCTCTCGCCCGGCTCCTTCGCGGGCCGTGCCCAGGAGTTGCTGGCCCTCGTCTCCGACCATCCGCACGGCCTCGCAGGTGTCTTCCCCGGCAGCCCCTACGCCTTCACGGCCCTGCTCGCCCAGTACCACGAGGGCCAGGTGCACTGGCGGACGTGGCACGCCTACCCCCAGGACGGGCAGTTGGTGGCGACCCGCACGAAGGTGGGCGTCCGCGTACCGGCGGCGGTGCTCGTCGACTGACCCCGACGCGACGGCGACCCCGACGCGGCGGTGACCCCGGCGCGACGGCGACCTCGGCGCCACGGCGACCCCGGCGCGACGGCGACCCCGGCACCCGGCGGCCGACCGGCACCCGGCCCGCCGAACCGCATGCGGCGAACCGAATCCCGTGCCGATGCCCGGCCCCTGCAAACCAGCACCACACGTGTGGGTGACGAACCGCAGTCGAGACGTGACGTAACGTCGCAGCGTGATCGAGCCGCACGCGCCCGCCCCGCCCGGTTGCCCGCCGCCCTGGAGCGCCCCGGGCGGCCCCGCCGCCCCGGCGCGACTGCCCGTGCGGCCCGGCACCGGACGGTTCCTGGTCCTCGCGGGCGTGTTCGTCTGCGCGGCCTGCGGACTCGTGTACGAACTGGAACTCGTCGCGCTGGCCTCGTACTTGATGGGCGACTCCGTCACCCAGGCGTCCGTCGTGCTCTCCGTCATGGTCTTCGCCATGGGCATCGGCTCCCTCGCCGCGAAACGGCTGCGCCCGCTCGCCGCGGCCGGTTTCGGTGCCGTCGAGGCCGCCCTCGCGCTCGTCGGCGGGTGCAGCGCGATGGCCCTGTACGCCGTGTTCGCCTGGACCGGCGACTGGGGCGGGATGTGGGCCAACGGGCCGCGCTGTCTGCTGGTCGCCTTCTCCCTGGCCACCGGACTGCTCATCGGCGCCGAAGTCCCGTTGCTGATGGAGCTGATCCAGCGGATCCGCCGCCAGGACGCGGGCGGCGCGGTCGCCGACCTGTCCGCCGCCGACTACGTCGGCGCCCTCGTCGGCGGCCTCGCCTTTCCCTTCCTTCTGCTGCCGTTCCTCGGGCAGTTGACCGGCGCGCTGCTCACCGGCGCGGTCAACGCGGTCGTCGGCGGCGCGCTGGTGCTCGGCCTGTTCCGCCGTGACCTGACCCGGCGCGCCCGCTGGCTGCTGCTGGTCGGCAACGCCCTCGTCCTCGCGGTCCTCGCCGCGGCCGCCGTCCTCGTCGACGACTTCGAACGGGCCGCGCGGCAGGCCGTCTACGGCGACGACGTCCGCGTGGCGCTCCGGACCGAGGTGCAGGAGGTCGTCCTCACCGGCGGCACGCACGGGCGGCCCCTGGACCTGTTCCTCGACGGCCGCCTGCGGGTCAGCGGACGCGACGAGCTGCGCTACCACGAGGCCCTCGTCCACCCCGCGATGAGCGGGCCGCACGCGCGCGTGCTGGTCCTCGGCGGCGGGGACGGTCTGGCCACCCGCGAGGTGCTGCACCATCCCGGAGTGGACCGGGTCGACGTCGTCGAGATCGACGCCGAGGTGATCCGCCTGGCCCGCACCGACCCGGCCCTGTCCGCGCTCAACCGGCACGCGTTCGGCGACCCACGGGTGCACGTGACGACCGAGGACGCCTTCGGCTGGCTGCGCGGAGCGCCTCGGGCGACGTACGACGTGGTCGTCTCGGACCTGCCGGACCCGGGGATCACGGCGAGCACGAAGCTGTACTCGCAGGAGTTCTACGGCCTCGCGCGGCGTGTGCTGGCCCCCGGCGGACGGCTCGTGGTGCACGCCGGGCCGGTCGCGGCCGGCCCCCGGGTGTACTGGACGGTCGAGGCGACCCTGCGCGCGGCCGGTTTCCGCACCGCCCCGTACGGCACGGGCGGCCGCCACGCCGGTTTCGCCGCCGGGCCCGACCGCACCCCCGCCGACCGGTCCCGGGCGCCCCGCGACTGGGGTTTCGTCCTGGCCGCCCGCACGGACCCGCGGCTGCGGCTCGACCCGGACGGCCCGCGGCCCCGCGTCCTCACGGAGGCGTCCCTGACCGCGGGGGAACGGGCGGCGCGCAGGACGCGGATCGCGGGCCTGCCGGCGTCGACGCTGGTGCACCCGCGTTACTGAGGGGGGGGCCGTCCGCGCAGGGCCCCCCGGCGGGACCCGTCCGGCGGACCGGGAGGATACGCCTGGCGGGTGTGGATCGGGGGGCGAATCCCTCAGCCGGGGGTGCGTTCCGCGCCGTGCTGGGTAGAGTCCGTCGACATGGAGCACGAGGTGTTCGTTCCGGTTCCGGCCGAGCGGCTGAGGGAGGTGCTGGACGACCCGGCGCGGGTCGCCCGGGCCGTTCCAGGGCTCCAGCAGGACGCAGGCGCCGAGCCCGTCGCCGGGCGGTTGAAGATCCGCGTCGGCAGCCACTCCGTCACCTACCGCGGTGCCCTGCGGGTGTCCCGGCGCGAGGGCGCGTACGCCGTCGAGGGCGAGGCGGAGGAGTCGCGCGGCAGCGGCTCGGTCACGCTCGCCCTGCGGATCACCCTGCGCGAGGCGGAGGACGGCTGCACCGTCGTGTACGACGGCACGGCCACCGCGGACGGACGGATCAACGACCTCCCGGCGGACGCGGTGGAGGGAGCGGTCACCCGGCTGCTGAACCGTTTCGCGGAGCAGCTGGCCGCAGCGGCGCCGGAGACCACCACGTCCCCCGCCGCACAGGACTTCGAACCGCGGGCGACGACGGACCGCGAGACGACGCCCGACGCGGACGACGAGGCACCACCCCCGTCCGGGGCCGACGGGAGCGCGGAGGCGCCCTCCGACCCTGGGCTCACCGAGGAACCCCCGGCCCCCGGGCGTCCCTCCGGCTTCGGCGCCGACGCCCCGCCCTCCTCTCTGGGACCCGTGGACGACGAGGACGACGAGGACGACGACATCGACGAGGACGACGACATCGCCGAGGCGGCGCACGCGCGACGGACCATGATCGGACGCAGTGCCGAGGAGGTCGACCACGCCCCGCCGCGCGGCCGGTACGCCCCCGTGCCCGCGCCCCAGACCGTGACGGCCCCGGCCCCGCTGCGCTGGGCGGCCCCCGCGGCGGCTCTCGCCCTGGCGTCGGCCATCGTGGCGGTCCGGGCCCTGCGCAGACGACGCTGAATCACGCGGCGGCCGGACCGGACCGCCCTGCCCCGGGCACAGGGGGGCCGAAGCGGCGCGCGACCGGTGAGGCCCTCTTGATCACCGCAGTAGGGTCGTCCCGTGAGTGACGAAGACATCACGCTGACCGCGGGTGACGCGGAGGTGACCGTGCAGCCGGGCAACGGCGGCCGGGTCGGAGGACTGCGGATCGGTGGCGTCGAACTGCTGCGCCAGGGTGAGCGCTTCGGCTGCTTCCCGATGGTGCCCTGGTGCGGCCGGATCCGGGACGGACGGTTCCTGGACGGCGCCGAGGTGCGGCAGCTGCCGCTGAACGCCCCGCCCCACGCCATCCACGGCACCGTCCGCGACAGGGTCTGGCGCACCGCCCGGACCAGCGCCGACGAGGCCGTCCTCACCTGCGAGCTCGTCGACCCCTGGCCCCACAAGGGCCTCGTCACGCAGATCGTCGCCCTCACCGAGGACACGCTGACGCTGACCATGTCCGTCGAGACGTACGACTCGTCCTTCCCGGCGCAGATCGGCTGGCACCCCTGGTTCAACCGGAACCTCGGCGGCCAGGACGTCACCCTCGACTTCGACCCCGCCTGGCAGGAGGAGCGCGGCGACGACCATCTGCCCACCGGCAACCGCCTCGCCCCCGAGCCCGGCCCCTGGGACGACTGCTTCGGCATGCCCGGCGGCGTCGAGGCGACCCTGACGTGGCCCGGTCAGCTGGAGCTGAAGGTGACCAGCGGCGAGGAGTGGGTCGTCGTCTACGACGAGCAGCAGGAGGCCGTGTGCGTGGAGCCGCAGACCGGCCCGCCCAACGGTCTCAACACCCTGCCGCACCTGGTCACGCCCCTGGAGCCGCTGGAGGCCGCCACGACCTGGAGCTGGCGCCGCCTCTAAGCTGGGCGGCATGACGGACACTCGCGGCGCGCTGCTGCAGCAGATCAAGGACAAGGCCGTGGTGCACGGCAAGGTGACCCTGTCGTCGGGTCTCGAGGCCGACTACTACGTCGACCTCCGGCGCGTCACCCTCGACGGGGAGGCCGCCCCGCTGGTCGGGCAGGTGCTGCTGGACCTGACCGCCGAGCTGGAGTTCGACGCGGTCGGCGGGCTCACCATGGGCGCCGACCCGGTCGCCGCCGCCATGCTGCATGCGGCCGCCGCGCGCGGGAAGCGCCTGGACGCCTTCGTCGTGCGCAAGGCCGCCAAGGCGCACGGCCTGCAGCGCCGCGTCGAGGGCCCGGACATCGCGGGCCGCCGCGTGCTGGTCGTCGAGGACACCTCCACCACCGGCGGCTCCCCGCTGACCGCCGTCGAGGCCGTGCGCGAGGCCGGGGCCGAGGTCGTCGCCGTCGCGACCATCGTCGACCGGGCGACCGGCGCCGCGGAGAAGATCCAGGAGGGCGCGGGGGTGCCGTATCTCTTCGCCTTCTCGAAGGACGAGCTGGGCCTCGACTGACCGGGGACCGACCAGGGCGTGGACGGTGGCCTGGACCTTCCGGCCAAGTCTGGAAAGATGGGGCCGACGATGACGTCGCACCCCAAGGTCTAGGTCAGGGCCGTTAGACACAGCAGTACGTCAACCCGCAGATACAAGGAGCGGACGCATGCCCATCGCAACTCCCGAGGTCTACAACGAGATGCTGGACCGGGCGAAGGCAGGAAAGTTCGCCTACCCGGCCATCAACGTGACCTCCACCCAGACCCTGCACGCGGCCCTGCGCGGTTTCGCTGAGGCGGAGAGCGACGGCATCGTCCAGATCTCCACGGGTGGCGCCGAGTTCCTGGGCGGTCAGTACAGCAAGGACATGGTCACCGGCGCCGTCGCCCTGGCCGAGTTCGCGCACATCGTCGCCGAGAAGTACCCGGTGAACATCGCGCTGCACACCGACCACTGCCCCAAGGACAAGCTCGACGGGTACGTACGTCCGCTCCTGGCGCTCTCCCAGAAGCGCGTCGAGGCAGGTCTGAACCCGCTGTTCCAGTCGCACATGTGGGACGGCTCCGCCGAGACCCTCGCCGACAACCTCTCCATCGCGCAGGAGCTGCTGGAGCAGGCCCGCGCCGCGAAGATCATCCTCGAGGTGGAGATCACCCCGACCGGTGGCGAGGAGGACGGCGTCTCCCACGAGATCAACGACTCCCTCTACACCACGGTCGACGACGCGATCCGCACCGCCGAGGCCCTCGGCCTGGGCGAGAAGGGCCGCTACCTGCTCGCCGCGTCCTTCGGCAACGTGCACGGCGTGTACAAGCCGGGCAACGTCGTCCTGCGCCCCGAGCTGCTGAAGGAGCTGAACGAGGGCGTCGCCGCCAAGTTCGGCAAGGGCTCCCCGTTCGACTTCGTCTTCCACGGCGGCTCCGGCTCCACGGAGGAGGAGATCCGCACCGCGCTGGAGAACGGCGTCGTGAAGATGAACATCGACACCGACACCCAGTACGCGTTCACGCGGCCGGTCGCGGACCACATGTTCCGCAACTACGACGGTGTCCTGAAGGTCGACGGCGAGGTCGGCAACAAGAAGACCTACGACCCGCGCACCTGGGGCAAGCTGGCCGAGGCCTCCATGTCCGCGCGTGTCGTCGAGGCCTGCGGCAACCTCCGCTCGACCGGCACGAAGATCAAGTAGGTCCCGGTTCCGCTCGCGTCGAGCCCGGCACCTCCTGAGGTGCCGGGCTCTTCCGTATGCTCCCTGCATGCCCGATGTCCGGTTGGCCTCACCGCAGGGCAAGTGGGTCCTGCTCACCACCGTCCTCGGCTCCAGCATGGCGATGCTGGACTCGACCGTCGTCAACGTCGCCCTGCCGCGCATCGGCCGCGACCTCGAAGCGAACCTGTCCGCGTTGCAGTGGACCGTCAACGCCTACATGGTCACGCTGGCCGGGCTGATCCTGCTGGGCGGGGCGCTCGGGGACCGCTTCGGGCGGCGGAAGGTGTTCGTCATCGGTGTGGTGTGGTTCGCGGCGGCGTCGCTGCTGTGCGGGATCGCGCCGAACGCGGGCGTGCTGATCGCCGCGCGGGCCCTGCAAGGGGTGGGCGGCGCGCTGCTGACGCCCGGCTCGCTGGCGCTGATCCAGGCGTCCTTCCACCCCGACGACCGGGGGCGGGCGGTGGGCCTGTGGTCCGGCTTCGGCGGGATCGGGGCGGCGGTCGGGCCGTTCGTCGGCGGCTGGCTGGTGGACGGCCCCGGCTGGCGGTGGGTGTTCCTGCTGAACGTGCCGGTGGCCCTGGTGTGCGTGCCGGTCGCGCTGCGGCACGTTCCCGAGTCGGGTGGGGGAGAGCGGGCGCACGGGCGGTTCGACGTGCTCGGGGCCGTGCTGGGGGCGCTGGCGCTCGCGCTGGTCACGTACGCGCTGATCGAGGCCGGCGGGGGCGGGGTGGTGGTGGCGGTCTCGGCGGTGGCCGGGCTGGCCGCGGCCGTCGCGTTCGTCGTCGTCGAGCGGCGCCGGCCCGACCCGATGATGCCGCCGGACATCTTCGCGTCCCGGCAGTTCACGGCCGTCAACCTCGTCACGCTGTGCGTGTACGCGGCCCTCGGCGGGTTCTTCTTCCTCGCCGCGCTCCAGCTCCAGGTGGTCGTGGGCTACTCCGCCCTCGGCGCCGGTACGGCACTGCTGCCGACGACCGTGCTGATGCTGCTGCTGTCCGCGCGCTCCGGGGAACTGGCCGACCGGATCGGGCCGCGGATCCCGCTGACCGTGGGGCCGCTGCTGTGCGCGGCCGGGATGCTGCTGATGCTGCGGGTGGGGCCGGACGCGTCGTACGTGGCCGATGTGCTGCCGGCGCTGCTGGTGCTCGGTCTTGGCATGGTCACGTTGGTGGCCCCGCTGACGGCGACGGTGCTGGGCTCGGTCAGCGTGGTGCGGGCGGGGCTGGCCAGCGGCATCAACAACGCGGCGGCCCGGGCGGCGGGCCTGATGGCGGTGGCGGCGCTGCCGCTGCTGGCGGGGATGGGGGAGGAGGCGTACCGGGAGCCGGCCGCCTTCGACACGGCGTTCGACAAGGCGATGGGCTGGTGCGCGGGGGCGCTGGTGGCGGGGGCGGTGATCGCGGCCGCGGTGGTGCGCAGGCCGCCGCCGGACTGCAAGCGGCCGGAGTGCCTGCGGCACGGAGGTGTGGCGGCGCCGCCGCTGGAGGGGGAGCCGGTGCGGAAGCGGCTGGGGTGAGTCGGGGTGCCGGTGCCCGGGCCGATCCTCGGCGGGACCGGTGCCCGCGGCCGAGCGGTATGGCGCAGACTTGGGGCATGTCCATTCACGAGAACCTTCTCGGGGGCCCGCCCCCGACCCACCTCCCCGACGACCCCGGGCCGCGGGAAATGCTCGCGTCGGGTGCCGCGCCCGCCGAGGTCGCCGGTGCTCACCCCACCTCCTCGCTCGCCTGGGCGCAGCTCGCCGACGAGGCGTTCGAGCGGGGCGCGGCCGTGGAGTCCTACGCGTACGCCCGCACCGGCTACCACCGCGGCCTGGACGCGCTGCGCCGCAACGGCTGGAAGGGCCACGGCCCCGTCCCGTGGGAGCACGAGCCGAACCGCGGCTTCCTGCGTGCCCTGCACGCCCTCGCCCGCGCCGCGCAGGCGATCGGCGAGCAGGAGGAGTACGAGCGCTGCTCCCAGTTCCTCAAGGACTCCTCGCCGACGGCGGCGCAGGTCCTCGGCTGAGGCACGGTCCGTGCACGCGAGGCCCGTCCGCGAAAGGCGGGCCTTGCGGTTTCGGGGGACGATTGCGTTTCGCAGGACGATTGCGCAAGATGCCCCCTGGGGACCGGGGCCCCCGTGTCGGATTCGGCAGGGGCGGACCGCTACCCGGAGTTATACGCAGGAGACAGCGATGTCCCACGAGGCTCACGAGCCCGAGACCCCGCATCTCGACTTCCACGGCACGACGCCGTACGAGGACTACGTCAAGGCGGACGTACTCACCCACCTCCAGCACACCCTCTCCGACGACCCCGGAGAGATGGTCTTCCTGGTGACGACCCAGGTGATGGAGCTGTGGTTCACCGTCATCGTCCACGAGTGGGAGACGGCGGCCGGCGCGCTCCGGGGTGACGACATCCCGACCGCCGTCCACGCGCTCAAGAGGTCCGTCCGCGAGCTGGAGGCGCTCAACCACTCCTGGAAGCCGCTCGCCCAGCTCACGCCGGCCCAGTTCAACTCGTACCGCAGCGCCCTCGGCGAGGGCTCCGGCTTCCAGTCGGCGATGTACCGGCGCATGGAGTTCCTGCTCGGTGACAAGTCCGCGTCGATGCTCGTCCCGCACCGGGGCGCACCGCGCGTGCACGCCGAGCTGGAGAAGGCGCTGCACGAGCCGAGCCTGTACGACGAGGTCGTGCGGCTGCTGGCGCGGCGCGGGCACGACATCCCGGAGGCCGTGCTGCGGCGCGACGTCTCGAAGCGCTACGAGCCGTCGCCGGAGGTGGAGGCGGCCTGGACGGCTGTCTACTCGGGCGACGAGAGCGACGAGGTCGCCCGGCTGGGCGAGGCGCTGAGCGACGTAGCCGAGCTGGTGTGGCGCTGGCGCAACGACCACCTGGTCGCCACCCGCCGCGCGATGGGCGCCAAGACCGGCACGGGCGGCTCCGCCGGGGTGGCCTGGCTGGAGAAGCGCGCGCAGAAGAACGTGTTCCCCGAGCTGTGGACGGCGCGGTCCTATGTCTGAGCCGGCGGAACGCGCGCAGAAGCTGGACGCCGTCGACGAACTGGCCGGCAAGCGCGCCGAGTTCGTCCTCGACGACGTGGTCTACCTCGACGGCAACTCACTCGGAGCGCTGCCCGCCGTCGTCCCCGGCCGGGTGGAGGACGTCGTACGCCGCCAGTGGGGCGAGCTGCGCATCCGGTCCTGGGAGGAGAGCGGCTGGTGGACGGCGCCCGAGCGGATCGGCGACCGGATCGCCCCGCTGGTGGGGGCGGCGCCCGGGCAGATCGTCGTGGGCGACTCCACCAGCGTCAACGTCTTCAAGGCACTCGTGGGCGCGGTGCGGATGGCCGGGGAGGGCCGTGACGAGCTGCTCGTCGACGCGACGACCTTCCCCACCGACGGGTACATCGCCGAGTCCGCCGCCCGCATGACCGGCTGCACCGTGCGGCCCGTGGCACCCGCGGACGTGCCGGGCGCGCTGGGCGAGCGCACCGTCGCCGTCCTGCTCAACCACGTCGACTACCGCACCGGCCGGCTGCACGACCTGCCCGGACTGACGGCCGCCGCGCACGAGGCCGGGGCGGTCGCCGTCTGGGACCTGTGCCACAGCGCGGGCGCCCTGCCGGTCGGGCTGGACGAGCACGGCGTGGACCTCGCGGTCGGCTGCACCTACAAGTACCTGAACGGCGGGCCCGGTTCACCGGCGTACCTGTATGTGCGGCGGGAGGTGCAGGACCGCTTCGACTCGCCGCTGCCCGGCTGGAACTCGCACGCCGAGCCGTTCGGGATGCGGAGCGACTTCGAGGCGGCCCCCGGCGCGCTGCGCGGCCGGGTCGGCACACCGGACATCCTCTCCATGCTCGCCCTGGAGGCGGCCCTGGAGGTCTGGGACGGGGTGTCGGTCGAGGCGGTGCGGGCCAAGTCCCTGGCGCTGACGGACTTCTTCCTGGAGTGCGTGGCGGCGTACGTGCCCGAGGGCCGGGTCGAGTGCGTGACGCCGGTGGCGCACGCGGAGCGGGGCAGCCAGATCGCGCTGCGCTGCGACGACGCGGGTGACGTGATGAAGCGGCTGATCGAGCGGGGTGTGGTCGGTGACTTCCGGGCCCCCGACGTGCTGCGCTTCGGCTTCACGCCGCTGTACGTCGGGTTCGCCGACGTGGAGCGGGCGGCGCGGGTGCTGGCGCAGACGCTGGCCTGAGCGGCGAGCGGGCCGGGACTCCCCTGAGACGTCCCGGCCCCGCGGCGCCCTCCGGTCTTCACCGAGCGTCACATCCCCGTGTCACCGCACGTCACCCGCCTGGTACCGTCCCGGCCAACGGCCGGTCCCCTCAACAGGGCCGCCGCGTACGGTTCATCGCTGGAGGGTTGGAGCATGACGGATGACGTCGCAGCAGCACGGGCCGCTGCCGAGGAGGAGTCGGTCTTCTCCCACGCGCCCGTCGACCCCGACGCCACCGCGGCCTACGGCGACCACCCGGACCAGGTGATCGACTTCTTCGCGCCGCGCCGGGCGGGCGGCCCCGGGCCGGCCCCGGTCGTCGTCGTGCTGCACGGCGGTGCCTGGCGGGCGCCGTACGACCGGCGTCACATCAGCCCCTTCGCGGACTTCCTCGCCCGCCGCGGGTTCGCCGTGGCCAGCGCCGAGTACCGGCGTGGCGGGGACGGCGACTCCCTCGCGGGCCGGTGGCCCGACACCTTCGACGACGTCGCGGCGGCGCTGGACGCCCTTCCCGCGCTGGTACGGCAGTTGCTGCCGCAGGCCGACCCGCGCCGTACGGTCCTCACCGGCCACTCGGCGGGCGGGCATCTCGCCCTGTGGGGTGCCGCCCGGCACGTCCTGCCGGCCGACTCGCCCTGGCGCGGCGGCAGCCCGGTGTCGCTGCGCGGCGTCGTCGCCCTCGCCCCGATCGCGGACCTCGCGGTCGCCGACAAGCTGGACGTCTGCGGCGGTGCCGCGCGCCAACTCCTGGGCAGGGACGAGCACTTCGCCGAGCGGCAGCCGTACGCCGACCCGGCGCTGCTGCTGCCCACCGGGATCGCCACCACCCTCGTCCAGGGCCGTGCGGATCTGGACGTGCCGCACGCGGTCGCCGAGTCGTACGCGGAAGCGGCGGCGAAGGCCGGGGAGATGGTGGGGGTGACGCTGCTGGAGGACGTGGGGCACTTCCCGCTGATCGACCCGGCGGCGGACGCGTGCGCGGTCGTCGTGGAGGAGATCGCGCAGCTGGCGTGGTGAGCGGTGCGCCGAGCGGCTTCGTGGCAGCGTCCCGCGACAGCCCGCAGGACCCGTAGGACCCGTAGGTCCCGAAGGACCCGTAGGTCCCGTAGGTCCCGCAGGTTCCCAGGTCCCGCAGGTCCCCAGGTCCCGCAGGTCCCGCAGGTCCCGCAGGACTCGCAGGACTCGCAGGACCCGTAGGTCCCGCAGGTCCCGCAGGACTCGCAGGACTCGCAGGTCCCGCAGGAGCGGTCCCCGCGTCGTACCCGTAGGAGCGGTCCCCCCCCGTCGTACCCGTAGTACCTGAGAGCTACGCCGCAGGTGAGTTCCCGGGCGGGACGCGGGCGAGGTCGCCCGCTCCGTAACTTCCCTTTCACGCAGACCCGATGGCCGGGTGCGCTGGAGGGGACGACCATGGGGCCCGCACCGAAGTACCGCCGTGCCGGCGGCCGTGGTGACGGCAGACGCCGCGCCGCCGGATGGCTCCACGCCGGCGGATGGATTCACGCCGGCGGATGGCGGGGTGCCGGCCGATGGTGCCGCGCCACGCTCGCCGTGCTTGTGACGGGTGCGGTGGTGCTCCCCCTCTCCGCGGCCGTACGGCCGCAGACCCCCGCTCCGGCCCCCGCCCGCCTCGCACCCCTCCACGCGTCGACGCTCGGCGAGGCCTACGCCGCCAACCGGGCCAACGCCGTCGAGGCGGCCCGAACGGCGGCAGCCCATCACGACCGGGGCCGCGCTGCGACGGACCGTCAGCTGGCTTCGCCGAAGCGGCACTTGCTGCACTTCGACGGCCGCGGCTCCGGCCGGGTGACGGAGGTCCTCGGCGACCTGGCCCGGGCCGACCGCATCGCCGTCCTGGTCCCCGGCTCCGACACGAGCCTCGACACCTACGGCCGGTTCCACGCGGCGGCCGCCGCCCTGCACCGGCAGCTCGCCCGGCAGGCTCCGGCCGGCACCCGCACCTCGGTCGTGGCCTGGCTGGGCTACGAGACGCCGGGCACGGTCAGCACGACGGTCACCACGACCGGCAGGGCGGAGCAGGCGGCCCCGCACCTGCGGGCACTCGTCGCCGACCTGCGGGCCATAGCGGGCCCCGGACCGCGCATCTCGCTGCTGTGCCACTCGTACGGCTCGGTCGTCTGCGGCCGTTCCGCCGCCGGGCTCGCCGTCGACGACATCGCGCTCGTCGGCAGCCCCGGCACCGGCGCGGACTCCGCCGCCGGCCTGCACACGCGGGCCCGTGTCTGGGCGGCCCGGGGCGGTGACGACTGGGTGGAGCACGTACCGCACCTCAGCGTGGACCTGTTCGGCACCAGCGTCGGCTTCGGCACCGACCCCGTCACCCCGGCCTTCGGCGCCCGGGTGTTCGCGGCGGGTGCCGCCGGCCACAGCACGTACTTCGAGCTCGGCTCGACCTCCCTGACCAACCTGGCCCGGATCGTCCTGGGCGAGACCGAGGCGGTGACCCATGACTGACATCGGCGTAGGCGCCGTCCGGCAGCGAGTGCGCCGAGGCGCCGACCGCGTCGGCGCGGCCACCCCGCCCGGCCGCGACCGGGCCGTGGACGCCCTGCGGGCCGCCGCCGTCCTCGGTGTCGTCCTCGGGCACTGGCTCGTCACGGCCCTGGTGTCCGACGGCCGCACCCTGCGCACGGCGAGCCCGCTGCAGCACATGCCGTGGCTGGCACCCGTCTCCTGGACGTTCCAGACACTCGCCGTGTTCTTCCTGGTCGGCGGTCATGTCGCCACCCGTAGTCATGCCTCGGCCCGGGCCCGTGGAGTCCCGTACCGCCAGTGGCTGACGGCCCGGCTGTCCCGGCTGTTCAAGCCGGTCGCCGCCGTCCTCACCCTGTGGACGGTGGCCGCCGTCGCGCTGCTGCTGTCGGGCACCGAGTACGGCACGGTCCGCACGCTGGTGAAACTGGCTCTCTCCCCCCTGTGGTTCCTCGTGGTGTTCGCCGGCCTGACGGCGGCCACCCCGCTGCTCGCCCGGCTCAACCCGCTCTGGCCACTGGCCGTCGTACTGCACGTGGACCTTGTGCGCTTCGGCCTCGGCGGCCCCGCCTGGCTCGGCTGGGTGAACGTGGCGGCCGGCTGGATGGTGCCCTACACCCTGGGCGCGGCCTGGACCCGGGGTGAGCTGGAGCGCCGCCGCGCGGGCTGGATCCTGCTCGTCGGCGGTGCGGCGGCGACCGCGGGACTGGTCGCGTGGTCGGGGTATCCGGCCTCGATGGTCGGCGTCCCGGGCCAGGGCATCTCCAACCTGTATCCGCCGACCCTGGCCGTCGTCACGTTCGGCCTGGCCCAGTGCGGTGGCGCCCTGCTGCTGCGTGAGCGGCTGCGGCACGCGATGCGCCGGCCCGTGGCGTGGGCGGCGGTGGCGTTCGTCAACCTCACGGCGATGACCGTCTTCCTCTGGCACCAGACGGCCTTGATGGCGACGACGGCCACCGGCCTCCTCGCGGGCCGGTTGCCCGGGCTGCACACGCCGCCCGACGGTCTCGGCTGGGTCGGGGTCCGGCTGCTGTGGCTGCCCGTGTTCGTGCTCGCCCTCTGGGTCTGCTGGGCCGCCTTCCGCTCCTTCGAGGTCAACGGCGGCAGCGGCGGCGAGCGGAGCGGCGAGGGGCTGAGCGGCGAGGGCCGGGGCCGCGGGTCGCGGGTGGTGCGGGCACACCGTCCGTCCGACCGGGGCGCGGCGAAGGAGGCGCGTCATGTCTAGGCTGGGCCGCGTGACGGACACGGGGGTGGGCCGCGCGCTGCGGGCGCGCGTCGGGGGCTGGCTGCGGGTGCTGCGTGACGACCTGTGGACCTTCCGGGCAGATCCGATGCCGGCCTCCACGTGGCTGCGCTGGCTACCCCACGGGCTGGTGTGCCTGGCCGCGTTCGGCGTCACCTTCGGCGCGGTGGGGCAGCTTGTCGACAACGGCGGGGTGGGCCAGCAACTCGCCTTCCTCATCGGGCTGGCACAGGGCGGTGCCATGGTGCTCGCGCTGTGGCGGCCCCTACCGGCGTGGTGGCTCTCGACGACGGCCATGCTGCTGGGCGCCCTGGAGGTGCGCCGCCAGTTGCTGGCCGGCGACGCCTCAGACTTCACCTGGCCGTGGACGTCGGCGGGGATCATCGGACACATGGCGGTGCTGCTGCTGCTCGCCCTGCGGGTGCGGACCCGGGTGTCCGTCGAGGCACTCGCGCTGACGGTGCTCCTCACCTACGTCGTCCAAGGGCTGCTGGGCGCGGCCGGCCATTCGTCCACCGGAGTACTCGCGGTCTCGCTGTTCACCGTCGTCATGGTCCTCGGCACCGCCCTGCGCGGCCGTCGCGAGGCCCGCGCCCAACTCGTCGAGCAGACCACGCTGACCGCCGAGGAGCGCACCCGGCGCACCCTGCTGGAGGAGCGCAGCCGCATCGCGCGGGAGCTGCACGACGTGGTGGCCCACCACATGTCGGTCATCTCCATCCAGGCGCAGGTCGCCCCGCACCTCGTCGAGAACCCGCCCGAGGAGCTCAGGGAGAACCTCGCGGGCATCCGGCAGAACGCCCTGGAGGCGCTGACCGAACTGCGCCGCGTGCTGGGCGTGCTGCGCTCCGAGCACCCCGGGCCGGAGGAGCCGTTCGCCGGCACGGGTGACGGGACCACACCGCACGCCCCGCAGCCCACGCTCGACCGGCTCGACGCGCTGGTGGAGAACACCCGGGCCGTCGGCCGCGAGGTCGTCACCGACATCAGGGGCGAGCGGCGCCCGCTGCCGCCCGGCGTGGAGCTGTCGGCGTACAGGATCGTGCAGGAGGCGCTGAGCAACGCCCTGCGGCACGCGCCCGGCGCGAGGATCACGGTCCGTCTCGGCTACGAGCCGGACGGCCTGGCGGTGGAGATCGTCAACGGCCGCCCCACCGCCCCGCCCCCGCCGTCGACGGGCGCGGGACACGGACTGCTCGGCATGCGGGAGCGGGTCGCGATGCTCGGCGGCACGATGACGGCCCACCCGTGGCACTGGGACGGCTTCAAGGTCACCGCCTTCCTCCCCGACACCCCGCCCGCCGACACCGTGGGCACCCACCCACCCACCGCCCCCCGGAGACAGGCCTCATGACGAGTGGTACCGGCGAACCCATCCGGGTTCTGATCGTCGACGACCAGGCGATGGTCCGGCAGGGCTTCACCGTGCTGCTCGGCGTCCAGCCCGACATCGAGGTCGTCGGCGACGCGAAGAACGGCGAGGGCGGCGTCGCCCTGGCCGCCGAGCTCGCCCCGGACGTCGTCCTGATGGACATCCGCATGCCCGGCATCGGCGGCATCGAGGCGACCGAACGCATCACCGCCGCCCACCCGGACATCAGGGTGCTGGTCCTCACCACCTTCGACCTCGACGAGTACGTGTACGACGCGCTGCGCGCCGGAGCCTCCGGGTTCCTGCTGAAGGACGCGTCGTCCGAGCAGCTCGCCGAGGCGGTCCGGGTGGTCGCGGCCGGGGAGGCGCTGCTCGCCCCGGTCATCACCCGCAAGCTGATCGCCGAGTTCTCCCGGCTCGACGGCAAGCCCCGCGCCCCGCTGAAGGAGCGCGTCGGTGATCTGACCGAGCGGGAGACGGAGGTGCTCTCGCTGATCGCGCAGGGCCTGTCGAACGCGGAGATCGCCCGGCACCTGTTCGTGGCCGAGCAGACGGTGAAGACCCACGTCGGCAGGATCCTGGTGAAGCTGGGCCTCAGGGACCGGACGCAGGCGGCGGTGTTCGCGTACGAGTCGGGGCTGGTGCGGCCGTCGGGGTACTGAGGGGTGGCGCTGCGGCTCCCCGTAGTACCTGAGAGGGACCCTGTGGAACCCCTCTCACTGGGGACGACCGGGACCCGGGACGCGCTTACCGTTCTGTACGTGACCGAGACGACTCACACACAGACCACGCCACCGGGGGACGGGGCGTTGCCGCGCAGCCCGGAGTACCGGGTGGCGGTGGACTCCCTGCGCGGACTGCGACAGGACCTCATACACGACGCCTTCGCCTACCGGCCGCTGCCGGGCCGGCGCACGGACGGGCGGTTCGCCCGGCGGCTGCCGGGGCGGTCGCGGGAGTACGCGGCCTGGATGCCGCACGCCCTGATCGTCGCGGCGGCCCTGATCTCCACGGCTTTCGCCACCGTCGACTCCGGTGGGCCCGCCGCCCTGATGGGTCTGTTCTGCGCGGTTCCGGTGCTGCTGACCATGGTGCGGCCGGTGGGGGCGTTCTGGGCGTCCATGGTGTCCACCCCGGTCGTGGCCGTGCTCGGCAGCCGCTGGTTCGAATGGCCGTGGGCGGCCGGCAGCTTCGTCAGCCACCTGACCGTGCTGACAGTGGTGGCGATACGCACCAGGCCGCGCACGGCCGGGTGGATGTGGGTGCTGACGGCGCTCTACGCCATCGTCGCGGACAGCGGCATCGGCCCGACCTCCATGTACGGCAGCAACTCCGGCGCCATGCTGATCCTCTCGGCGCTGATCCTGCTCAGCGTCACCGTCTGGCACATCCGCCGCAACGCCGAGCAGGAAGTCACCGCCCAGCTGACGGTCACCGCGCACGAGCGCTCCCGCCGCACCCTGCTGGAGGAGCGCACGACCATCGCCCGCGAGCTGCACGACGTGGTCGCGCACCACATGTCGGTGGTGGCCATCCAGGCGGAGGCCGCGCCCTACCGGGTGGACAACCCGCCGCCGGAGCTGGAGAAGGCGTTCGCCACGATCCGGGAGAACGCGGTGGCGGCACTGACCGAACTGCGCCGCGTCCTGGGCGTCGTCCGCGCCGAGGACTACGAGGCCCCGGACGCCCCGCAGCCGACGCTCGCCGACCTGGAGGGGCTGCTGGCCAATGTGCGGGAGGCCGGGCTGGGCGTCGACAAGGTGGTGACCGGCGCGGTGCGCGAGCTGCCGCAGGGCGTGGAGCTGTCGGCGTACCGGATCGTGCAGGAGGCGCTGAGCAACTCCCTGCGGCACGCGCCGGGCGCGACCGCCCGGGTGGAGATCGGGTACGTGCTCGGCGGCCTGGGGCTGCGCATCGTCAACGGCCCGCCGCCCAACCCGAGCCTGATCAAGCCCTCGCCCGGCGCGGGGCACGGCATCACCGGTATGCGGGAGCGGGTGTCGATGCTGGACGGCGAGATGACGGCGGGCCGTACGGACGAGGGAGGCTATGAGGTGGCGGTGTTCCTGCCGGTCGCCCTGCCGGACGAGGGCGGCTCATGACCATCCGGGTGCTGATCGCGGACGACCAGATGATGGTGCGCGAGGGTTTCTCGGTGCTGCTGAACGCGATGCCGGACATCGAGGTCGTCGGCGAGGCGGTGAACGGCCGGGAAGCCGTCGCCAAGGTCCGCGAGCTCGCCCCGGACGTGGTGCTGATGGACATCCGCATGCCCGAGCTGAACGGCATCGAGGCGACCCGCGAGATCGTCGCCGCCGACGGCGCCGCAAAGGTGCTGGTGCTCACCACCTTCGACCTCGACGAGTACGTGTACCAGGCGCTGCGCGCGGGAGCCTCCGGCTTCCTCCTCAAGGACGCCTCGGCCCGCCAGCTCGCCGACGGGGTGCGTGTGGTGGCGTCCGGGGAGGCGCTGCTGGCGCCGTCGGTGACCAGGAGGCTGATCACCGAGTTCTCCAAGCTCGCCGACACCCCGCGCCTGATGCCCTCCGCGCAGGCGGCCTACGGGGATCTCACCGACCGGGAGACGGAGGTGCTGGTGCTCATCGCGCAGGGGCTGTCGAACTCGGAGATCGCGGAGCGGCTGGTGGTCGCCGAGTCGACGATCAAGACGCACGTCAGCCGGATCCTGGTGAAGCTGGGCCTCAGGGACCGGACACAGGCGGCGGTGTTCGCCTACGAGGCGCGGCTGGTGACGCCGGGGTGACAGGGGGCGCCGCCCCTGGTCAGAGTGGGGGGTGCCGGGCTAGCGTCCGTCCATGGCAGCTGTTTCCGACCTCGGGTTCGACCCGTGGGACCCGGCGTTCCTCGCCGACCCGTACCCCGCCTACGCCGACCTGCGTGCCCGGGGCCGCGTGCACTGGTTCGAGCCCACGAACCAGTGGCTCGTCCCGCACCACGCGGACGTCTCGGCCCTGCTGCGCGACCGGCGCCTCGGGCGGACGTACCAGCACCGGTTCACGCACGAGGAGTTCGGCCGCACGGCGCCCCCGCCGGAGCAGGAGCCGTTCCACACCCTCAACGACCACGGCATGCTCGACCTGGAGCCGCCGGACCACACCCGCATCCGCCGCCTGGTGTCGAAGGCGTTCACCCCGCGCACGGTGGAGCGGCTGAAGCCGTACGTGCGGGGCCTGGCCGACGACCTGGTGTCCGGGCTGGTCGCGGCGGGCGGCGGCGACCTGCTGAAGGACGTCGCCGAGCCCCTCCCCGTCGCGGTGATCGCCGAGATGCTCGGCATCCCGGAGTCCGACCGGGGCCCGCTGCGCCCCTGGTCGGCGGACATCTGCGGGATGTACGAGCTGAACCCGTCCGAGGACACCGCGGCCAGGGCGGTCCGCGCGTCGGTCGAGTTCTCCGAGTACCTGCGCGAGCTGATCGCGGCGCGCCGCAAGGAGCCCGGCGACGACCTCGTCTCCGGGCTCATCGAGGCCCACGACGAGGGCGACCGGCTCACCGAGCAGGAGATGATCTCCACCTGTGTCCTGCTGCTCAACGCCGGTCACGAGGCCACGGTGAACGCCACGGTCAACGGCTGGTACGCGCTGTTCCGCAACGAGGCACAGCTGGAGCTGCTGCGCGCGGACCACACGCTGATCCCGTCCGCGATCGAGGAACTGATGCGCTACGACACCCCGCTCCAGCTCTTCGAACGCTGGGTGCTGGACGAGATCGAGATCGACGGCACGACGATCCCCCGGGGTGCGGAGATCGCGATGCTGTTCGGCTCCGCGAACCACGACCCCGCGGTGTTCGGGAACCCGTCCGCCCTGGACCTCACCCGCACCGACAACCCTCACATCTCCTTCAGCGCCGGCATCCACTACTGCATCGGCGCACCGCTGGCCCGTATCGAACTGGCGGCGTCGATGGGGGCGTTGCTGGAGCGTGCCCCGACGCTGCGCCTCGCCGAGGAGCCGCAGCGGAAGCCGAACTTCGTGATCCGGGGTCTCGAGGGGCTCAGCGTGGTGGTCTGAGCCGCCGGAGCAGGGCCCAGGCCGCCAGGGCGGCGGCGGCCCCGCCGAGGACCGCCGGCGGCAGTTCGGCGTAGAGCACGCTCCAGTCCGGGGTCGCCTGGAACCGCCGGAACCGCCCCCGGACACCGACGGCCCACACCCAGAGTCCCGCGCCCGCCCCGAGCGCGGTGGTCAGACATCCCGCTGCGGCCTGCGCACGTTGTCCCATGACCGGCATGGATGTACGCGGGCCGCTGCCGGTTCCGGCCGCTGCTCAGGTCGACATGTCGCGGCGGCGCAACCCCGCCAGGCCCGCGGTCACCAGCACCACCGCCACCCCGGTCAGCACGGACACCGGCCCCCACGCCATGGATCCGCCCGGCAGCTTCGGCAGGTGCCCGAACGGCGAGACGTCCAGCACCGCCTGCGGTACGTCCAGCGCGGGCCCGACCCAGCCGATCAGCAGCACCGCCCCGGCGACCCCCCACGCCGCCATGGCCGCCCGGGGCAGGGCCCCGTGCAGCAGCACCGCCACCCCGCCGACCACCCACACCGCAGGAAGCTGCGCCAGGCACGCCCCCAGGATCGGACCGGTCTGCCTGCCGTAGCCGACGGCGAGGCCCAGCCCGGCCAGCAGCATGATCAGGGCGGCGCCGCCGAAGGCGATCAGCAGATGCCCGGCGGCCCACCGCAGCCGCCCCACCGCGTGTCCCAGCACCGGTTCCGCCCGGCCGGAGGTCTCCTCGCCGTGCAGGCGCAGCACCGAGGAGACGATGTACAGCGCCGCGACCAGGCCGAGCATGCCGATCATGGACGCCAGGAACGCGTCCGTCAGGCCGGACTGTCCGCCCATCCGCTCGATGATCCGCCTGGCGTTGTCGTTGTCGCCCACCAGGTCCGCCGCGCCCTCGGTCATACCGCCGTAGACGACGCCGGCCAGGAAGAAGCCGATGCTCCAGCCCAGCACACCGCCCCGCTGCAGCCGCCATGCCAGGGCGCCCGCGCTGCCCAGGCGGCCGGACGCCGGGCCCGGCCGGGTCGGCAGGAAGCTCATGCCGAGGTCCCGGCGCCCGGCCAGGGCGTAGGCGGCCCCGCCCTGGAGGGCCGCCGCCCCGGCGAAGAGCGCGAGCACCCACCAGCGCTCGTCGGCGTAGGGCCGCAGGTACTCCAGCCAGCCCAGCGGCGACAGCCAGGTCAGAACCGACGAGCCTCCCTCGGTGCCGAAGGCCTGGGAGGTGCCCCCGTCCGTCCCCGAGTCGCCCGCCGCGCGCAGGACGAACGCGGTCCCGAGCACCGCCGCCGTCAGGCCGCGGGCCAGCCGCGCGCTCTCCGTCAGCTGCGCGACGATCGCGGCCGTCGTGGCGAAGACCATCCCGACGGCGGCGATGCCGAGCCCGAGGGCCAGAGCGCCGGTCGTGCCCAGGCCGGCCAGCCCGGCTGTCACCAGCAGCGCCAGCGCCGCGTTCGCGACCGCCGCCGCCAGCAGGGCCGCCGTCAGGGAGGCCCTGCGGCCCACCGTCCCGGACGCCACCAGCTCCTGACGGCCGCTCTCCTCCTCGTCCCGGGTGTGCCGTACGACGACCAGCAGGCTCATCACGGCCGCCAGGGCACCGGCGTAGACCCCGACGCGCCAGGCCGTCAGGGCGCCCAGGGAGTCGCCGAAGACCGGGCCGACCATCGCGCGCAGCGAGGAGTTGGTCTCCATCTGCCGGATCAGGCCGGCGCGTTCGGAGGGGGTGCCGTACAGGCCCTCCAGGGTGCCGGGCATGGAGAGGACCATGAGTGCGTTCACCGCGATCCACACCGGGATCGTCAACCGGTCGCGGCGCAGGGCGAGACGCAGCAGGGTTCCGGTGCCGGCCAGGTGCCGTGAACTGCCCGGCCGCACCGCGAACGTCGTCATCGGGCCACCGCCCGGTCCGTCTCGGCCGCCTCGCCTTGGTAGTGCCGCAGGAACAGCTCCTCCAGGGTGGGCGGTGTCGACGTCAGCGACCGTACGCCCGACTCGGTCAGCGACCGCAGGACGGCGTCCAGCCGGTCGGTGTCGACCTGGAGCCGGACCCGGTGCCCCCGCACGTCCAGGTCGTGGACGCCCGGCAGCGCAGACAACCCCTCGGGCGGGCCCGCGAGCTCGGCGACGAGGCTGGTGCGGGTCAGGTGGCGCAGGTCGGCGAGGGAACCGGTCTCGACCGTACGGCCCTTGCGGACGATGCTCACCCGGTCGCACAGCTCCTCGACCTCGCTGAGGATGTGGGAGGAGAGCAGGACGGTGCGGCCCCGGTCGCGCTCCTCCTCGACGCAAGCCTGGAAGACCTCCTCCATCAGGGGGTCCAGGCCCGAGGTCGGTTCGTCCAGGATCAGCAGGTCCACGTCCGAGGCGAACGCGGCGACCAGGGCGACCTTCTGCCGGTTGCCCTTGGAGTAGGTGCGGCCCTTCTTGGTGGGGTCGAGTTCGAAGCGCTCGACCAGCTCCGCACGTCGCCGCGCGTCGAGTCCCCCGCGCAGCCGGCCGTAGAGGTCGATGACCTCGCCGCCGGAGAGGTTGCGCCACAGCGTGACGTCCCCGGGGACGTAGGCGATCCGGCGGTGCACCTCCACCGCGTCCGCCCAGGGGTCGCGGCCGAGCACCTGCGCGGCGCCCGAGTCGGCGCGCAGCAGCCCGAGCAGGACCCGGATGGTGGTGGACTTCCCGGCGCCGTTGGGGCCGAGGAAGCCGTGCACCTCGCCTGCGGCGACCTCCAGGTCGAGTCCGTCGAGAGCATGCGTCCGCCCGAAGGACTTGTGCAGTCCGGAGACGGTGATGGCCTTCGTCATGCTTCAGAACGTACGCTTCCTTCAGAAATTTGTGAAGTTAACGAACGGTGTGAAGCGCGGATAGGCTGGGTCCCATGACCGAATCAACCGGAACCGGCCGCGACGCCCAGGCCGTGTCGAGGTTCGTGGAATCCTTCGCGGCACAGCTCGTCGAGGCGGGCATGACGCGCATGCCCGCCCGGGTCTTCGCCGCGCTGCTCTCCTCCGACGAGGGCTCGATGACCTCCGCCGAGCTGGGGGAGCAGCTGCGGATCAGCCCCGCGGCGGTGTCCGGGGCGGTGCGCTACCTGGCCCAGACGCACATGGTCTCGCGCGAGCGGGAACCGGGCTCGCGCCGGGAGCGCTACCGGGTGCACGGCGATCAGTGGTACGAGGCCCTCACCAACCGCGACGCCGTCCTCAAACGGTGGGAGATCTCCCTGCGTGAGGGCGTCACCAGCCTCGGCGCCGACACTCCGGCCGGCCGCCGCATGTCGGAGACCCTCGCCTTCTTCGAGTTCATGGAGGGCGAACTCGCCGCGCTGATGGAGCGCTGGCGCGTGCACCGGGACAAGACGTTCGGGCAGGAATGACCAACGGCCGGCTCACCGCCCCGCCGGCACCGTGAGCCCCCACGCGTCCTCCCGCACCACCCACGTCCGGGTCCGCACCGGCCCCGACACCACCGTGTCCGCGCGGTAGCGGAAGTGCGCCCCGGACACCGTCACCGTCCGGCCCCGTGCCAGCAGCGGTGTGGCCTCCGCGCCCACCGACACCGGTCTGACCTCCACCGACGCGACGCCCGCCGCGGCCGGTGCCACCGACACCGCCTCCACCGGCTGGTCCAGGTCGACGAGGGTCTCCCCGTCCACCTCGACCCGCAGCCGGGACGGGCCCGGCTCGGGCGCGGCGGCGAGCCGGGACGGGCGGCCCGCCGGAACCAGCGTCCGGACCAGGGACTGGCAGGTCCGCAGCCAGGGGCGGCCCGGCACGTCGTCCGCATCCGGCGCGGGCTCGGGGCCCGCCCCGGCCGGGGCGGGCCGCAGCGGCGGTATCCGCAGCGCGCCGAGCACCACCCCGTCGCTGTCGTCGACCATCAGGTCCATGCGCCGCTCGACCCCGTCGAGCACCGCCCGCGCCGCGGCCACCGTCCCCGTGGGCACCCCCAGCGACCGGGCCAGGGACAGCGCGCCCCCGACCGGCACCACCGACAGCGGGCATCCGGCCAGCTCCCGGTGCCGGTGCAGCAGCGCCACCGCGCGGATCAGGGTCCGGTCGTCGCCCACCACCACCGGTCGCCGCGAGCCCCGCCGGGCCAGCGCCCGGGCGAACTCCTCCGGCCCGTCCGGCAGGCACAGCTTCATGCCCGCACCCGCGCCGAGCACGTCTTTCGCGATCCGAACGGACTCTCCGTCCGACCTACGGGCGACCGGATCGACCACCACCAGCAGCTGCTCGGACGTCGCGGAAGTCGCCACCTCGGCCATGCCTCGCTTCCTCGGGTAGCATCTTTGTGCAAGAGCCCCTTGCGCTATTGCGCCAGGGGCTTCGTCTATTCCGGGGCATCCGGTCCGACGGTTGGCGGCCAACGGCGGTCGCGGTGCACGCGGCTGCGATTATCCGCGTTCGCCCTCGACCATGGACATGCCCCGCCCGGAAGGGGTGTACGCGCGTGCCCGCACTTGTGCTGCTCGGTGCTCAGTGGGGTGACGAAGGCAAGGGAAAGGCCACCGACCTTCTCGGTGGCTCCGTGGACTATGTGGTGCGCTACCAGGGCGGCAACAACGCCGGCCACACGGTGGTCGTCGGTGACCAGAAGTACGCACTGCACCTCCTCCCTTCCGGAATCCTGTCTCCCGGCTGCACGCCGGTCATCGGTAACGGCGTCGTCGTCGACCCGTCGGTCCTGCTCTCCGAGCTGAGCGGTCTGAACGAGCGTGGCGTCGACACGTCCAAGCTCCTCCTCAGCGGAAACGCGCACATCATCACGCCGTACAACGTGACGGTGGACAAGGTGACCGAGCGCTTCCTCGGCAAGCGGAAGATCGGCACCACCGGGCGCGGCATCGGCCCGACCTACGCCGACAAGATCAACCGTGTCGGCATCCGCGTGCAGGACCTGTACGACGAGTCGATCCTCACGCAGAAGGTCGAGGCGGCCCTCGACGTCAAGAACCAGGTCCTCACCAAGCTCTACAACCGGCGCGCGATCGCCGTGGACCAGGTGGTCGAGGAGCTGCTGGCCTACGCCGACAAGCTCGCGCCGTACGTCTCCGACACCGTCCTGGTGCTCAACCAGGCGCTGGAGGACGACAAGGTCGTCCTGTTCGAGGGCGGCCAGGGCACGCTCCTCGACATCGACCACGGCACGTACCCCTTCGTCACCTCGTCGAACCCGACCGCGGGCGGCGCCTGCACCGGTGCCGGCGTGGGCCCGACGAAGATCAGCCGGGTCATCGGCATCCTCAAGGCGTACACGACCCGCGTCGGCGCCGGTCCGTTCCCGACCGAGCTGTTCGACGAGGACGGCGAGGCGCTGCGCCGGATCGGCGGGGAGCGCGGTGTCACCACCGGCCGTGACCGCCGCTGCGGCTGGTTCGACGCCGTCATCGCCCGCTACGCGACCCGCGTGAACGGCCTGACGGACTTCTTCCTCACCAAGCTCGACGTCCTCACCGGCTGGGAGCAGATCCCGGTCTGCGTGGCGTACGAGATCGACGGCAAGAGGGTCGAGGAGCTCCCGTACTCCCAGACCGACTTCCACCACGCGAAGCCGGTCTACGAGATGCTGCCGGGTTGGAACGAGGACATCTCCAAGGCGAAGTCCTTCGGTGACCTGCCGAAGAACGCCCAGGCGTACGTGAAGGCGCTGGAGGAGATGTCCGGCGCCCCGATCTCCGCGATCGGCGTGGGCCCGGGCCGGGACGAGACGATCGAGATCAACTCGTTCCTCTGACCGGTCCCGACGTCCGCGGGCCGCTCCTCGTGCACACGGGGGGCGGCCCGCGTTCTGTCGCCGGGAGAGTTCCCGGCAACGGGCATACGCTGAAGCCATACCCCCGCGTGCGTCGGCCAGGAGAAGGTGAGTGCGATGCGCGTACTGCTCAAGGCGTCCATGGACACGGAGAAGGCCAACGAGGCCATCCGGAACGGCACCCTGGGAAAGCTGATCCAGGAGTCGATGGAACAGATCAAGCCCGAAGCGGCCTACTTCACCTCCGACCACGGCAAGCGCACCGCCTACGTGGTCTTCGACATGCAGGACAGCTGGCAGATGCCGGTCATCAGCGAGCCCTACTTCCTGCAGCTGGGCGCGGAGATCACCTACACGCCGGTGATGAACCTGGAGGACGTGCAGAAGGGTCTCTCCCAGCTGGGGCGGTGAGCCGCGGGATCAGCTGAAGACGATCATCGACCCCTGGGCCAGGCTGCGGGTCACCGCCGCGTGCAGTCCGAGCCAGACGTGCCGCTCGCGGGCGAACGGGCTCGGATCGTACGGGGCGGGAACGGCGGGCTCCTCCAGTTCCGTCGGGGCGAGCGGCGGCTGGGGGGCCGCCGGCGGGTTGGCCGGGTCGATCCCGATGGCCGGGGCGACCACCTCCAGCTCCCGCAGCAGGGCGTGCGAGGAGCCCAGCGGGCCGCCGCCGGCGAGGAGGTCGTCGTCGGCGAGCGGACCGGGGAAGTCGACGGGGACGTAGGCGCCCGCGTGGTCGTAGTGCCAGACCAGGTGCGACTGCTGGGCCGTCGACTCGAACATCTCCAGCAACTGCTCGTAGTCGCCGCCCAGCTCGTCCACGGGCGTCACCGGCAGGCCGCACACCTGGAGCAGATAGGCGCGGCGCAGGAAGTGCAGCGCGTCGTAGTCGAAGCCCGCGACCGGGGCGACCTCGCCGGACAGGCCCGGCATGTACTGGTACACCGGCACCGGTGGCAGACCGGCCTCGGCGAGCACCTTGTTGTATTGCGCGAGTTCCTCGGCGAAGGGGTTGTCCGGCGTGTGGCACAACACGTCGACGAGCGGTACCAGCCACAGGTCACAGGCCAAAGAAGGCTCCTCGCTCAGCGCGGTGGTCGGGTAGCACGGTGGTCAAGAAGGGTAACGGTGCGCCGCGGTCACGGCTCCCGCCGTGCATGTCCCATACCCATACGGACAGCGCCGACGCGGGTCATCCGGTGGCGAGCCGCTCGATCAGGGTGAGCGAGTGCGTGTTGTACGCGGCGATGATCGCCCGGGCGGCGTCGTTGTCGCGGTCGATCAGGGCGTCGACCAGCTGGGTGTGACCGGCCCACAGCTCGCCGCGCAGATCGGTGAGCCGGCGCAGGTGCTGCACCGCGCAGACCCAGGTCTGCACGCGCAGCCGGTTCAGGAAGTCGGCGAGGTAGGGGTTGCCGAAGCAGGCGCCGAGCTCGCGCCAGAAGCGCAGGTCGTAACCGATGAGGACGCTGAGATCACCCGCCGCGGCGGCCCGCTGCGCCTCCTCGCCGCGCCTGCGGACCCCGGCGACCAGGGCGGCGGACCGGGGATCGTCGGGCCGCACGGCGCCCGGGCGCCCCTCGGTCAGCGCGACGAACATGCCCTCGATGACCAGCCCGCGGGCCTCGATCATGCCGCGGAAGTCGTCGACCGAGTACTCGTGGACCCGGAAGCCGCGGTGCTGGTCGGCGTCGAGGAGCCCCTGCGCGGAGAGGTCGACGAGCGCCTCGCGCACCGGCGTCGCGGACACCCCGTACTGCTCGGCGATCTCCTTGACCGTGAACTCCTGCCCCGGCTGGAGCCGCCCGGCCAGCACCTCGTCACGAAGCGCGTCGGCGATCTGCTGTCGCAGGGTGCTGCGCGTCACGGCGCCGTTGCCGGAGCTGGCGGGCATGGTCAGGGCGTCTCCCTCGTCGCGTTCAGGTGGCGTGCGCGTACATATATGTCTACGAGCACGCCACCTTACGCGTTCGAATGGGGCGCGAGGATGTCGGTTACTGACGGGTTTACAGGTGTTTACCGCACGTGCTTGTCTACCGCGTGTGCTCGTCCGCCACCGAGAGCGCCGCGTCCAGCACCGCCAGGCCTTCCTTGAGCTCGGCCTCGCCGATGTTGCAGGGCGGCACGACGTGTGTCCGGTTCATGTTCACGAAGGGCCACAGCCCGCCCTTCTTCGCGGCGGCGGCGAAGGCGGCCATGGGGGCGTTCGCCTCACCGGCCGCGTTGTACGGCACCAGGGGCTCCCGCGTCTCGCGGTCGCGCACCAGCTCCAGCGCCCAGAACATGCCGGTGCCGCGCACCTCGCCGACGCTCGGGTGCCGCTCGGCGAGCGCCCGCAGTTCCGGCCCGACGACGTCGGCGCCCAGCCGGGCCGCGTTCTCGACGACGCCCTCCTCCGCCATGACGTTGATCGTCGCCACCGCGGCCGCGCACGCCAGAGGGTGTCCGGAGTACGTCAGACCGCCGGGGTAGGGCCGCTTCCCGAACGTCTCCGCTATCGCCCCGGAGATCGCGACACCGCCCAGCGGCACATAGCCGCTGTTCACGCCCTTGGCGAAGGTCAGCAGGTCGGGCGTGACGTCGAACAGGTCCGCCGCGAACCACGCGCCGGTCCGTCCGAAGCCGGCCATGACCTCGTCCAGCACGAAGACGATTCCGTGCCGGTCGCAGATCTCCCGCACCCCGGCGAGGTAGCCGGGCGGCGGCACCATGATCCCGGCCGTGCCGGGGATCGTCTCCAGGATGATCGCCGCGACGGTCGAGGGCCCCTCGAAGCGAATCGTCGTCTCCAGGTGCTCCAGCGCCCGCGCGCACTCCTGCTCCTCGGTCTCCGCGTAGAAGCGGGAGCGGTACAGGTAGGGCGCCCAGAAGTGCACGACCCCGGCCGTGCCGCTGTCGGAGGCCCAGCGGCGCGGGTCACCGGTGATGTTCACGGCCTGCTGGGTGCCGCCGTGGTACGAGCGGTACGCCGAGAGCACCTTCGGGCGGCCCGTGTGCAGACGGGCCATCCGGATGGCGTGCTCGACGGCGTCGGCGCCGCCGTTGGTGAAGAAGATCTTGTCCAGGTCGCCCGGGGTCCGCTCGGCGATCAGCCGGGCCGCCTCCGAGCGCGCCTCGATCGCGAAGGCGGGCGCGAAGGTCGTCATCCTCGCCGCCTGCTCCTGGATCGCGGCGACGATCTTCGGGTGCTGGTAGCCGACGTTCGTGTAGACGAGCCCGCTGGAGAAGTCGAGGTAGCGGCGGCCGTCGTAGTCCCAGAAGTACGACCCCTCGGCACCGGCGACGGCGAGCGGGTCGATGAGCTCCTGAGCGGACCAGGAGTGGAACACGTGGTCACGGTCGGCGGCCTTGACGGCGGCGCCGGCTTCGGGGTTCGGCTGAGGGGTCATGCGGGCGAGCGTAGGCATGGGGGGCGGGGGCGGGAAATCGGCGTCGTGTGTGAGGTCTGGGGGTTTCCGCGACAGGTTGTCGACGCGAAGGTGTCGAGCGGTGAGCCCATTGACAACATGCTGTCTTTTGGACAGCATGTTGTCATACAGGAAAGCCGAGGAGGAGCCATGAGCCGCAAGCCCGTCCATCTCGCCGTCTACGACACCCTCGCCGACTGGGAGACCGGCCACGCCACGGCCCACCTCGCCCGCGCCGGCCATGAGATCCGCACCGTCGGCCCGTCCACGGACCCGGTGCGGAGCACCGGCGGGCTGCGCGTCCTCCCCGACCTGGCCCTGACGGACCTGCGCCCCGCGGACAGCGCGCTGCTGATCCTCCCGGGAGCCGACCTCTGGGACACCTCGGACGACCTCGCCCCCTTCGCCCGCACCGCCCGGGCCTTCCTCGACGCGGGCGTCCCGGTCGCCGCGATCTGCGGCGCCACCGCCGGACTCGCCCGCGAGGGCCTGCTCGACGACCGCGACCACACCAGCGCCGTCTCCTTCTACCTGGCCGCCACCGGCTACGCGGGCGGCGGGCGCTACGTCGAGGCCGACGCCGTCACCGACGGCCCCCTGGTCACCGCGGGCCCCACCGAGCCCGTCGCCTTCGCCCGCGAGATCCTCCGGCTCCTCGGGGTCCATGAGGGGGAGGTGCTGGACGCCTGGTACCGGCTGTTCCACGACTCCGACCCGGCGGCCTACGGGGTGCTGGAGAAGGCCGGCGCACTGTGAGCCGGGAGCGGCAGGACCTGCTCAGCAGCAGCGCCCTCGGGGTGTTCCGGCTCAACGGCCAGTTCCTCGCCGTCGCGGAGGAACTGGCCCGGCCCGCCGGGCTCACCGCCGCCTGGTGGCAGGTGCTCGGCGCGGTCCTCGCGGAGCCGCTGCCCGTCTCCGGCATCGCCCGCGCCATGGGCATCACACGGCAGAGCGTTCAGCGCATCGCCGACCTGCTCGTCGGCAAGGGGCTCGCCGAGTACCGGCCGAATCCGGCGCACCGCCGCGCCAAGCTCCTCACGCCCACGGCTGAGGGGCGTGCGGCGATCGCCCGGATCGACCCCGGGCACGCGGCGTTCGCCGACCGGCTGGCGGAGGCGTTCGGGGAGACGGAGCTGGCGGAGGCGGTGCGGGTGCTGGAACGGCTGTCGACGGTGCTCGACCAGGTGGGTCCGCCTGTTACGGAACCGTAGACGTTGTCCAGGTCACCCGGCCCCGGCCCCGCACTATTCTCGGTCTGTTGCTCGCGTGTGGGGGGAAGGCGGCTGAGCGATGGAGAAGCTGGGGCCAGGGGACCCGCCTCGGATCGGTGCGTACCGGCTGCTGGCGCGGCTCGGTGCGGGCGGCATGGGGCACGTGTATCTCGCCCGCTCCGAGCGGGGGCGTACGGTCGCCGTGAAGCTGGTCCGTGAGGAGCTCGCCGCGCAGGAGGAGTTCCGGGAGCGGTTCCGGCAGGAGGTGCAGGCCGCGCGCAGGGTCGGCGGGTACTGGACGGCGCCGGTGCTGGACGCCGACACCGAGGCGGCCGTGCCGTGGGTCGCCACCGGGTATGTCGCCGGGCCGAGTCTCCAGCAGGTCGTCGGACACGACCACGGCGCCCTGCCCGAGCGGACGGTCCGCATCCTCGCGGCCGGGCTCGCGCACGCGCTCAAGGACATCCACGCGGCCGGCATCGTCCACCGCGACCTCAAGCCGTCCAACGTGCTGGTCACCATCGACGGCCCGCGCGTCATCGACTTCGGCATCGCCCGCGCCCTGGAGACCGTGACGGACGGCGGGCTCACCCGCACCGGCGCACTCGTCGGGTCGCCCGGCTTCATGGCGCCCGAGCAGGTGCGGGGCGACCGCATCACCCCGGCGTGCGACGTCTTCTGCCTCGGCTCGGTCCTCGCCTACGCCGCCACCGGCGCCCTGCCGTTCGGCACCGCCAACAGCGGCGTGCACGCCCTGATGTTCCGCATCGCCCAGGAGGAACCGGACCTGGACGGCGTCCCCGAGGGCATCGCCGACCTCGTCCGGGACTGCCTGCGCAAGGACCCCGCCGCCCGGCCCTCCCTCGACCGCGTCCTGCAGCGCACGGGCGCGGACGACACCGTCGCCGACGGCCGTGCCCTCGACCCGTGGCTGCCGAGCGCCCTGGTGGCCCAACTGGGGCGGCACGCGGTGCGGTTGCTGGACACGGAGGATCCGGAGGGGGAGTCGGGGCAGGCCCCGCCCGCCGCCGCGGGGGCGCGGGGCAGTGACACGGGCGGCTCCGCCGCGCGGGGGCGACCGGCCCCCGCCGGCCCGCAGCCGGAAAGCGACGCGGCGCGGCGGCCGGGGCCGGTCCCCGCGGACGAGTCCGGCCCCGGCCCGACCCCCGAACACGCCGCCGCCGCCGACGAGTCGTCACCGCGCCCCGCGCTGCCCCCGGCCTCCGCGACGGCGCCCGCGGTGGCCCCCGGCCCGCCCCCGCCGGGCCTGCCGGGCCCGCAGGGCGACGGGCCGTCGGTGAACCATCTGCCCACCATGGCCGCCGGGCAGAGCGCGCCCCCGGCACCTCACCACCTGCCGGGCCCGGTCGCCCCGCCCCACCCGCAGCCCCAGCCGCAGACGCCCCCGTATCCGGCGTACGGCTACCCCCAGCAGCACCCCCAGCCCGGCGCCCCGGGCGTCGCCCCGCCGCACCCCGCCTACGGCGGTCTCGGCTCCACCCCGCCGTACGGCCCGCCGCCCTACGGCACAACCCCGCCGTACGGCCCCCCGCAGCCCCGGCCGTCGCGGGGGGACGGCCGTTCCACCGCGCTGCTCGTCGTGATCGCCCTGGTCGTCGCGCTCGCCGCGGGCGGGTCGGTGTACGCCCTGATGCAGGGCGGCGACGACCGGGCCGACGACGGCCGCGGCGGCACGCAGAGCACGGGCCCGTCCCCGACCAGCCCGGGCCCGTCCCCGACGACCTCGCAGCCGGACACCTCACCCTCCCCGGCGGACGGCACGATCCCGGCCGGGTACCTCGGCACCTGGACCACGACCATCGACAACGCCGACGGCGAGCACAGCCGTTCGCTCACCCTCCAGCAGGGCGAACCGGGCGACACGGTCCTGTCCCTCGTGGCCGACGGCCCGACCAGGGGCGGCGGCACCTACCACTGCGTCTTCGAGGGGCGGTTGACCGCGGAACCCGGCACCGACGGCGCACTGAGCATCGGCCCGTCCACCGTGAAGGTCGGACAGCCCCGCACCGCCTGCACCCCGGGCGCGGCCACCGAGGTGACCCTCCTGTCGGACGGCACGCTGGAGCGCGTGAACACCAGCAGCGGGGAGCGGCTGACGTACACGAGGCAGTGACCAACCGCCCTTGGCCACGTGGTGGTTGAACGTCCGGCGAATTCCGGCCGACGACCACCGGCTGGGCGCTCGCACGGCCGTACGGTGACCGGACGATCGAATCGTCCGGGCGGCGGCGGGGGCACCCACGGTGGAGTGGTTGAGCGCGGAGAACCTCGTGGCCGTGGCCACGGCCCTCCTCGGCATCATCGCCTCGGGCGTGATGGTCTGGTACGAACGCCGGGTGCCGCGCCGCAAACGCATGGGCTACCGGGTACAGATGGACAACCCCATCGGCGACGACGTGCGATCGGGCCGCGCCAACCGCCGACTCGGCCTGTTCGACGAGGCTCCCGACATGTCGGACGCGACCCTGGTCCTGCTGCGCATCGAGAACGACGGCTCGCAGGGCATCGACCGCGACGACTACACCGGCCCCGAACTCCACGGCCTGACCGTCGTGTTCACCGGCCGGACCGTCCGCGGGGTCTCGGTCACCCAGCCGTCGGACACCGACCACCTCATGGACCACTTCACCGCGGCACGCGGCTTCGCCTACGACGGCAACACCCTGCGCATCCCGCGCGTCCCGCTCAACCGCGGCGACCACTTCAAGCTGCTCGTCCTCCTCTCCGGCGGTGACGTCGGCGACGAGATCCGGCTGGTAGGCGGCCTGCGCGACGGTGAGGTGCACCCCAACCGCAGTGCCACGCCGGACGAGAAGCCGCCGCTGTTCAGCCGGGCCGCGCGGCTGATCACCATCGCGCTCACGGCGAGCGTGGTCACCCTGGCGGCGATCGTCGTCGCCCAGGACGACACCCCGCCCCCGATCGGCTGCGCGAGCGGCACCCTCACCCTCACCGGCTCCACCGCGTTCGCTCCCGTCCTGCGCGAGGTGGCCGAGAAGTACGAGCGCGACTGCGGCGGCGACCCCGTCATCGACGTGGACGCCCACGGTTCCACGGCCGGGATACGCGAGCTCACGGCCGCCGGCGACCGGGCGAAACGGAACTCCCAGGGCTCCCCGCCGGTCGTGGCCCTCTCGGACGGCCCCAAGCCGGCCGGTCTGCCCGACCTGCGCGAGAACCGGGTGGCGGTGTCCGTCTTCGCGCTCGTGGTCAACGACGACGTGAGGCTGACGAACCTGTCCAGCGACGACGTCCGGCGCCTGTACCGGGGCGAGGTCCGCAACTGGCGGCAGCTCGGCGGCCCCGACCTGCCCGTGCGCCTCGTCAGCCGGGACGCCAACTCCGGGACGAGACAGGTCTTCCAGCGCCGGGTGCTGGGCCGGGGCGAGATCGCCAACTCCTCCGTCGACTGCGTCCACAAGGACGACCCCACGGCGACCGTCCTGCGCTGCGAACTCGATTCGACCGAGCAGGTCCTGGCGACGGTCGCCGGTCTCCCCGGCGCCGTCGGCTACAGCGAACTGAACCTCGCCGCCCGGGCGAAGGGCCTGCGCGTACTGCGCCTGGACGGCGACCCGCCGTCCGTCGACGCCATCGAACACGGCACGAGCGCCTACCCCTACCGCGAGATCGAGTACGCCTACACCTACGGCCGCCCCCCGGCCGACTCCCTGGCCTCCAGCTTCCTCACGTATCTGGCCCGTGGCAACGGCCAGGACGTCATCCGCACCCACGGCCACGTGCCGTGCTGGACGCCGGAGGGGCTCACCTTGTGCGCACAGGACGGCGGGAGCTGAGGCCCCTCACCGCGGCTCCGGCGGACGCTGGCGCGGCATGTTCGGCCGGGTCCCGCCGTGCGGCGGCACCGGGAACCGCCCGTTCACCCCTGTCTCGGGCCCGCGCCCCGGACCCGGGAAGACGACCGTCTGCAGCCCCGCCGGCGCGGCACACCCCGACCGGAACTCGCCCATCCAGTCGGCGGTCTCCACCCGCACCAGTTCCGTCATGTCCTCGGAGAACCGCCGCAGCACCCCGAGGCACCGCTCGGCGGCCTCGCCGGCCGTCCCCTCCGCCGGGCCGAGCACCTCCCGCACGCTCTCCGCCGCCCAGTCGAACTGCAGCGCCTGCAGTCGCCGCTGCACGGCCTGCGCGGTGGCCACGTCCCGCATCCACCCGGACGTCACCCCGAAGTACCGGTCCACGACCACGCACGCCGCCCCCAGCAACAGCGCCAGACACCCCCAGGGCGCGATCCCGCCCGCGACACCGGTCAGATCCAGCAGCGGCAGCGCGACCCCGGTGACCGCCCCGGCCGCGGTCCCGCAGCGCAGCACCCGCGCGCACCGCCGCTTCCACACCCGGTCGGCGAGGTACCAGGCAGCCGTCCGCAGCGCCCCCCGCTCCACCCACCGGTACAGCTCGTCCAGCCGGACCGCCGGCTCGCCCCAGTCCCCGAGCGGGAAGACCCGCCCGGTCAGATCGCCCGGCCGCAGCCCGGCCGCCGCCTGCTCGCCCCGCCCGTCCTGAGGCGGCCCCTCGGGCTGCATCTCCGGCTGACCCACCCGGCACTCCTCACTGACCACGAATGACCACGTACGGTTCACTCACCGATCACGCTGCGCGATGGACCAAAACCCGCATCCGGAACGCGCCCGACCCTTCCTACCTCCCAATGGGTGGCGAAGACGTAGCTTTCGCCTCTTTTCCGCCCGGAAGTATTCCTTGATCAGGTATAGGGCGCGAGGGGGACTCACTCGAAAGAGTGCTGGGGCGACGGCAGCCCCGACCACGTAGGCTCGTGCCGAACGGGAAAACGCGTACCGAGCAAGGAGCTGATCGTGATCCCCGGTGGTGGCCAGCCCAATATGCAGCAGTTGCTCCAGCAGGCCCAGAAGATGCAACAGGACCTGGCGCAGGCGCAGGAGGAACTGGCGCAGACGGAGGTCGACGGGCAGGCGGGCGGCGGTCTGGTGACGGCCACCGTCACCGGCGCCGGCGAGCTGCGCGCCCTGAAGATCGACCCGAAGGCGGTGGATCCCGAGGCGGCGTCCGCCGAAGAGACGGCCGAGACCCTCGCCGACCTGGTCGTGGCCGCTGTCCAGGCGGCCAACGAGAACGCGCAGACGCTCCAGCAGCAGAAGCTGGGCCCGCTCGCGCAGGGTCTGGGCGGCGGCGGCATCCCCGGTCTGCCGTTCTGACCCGGCGCACCGCCTTCCTCGGACAGGCGGCAGACAACTACGGTACGTACGGGACGGTACGCACCGACCCCGAAGACCCAGGAAGGGCAGTCCGTTGTACGAAGGCGTGGTCCAGGACCTGATCGACGAGCTGGGGCGGCTGCCCGGCGTCGGTCCGAAGAGCGCCCAGCGGATCGCCTTCCACATCCTGCAGGCCGAGCCGACGGACGTACGGCGTCTCGCGCAGGCCCTGATGGAGGTCAAGGCGAAGGTCCGCTTCTGCGCGACCTGCGGCAACGTCGCACAGGAGGAGCTGTGCAACATCTGCCGCGACACCCGCCGCGACCCGGCCGTCATCTGTGTGGTCGAGGAGCCGAAGGACGTCGTGGCGATCGAGCGCACGCGTGAGTTCCGGGGCCGCTACCACGTCCTGGGCGGCGCGATCAGCCCGATCGACGGGGTGGGCCCCGACGACCTGCGCATCCGGGAGCTCCTGGCCCGGCTCGCCGACGGCACGGTCACCGAGCTGATCCTCGCCACGGACCCGAACCTGGAGGGCGAGGCGACGGCGACGTACCTCGCCCGCATGATCAAGCCCATGGGCCTGAAGGTCACCCGCCTGGCCAGCGGCCTCCCGGTGGGTGGGGACCTGGAATACGCGGACGAGGTCACCCTCGGACGCGCCTTCGAGGGGAGACGACTCCTAGATGTCTGACGCCACGCTGCACGCGACCGACCAGAACCCGGACGATTTCGCGGTCCAGATCGCGGACCAGATCGAGAGTTTCCTGGTCGCCGTCACGGAGGTCGCCAAGGGCGACGAGCCGGAATCGGCCGTGCCCTTCCTCCTCCTGGAGGTCTCCCAGCTCCTCCTGGCCGGCGGCCGGCTCGGCGCGCACGAGGACATCGTGCCCGACGAGCGCTACGAACCCGACTCGGGCCCCGAGGCGGACGTCGACGAGCTCCGCGAGAACCTGGCCCGCCTGCTGGACCCGATCGACGTCTACTCCGAGGTCTTCGACCCCTACGAGCCGCGCAAGGCCCCGGTCCCGGCCCGTATCTCCGACGACCTCACGGACGTCATCACGGACCTGCGCCACGGCATGGCCCACTACCGGGCCGGCCGCACCACGGAGGCCCTGTGGTGGTGGCAGTTCTCCTACTTCTCCAACTGGGGCTCCACCGCCTCGGCGAGCCTGCGGGCCCTGCAGTCGGTCCTCGCCCACGTCCGCCTCAACCAGCCCCTCGCCGAACTCGACGGCCTGGACACGGACCAGGGCATGGGCGACGACACGCTGGAGATCGAGGCGGGCCGCGTGATGGTCGAGGAGATCGCGGAACCGCTGGGGCTGCGCCCGGCTAAGTAGCCCCGAGCCGCGGGACGTTGCCGCCCGGCTCCTGCTTCATGATCAGGCCCGGCACTTCGGGCAGCGCGGTGAGGACGGCGTCACGGACGCGCTGGAGGTCTGCGTCCAAACCCTCCAGCCGCTCCACGAGTTCTTTGGCGGGCAGGGCGAAGCTGCGCACGACCAGCAGGAAGTCGGAGATCGGCTCACTGAGAACGAGGGGCGGGTTCCGCTTCCCGGGGGCGGGTTGCAGCAGGGCGAGACCGCGGTCGGTGTCGTCCAGCCGGCCGATCCGGTCCAGCGGGACCCGGAAGCCGAACGCGGACAGTCGTTCCGCGATCTCATGGGGCTCCTTGGACAGCTGCCGGGCGACGGAGACCAGATGGTGCAGGGGGACCGGTCGGTCCTCGTCGAGCGGCTGGGTGCTCTCGTCGGGCAGGCCGAGGAGATAACGGTCGAAGGCGTAGGCGTCTTCCGGTGCCGTCCCGAACGACGTGAGCAGGCCGTACTGTGCGAGACGGTCGACCACCGTCCGGGGCGGCAGCCCGAGGCCGGAGGACTTCATGACCACGTGGTGCACCGACACCGGCCGGTCCGGAGACAGCGGCGCCCCGGACAACCCGAGGCGCCGAGTCGCCCAGAGCAGTATGTCGTCCCTGGGTTCGGCGCTCGGAGGGTACGAGACGTCCGGTGGTTCGAGGCCGTAGGCGCGCAGCCGGGCCGCCGCCTCTGCCGGCCGCAGCCCGGACTCGAGCGCCGCTCTGGCCACCTGATGGACGGTCACGGCGTCATCGGCCCGGATCCATGGGTCCCGGGCGTCGGCGTTGACACTGAGGATCGTCACGTCGGTGTCGTTCGCCCGGTGGGGCAGCGCGGAGGGCACGGGCAGTCCCAGTGCCTCGATGCATCGGGTCATCTCGTGCAGGGGCACGTTCCGCGCGGCTGAGGCGCGGGCCAGCACACCGGGCGGAATCGCCGCTTCTTCCCTCAGGTGTTGCCACTCACGGGCGCCCCACCCCCACTCCCTGCTCCGGCGGAGGAACGCGTCGGCCCGCTCTTCGTCGGTGGGGGCGAGTTCCGGGAGGAAGCCGAGGGCGCGCAGTTCCCCCGCGACGGACGGCACCGAACGCTCCAACTCGGCCGCGGCACAGAGCACATGGCCGAGGGACACCGGCTTCGCCGGGTCCAGCGGGACGTCCCCGCGCAGCTGGTCGCTGACCAGGCGAAGCGTCGTGTCGGCGGTGCCCTCCAGCAGAGGGCCGTCCACCGTGACGGTGAAGCCGAACCACCTCAGCCACTGGACGGCCGTGCCGAGGTCGACACCGAGGTCGCGGCGGGCCTTGAGGAGATGGCCGGGCGGCACCGGTCTGCGGACACTGAGCCAGGGGCTGCGGCCGTTCAGGCGGAGGCTGAGGAGGACCAGGGCCCGCTCGTCCAGGTCCTCCGCGGCCGAAGCGGGTTCGGCGACGGTGAATCCGAAGGCCCGCATGCGCCGGGCGGCCTCACCGAGGCTCAAGCCGAACTCGATCCGCGCCTTGAGCAGATGGCCCGGGGGCACCGGCCCGGCGCTGCCGAGCCAGGACGACAGCGCACGCCCGGAGCGGAACGGAGGCGCCAGGTCACGGCTCAGGAGCGCGAGGTTGATGTCGTCGATGGCCGGCTCCTCCTCGGCCGCCGGCGGTGTCGGCAAGCGGAGTTCCCTCATGCGCTCCACGGCCTCGCGGTAGGGGATCCCTCGGATGTCTGCGAAGAACAGGGCGTGTCCGGGAGCGGCGAGCTCGTTGTCGACGTCCATGAAGGGCCAGTGGCGTTCGTTCCAGGCACTGTTGGCGGGGGTGCACGCGAGGACGTCGGACGGAAGCGCGGGCAGGACCCGCTCGACCCGTTCGAGCTCCGGGACGACCGCCGTGAGTGCCGTCAGCTCGGCGTTGGGCCGGTGGGCCAGCAGCCTCCAGAGCAGGATGCGGTCTTCCATGGTGCCGCTCACCCGGCCGGCCGGGGTCTCGCCCAGGGCTGTCTCGTAGCTCTGCAGACGGGAGTCGCGCCGGTGGACGATCAGTGCGTCCTGGGGGAAGAACCCGGTGGCGGCCACAGGCGTCCGGTGACCGTGCAGATCCATCTCGTGCCCCGCCGCCCGCGCCGCCTCCGTCACGAGGTCGGCGAGCGCAGGACTGCGGCCCGCGACCTCCGCGAGCCATTCGACGTCCAGGAGTGGGGGATCGGCCGACAGCAGCGCCGGCAACGCGGCTCCGAGCAGCGCCTCCACGTCCGCGCAGACGTCGGCGTCCAGGATCTCCGTCCGGTCCACGGAGAGCCGGCGGGGGCGGGTCCTGCCGGTGAGGTTGACCACGGCGCCGCGCAGGGTCCGTGTGTCACCCGGGGCGGTCAGTACGCCGCGCAGGACCCGGGGTTCGGCGTAGATCCCGTCGACCAGGACGCCTCCGCCGTGCCGGCACCAGACGACCTGGCCGTCCTCGCCGTCGGCCCCGGCCTGCCAGGAGACCAGGCGGCCGTGGGCCTCGAGGCCGTCCGACCGCAGCCCGAGTGCCTCCCGCGGGCGCAGGACCCCGGGCTCCCACAGCACGGCCTGCCCGCCCTGCCGGGCGGTGGTCGCGAACTCCGCGATGCCCAGCAGCCTGCGCAGCTCCCGCACGCAGGACGGCGCCTCGTCACCGTCCCGGAGATACAGGCGGACCGTGGTGCCGATGGAGCCCGGGCTGCCGGTCGGGCGGACCCGGAAGTAGTGGCCGGGGCCGCTGATCAGCACCGTGATCTCGCGTAACCGTCCCTCCACGCCGTTCATGTGGCAGGTCGTCACACGGATCTCGTCGGCGAGCATGAAGTAGCTGAGCACTCCGATGCCGAACCGGCTGTTGGGGTGCATGGTGACGCCCCGGCTCTGCCACTCCTGCCGTTCCTCCTGGAACCGCGGGAGGTCCGTGAAACGGACTCCGGCCTGCGAGAACACCTCGGACAGGGTGACCTCGTCCATGCCGACGCCGTTGTCCCGGCACTCCAGGTAGTGCCGGTCCTCCTCCTCGTCGTACCCCTGGGTGAACTCGATCCGCCCCCGGTACCCGCTGACGCTCTCGGCCGCCTCGGACCGGGCCTTGCGGTAGCGGCAGGCGTCCAGGGCGTTCTGGTAGAGCTCGCGGATGGCGAGGGACCGGTCACGGTAGAGGTTCTCGCCCATGAGGAGCTCCTGGACGCGTTCCTCGTCGAGCCGGAAGCGGATGACGCCGCCGACGGGAACGGCCCGGCCCTCGGCGTCCACTTCACGGACCTCCTCGGCGCTCGTGTACAGGGGCAGGGCGTCGAAGTCGGGCGCTGCGGCCCGCCGGACGGCCCGCAGCAGGGACTCCAGCCGCCCGGTGTGCTCGGTGAGGGCGGCCACCACGGCGGGATGTCCGCAGCGGGCCCGGAGCCCGATGCCCTCTCCGCGCGGCTGCCAGGAGGCCTTGTCCACCGTGGTGAGGAGACTCGCCGGGTCGAGGGGGTCGGGAATGCCCACGTGCCGCACGACCACCGAGGAGAGGTCCGTGGCCTCGACCGCCATTCCGTGCGCGACGGCGAAGACGGACCCCACCAGCCGTTCCCGTACGTCCTGGAAGTCCCGCCCGTCGAAGTCCAGTTGGTAGGGGTCTTCGCGCAGGTGGTCCGGGCGGGCGGCGTCGAACAGCTCGTTCGGTCCCGAGTGGGCGCAGCCCAGCAGGCGTGACAGCGGCTCCGGATCGAGCACGGCCTCGAGGCAGGTGCCTTCGGTGCCCAGGGCCGACAGGAACGGTGTGAGCCGCCCCGGCTGCCGCCCCGCCCACTGGTGGAACAGCCACCACCCGATTTCCCGGCGTCCGTCGGGCCGGTCCTTCAGGGCACCCAGCTCCGCCCGCCGCACGAGCCGTTCATGGCCGCCGAGCAGCACCTCGAACATCTGCCGTTCCCTGTCCGGCGAGGTCCGCTGCCCGAGGTCCGTGGGGTCGACGCGGGACAGTTCCGCCGCCGTCCGTGAGCGGTGCGCCTGGTGGAGGAAGGGGAGCAGGGTGATGAGCGCGGCCTCGGCGGGGGACAGGAGCAGGGCGCCGCCGCTGCGGGGCAGGTCGAGGAACCAGTTGGTCCAGCGGGAGATCCGGCGTGCGAGGTTCACGTCGTGCCACGGGTCCTCGGCGAGCGCCGACCGGGCCTCCTCGTACAGTTCGGCCAGCCGCCCGGCGGTTCTTCCGGACTGCGCCTCGAGGGAAGCGGCCCGGTCCGCCGCGCCCGGCCGCAGCATCCGCCAGGCCGGGGAGCTGGTGACGGCCTCCTCCCAGCACGAGCGAACGCCGGAGGCGGGGGACGTGGCGGGGCGGTCAGGAGCCGGGCCGGTGCCCTTGCCGCGGTCCGCACGGGCCTGCGCCGCGAGGGTGCGCCAGCGTTCCTTGGCCGGGATGCGCAGGGACGGGTTCCTCCGGCGCGCGATGGTCTCGAGTGCGGAGACGAAGAGCACCACCTTGGCGTCGGTGCGGGGGACCCTGCGCATGGTCACCCAGTCCGCGACGCTGCTGTCTGAGGGGACATCGCGGCGGGAGGCCAGAACGCTCCGGATCTGCGCGTGCACGGCGGTCGCATCGGGCTTGTCGGCCAGCCTCAGCAGCCGGTCCAGCTCCGTCCAGTAGGTGTGTGGTTCCGTCATGGCGCCGTCCCCCCGTCGCGCGTGCCCCGCCCCGTCGTCCCGAGTCGGTCGACTCGGTCGACTCGGAAAGTTCCAAGCTACCGACCTGACCTGCGGAGCAACCCCTGATCGCGCGGATCGGCCCGCGCGGCGGCCGGCTCCGCTCCGGCACCTTCGGGACGTCCCGTCGCACCGACGCCCTCGTAAGGAGCCGCAAATGGACCCGCTTCTCATCGCCGCCGTGTGCGCGTGCAGTGTCCTCACCCTGCTGATCGTCGCCCTGGCGGCCGTGCAGTTCGTGCGCTCCGCGCTCGACGGAGCCGCATCCGAGGACCGGGCCCGGATCCTGGGTGCCCTGGCCGAGGTGATCCGGGCGCTGCGGGGCAGGCGGTGACCTCCAGCCGCTCAGAGCCGTACGGCCGTCCCCGTCACGCCGATGCCCGTCCCCGGTTCCGCCGGTACCGTCACGGTGATCGTGCTGGGCCGTCCCATATCCGCGCCCTGGTGAACCGTCAGGGTGGCAGGGGTCGGTACGAGGCCGAACTCGCGCAGATAGCCGCCGAACGCGGCCGCCGCCGCTCCCGTCGCCGGGTCCTCGGTCACACCGCCGGGCGGGAAGGGGTTGCGGGCGTGGAAGACGGTGGGTGACTCCCGCCAGACCAGGTCGATCGTGGTCCAGTCCCGGCGGGCCATGAGGGCGGTGAGCGCGGGCATGTCGTAGTCCAGGTCCGCCAGCCGGTCCCGGGTCGCGGCGGCGATCACCGGGTGCCAGGCTCCGGCGAAGGCCACTCGGGGCGGCAGATCCGGGTCCAGGTCCCCGGCGGACCAGCCGAGGATCGCCAGCAGTTCGGCGAGGTCGGCGTCGTCGAGGGGGGCCGTGCGCGGGGCGACGCTCACCAGGGTCGCCACGAGGGTGCCGTCCGCCGCCCGGTCCGTCGTGACGGTGACCAGGCCCGCCGCGGTGCGCAGCAGCAGCCGCCCGGTGCCGTGGCGCTCCGCGTGGGCGACAGCGGTGGCGATCGTCGCGTGGCCGCAGAACGGAACCTCGGCGAGCGGGCTGAAGTACCGGACGTTCAGGGAGCCGTCGCAGGTCTCCCGTACGAACGCCGTCTCGGAATAGCCCACTTCGGCCGCCGTCGCCAGCATCGCCGCGTCGTCGGCGCCGCTCGCGTCGAGCACCACCCCGGCGGGGTTGCCGCCCTCGGGATCCGTGCTGAACGCCACGTAGCGCAAGGTCTCCATGCCCCGACCGTAGCGCCCGGCTCCCCGTTCACGCTGCGTGATTTGGAGGCTCCCTGTACGTCCCCTGTACGCGGGCTGCACGGGCCCTAACCGGTGGAACGCGAGGCTGGAGTCACTTCCACCGCGGAGAACGCGGACGGAAGCAGACTCCCCTCGATCCCACTGGAGATGTCATGGACCGCCGTCCCGCCCGCCGACGCATAGCAGTAGCCGCCACCGCCACCGCGGTCCTGGCCGCCGGCACCTTCGCTCTCGGTGCCGGGGTCGCCGGAGCGGACGCGCGGGGCAAGGGCGAGAAGCACGCCAAGCCGGCGACCAAGGCGCAGGTGCTCGGGCTGTTCGACGACTGGAACGCCGCACTGCAGACCGGCGACCCGAAGAAGGTCGCGGACCTGTACGCCAAGGACGCGGTGCTGCTGCCGACGGTCTCCAACCAGGTCCGCACCGACAGAGCCGCGATCGTCGACTACTTCGAGCACTTCCTGCAGAACAAGCCCGTCGGTACGAAGACCGAGTCCGTCGTCAACGTCCTCGACCGCGACACCGTCATCGACACGGGGGTCTACGAGTTCGCGCTCACCGACCACGAGACGGGCGAGAAGAGCACCGTCAAGGCCCGCTACACCTACGCCTACGAGAAGCAGCCGAACGGGAAGTGGCTGATCGTGAACCACCACTCCTCGAAGATGCCTCAGGGCTGAGCCCGGTCGGCTGAGCCCGGTCGGCTGAGCCCGGTCAGCCGCCGCCCCGGTGGGACGCCCGTAGCGTGATCGTCACGCACAGGCCCCCACCCTGGGGGTGCCCCCGGGCGGGAGAAGCCGAGACCGGGGGAGCGTCCGACAGCGTCACGGTCCCGCCGTCGTCCGTCACCAGCTGCCTGACGACGGCGAGACCGAGGCCGGAGCCGGACTTCCCGGTCAGGCCCTGGCCGCGCCAGAACCGGTCGAAGGCGCGGGACTTCTCGGCGTCCGACATGCCGGGCCCCTCGTCCAGAACCTGAACTTCCACGACATCGCCCCGGGGTTCCACCCGCACGGTGATCGTCCCGCCGTCGGGCGAGACCTCCAGGGCGTTGGAGAGCACGTTGTCCAGCATCTGGTCCAGATGACCGGGACTGGACAGCACAGACGGCCGGCCGTCGGTACTCCCCCTGAGCGCGATGGTGACACCGCGCTCGTCGGCGGCCGGCCTCCACACGGCGAGCCGCTCCCGCACGATGTCCAGCAGCGGGAGCGGCTCGGCCGCCGTCACCTTCGCCTCGGCCCGGGCCAGCACCAGCAGCCCGCTGACCAGCCGGCTCATCCGCACGACCTCCGCCGTCGCCTGCTCCACGTCCTCCCGCACGAACTCGTCGTCCACGCCGTCGGCGATGTTGTCCAGGGACAGCCGCAACGCCGTGAGAGGGGTGCGCAGTTGGTGGGAGGCGTCCGCGACGAAGATGCGCTGCGCCGCGATGAGCGTGTCCAGGCGTTCGGCGCCCTGGTTGAGGGTGCGCGCCAGGGTCTGGGTCTCGGGCGGACCCGTCACGGGGGAGCGGGCGGTCAGATCGCCGTCGCTGAACTTGCTGGCCATGTCGTTGAGCTGGCGCAGCGGCCGGGTGAGGCGCCGGGCCACCGCGGCTCCGAGCAGGGCGGCCACGCCGAGGACGAGCACGGCGAGGACCGCCCGGAAGCCCCAGATCTGCCAGAGCCGACGGGTCATCTCGCCGGTGGAGTACACGATGCGTACGGCGCCGACGACCCGGTCAGTGCCGGTCGCCCGGGCGGGCACGGTGATCACCAGCTCGGGGCCCCAGATGAAGGAGGAGCCCCAGTCCGTCGTGGGGGTGCCGTCCCGCAGGGCCCTGTCCAGGGCCGCGTCCCGGGTGGGCCGCGGCAGGTCCGCCGGGCAGTTCGCCGTGCGGGTCACCTGGATCTCGTCGTCGTAGGCCCTGGCCATCTCCTCCAGGGCCTGGCAGGAGGCGGCGCGGCCGTCGCCGAGCAGCAGGGCCATGGCGTCGGCCTCGCGTGTGACGGCCGACCTGGTGTCGTCGCGCAGCTGATCCGTGAGCGTGAACGCCACCGGCACGGTGAACAGCGCGATGGCGACCGCGACGAGCAGGACGTAGCTGCGGACGAGCTGACGGATCATGAGACGCCGCCCGCGCCCGCCTCTGTGCCCCCGGTGATCTCCAGACGGAAGCCGACGCCGCGCACCGCCTCGATGGTGATCGCGCCCGCGAGCTTGCGCCGCAGCGCCGCCACGTGCACGTCGAGCGTCTTGGTCGGGCCGAACCAGTTCGCGTCCCAGACCGCTTCCATGATCTGCTCGCGCGACATCAGCGCCCCGGGCTCCTCGGTGAGGAAGGCCAGCAGGTCGTACTCCTTGGGCGCGAGGGTGACCTCCTCGCCGTCCAGGCGCACCCGGGCCGCCTTGCGGTCGATCGTCAGGCGGGTGCCGTAGCGATCGGGGCCCGCGTCGGGTGTGTCCGTGGGGGTGCGGGGCCGGGTGCGGCGCATGACCGCCCTGATCCGCGCGATGACCTCGCGGACGCCGAACGGCTTGGAGACGTAGTCGTCCGCGCCGAGCTCCAGCCCGACCACCCGGTCCGTCTCGTCGCTGCGGGCGCTGATCACGATGATCGGGACGTCGCCCCGCTCGCGCAGCGCCTTGCAGACGTCCAGGCCGTCGGTGTCCGGCAGACCGAGGTCCAGCAGGACGACGTCGTAGGGACCCTCGTGCTCGAGAGCCGCCCCGCCCGTGGTGACCCACTCCACCTCGAAGCCGTAGCGCCTGAGGCCACGGCGCAGGGACTCGGCGACCGGTTCATCGTCTTCCACCAGGAGTACGCGCACAGCCGAACCCTAGTGCTTGAAAGTTGTGTGACCGGGACCGCGGCTCGTGCGATTGTGACGCCGGGCACTTTCCCGAGTGGCCTGTGCCCAGATGGGAATGAGCGACTCTGGACGGGCGGCCCGAGATCTCACCATGCGATATCGCGGAGGGGTTTTTCGGACGCTCGTTAGACTGAGCCGACCGCGGTACGAATGCGTATGAGCGGATAGAGACGGATTGAGCGAGGAGCGCACGTGGGCCTTGTCGTGCAGAAGTACGGAGGCTCCTCCGTAGCCGATGCCGAGGGCATCAAGCGCGTCGCCAAGCGGATCGTGGAAGCGAAGCAGAACGGCAACCAGGTGGTTGCCGTGGTTTCCGCGATGGGCGACACGACGGACGAGCTGATCGATCTCGCCGAGCAGGTTTCCCCGATGCCTGCCGGGCGCGAGCTCGACATGCTGCTGACCGCCGGAGAGCGGATCTCCATGGCCCTGCTGGCCATGGCGATCAAAAAGCTGGGCCACGAGGCCCAGTCGTTCACCGGCAGCCAGGCGGGTGTCATCACCGACTCGGTCCACAACAAGGCCCGGATCATCGACGTCACGCCGGGCCGGATCAAGACCTCGGTGGACGAGGGCAACATCGCCATCGTGGCCGGTTTCCAGGGTGTCTCCCAGGACACCAAGGACATCACCACCCTCGGCCGCGGCGGCTCCGACACCACGGCGGTGGCCCTCGCGGCCGCCCTCGACGCCGACGTGTGCGAGATCTACACCGACGTCGACGGCGTGTTCACCGCCGACCCGCGCGTGGTGAAGAAGGCCCGGAAGATCGACTGGATCTCCTTCGAGGACATGCTCGAACTGGCGGCGTCCGGGTCGAAGGTGCTGCTCCACCGCTGCGTGGAGTACGCCCGCCGGTACAACATCCCGATCCACGTCCGGTCCAGCTTCAGCGGACTCCAGGGGACCTGGGTCAGCAGCGAGCCGATCAAGCAAGGGGACAAGCAGGTGGAGCAGGCTCTCATCTCCGGTGTCGCGCACGACACCTCCGAGGCCAAGGTCACGGTCGTCGGCGTGCCGGACAAGCCGGGCGAGGCGGCCTCGATCTTCCGCACGATCGCCGACGCCGAGATCAACATCGACATGGTCGTGCAGAACGTGTCCGCCGCCTCCACGGGCCTGACGGACATCTCCTTCACGCTGCCGAAGACCGAGGGCCGCAAGGCCATCGACGCGCTGGAGAAGAACAAGGCCGGCATCGGCTTCGACTCGCTGCGTTACGACGACCAGATCGGCAAGATCTCCCTCGTCGGCGCCGGCATGAAGACCAACCCTGGCGTCACGGCCGATTTCTTCACGGCCCTGTCCGACGCGGGCGTGAACATCGAGCTGATCTCGACCTCCGAGATCCGCATCTCGGTCGTCACCCGCGCCGACGACGTGCCCGAGGCCGTCCGCGCCGTGCACTCGGCGTTCGGGCTCGACTCCGACAGCGACGAGGCCGTCGTCTACGGGGGCACCGGCCGCTGATGGCCGATCTCCGACAGGACGCCCGGACCGGACGGTCCGGGCGTCCGACGCTTGCCGTGGTGGGGGCGACCGGAGCCGTCGGCACGGTCATGCTCCGGATCCTGTCCCAGCGGGCCGACGTCTGGGGCGAGATCCGGCTGATCGCCTCCCCGCGCTCGGCCGGCCGCAAGCTGACCGTGCGCGGCGAGGAGACCGAGGTCCTCGCGCTCACCGAGGAGGCCTTCGACGGGGTGGACGTCGCCATGTTCGACGTCCCCGACGAGGTCGCCGAGCGGTGGGCGCCCGTCGCCGTCGCCAAGGGCGCGGTGGTGGTCGACAACTCCGGCACGTTCCGGATGGACCCGGACGTGCCGCTCGTGGTGCCCGAGGTCAACCCGCACGCCGTGCGGATGCGCCCGCGCGGGATCATCGCCAACCCCAGCTGCACGACGCTCTCCATGATCGTGGCCCTCGGCGCGCTGCACGCCGAGTTCGGGCTGCGCGAGCTGGTCGCCTCCTCGTACCAGGCCGTCAGCGGCGCCGGGCGCGCCGGTGTGGAGACCCTGCGCCGGCAGCTGTCCCTGGTCGCGGGAACGGAGCTGGGCACGCACCCCGGTGACGTGCGCCGGGCCGTCGGCGACGACACCGGGCCGTTCCCCGAGCCGGTCGCGCTGAACGTCGTGCCCTGGACCGGTACGGCGTGCGACGACGGCTGGTCGTCGGAGGAGCTGAAGGTGCGGGACGAGGCCCGCAAGATCCTCGGTCTGCCCGGCCTTCCGGTGGCCGTCACCTGTGTCCGGGTGCCGGTGATCACCACGCACTCGGTGACCGTGCACGCCCGCTTCGAGGGCGAGGTCACCGTCGACAAGGCACGCGAGATCCTCGCCACGGCGCCCGGGGTGGTGCTGTTCGACAACCCGGCGGCGGGGGAGTTCCCGACCCCCTCCGACGTGGTCGGCACGGACCCGACCTGGGTCGGGCGGGTGCGGCGTGCGCTGGACGACCCCACGGCGCTCGAACTGTTCGTGTGCGGGGACAACCTGCGCAAGGGTTCCGCGCTCAACACCGCCCAGATCGCCGAGGTGGTCGCGGCCGAGCTGTCCTGACCGTGTGAGCCGGCGCACAGCGTGACCGGTCCCCGGCCGCAGGCCGCCCGGTGTCCTGGCGTTCGCCCCGCCGAATCCCCCGGACGATGTCAGAGGTGGTTTGTAGGATCTGTGGACGACATGTGAGCCGGTCGATGATCCGGACCACTTGTCCGAGGCGCTTCGGCATCAGAGGATTTACCTCCCCGCTCTCCGCAACCGCGCGAAGGGCGGGGAGCGTCTTTGCGGTCGCCCTTCGGTCGTGGGAGCGCTTACAGGCGTGGGGACGCCTGGAACCGGGCGTGGGGACGTCCGTTCACATTTGGATATAAGGGAAGAGCGGGACGCATGAGGGCCATGAACGCACCATCGACTGTGCTGCCTGACGCGGGTAGACCGGCAACGGCGACGGTCGGCGTGAAAGTGATGCCCGGCACGTACAACCCTCACGGGGGTCAGCGTGTCCAACAGGCGTGGCAGAGGTACTCGACTTCAGCGCGGTACGCGGCACGGTCCTTCGACCGCCCCGTCCGGCGGCTCTACGACCCCGCATGGCCGGTACGCCCGGTGGCATGCCGGTGATCGCGCCCGTGCCCGCAGCGCGGCCGGCCCGCATACCCAACCAGCGTGACGGCGCAGAGGACGGCGTGGCGGCCGGAACCTCCGTCGACCACCTCACCGAGACCTACCGGGCGCACTACCGCTCGCTGCTGGGTCTCGCCGCCCTCCTCCTCGACGACACCGCCTCCTGCGAGGACGTCGTCCAGGAGGCCTTCATCCGTGTCCACTCCGCCCGCAAGCGCGTCCGGGACCCCGAGAAGACCCTGGCGTACCTGCGCCAGACCGTCGTCAACCTCTCGCGTTCCGCGCTGCGCCGCCGCATACTCGGCCTGAAGCTGCTGTCGAAGCCCATGCCCGACATGGCCAGCGCCGAGGAAGGGGCCTACGACCAGCTGGAGCGCGACTCCCTCATCAAGGCGATGAAGGGGCTGCAGCGCCGCCAGCGCGAGGTGCTGGTGCTGCGCTACTTCGCGGACATGACCGAGGCGCAGGTCGCCGAGACACTCGGCATCTCGCTGGGCTCGGTCAAGGCGTACGGCTCGCGCGGCATCGCGGCACTCAGGGTCGCCATGGAGGCCCCGGTATGAGTGACGGCAACGGCGCGGGCGGCAAGGGGCGCGACCGCCCCGACCCCGCCGAACGCCTCGACGGGTGGCAGGCGCCGACAAGGCGGCACGGGCAAGATCCGAAGCAATCGCACGCTGGGAACGGAACTGTGAACCACGGCCCCGACGACCAGAGCCCCGACGGGCTCGACTCGGACGAGCTGGACCTGCGCTCGATGCTGCACCAAGTGGTGCAGGAGGTGGAACCGCGCGACGGCACCCTCGACTACCTGCGCAAGGCGGTACCGCAGCGGCGGGCCCGTAAGCGGCAGGCCGTCGTCGGCATGGCGGCCGCCGCGCTCTTCATCGGCACGGCCGTCCCCGCCCTCGTGCACGTCTCCAACGCCACCGGCTCCGAGGCCAACCCGGCCGCCATCGGCCACACCTCGGAGACCCAGGGCGGTGGGGGCCAGGGCAAGGGCCCGGACGGCGGCGAGAGCACCGCGGGCGGCTCCTCCGGCAAGGCCGAGGGCAAGGAGAAGGGCGAGAAGAAGGAGAAGGACAAGGGCAAGGGGCCCGGCGGCGCCTCCACCGGCGCGTCCCAGGGCGGAACCGGCCCCTCCTCCACCGCCGCCGCCGGCATCCCGGCGTGCACCGCCGCCCAGCTCGGCCCCGCCTCCGGAAGCGCCGGCGCCCCCGACTCCACGGGCGCGGTCTCCGGCTCCTTCCGCGTCGTCAACGTCTCCGGCGCGGCCTGCACGGTCACCGGCCCCGGCTCGGTGAGCGCGCTGCCGCAGGGCGCCGCCGACATGAGCAAGGTCGGCTCGGCCCGGCACACCGCGGGCGACGCGGCGGCCGGTCTGCTGCCCGACCCGTCCCTGGAGGCCGCCCAGCTGGTGCTCCAGCCGGGCATCGGCTACGACGTGAAGTTCGCCTGGGTGCCCTCCGAGACCTGCCCCACTCCCGGCGGCAGCGTCGGCGGACCCGACCCCAGCCCGGACCCGACCCCGTCGGAGGAGGACCCGACGACCACGGCCGGCACCTCCACCGGCGGCGACACGGGCGCGGCTCCCCAGCTGGTCAGGGAGGACGGCACGGTCGACGGCAGTGTGGCGGTGACGTACACCCCGGCCACCGGCGCGGGCGCGAGCTCGGTGACGGTGTCCAACGCGTGTGCGGGCACGGTGTACTGGACGGGCGTGCTGGCGGGATCGTAGGCGGTCCGCGGCCCGTCAGGGGCTGCGGACCCACCCGGCGCGGGTGCGGGCGCCGCTCACTTCACAGCGGCGTCCACGGTGACGGGCTCCTCGTCCGCGACCAGACCCAGCTCCGCGTCCCGCGCGAACTCCACCTCGCGCCGCAGCAACCGGAACCACATGAAGATCACGAACCCCACGAAGGCGAACCACTCGGCGGTGTAGCCCAGGTTCTGGAACGCCTTCAGGTCCAGGCCCGAGTCCGGCGGCGCGGCAGCAGGCACCGCCTTCATCCCGGCGTCGCCCTTCGACAGGGTGACCCACGCGTCGAACACGTCGTACGGGACCAGGTTGACCAGGGACGCCGCGCTGATCGCCGCGGTCTGCCCGGACGGCAGGCCGCCCTGGGCACTGACCCCGTTGTCCCCGGGTGTCTCCGAAGCCTGCAGCGCTCCGGTGATCGTGACCTCACCGGACGGCGGGGCGGGGACCTTCGCCGTGGCGGCGGCACCGGGGAGCCATCCCCGCACCACCGGCAGGGCCTCACCCGAGTCGGTGCGCAGCAGCGTCAGTACGTAGAAGCCCTGCTTGCCGTCGAGCTCCCGCCCGGGCACCAGCAGCTGCTTGCCGTACCGCCCGCTCGCGGTGACCAGCTTCCCGGAGGTCGCCTTGTCCACCGGCAGCATGTCCTTCAGCGGCCGCGGCGCCTCGTGCCGGGCCTCGGAGACCTGCTCGGTCGCGGTGCGGTGGTCCTGCACCCGGTCCTCGAACCGGCTCAGCTGCCAGGACCCCATGAAGATGCAGAAGGGGATGGACAACAGCACGAAGACGTTGATCCCCCACCATCGGGGCGTCAGCAGAAACCGGTACACACCCCCACGGTACGGGGGTGCCGGGCTGCCCCGGCCCGCGGGGTCGGCAACGGAGCGGGCCCGCCGGCCGGTTCCGGACGGCCGTGAAGCCCCCCGCGGTCAGCCCTTGCGCGCGCGGATCGAGTACATCAGCGGAATCCGCGGCCGGCCCTCGGGGAAGCGGAAGTAGCCGTCCCGGTGCTCGAAGGTCCCGAACCGCCGGAACAGCGACACGTCGTGCTCGTGCAGGAACTCGATCCGCAGCCCGGCCGCCGCGAGCGCCGAGACGACCTCGCCGACCGGATGCTGCCACTCCACCCGCCGGCCGTGGGTGAACTCGGCGCCCTCGGCCCCGTACGAGCCCGCGCTCTCCTCGATCCAGGCGTCCCGGGCGAAGTAGTCGTGCACGATCCGCGAGCCGGTCTCGTCGTCGAGGACGTCGGTGAGCGGGTGGAACTCGGCGAGATAGAGGAATCCGCCGGGTGCCACCAGCGACGCGGCGGTCTCCGCCCAGCGCCCTATGTCGGGCAGCCAGCACAAGGCGCCGCCGCCGGTGTACACGATGTCGTACGACGGGTCCGGGACCACGGCCGCCGCGTCGTAGACGTCCGCCGCCACGAACGCCGCCCGCTCCGGGCCGAGGCCCAGGTCGCGCGCGAGACCGCGGGCCAGGTCGACCGCGGGTCCGGAGAAGTCCAGACCGACGACGCGGGCGGCGCCGTGCCGGGCCCAGGACAGTGTGTCGAGGCCGATGTGGCACTGCAGATGCAGCAGAGAGCGGTTGCCGACCTCGCCCACCTCGGCGAGCTCGAAGTCGCGCAAGGGGTCCTGACCGGCCCGGAAGGCGTCCAGGTCGTAGAAATCACCGGCGACGTGCAGCGGGACGCGCTCGTCCCAGTGGGCGCGGTTGGCCTCGTTCCAGTCGGCGGGGGTGGGGGAGTACATGGGCGGGACTCCTGACCTGCTCGGAGGGGGGACCGGTGGAGGTTATCCACAGGCTGGGGACCTCGCGAGCGAATTGTCGGCCGGGGCGGGCAGTATGGGGCCATGACTGAGAGCAACGGGTCCGACGAGCGGGATCAGCGGGACCAGCACGAGCAAGCGGTACAGGCGGGACGGCAGGAGCGGATGCCGGACTGGGAGAAGCGCTTTCGGGCGCCCCGGGTGTCCTTGCCCGACTGGGCGGAGGACGCGCCGGACCGCTCCCTGTTCGTCTCGAACGCCACGGGCACGTACGAGCTGTACGCCTGGGACCGGTCGACCGGCGAGCAGCGCCAGGTGACGGACCGGCCGAACGGCACGACGGACGGCGTGCTGTCCCCGGACGGCGCGTGGATCTGGTGGTTCGACGACAAGGACGGCGACGAGTTCGGCGTCTGGCGCCGCCAGCCCTTCGAGGGCGGCGCGGACGAACCGGCCGCCGCGGGCCTGGAGCCCTCCTACCCGGCGGGCCTCGCCCTCGGCCGCGACGGGCGTACGGCGGTCGTCGGCCGCTCCACCGACGAGGACGGCACGACCATCCACCTCGTCCACACCGGCGAGGACCCGGTGGAGATCTACCGCCACCGCGAATCGGCCGGGGTCGGCGACCTCTCACACGACGGCACACTCATCGCCGTCGAGCACACCGAGCACGGCGACGCGATGCACTCGGCGCTGCGCGTCCTGCGCCCCGACGGCACGGCGGTCGCCGACCTCGACGACACCGAGGGCGGCACCCGCGAGCTGGGCCTGGAGGTCCTCGGCTTCGCCCCGGTCGACGGCGACACGCGCCTGCTCATCGGCCACCAGCGCCGCGGCCGCTGGGAGCCCCTGGTGTGGGACGTGGCCACCGGCGAGGAGACGGACCTGGCGCTGGAGCTGCCGGGCGACGTCAGCGCCGAGTGGTACCCGGACGGCAGCGGCCTGCTCATCGCCCACAGCTTCGAGGCCCGCAGCGAGCTGTTCCGCTACGACCTGTCCGGCCGCGCCCTGACGGAGATCCCGACCCCGCCGGGCACGGTCTCCGGCGCGACGGCCCGGCCCGACGGCAGCGTGGAGTACCTGTGGTCCTCGGCGGCCGAGCCGTCGGCGGTCCGCTCCACGGCGGGCGGTGTGGTGCTCGACCCGCCCGGCATGAAGTCGCCCGGTTCGGTTCCGGTGCAGGACGTGTGGGTGGAGGGGCCGGGGGGCCGCATCCACGCCCTCGTCCAGAGGCCGGAGGGCAGCACCGGACCGCTCCCCACGGTCTTCGACATCCACGGCGGCCCCACCTGGCACGACAGCGACTCCTTCGCGGCGGGCCCCGCGGCCTGGGTGGACCACGGCTACGCGGTGATCCGTGTCAACTACCGCGGCTCCACGGGCTACGGCCGTGCCTGGACGGACGCCCTGAAGCACCGCGTCGGCCTCATCGAACTGGAGGACATCGCCGCGGTCCGTGAATGGGCCGTCAGCTCCGGTATCGCCGACCCCGACCGCCTCGTCCTCACCGGCGGCTCCTGGGGCGGCTACCTCACCCTCCTCGGCCTCGGCGTCCAGCCCGACGCGTGGACCCTCGGCATCGCGGCGGTGCCCGTCGCCGACTACGTCACGGCGTACCACGACGAGATGGAAGCGCTGAAGGCGATGGACCGCACGCTCCTGGGCGGCACCCCGGAGGAGGTGCCCGACCGCTTCGAGGCCTCGTCCCCGCTCACGTACGTCGACCAGGTCAAGGCGCCGGTCTACATCTCGGCCGGTGTCAACGACCCCCGCTGCCCGATCCGGCAGATCGAGAACTACGTCAAGCGCTTGGAGGCGCGGGGCGCGGTGCACGAGGTGTACCGCTACGACGCCGGGCACGGGTCGCTGGTGGTGGACGAACGGATCAAGCAGGTGCGGCTGGAGCTGGAGTTCGCGGAGCGGTACCTGAAGGGGGTGCCGGGCGCGGAGTAGCTCGGGGGGCGGGGGTGGTTCGGCGGGTGCGGGCGGGGTGTGGCCGGTCGCGCGGTTCCCCGCGCCCCTCGAGTCGCTCCGCGACCCTGGGGCGCCCGGCGTCACGCCCCCGCCCGCTCCCGCCGTCTCCGTCCCAGCAGCTCCGCGAGCCCCCGTCGGGTCGCCGCCAGCACCACCCGGTCCCCGGGGCCCAGCACATACGCGGGAGGCAGATCCCACACCAGTCCCGAAGCCGGTACCCGCTCCTCACCCGGTGGCTCGGCCTCCTCCCGGCGCCGCCCGGGAGGTGACGTGTTGAGCGCCAGCACCCGCCAGGCCCCGGCCCGGAACGCCTCCCCGACCGTCCGCCCCTCCAGTTGCGGATGCCCGGCCACATCCACCTCCGCGAACAGCAGCACGCGCCGCTCCACCGGGATCGCCCCGAGGATCTGCCGCCCCATCATCGCCCCGGCGAACGCGGGCGCGGCCAGGTGCGACACGCTCCGGCTCCGCGTCAGGGCGCGCGGATGCGCGGCCCGCAGCGTCCGGTACACGGCCGTCGCGAAGTCGTCGTCGTACAGCCGCAGCACGACCCGCAGGTCGGGCCGTACGGACCGCGCGTACAGCGACGCCTCCAGGTTCGTCGTGTCCGCGCTGGTCAGCGCCAGCAGGGCATGGGCGCGGTGGATCTTCGCGGCCTCCAGCACGCCCTCCTGCGTGACGTCGCCGAGCACCACCGGTACCCGCAGCCGCCGCGCCGTGGCCATCCCGCGCGCGTCCGGATCGGACTCCACGCACACCACGGGGATGTTGAGTTCCCGCAGCCGCGTCAGCACGCGCGTCCCGATCTTGCCGAGCCCGAGCAGCACCACATGCCCGCCGAGCCCCCGGGGCGGCTTGCGCAGCGCGGACGCGCTGCGGAACGTGCCGAGTGCTTCCAGCACCGCCGCCAGCAGCACCGGCAGCAACAGCAACCCCACCAGGCCGGACAGCAGTTGCAGCACCTGCCGGGCGGTCGACTGGTGAAGCGCGGGATCGTTGATGCCGAAGAGATCGAGCAGCGTGATGTACGTCGCGTACAGCGGATGTTCGCCGGTCACGATCATCAACCCGACGGCGAGCGCCAGCACACAGCCCACCAGCCCGGCCAGCGACCACCGCAGCCGCCGCGAGAACAGCGAGGCGAACGGCGGCACACCGCCCCGGCCGGCGGGCAGGGAGGGACCCGAGTACGACACCTGTTCCAGGACGACGGTCCCGCGCCCGGTCGCCGACGCCACCGCCGCCTCGTCCGGCAGCAGGCGGGGGCCGTGCTCCCCACTGCCCTCGGAACCGTCCGCGCCGGCCGGGTCGTTGCTCGTCGCGGACAGCAGCGCCAGGGTGCACAGCCCCGGGTCGGCCACCTCGCCCGGCCGCGGCTGCCGTTCCACCGCCCGCAGCACGAGCCCTTCCGTCTGGACGACCTTGCTGGTGCCGACGAGAGCGGTGGCGGCCAGTGCGGGCGCGGCCGTGTCGGCGTCGGACAGCACCGTCGTCGACGCGTCGAGCCCCGCTCCCTGACCGTCCCCGGTGGCCACGGCGGCGGTCTGGTCCAGCAGTTCCTCGATGTGCTGCCCCAACCGCCGGTTGTAGAGCCGCAGTACGAGGCGGATGCGGGGGTTGAGCCGGCGGGCCGTGAGCGCGGCGCGGATGTTGGTCTCGTCGTCGTCGAAGACCAGCGCCAGCGCCGCCGCCCGGTCGGCGCCCACCTCGGTGAGCACCGCCTCGGTGATCTCCGGTGCCTCCACGACCTGTCCGCTCGCGGCCGGTTCGCCGCTCGCGCCGGTCCGGTTGACGGCCGCGTTCACGACCCGGTCCAGCAACGCGGCCGAGGCGGCCCGGGCCCGTCCGACCACGGGCTGCCGCACCCGTCTGCCGGAGGGCGGCACGACCAGGGTGACCTGCTCGGCGTAGACGCCCCGGAGTTCGGCGGCCAGCCGGTGCGCGAGGCCGTCGTCACCGCACACGATCATGTGCGTGGCCGGATCACTCGGCTGGCCTTGGTTCGGAACGCTCCCCACGAGGAGAAGACTGCCTCACCGGGACGACCGGTTCCAGAAGGGGGCGGGGTGGTGTGAACGCCCGGCCGTCGCCACCCGTACGAAAGGGGAGGGAATGGGGAATGCCCTCGCGCACCACCGGAGGTACCGGGCCCGTGGCCATCACGAACAGAGCCCCGCAGGACAGCGGTGAGCGCGGCGACGCCGGGGAGGGCCGGGGCAGGGGCACCGGGACGGACCCGGGCGGACCAGCCGATACGGACCCGGGCGGGAACGCCGGGGCGGGACGGGGCAAGGAGGAGGCCCGGTATCTCAACTCGCCCCTCCTGCTGACCCTTCTGCTGCTCACGGCGGTGATGTTCCAGGACCCGATCCGCGGAGCCCTGGCCGCACCGGTGATGCAGAGCTGGATGACGGTGTTCGTCGCGGTCATGGTCCAGGCGCTGCCGTTCCTGGTGCTCGGGGTGCTGCTGTCGGCGGCCATCGCGGTGTTCGTGCCGCCGTCGTTCTTCGCCCGGGCCCTGCCGAAGCACCCGGCCCTCGCGGTGCCGGTCGCGGGCGCGGCGGGCGCCGTGCTGCCGGGCTGCGAGTGCGCGTCCGTGCCGGTGGCCGGTGCCCTGGTCCGCCGCGGGGTCACACCCGCGGCGGCCCTGGCCTTCCTCCTGTCGGCGCCCGCCATCAACCCGATCGTGCTGACGGCGACGGCCGTGGCGTTCCCCGGCAATCCGGAGATGGTCCTGGCCCGCTTCGTCGCGAGCCTGCTGGTGGCCTGCTCGATGGGCTGGCTCTGGCACCGCCTCGGCCGCACGGACTGGCTCCGTCCCCCGGCCCGCGCGTCGCACGAGGGGCAGGGCAGGGGAGCGGCCTTCTGGGGCTCGGTCCGCCACGATGTGACGCACGCGGGCGGTTTCCTGGTGATCGGCGCGATGGCCGCCGCCACCCTGAAGGCGGTCGTCCCCGCGCAGTGGCTGAGCCTCGCGGCCGGCCACCCCGTGCTGTCGGTCCTGGTCCTCGCGGCCCTGGCCGTCCTGCTCTCCATCTGCTCGGAGGCGGACGCGTTCGTGGCGGCGTCCCTGACCCAGTTCTCCCTGACGGCCCGTCTGACGTTCCTGGTCGTGGGCCCGATGATCGACCTGAAGCTCTTCGCGATGCAGGCGGGCACCTTCGGCCGCGCCTTCGCCCTGCGCTTCGCCCCCGCGACCTTCGCCCTGGCCGTCGTGGTGTCGGCCCTGACCGGAACGGCCCTGCTGTGAACCGCCTGGCCCAGACGGCCCTCCTCTTCCTGCTCGGCGCGACCCTCCTGCACGCCGGCACGACCGACCTCTACCTGCGGTACGTCAAGGAGGGCCTGCGCCCCCTGGTCCTCCTGGCGGGCGCGGTCCTGATCGCCACGGCGGCGGCCACCCTCTGGTACGACCGCCGCGGTGCTCCCACGCACGACCACCACCGCGAACCCCGCGTCTCCTGGCTCCTCACGCTCCCCGTCCTCGCCCTGATCCTGGTCGCCCCACCGGCCCTGGGCTCTTACAGCGCGGCGCACACCGGTACGGCCCTGACGAAACCCTTCGGCTTCCCGGCCCTCCCCACCGGCGACGCACCCCTGCGCCTGGCCGTGGCGGACTACGCGGGCCGCGCGATCTACGACGACGGCCGCGCCCTCCACGACCGCGAGCTGAAGATCACCGGCTTCGTCACCCTGGACCGGACGGGCGCCCCCTACCTGGTCCGCATGGGCCTCAACTGCTGCGCCGCCGACGCCCAGCCGGTCAAGATCGCCCTGACGGGCAACACCCCGCCGGTCCTGAGGCCGGACACCTGGCTGGAGATCACGGGAACCTACACTCCCCGCCGCACCAAGGACCCCGTCAATAACGGCCCCATCCCTTACCTCGAGGTGACGTCCGCGAGGCCGGTCCCCACCCCGCACGACCCGTACGACGAGACGTGGAATTCCTGAACTGCGGTGTGGGGCAGCCCCTTTGGGGTACTCGGAGGAGACCGCTGACCAGCGAGGGGTAGGCATGACCACACTCCGAGGCGAGCGCACGGCGGACCTGGGCCGGCCGCTTCCGCCCGAGGCGGTCCGCGAGGAACTGGCGAGGGCCGACCACCGGGCGGGCCTCACCCTGGCCACCCTCGGCGCCGCCCTGGCCGCCCTCCTCACCGCGATCACCGCCGGTGTCATCACCCCCGCCCAGTACGCCGCGATCCCCCAGCTCCTCCTCTGGACCGGCTGCGCGGCCTGCGCCCCGTCCCTGGTCCTGCTGAGCCTGGCGAGGACACCCCACCAGGCCCCGACCGCCGACGCCCCGCCACAGCTCCTGACCCGGACCACCCGCGTCAAGCACCGCCGGATACGGCACGCGATGACGTGGGGGGCGGCGTTCCTCGCCCTCACCCTCGCGGGGACGCTGGCGGGGGTGCTCTCCTAGGCGGCCCGCCGGAGCACGGATCCGGCGCGCGGGGCCGGGGAGTCCCCCCGGGAAGCCGCTCCGACCCGCGGTTTGGAGTGCGGCTGGAGTCTCGCTCGCGAAGGCATCCAGGGCCGTCGCTCGCGGGGACGGCATCTGTAACTCTCGGCGAAGAGACCGCGAACGTCTCGAAACTCGTGACGGGGAGTTCCGCATGCCCAATGCCGTTTCCTGTACCGACCCCGCGGCCGAAGCCGCCGTTCCCACCTTCGAAGGCGCCACCGGAACCCTCCTGCGGCAGTTGGTGCTGGCGGCCGGGCCGCTGACCGTGCTCCAGATCGGCTGCCCGTACGCGTCCTTCACCGCCGGGCTCGCGGCCGCGGTGAGCGAGAACGGGCACGGCCGGGTCATCTGCTGCGAGCCGGAAGCCGCACGTGCCGCGGCCGCCGCGGCGGCGGTCGAGAAGGCCGGACTCGGCCGGTACGCGGACGTACGGGTGGGCCGTCCCGAACGGTCGCTGGCGACCGTCCCCGGACCGGTGGACCTGCTGCTGCTCGGCGGCCCGCCGGAGTCCTTCCTGCCGCTGCTGAAGCTGGTGGAACCAAGGATGCTGCCGGGCGCGGTGGTGGTGGCCCTCGGCGTGCGGGACGTGCCGGCGCCGTGCGCGGAGTTCCTCGCCCATGTCCGGTTCTCCGGCAGCGGCTACGTGTCGCTGCCCCTTCCCTTCGACGGCGACGGCGACGGCGACGGCGGCGTGGAAATGGCCGTCCGCGCCGCCTGACGCATCCGCGCTGCCTGTAGCCCCCGCGCCGCCTGACCGCATCCGCGCCGCCTGACGCATCCGCGCTGCCTGTAGCCCCGGCGCCGCCTGACCGCATCCGCGCCGCCTGACGCATCCGCGCTGCCTGTAGCCCCCGCGCCGCCTGACCGCTTCCGCGCCGCCTGACGCATCCGCGCTGCCTGTAGCCCCCGCGCCGCCTGACCGCTTCCGCGTCGGCCACCCCTAGGAGTGCCGTGTCCCTTCGTCCGTTCGATCCGGAGTTCCTGCCCGAGGGACACCCCGACAAGAAGACCGTCCCGCCCCGCGTCACCGCTCCGCGCGCCGTGTGGCGAGGGCTGGTCCGTTACCTGCTGCTGCCGGCGTACCGCGCGCTGGTGGCCCTCGGCTCCGTGCACGTGGCCGCGCTCTGGCACCCGGAGTTCGGGCCCTTGTGCGCGCCGCCGGGGCAGGAGCAGCCCGGCGGGCAGTCCGGCTACAGGGCGTTTCGAGCGGGTCTTGAGAGCGGGCCGGAAACCTGGCCCGGGCACACCACTCGCCCTGTTCCCCCAGTTCCACCGGCTTCCGACAAGGATCGAGGAGATCTGTGATGAGCGACGTACGGCTGGTCGGCACCTGGACCACGCAGTTGGACGACGACGGCAAGGCGGTCCCCGGGCTCGTCAGCTTCTCGGCGGACGGCACGGTCGTCTCCACCCAGCTCAACACCAAGAACATCGGCCTGGGCACCTGGCGTGCCACGGGCCCGGACACCTTCGAGTACGGCTTCCACATCCTGGCCGCCGACCCCGAGGGCAACCACGTGGGGGAGGCACATGTGCGGGTGTCGGGCGAGTTCGTCTCGGACACCGAGTGGCAGGGCACCGGCGGTGCCGAGTTCTTCGACCCGCAGGGCACCAAGCTGCGCGGGCACGCGGGGTCCAAGGTGACCGCCGGCAAGTTCGGCATCGACGACTGATGCGGGCGGCGGCGCTGCGGGACCGGCTCGACGGGGACCTGGTTCTGCCGGACGAGGCGGGCTTCGCTCTGGCCCGGCAGCTTCAGAACACCGAGTACGACACGATCGAGCCGTACGCCGTCGCGTACTGCGCCTCCGAGCGGGATGTCGCGCTGTGCGTGCGCTACGCCCGGGAGCGGGGGGTGCGGCTGCACGTCCGGGGCGGCGGCCACAGCTTCAACGGCTGGTCGACCGGTGAGGGGCTGGTCGTCGACCTGTCCCGGATGAACCACGTCGTCGCCGAGGGGCCCGTGGTGCGGCTGGGGGCGGGCGTCCAGTCGCTCGACGCGCTGGACGCCCTGCGGACCCAGGGGCGGCAGATCGTCACCGGGACGTTTCCCACGGTCGCCGCGGGCGGATTCCTGACCGGCGGCGGGATCGGCTGGCAGACGCGGAAGTTCGGGCTGGGCAGCGACCGGGTCGCCGCGGCGCGCGTCGTGCTCGCGGACGGCAGGACCGTCCGCTGCTCGCCCACGGAGGAGCCCGACCTGTACTGGGCGTCGCGCGGTGGCGGCGGAGGCACCTTCGGGGTGGTCACGGAGTTCGAGGTGCGCTCGATCGACGCGCCCGCCCTGACCGCCTTCGAGACGCTGTGGGCGTACGACGACGCCGTGGAGGTACTGACGGCCTGGCAGGAGTGGGCCGTCGACGGCCCTGACGAACTCGGCACCTCCCTGGTCGTGCTGCCGGGCATGTTCGGGCCCGGCGGGCGTCCGGTGGTCCGGGTCTGGGGCGTGCACCTGGGTGCTGACGAGGCGCTGCGCGACGGCCTGGACGAACTCGCCGAGCGGGCCGGATGCAAGCCGTTGAGCAGGACCGTCGGTGCGCGGGGCGGGTACGCCGAGGTGATGCACGAGGCGCTGTGCGGATCGAAGACGGTGGCGCAGTGCCGGCGTACCGGCACCGGGCCCGAGGCCGAGGGGCACCGGCACCCGTACACCCGGCAGAGCTACCGGCTCACCGGCCGGGCCGCGACCCGGGCGGAATCGGCGGTGCTGCTCGACGCCTTCGACCCCGCCCTCGACGCGTTGGGGCAGGAACGCTATCTGCTGTGCATCGCCCTGGGCGGTGCGGCGAGCCGGGTGCCGGGCGGCGCGACCGCCTACGCGCACCGCGACGCGCGGTTCCTGGTCGGCTACCAGTTCGCCTGCCGGCAGGCGACGACGGATCCGGGGGCGCCGGCGCGGCTGACCGCGCTGGCGGACCGTGCGGCCGATGCGCTCACGCCGCTCGCCTGCGGCTCGTACATCAACTTCCCCAGCTCGCGGGCGGGCGAGGACTGGGAGACCGACTACTTCGGCGCGAACCGGACCCGGCTGCGCGCCGTGAAGCGGGCCTACGACCCGGAGGACTTCTTCCGGCACGCGCAGAGCATCGGCCGTGCCCCGACGACCGAGGTGGAGTCATGAGGACGGATCCGCGGAACAACGGCGAGACGCTCCGCGTGACGGATGGCGCCTGACGGGCCGGATCGGCGTCCGCCCCGGTACGGGCCCCGTCGCATTCCAGGGATCTGGGAGTGCGGCGGGGCCCGCCCCTTTTCCGGCCGGTGCACCCGTCACGTGTCGAGTTGTCCTGGACGGTGTTTCGAGAGGTCCGGGTCACCGTGTGGGGCATGGAGATTCGTAGCCTCGACGGCGATGAGCCGGCGACCATCGCCGCGTTGCTTCCCGGCTTCCGGGACACCATGAGTCTGGAACTGCCCGGGGACCCGCCGGTGACGGAGGCCCTGCTGGCGCGGCTGTTCCAGCGGCGGCACGGGACGGACCGGATCGTGCTGGCCGCGTACGACGGCGGCACCCCGGCCGGTGTGCTGAAGCTCGGGCTGGATCTGGGCGACCCGAGCGGGCCGGGACACGGTTCGCTGTGGGTGTTCCCCGGTTTCCGGCGGCGCGGTGCCGGCCGGGCGCTGGCGGCCGCGGGGCTGGCGGCGCTGCGGGAGCGCGGGCGGGACCTGCTGCTCGCCGACGCTCCGAGGGCGGAGGCCGGTGAGCGGTTCGCGGCCGGCCTCGGAGCCGAACTCATCGGCGAGAGCGTGCGCCATCGGCTCCGTCCGGCCGGGCCCGCTGCAGCGGTGCTTCGGGCCGCGGCGGCCCGGCCGGTGCCCGGGTACCGCCTGGTGGCGTGGCGGGGTCCCTGCCCCGACGACCTGGTGGAGTCCTACGCGCGGGCCTGGAGCGGCCTGGAGGAGCGGGTCAACGGCCAGGCCAGGATCCGGCGCCCCTCCGCCGACGACGTACGGGCGCGGGAGGCCGAGGCGGAGCGGGCCGGGCATCTGCCCCATGTGGTGGCGGCGCTGCCCGAGCACGGCAGCGCGATCGTCGGGTACGCCACCTTGTTCGTGCGCGACAGCCCGATGGCGGACGGCGGCGAGACGCTGGTGCTGCCGCAGCACCGGCGGCGCGGTCTCGCCACCTGGCTGAAGAGCCAGCTGCTGCTCGGGGCCGCCCGGGAGAACAGCCGGCTCGCGCTGGTCCAGGTCTTCAACGACACCGCCGACACGGCTGTCGTCGCGCTCAACCGGAAGCTCGGCTTCGAGGCCGATTCGTACTGGTCGACCTACGCGCTCAAGGCCTGAGCGGTCAGCATCCCCGGACCCGCCCCGACCCCGAGTCCCGATCAAGAGCCGAGCGAGAGGAACCCATGACCACCGTGATCCCTGCCGGGCGGCGCACGCGCAACGCCGAGCTGATCCGCGAGCTGTACGGGACGCTCTGCCGAGAGCGCCGCTTCGAGGAGGCGGATCGCCTCTCCCCGGCCCTGGGACGGGCCGGACTGCCGACCCCGTGAACCCGTGCCCGAGCCTGATCACCCAGAGAGGGACCGTGTGATGACCTCCGCTTCCGACCGTTCCGACAGCGCACCCGTACTGATCGTCGGCGGCAGCCTCGTCGGGCTGTCCACCGCTGTGTTCCTGGCCCGGCACGGGGTCCGGTGCACCCTGGTGGAGCGCCATCCGGGAACGTCCATCCACCCGAGGGCCGTCGGCTACTACCCCCGTACCGGGGAACTGCTGCGGCAGGCAGGGATCGAGGACGCCGCCGTACGCGAGGCGTCCGGCTTCGCCACGCACCGCACCCGGGCCGGAGTGACCTCGCTGGCCGGTGAAGTGCTGTTCAGCAAGGAGGAGCTGGAGGGCGACGACGATCTGGGCGACCTCACCCCCTCCCGGCTGCTCCTGCTGCCGCAGGACCGGCTGGAGCCGCTGCTGCGGGACCGGGCGGTGGAGCTCGGCGCCGACCTCAGGTTCGGTACGGAGCTGCTGTCCTTCGCGGAGGACCCGGAGGGGGTCACCGCCGTCCTCGACGACGGCGCCGGTGGCACCCGTACCTTCCGCAGCTCCTATCTGGTGGCCTGCGACGGGCCGCGCAGTACCGTCCGGGAGGCGCTGAAGGTGCCCCGCCAGGGGCGCGGGGTGCTGTCCCGCCATGTCAGCATCGCGTTCGGCGCGGATCTGCGCCCGGTGCTGGGGGACCGCCGCTACAGCGTGGTCCATGTGCAGAACCCCCAGGTCACGGGCATCCTCGTGCATGACGACACCTTGACCGGGGGCACGCTCATCGTCGGGTACCGGCCCGAGGACGGGGAGAGCCTGGAGGACTTCACCGACGACCGCTGCGCCGAGCTGGTGGGGGCCGCGGTGGGAGCGCCGGGGGTCGAGGTGACGATCCGTTCGCGCTTCCCCTGGGACATGGCGGAGCAGGTGGCCGAGAGGTTCGTGCACGGGAGGGTGCTGCTGGCCGGGGACGCGGCGCACGTGGTGCCGCCGACCGGGGGCTACGGGGCCAACACCGGTATCGCCGACGCCCACAACCTCGCCTGGAAGCTCGCCCTGGTGGTCGGGGGCGTCGCGGGGGCCGGCCTCGTGGAGACGTATGACGCCGAGCGACGGCCCGTGGCGGTCTACACGGCCGAGCAGGGGTCCCTCCAGCTCGCCCTGCGCTCCGGCACCGCGACCCCGGAGCAGCGGGCCGCCGTCGCGGACGCGGTGACGGTGACCTCCGGCCAGGCCTACCGGTCCGCCGCGGTGGTGGCGGAGCCGGGCGGCGCGGACCTCCCGGTGGCCTCCGACCCGCGCGCGCTGCGCGGGGCGCCGGGCACCAGGGCGCCGTACGTGGAGCTCGTGCGCGGCGGTGAACCCGTGTCCACGCTCGACCTGTTCGGGAGGGACTTCGTCCTGCTGACCGGAGAGAACGGTCGCGAGTGGATCTCGGCGGCCGTTGCCGTCTCCGCCGAACTGGGTGTGAAACTCACCGCCCGCCGGGTGGTGCCGGGGACGGACGCCGGGGCGGGCACGCTGGCCGACCCGGACGGCGGCTGGTGCGAGCGTTACGGCGGTGTGCGCCCCGAAGGGGCCGTGCTGGTACGGCCGGACGGTGTCGTCGCGTGGCGGTCGCCGGGCGCGGATCCCGGGGGTGCGGAGGCGACGGTGCTGGGGGCGGTCCTTCGGGGCGTGCTCGGTCGGGGCTGAGGCCCCGGGCACCTCCGCGGCTTCGGTGGGGGTGTGCGTAGCGCCCGGGGGGCGTCGCGGTGTCGGGCCGGGGCGGCGGGGGCCGTCCTCGACCCGGCGGTGCTGTTCCCCGCCCGTCGTCGGCTACGCGGAGCCGGTGTGCTGCAACTCGCCCACGGAGTCCACGTACTTGATCAGCAGGCGGGCGAATTCGAGCCGCTCGTCCTCCGGCCAGTCCTGGGTGATGCGTTCGAAGGCCGCGCGCTGGTGGTGGCGGAAGCGCGCGAGCGTCTCGTGCCCCTCCGGGGTGAGCTGCAGGATCGTACGGCGGCCGTCGCGCTGTGAGGCCGCACGGATCAGATAACCGGCGGAGATGCAGTCGGAGACCATCCGGCTCGCCACGGAGGGGTCGACCGCGAGCCGCTCGCCCACGACACCGACGGTGATCTCCTGGCCCTCCTGGTCGGGTCCGTCCTGCACGATGTTGAGCACCAGCGTCCTGGTGAAGTCCTTGCGGGACACCCCCTTCTCCACATTCAGCACCTGCGCACGCCGCAGCCGGGAGAAGGCGGGACCGACAGCGTCGAGCAGATCCGCTGCCCGCGGCGGGGGCTGAGTCGAAGTGTCCATGTCCGCATTCTAAGCGAGTTGATTACGGCAGACGAGCATCTGTATGCTCTCAATCGACTGCATGAGTTTAAGCATATACCTGTGAGTGAACATCTATCGAGGGGGAACCTCATGTCCCAGTCCGTGCCGCCCGAGCACCCCGATCGCGACGTCGAGATCGCCCACGACACCGACGTCGACTTCGACGTGCTGATCGTCGGCGGGGGGCCCGTCGGCATGCTGCTCGCCTCGGAGCTCCGGATCGCCCGCGTCCGGGCGGTCGTGCTCGAGCGGCTGCCCGAGCGCACCCCGCACTCCAAGGCCTTCGGGCTGCACGCCCGCTCCCTGGAGTCCCTCGACCGGCGCGGCCTGCTCAAGAGGTTCCGCGAGGGTGCCCGCTCATGGAACAACGGCCACTTCGCCGGCCTCGACGAGTGGGTCGACTTCTCCACCCTCGACAGCGCGCACGGCTACGCCCTGCTCTCCGAGCAGACCCGCACCGAACGGCTGCTGGAGGAGCGTGCCGCCGAGTTCGGCGCCGAGATCCGGCGCGGTCACGAGGTCACCGCGATACGTCAGGACGCCGACGGCGTCGAGGCCGAGGTGACCGGCCCCGACGGCACCTACACGCTGCGCGCCCGGTACGCCGTGGGCTGCGACGGCGGCCGCAGCCTGGTCCGGCAGGAGGCCGGCATCGCCTTCCCCGGCACCGGCGGCCGGGTCACCGCCCGGCTCGGCGACGTGATCCTCGCCGACCGTGAGAACGCCCCCATGGGCATGGAGCGCACCGAGCGCGGCCTGCTGTTCTGTGTGCCGCTCGACGACACCTACCACCGCGTCTCCACGTTCGACTTCGAGGCCGACCGGGAGCCCGGGACGGAGCTCGCCCTGGACGAGCTGACCGCCAGCCTGCGCGAGATCTGGGGCGACGACCTCGGTGCGCACGCGCCGCGCTGGCTCTCCGTCTTCACCGACTCCGCGTGCCAGGCGGACCGCTACCGCGAGGGCCGGCTGCTGATCGCGGGCGACGCCGCCCACACCCACTTCCCGGTCGGCGGCCAGGGCGTCAACCTCGGTCTCCAGGACGCCTTCAACCTCGGCTGGAAGCTCGCCGCCGCGGTGCACGGCTGGGCTCCCGAGGACCTGCTCGACAGCTACGACCGGGAGCGCCAGGCGCCGGCCCGCAAGGTGCTGGCCAACACCCGGGCCCAGATCGCGCTGATGAACCCGGACCCGTACGTCACCCCGCTGCGCGAGCTGTTCACCGACCTCATGCGCACCGAGCAGGTGAACCGCTACCTCGCCGAGATGCTCAGCGGCGTCACCGTCCGCTACGCGCTCGAGGGCCCCGAGCACCGGCTGCTCGGCGACTTCGCCCGCGACCTGGAACTGAAGACCGAGGACGGCGTCCGGCCCCTCCCCACGTACCTGAGGCGAGGCACCGGTCTGCTGCTCGACCTGACCGGCGACTCGCTGATCGGCCAGGTCCACGAGAAGTGGGCCGCGGGCGTCTCCTGGGCCGGCCGGCTCCAGCACGTCCGGGCCGAGTGCGCCGAAGAGCCGCAGCTGGCCGGTCTGCTGGTCCGCCCCGACGGCTACGTGGCCTGGGCCGCGGACCGGGACATGCCGGAGCCGGAGCTGCGGGAATCGCTGACCGCGGCCGTCACCACCTGGTTCGGCACCGTCTGACGAAGAGGCCGCAAGGGCCGGAGGGCCCCTCCCTCCGGCCGTACGGCCCCTTCCCCCCACATCGCTTGTGCACGCGAGAGCCGCCGGTGCGGATCTACCGCGCCCTCCCCGACGGGGACTACGACCGACCGACCTCGGTGTCCTGTTGCGCGACCACGTCCCGCAGCCGGGCCGGGGCTGGCTCCGCCCGGACGGCCCGACTGGCCGGGGCGAGGCCGCGGTGTTCCGCCTGCTCGATGCGGTGCGCACCGGCGGCCCCGTCTACTCGGCGCTGTAAGGGCAGGAGTTCCGGAGGTACGTCCATGCGTATCGTCCCGACACCACGAGTTCGGTGCCCCCTCGGTGCTGCGGCTCGAAGAGGCCGAAAAGACCGTCGGTGGTGACACCCTCACCAAAGGCCCGTCCCGTCGTCCACGCCGAGCTGCCGTCGAAGGATGCCGAGGCCGCGCACGAGCTGATGGAGTCGCGCTCCCAGCTCGGCCGTGGTGCTCGTTCCCCGGCCCGTATCTGACGCCGTGCCGTACCGGTCCTCGTGCTGGGTTTGCCGGCCGCCCTGACGATGAAGAACCTCCCCCTGCGCGGGGAGCACCAGGGTCAGGACCACCAGGACGACGAGGTGGCCGCAGAGGGGAACCGAGCCCCCCACCCGCCGATGGAGAGCCGCCGTCCCGCACGGGACGGCGGCTCTCGTGCGTCGGCGCCGTGCCCCGGGCCTCCCTTCAGCGCCCTTCGAGCCCGAATCGACGGCTCGCGACCATCGTCGGCACTGCACAGCCGTACGACGCAGGACGCAGGCCGAAGAACAGGCAGAGGCAGACCAGGAGGCTCGTGTGACCACGACCGAAGACCCGCAGACGGCTCCGGCGGTCGACCCCGGACCACTGATCCGGCTGACCATCGCCGACTGCGCCGCCAAGGTGCTGCACAGCGCCGTCACCCTCGGCGTGTTCGGCGCCCTGGCCGAAAGCCCCGCCGACGCCGCCGAACTGGCACGGCGCACCGGGACACACCACCGGATGGTCCCGGACTTCCTGGACGCGCTGACCGGGCTCGGTCTGCTGGAGCGGACGGAGAGCGGCTACCGCAACTCCCCCTTGGCGCAGGCCTATCTGGTGCCGGACTCCTCCTCGTACCTCGGCGGCTTCGTCGAGCTCACCAACGAGACCCTGTACGGCACCTGGGGCCGGCTCACCGAGGCGATGCGCTCCGGCGAGCCGCAGCACCTCGACCCGGACAAGGGCGGCTTCGTCGGGGACCGGCACAAGGACCCCGCCAAGATGAAGCGCTTCCTCGCGGGGCTCGACGCGTACAGCGACCGGATGGGCGCCGAACTCGCCCGGCGCCTCGACTGGGACCGCCACTCCTCGTTCGTCGACCTGGGCGGCGCCCGCGGCAACCTCGCGGCCGTCCTGGTACGGGAGCACCCGCACCTGAAGGCGACCTGCTTCGACCTGGAGCGGACCCGGCCGCTGTTCACCGAGCACATCGAGGCCCTGGGCCTGACCGGCCGGGTCGCCTTCGCCGGCGGCGACTTCTTCACCGACCCGATCCCGCCGGCCGACGTCGTCGTCCTCGGCCACATCCTGCACGGCTTCGACACCGCCCGGCGGCGCGAGCTGCTCGGCCGGGTCTTCGAGGCGGTGCGGCCCGGCGGCACGGTCCTCGTCTACGACCGGATGATCGACGACGACCGCAGCGACCCGGAGCGGCTGCTCAGCAGCCTGCACATGCGACTGGTCAGCCCCGACGGCTCCGAGTACCGCATCGCGGACTGCCGGGCCTGGCTGCGCGGGGCCGGCTTCACCGACGGTGAGGCACAGCCCCTGCTCGGCACCCACACCCTGGTCACCGCCCACAAGGAGGCAGCATGAGGTCGCACCGGACCCCCGTTCTCATCGTCGGGGGCGGGCTGACCGGACTGTCCGCGGCCGTCTTCCTCGCCCACCACGGTGTCACCGCCACCCTGGTGGAACGCCACCCGGACACCTCCACCCACCCCAAGGCCCGTGCCATCAACCCGCGGACGATGGAGCTGTACCGCGCGGTCGGCATGGAGGAGCGGGTACGAGCCGGGCGTTCCCCCATCTCCGGCAACACCGACCTGGTGCACGTCGAGAGCCTCGCCGGCAAGGAACGCGTACGGATGCCCAGTGCCTCGCCGGAGGACATCGGCCGGATCAGCCCCACCCAGTGGACGCTGATCGACCAGAACCAGCTGGAGCCGATCCTGCGGGAACGGGCCGTCGAGGCCGGGGCGGACGTCCGCTTCTCCACCCGGGTCGACGCGATCGAGGAGTACGAGGAGGACGAAAAGGACGGGGCCGGGGTGCTGGTCCACGTCACCGACCTGTCCACCGGGGAGAGTTCGCAGATCCATGCGCAGTACGTGATCGCGGCGGACGGCAGCCGCAGCCCGCTGCGCGAGATGCTGGGCATCGGGGCGCACGGCCGCGGCACCATCACCAACCTCGTCAGCTTCTTCTTCGAGGCCGACCTGACGGAGGCGCTGCGCGGCCGCCGGATCATCGCGGCGTACGTCAACAACCCCGAGGTGCGCGGCACGATCATCCCCATCGACAACGACCGCCGCTGGGTCATCAACGTCTCCTTCTTCCCCGAACAGGGCCAGCGTGCCGAGGACTTCACCGAGGAACGGTGCACCGCCCTGGTGCGCGCCGCGGTCGGGGTGCCCGACCTGCCGCTGAAGATCGAGTCGGTGGACATGCCCGCGTGGGACATCTCCGCGCGCGTGGCGGACACGTTCGCGACCCGCCGGGTGTTCGTCGCCGGGGACGCCGCCCACGTGATGCCGCCCACCGGCGCGTTCGGTGCCAGCACCGGCATCCAGGACGCGTACAACCTGGCCTGGAAGCTGGCACTGGTGCTGTCCGGCACGGCGGGCCCGGGGCTCCTGGAGAGTTACGACGCCGAGCGGCGGCCGGTGGCCGAGGAGACCGTCCGGCAGGCGATGCTGCGGTTCGCCGTGCGGGAGGGCAAGCAGTATCAGGAGGTCGCCGCGGAACTGGTCGACGAGACGACCATGACCTTCGGGTACTGCTACCGCTCCGGGGCGTTCGCCGCGGAGGAGGGGGCGCCCGACGCCATCGTCGAGGACCCCGCGCACCCCTCGGCGCGGCCCGGGGCGCGTGCACCGCATCTGCAACTCGACGGGCCGGAGGGACCGGTGTCGGTCGTCGATCTGTACGGCGACGGGTTCACCCTGCTCGTCGACGAAGCGGCGGGCCGTTGGACCGGGGCGGTGGAGCAGGAGGCCGCGCGGCTGGGGGTCGGTCTGAAGGTCGTGCGGATCGGGCGGGGGACGCGGCTGTGGGACCAGGACGGGTCCTTCCGGCGGCGGTACGGGCTGCTGGCCGGGGGCGCGGTCCTGGTGCGGCCCGACGGGTTCGTGGGGTGGCGTACGACTGCGGGGCGCAGTGGGCCGGTCGACCGGGCGGCGATCGCCGCGCTGCGGGAAATCCTGGACCGGGCCTAGCACGACGGGGGGCGTGTGCGGTTGTCGGGCGACTGCGGGCCGGCGGTGGCCGGTCGCGCAGTTGCCCGCGCCCCTTGGGACGCGCTTTCGCGCGTGTCGGTTGTGGGTTGGCTGCGGGCCGGTGGTGGCCGGTCGCGCAGTTGCCCGCGCCCCTTGGGACGCGCTTTCGCGCGTGTCGGTTGTGGGTTGGCTGCGGGCTGGCGGTGGCCGGTCGCGCAGTTCCCCGCGCCCCTTGGGACGCGCTTTCGCGCGTGTCGGTTGTGGGTTGGCTGCGGGCTGGCGGTGGCCGGTCGCGCAGTTCCCCGCGCCCCTTGGGAG
>NZ_JBIBAF010000001.1:0-20655 GCF_042899705.1 Streptomyces sp. NPDC013187 | reverse complement strand
ACGCGCTTTCGCGCGTAACCGGTTGTTGGGTTGCTGCGGGCCGGCGAGGGCTGGTCGCGCTGTTCCCCGCGCCCCTATGGGTGCGCTGCGCGCCCCATGAAGCGGCCGCGGTACTCCTTCTCGGAGCACCGCGGCCGTCCTGTGCACGCGCAGCGTGCGTCAAGGGGCGCGGGGAACTGCGCGACGAGCCACGACGGTGCCGCAGTCGCTCGACAACCCACCGCACCCCCGGACAGAACGCTCACGCACGCCGCAGCACCGAGTCGAGTACCGCCGTCAGCGACCCGGCAGGCTCACCCACCGCCCCCTCGGAACGCCACGCGATGAACCCGTCCGGCCGGACCAGCACCGCACCGGTTCGCCGCACGCCGTAGCGGGCGAGGAAGCGCTCGACGACCTCGGGGGTCTCCTCCGCGCCCACCCGGTGGAAGGACAGACCGAGCCCGGCCGCCGGCCCCTGCCAGGCCGTGCCGTCCGGGCCGGTGAGGAGCCAGAAGCCGCCGTCGAGGAGATCGTGCAGGGCGACGTCCTTGCCCTGGCGGACCAGGGGGAGGTGCGGGGCGCGGGTGCCGGGGCGGCCGGTGGGGGACGTCGGGTCCTCGACCACGGCGGTGTCGTCGTCACCGGCCTCCCGCACGACGCCGTCCGACCGGTACACGTGGCCGAACAGCACCGTGGTCTCGGGGCGGTGCCGGGCGGCTGCCGCCTCGTCGAGCCCGCTGCGCTGGAGGTAGCGGATGACGCCCTGGTCGACGGTGAACTCGGCGACCGGGGCCCGCTCCTGCTCGTACGTGTCCAGCAGGGCGGGACCCGCCTGCCCGCGCAGCACCCGCGCGAGCTTCCAGGCCAGGTTGTGCGCGTCCTGGATGCCCATGTTGCCGCCGAAGCCCCCGGTGGGCGGCATGACGTGCGCGCAGTCGCCCGCCAGCAGCACGCGTCCGGAGCGGAAGCGGTCCGCCACCCAGGCGGCGATCTCCCAGCTCGTCGCGGACTCCACCGTCACCGGCAGATCGGGCACTCCCACCGCGGCCCGTACCAGCTCCACACAGTCCTCGGTGCCGAAGACCCGGTGGTCGGACCCGGGCGGCAGGCTCGGCGCGAGCACCCAGCGGTCGGAGTCCGCGCCGCCGAGCTTGCCGAGCACGCCCTTGACGACCGGGTTGCTGACGAAGCAGAGGAAGAAGGTGCGCCCCGCCACGTACGGGTCGAGGTCCGCGTGGAAGACGATGTTCATCTGCCGGCCGAACACCCCCGGCCCGTGGTGGCCGATGCCGAGCGAGGTGCGGATCGGCGCCCGTGAGCCGTCGGCCGCGACCAGGTACCGCGCCCGCACGGTCCGTTCGGAACCGTCGCCCGCACTGCGCAGGACGGCCGTGACGCCGTCCGCGTCCTGGGTGAACTCCGTCATCTCGGTGGCGAACCGGATGTCCGCGCCGAGCTCCTCGGCCCGCTCCCGCAGCACCGGCTCGAGACGGTCCTGCCCGATCAGGGTCCAGCCGGTGGTGCCGACCTCGTGCCGGTCGAAGCGGAACGGCCCGTCGAACCGCCCGAGTTCGGCCCCGGTGAGGGACTCGGCCTGGAGGATGTCGCCGTACTGGGCGTGCGGGTTCTCCCGTGCCCGTACCGCGTCCTCGAGGCCGAGCGCGCGCAGCAGCTCCATGGTCCGCGGGCTCGCGGCCTGCGCCCGGGGGTGCGCGGAGATCTCCGCGTGCCGCTCCACCAGCAGCGGCCGGATGCCCTGCCGGGCGAGGAACAGGGCCTGGGCGAGCCCCACCATGCTGCCGCCCACGATGAGTACTTCGGTCGTCTCGTCCGCCATACCGGCTCCTTGGAGGGTGTGGATCGCGTTCGGTTCGGCGGGCCGATGCAACACCCGGCGCCTCGAACCGGGCTCGCGGCGCGGGCGAGCGGAACCGCCGAGAAGCGGTGCGCTCCCAGGCGGATTCGAGTGTCGTGCGAGGGGCGGCTGACAGGTTCGGGCCAGGCCCGAAGGACGGCGCAAGGCCCGAAGGACGGCGCAAGGCCCGAAGGACGGCGCAAGGCCCGAAGGACGGCGTAAGGCTCGAAGGAGGGCGGAAGCGGTGGTGGAGGCTTTGAGTGTGCTGGTGCTGACGGGCACCGGCCTGGTGGCGGGGGTGCTCTTCGCGGTCGCGGTGAGCGTGATGCCCGCGCTGGTCGCGATGTCCCCGGAGCGGTACGTGTCCACGCACATTCTGCTCGGCAGACGCTACGACCGGATCATGCCGTTCATCGTCACCGGCTCCACGGCGGTGGACGTGGGTCTCGCGATACGGGCGTCGGGCGGCCCCCGGGTGCTGTTCGCGGCCGCCGCGCTGTGCATGGCGGGGGTGGCCGTGGTGTCGCAGACCCGGAACGTGCCGATCAACCGGACGGTCAAGCGGACCCGGCCCGAGGACCTCGGCCCCGGCTGGCGGGACCCCCGCCCCGCCTGGCGCGGCTGGCATCTGGTGCGCACCTGCCTCGCGATCGCGGGCTGCGCACTGACCGCCGCCGCGGTGGTGCTGTCATGAGCCCCGTCGTCGTGCGCCATCTGCCGGAAGGGCCGGAGCGGGCGTCGGCCGATGCCCGGATGCGGGAGCTGCTGTCCCGCCCCGAGCCCGGCCCGGTGGCCGAGCGGCTCGCGCTGCTGCACTTCACGGGACGGCGCAGCGGGCGGCCGTACACCGTGCCCGCGGGGGTGCACAGCCTCGGTGGAGCCCTGGTGGTGGCGACCGGCAGCGGCTGGCGGCACAACTTCGCGGGCGGCTCGCCGGGCGAGCTGACCTGGCGCGGGCAGCGGCGGCCGGTGCGGTTCGCCCTGGTCGACGACGTGGAGCGCAGCGCGAGCGGCTATCTGGAGCTGTACCAACGCTACGGGGAGGAAGCCCCACGCCGGCTCGGACTCGCGGTGCTCGGTGAAGGGGCGCCCGGACTCGGCGAGTTCCGGGAGGCGGTCGCCCGGCACGGGCTCTCCCTGGTGGAGGTCACCCTCGTCACCCATGCCCCGGCGGAGAACAGCGCACCCCCATCAGACGCAGAGAGCGAAAGGACGCCACGATGAGTGGAATCGCCGGCTGGGTGGACTTCGAGCGGGACCTGACACCGGAGGCGCCCACCGTACGGGCGATGGCGGCGGCGCTCGCGCACCGCGGCCCGGACGGCTTCGGCGAGTGGATCGAGGGCCATGCCGCGCTGACCCACCGAAGGCTCGCCCTGCTGGGCTCCGAGCAGGTGGGGCAGCCGGCCGTGGTGGAGTCACAGGCCGGCAGCCCGGTGGCCGTGCTGACCCTGGACGGCAGCGTCACCAATCATGTGGAGCTGCGCCGCGAACTGGCCGCGAAGGGGCACCGGTTCACCGGCGACGGTGACGCCGAGGTGGCGCTGCACGCCTACCTGGAGTGGGGTGCCGCGTTCCCGGAGCGGCTGGAGGGCCTGTTCGCCCTGGCCGTGTGGGACGTGCGGCGGCAGGAACTTCTGCTGGTCCGCGACCGCTTGGGGGTGAAGCCGCTGTGCTACTTCCTGACGCCGTCCGGTGTGGTCTTCGGTTCCGAGCCCAAGGCGCTGCTGGCGCATCCGGCGGTGCGACCGGTGGTCGACGCCGACGGGCTGCGGGAGCTGTTCGCGCACAGCCGCAAGCCGGGCACCGGCGTGTTCCGGGGGACCCGCGAGGTGCTGCCCGGTCACACGATGACCGTGCGGGCGCCGGGCACCGGTCACCGGCGCTACTGGTCGCTGCCCGCCCGCCCGCACACCGACAGCCTGGAGACCACCGTCGCCACCGTGCGCCGGCTGCTGGAGGATGCGGTCGCCACCCATCTGCGGGCGGACGTGCCGGTCGGCGCGATGCTGTCCGGGGGGATCGACTCCAGCGCGCTGACCGCGCTCGCGGCCCGCCGGCGGCGTGCGGACGGAGGTGGCCTGCGGTCGTTCTCGGTGAACTTCTCCGGCTACGCGGAGAACTTCGAGCCGCACCCGACCATGCGCGCCACCCCGGACGCCCCGTACGCGGCCCTCGCGGCGGAGCACATCGGAACGGAGCACACCGAGATCCTGCTGGACACGGCGGCACTCGCCGATCCGAAGACGCACGCCGCCGCGCTGCGCAGCCAGGACGCGCCCTCGCCGCTCGGCGACATGGACGTCTCGCTGCTGCTGTTCTTCGAGGCGCTGCGCGACGCGGGGATCACCGCGGTGCTCTCCGGGGAGACCGCGGACGAGGTGTTCAACGGCTACTTCTGGGCGTACGACCCGGCCCACAGCAACTCCACGACCTTCCCGTGGGTCTCCTTCGAGCGCGGGCACGACGCGGCCGCGGGCGGTCTCGGCTGCTCGCTGGTGGACCGTACGCTCCGCAAGGAGCTGGACTTCATGGAGTACGCCGACCAGCACTACCGCGACGCGCTCACCGAGGTCCCGCAGGTGGCCGGGGAGAGCCCGGCCGAACGCAGGGCGCGCGAGGTCACCTATCTGGCGCTGACCCGGTGGGCCCCGACCCATCTGGACCGGGCCGACCGGATGAGCATGGCCCATGGGGTGCAGCTGCGCCCGCCGTTCTGCGACCGGGCGCTGGTGGAGTACGTCTACAACGTGCCGGCCGAGTTGAAGCGGGTGAACGGCCAGGAGAAGAGCCTGTTGCGGGCTGCCGTCGCCGATCTGCTGCCGGAGCGGGTGCTCAACCGGCCCAAGAGCGCCTACCCGACCGTCCAGGAGGCGGCGTACGGCGAGTTCGTACGGCACCGCTTCGGGGACGTGGCCGCGGACCCGGCGGCGCCGGTCGCCCCGCTGCTGGACGCCGAGGCGACCCGGGTGGCGCTGGGCGCGGCGTCGGCCCCCAGCGGTGCCTTCGCATGGGTGGAGCGGGCGAGCATGGAGATGGTGCTCCAGCTGAACACGTGGCTCGCGGAGTACGGGGTCGAGCTGCGCCTGTGAGGGTGTGCGACACCACACCCCGGCGCAAAAAGGTGCTCCTTGTTATCCATGTGTGCGAAGCATAGTATGCGAGAAGGCAAAGATCGGGAATGTGGTTATCGGTTTCCATTCCCGTTGCCGGCGCACGCAGGGATGGTGCTGAATTCAACTTCTTTTTGGCGAAGCATAATTTCCCGAGTAAAGGGCAGGCAATTTTTCCGCCCCTTCGAGCGTTTGATGTTTCGCCCAAAAATGAGTGACGCAGAAAGGTGACTAACCGATGGCCGCCACCCCACAGAGGCGGCTCACTCAGGGGGAATGCAGTGATAGAGATCGGTCTGCTGGGCTCGATGCGAATACGCAGGAACGGGGAGGACGTCACACCGTCGGCCCCCAAGCTGCGTCAGGTGCTCGCCCTGCTGGTGCTCAATGCCAACTCGCTGGTCAGCGTGGACCAGCTGTGCGAGGAACTGTGGGAGGACCACCCACCGCTCAGCGCGCTGACCACCTTGCAAACCTACATTTATCAACTGCGCCGCAGACTGCTGCTGGCCACCGGACAGCACGGTGCGGCTTTCGGCTCCCGTCCACCGCACGGCTGCCCCGCCATCCTGACCAGGGTGGGCGGCTACGAACTGCGGCTGGACGACAAGCAGTCGGTGGACGCCTACCGGTTCGACCAGCTCACCGAGCAGGGCATGGCACAGCTCCGCACCGGCGCGGGGGAGGAGGAGGCGGCCTCCACCCTCAAGACGGCGCTTTCCCTGTGGCAGGGCGGAGCCCTCGTCGACGTCAGCACCGGACGCCGGCTGTCGGCCTGGTCGACCCAGCTGGAGGAACGCCGTAAGAGCGTCCAGGAGCAACGTTTCTCATTGGAGCTCGAACTCGGCCGCCACCACGCCGTCCTGGACGAGCTGTCCGAGGCCTTCCGCGCCCACCCCACCCACGAGGCGTTCGCCGGGCAGCTGATGAGGGCCCTGCACCGCTGCGGCCGCCGCCCCGACGCCCTGAACACCTTCCGCACCCTGCGCAGCCATCTCGTCGAGGAACTCGGACTGGAGCCCTCCGCGCAGCTCCAGCGGCTCCACCAGGAGGTGCTCGCCGACCGAGGTCACCTCAGGGGGCCGGCCCCCGCCAAGAGCGAGACCGCGCCCGGCGGGCGCCGCCTCGTGCCGGGCCCGGCCCAACTCCCCGCCGATGTCGGTGACTTCGTCGGACGTGAACGCGAACTCGACCAGCTGGAGACCTTCCTCGGCGCGGACCGGCCCAGCACCGGCATGCGGGTGGTGGAGGTGCACGGCCCGCCCGGTGTCGGCAAGAGCGCCTTCGCCGTGCGTGCCGCGCACCGGCTGCGCCCGCGCTTCCCGGACGGGCAGCTCTTCATCGACCTGTCCGCCGTCGGCGAGGGCTCCCAGCAGCTCGCCGACGTGCTCTCGGCCTGCCTCACCGCCTGCGGCATCCAGCGCGAGAAACAGCCCAGCGGGCTCGACGAGCTCAGCAGGCTCTTCCGCACCTGGACCGCCGACCGCCGGGTGCTCGTCGTGGTCGACGACGCGCTCACCGCCTCCCAGATCCGTGCCGTCCTGCCGGGCGGATCCGGCTGCGCGGTGATCGCCACCAACCGCTACCGGGCGCACAGCCTGTCCACCGGCCGCAAGATCGTGCTCCCCGCCCTGTCCCCGGAGGAGTCCCTCCAGCTCTACGACCGGGTGGCCGGGGAGCGCTCCCGGCAGGAGGACCCCGCGGCGGTGCAGGAACTGATGGGGCTGTGCGAGGGACTGCCCCTGGCGATCAGGGCGGTGGCCGGCCGGCTCACGGCGCGGCCCGGCTGGTCGGCGGCCAGGCTGGCGCTGCGGCTGCGCGGCAACCCCCGGATGCTGCTCGAACTCCCCGACGGCACCCAGTCGCTGATGACCACGGTGGCCGCGAGCCACCGGCATCTGCCCGCCCGCTCACGGGAGTTGCTGCGCCTGCTGCTCCAGCGTGAGCGCCGCTGGAGCCTCGGCGAGGTGGTGACACGGCTGCGCCCCGGCACCGGAGACGCCGAGACACTCCTCGAATACCTCGTCGACGTCCACCTCGTACAGGAGCACCTGACCGAGGACGCCGAGCTGCTGTACTCCGTGCCCCGGCTCATCCGCCAGGCCCTCATCCTCCTGTCCCGGGGCGCGCCCGCGGGCGACGTACCGAACGGCCGGATGGTCGGCGCCGGTGTCGTCGGCGGCAGCGGCGTCACCCTGATGAAGGCCGACGTCCGCCGGTAGCAGGACCCCTCACGGCCCGCCGCACCCCCCGGTGCGGCGGGCCGTCGTGCTGTCTCCACCCGCGGCACCGGGCCCGTCAGCGGTTCTCCAGGCGCCTTCGAGAGCGTCTCGACCCCCGCCGACCAGGGTGAACACAGCACCGACAAGCCGGGAGGACATCGTGCACCGAACGCTGATCGTGGCGAGGATGGACCTCGCCGACGCCGAGGGCGTCGCGCAGGTCTTCGCCGATTCGGACAGCACCGAACTGCCGCATCTGGTGGGGGTGTCGAGGCGGACGCTGTTCGCCTTCCACAACCTGTACTTCCACCTGGTGGAGGCCGACGAGGACATCGCGCCGAATCTGTACAAGGCGCGCAGCCACCCGCTCTACGAGGAGATCAACACCCGGCTCGGCCGGTTCATCTCGCCCTACGACCCCGACTGGCGCGAGCCCAAGGACGCCATGGCCGTGCCCTTCTACTCCTGGACGCCCCAGGAGGGCCCGCGGACCAGCGCCCCGCGCTCGGCGAACCTGGGCGGTGCCCGATGAGCGCCCCCGCCACCACCAGGGTCTCCGCGCACGAGGTCGCCGCCAACACCAAGCGCGGCGGCGACATCCGCGTCACCCTCAGCCCCAAGACCGTGGGCTGCACCTCGGGCTTCGGCGGCGTACTGCGGCTGGCACCCGGCCACCACGTCACCGAGCACCTCCACCCGTACTCCGAGGAGTTCCTGCACGTCGTCCAGGGCCGGCTGGAGATGACACTGGACGGCGGCACCCCGGTCGAGCTCGGCCCCGGCGACTCGCTGCTGGTGCCCATCGGGGTCCGCCACCGCCTGGTGAACACCGGGTCCGTGCCGGCCGAGGCGGTCTTCCACCTCTCCCCGCTCGCACCCCGCCCCGAACTGGGCCACGTCGACACCGAACAGCCGCTCGACGCGTCCGCGGGCAACCCCGACGTGGGAGCGGCCCGATGACGTCCGGACACCGGCGCGCGGTGATCACCGGAGTGGGAGCCGTGGCGCCCGGCGGGATCGGGCGGGACGCCTACTGGGACCTGCTCACCGCCGGACGCACCGCCACCCGCCGCATCAGCCTGTTCGACCCGGCGGGGTTCCGCTCGCAGGTCGCCGCCGAGTGCGACTTCGATCCGCTCGCCGCGGGGCTCACCCCCCAGGAGGCCCGCCGGATGGACCGGGCCGGCCAGTTCGCGGTCGTCGCCGCCCGGGAGGCCGTCGCCGACAGCGGGATCGAACTGCCCGGCACCGACCCGGAACGGGTCGCAGTCAGCATCGGCAGCGCCGTCGGCTGCACCATGGGCCTGGAGGAGGAGTACGCCGTCCTCTCCGACGGCGGCCGGGACTGGCTGGTCGACCACAGCTACGGCGTCCCCCACCTGTACGGCTACATGGTGCCCAGCACCCTCGCCGTCGAGGTGGCCCGGCAGGCCGGTGCCGAAGGGCCGGTGGCGCTGATCTCCACCGGCTGCACCTCGGGTCTGGACGCCATCGGGCACGGCGTCCAGCTGATCGAGGAGGGCACGGCCGACATCGTGCTCGCCGGGGCCACCGACGCGCCGCTGTCGCCGATCACCTCCGCCTGCTTCGACGCCATCAAGGCCACCACCGCCAACAACGACGACCCTCAGCACGCCTCCCGGCCCTTCGACGGGCGCCGTGACGGCTTCGTCCTGGGCGAGGGCTCCGCCGTCATGGTGATCGAGGAGCTGGAGTCGGCCAGACGCCGCGGCGCCACCGTGTACGCCGAGATCCTCGGCTTCGCCGGACGCAGCAACGCCTTCCACATGACCGGACTCAAGCCCGACGGCCGGGAGATGGCCGAGGCCGTCCGGGTCGCTCTGGACCGGGCGCGGCTCGACCCCGAGGGCATCGACTACATCAACGCGCACGGCTCGGGCACCAAGCAGAACGACCGGCACGAGACCGCCGCGTTCAAGCGCAGTCTCGGGCAGCGGGCCCACGAGGTGCCGGTCAGCTCCATCAAGTCGATGATCGGGCACTCGCTCGGCGCCATCGGCTCCCTGGAGATCGCCGCCTGCGCCCTCGCCCTGCGCCACCAGGTCGTCCCGCCGACGGCCAACCTGTCCACGCCCGACCCCGAGTGCGACCTCGACTACGTGCCGGTGACGGCTCGCGAGCACCGCATGGACCGGGTCCTCAGCGTCGGCAGCGGCTTCGGCGGCTTCCAGACCGCGATGGTCCTGGGCCGGCCGGGCCTCGCACACGGGGAGGCGGCATGAGCGCCTCCGGCATACGCCCCGGCCGCCGAGGCCGGTCCGTGGTCACCGGGCTCGGCGTGGTCGCGCCCACCGGGATCGGCGCCGCCCGGCACTGGGAGTCGGTGCTCTCGGGCAAGAGCGGCCTCGGCCGGATCACCCGCTTCGACCCGACCGGCTACCCCGTCCGGGTGGCGGGCGAGGTCCCCGGATTCCGCGCCGCCGAGCAGGTCCCGGGACGGCTCGTCCCGCAGACCGACCGCTTCACCCACTTCGCGCTGGCCGCCGCCGAGGACGCCCTCGCGGACGCCGCCGCCGACCCGGCGACCCTGCCGGAGTACGAGATGGCGGTGGTGACCGCCAGCTCCTCGGGCGGCACCGAGTTCGGCCAGCACGAGATGGAGAACCTCTACCAGAAGGGGTCCTCCTGGGTCGGCGCCTACCAGTCCATCGCCTGGTTCTACGCGGCCACCACCGGCCAGGTCTCCATCCGGCACGGCATGCGCGGCCCCTGCGGGGTCATCTGCGGCGAGCAGGCCGGCGGCCTCGACGCCCTCGGCCAGTCCCGGCGGCTGCTGGACACCGGCTCCCGGCTCGTGCTCAGCGGCGGCACCGACGCCTCGCTGTGCCCGTACGGCCTGGTGGCGCAGCTGTCCACCGGCAGGCTGTCCACCGAGGACGATCCGGCCCGCGCCTACCTGCCCTTCGACGCGGCCGCCTCCGGGTTCGTCCCCGGCGAGGGCGGCGCCATCCTCGTCGTCGAGAGCGCCGATGCGGCACACGCCCGAGGGGTCCCGTCGTACGGCGAACTCCTGGGCTACGCGGCCGGTTTCGACCCCTCGGCGGACGGCGCGACCGTGCGGCACTCCGTGCTGGTGTCCGTGATCCGGCGGGCCCTCGCCGACGCCGGGCTCGCCCCGGGCGAGGTCGACATGGTCTTCGCCGACGCCTCCGGCACGCCCGCCGAAGACCTCGCCGAAGCCCGCGCCCTCACCGAGGTGTTCGGACCCGGCGGGGTGCCGGTGACCGCGCCGAAGACCCTCACCGGGCGCCTCTACGCGGGCGGCGCCGCACTGGACGTGGCGACCGCGCTGCTCGCCCTGAGCGCCGGAGTCGTCCCGCACACCGCGGGACTCGGCCGCCCGGCCCCGGGCTGCGAGATCGACCTCGTCCTCGACCGCCCCCGCCAGACCGATCCGCGCACCGCCCTCGTCCTGGCCCGCGGGCACGGCGGCTTCACCTCCGCGCTGGTGGTGGGCGCCGGAGACCGCGACGCCCTCAGGAGGTGACCGACTCACCGGCAGCCGGCCGACATCCGCGGGCGCAGCAACCCGCCCGGGGCGCGGGCCTGCACGGATCTGCGGCTCCGGCGCGCGGGCGCGACCGGCCCCCACGCACCCCCAGCCCACACACAACCCACGAAAGGCTTCCCATGGCGGAGTTCACCCTCGACGACATCCGGCGGATCCTGCGCGCGAGCGGCGGAGTCGACGAGCAGACCGACCTGGACGGCGAGCACTTCGCCGACACCTCGTTCGCCGACCTCGGCTACGACTCCCTGGCCCTGCTGGAACTCGTCAACCGCATCGAGCGCGAGTACGACCTCCAGATCCCCGACGGCGACCTGGCGCACACCCAGACCCCGCGCGAGGCGCTGACCTACGTCCGCGCCCGGCTCACGGAGGCCCGCGTCTGATGGCAGGACACACCGACAACGCGATCGTCGTCGACGCACCGATGGACCTGGTGTGGACGATGACCAACGACGTGGCCGCCTGGCCGCGGCTGTTCAGCGAGTACGCCTCCGCCGAGATCCTCGGCCGGGACGGCGACACCGTCACCTTCCGCCTCGCCCTGCACCCGGACGAGAACGGCACGGTCTGGAGCTGGGTCTCCGAGCGCACCCCCGACCCGGCCACCCGCACCGTCGAGGCCCGCCGCATCGAGACCGGCCCCTTCGCGTACATGAACATCCGCTGGGAGTACGAGGAGGTGCCCGGCGGCGTACGGATGCGCTGGATCCAGGACTTCGCGATGAAGCCCGGCGCCCCCATCGACGACGCCGGGATGACCGCCAGGCTCAACCGCAACACCGCCGTCCAGATGCGGCTGATCAAGGCCAAGGTGGAGACCGCCGCCCGAGCCGGCCGCCAACTCCAGGGCAAGCGCCTCCTGGTGACCGGCGGCAGCCGCGGCATCGGCCGCGGCATCGTCCTGGCCGCCGCCCGGGCCGGGGCCGACGTCGTCACCTGCTACCGCACCCCCGGCGAGGCCGTCGCCTCCCTGGAGGAGGAACTCGCCGGCACCCCCGGCAAGCACCAGGTGCTGCGGGCCGACGCCGCCGACGAGACGGACGTGGACCGGCTGGTCACCGCGTGCGAGGCGAGCCTCGGCGGACTGGACGCCGTCGTCAACAACGCCGGCACGTTCCGCCCCCAGCCGTACGCCGATCTCTCACCCGCCGAGTGGGCCGCCACCCTCCAGGGCAACCTGACCGCCACCCACCTGGTCACCCGGCGCACCCTGCCGCTGCTGTCGGCCGGCTCGTCGGTGATCAACATCGGCTCCACGGTCGCCTTCATCGGCATGGCCGACGGCGTCCACTGGACCGCCGTCAAGGCCGCCCTGGTCGGCATGACCCGTTCGCTGGCCCGGGAGCTCGGACCGCGTGGCATCCGCGTCAACACCGTCTCACCCGGCCGCATCGCCACCGAGGCGCTCGATGAACTGCCCGCCGAGGAGGCCGAGCGGCAGCGCGCCACCTCCGCCCCCGTCTCCGCGCTCGGCCGGCTCGGCACCGTCGACGACATCGCCCGGACCGTGCTGTTCCTCGTCAGCGACCACGCCGGCTACGTCACCGGCCAGAACATCCACGTCGACGGCTGCGTCTGAGCCGCGTCCCAGCCATGGAGGGAACCCCAGTGGAACTCGCACTGCACGGCAGGAAACTGCTCATCACCGGCGGCACCCGCGGCATCGGCCGGGGCATCGTCCTCGCCGCGGCCCGGGCCGGCGCCGATGTCCTCACCTGCTACCGGCAGGAGAGCGAGGCCGTCGACAGCCTGACCGCCGCACTGAAGGAGACCGTCGGCGACCACCACGTGATCCGCGCGGACGTCGGCGACACCGCCGAGGTCGACCGGCTCGTCGGCGAGGCCAAGGACCGCTACGGACGGCTCGACGGCATCGTCAACAACGCGGGCGTGATCAGCCACATCCCGTTCGCGGAGCTGCCGGCCGACGAGTGGTCGCGGATCCTCGACACCAACCTCACCGCCGCCTACCGGATCATCCACCAGGCGCTGCCGATGCTCGGCGCCGGCTCCTCGGTGGTCAACATCGGCTCGCGCGGAGCCGCCGCGGGCATACCGCTGCGCGCCCACTACACCGCCGCCAAGGCCGCCATGATCGGACTGACCCGCTCGCTCGCCAAGGAACTCGGCCCCCAGGGCATCCGCGTCAACGTGGTCGCCCCCGGCGTCATCGAGACCGAGGCCTTCGCCGCCATGCCCGCCGAGCGGGCGGAGGGACTGCGCGCCACCTACGCGCAGAAGACCGCGCTGGCCCGCCTCGGCACCGTCGAGGAACTCGCCGGCCCGGTCCTGTTCCTGCTCTCCGACGCCGCCGCCTACATCACCGGCGAGACCCTCAACGTCGACGGGGGCATCTGACATGCCCGAGCCCACCGAGAAGGTCTTCCGGGTCACGCTGCGCATGCAGATCAAGCCCGGCATGGAGGACGAGTTCGAGAAGGTGTGGCTGGAGGTCGGCGACTCCGTCACCAGTCACCCCGCCAACCTCGGCCAGTGGCTGTCCCGCAGCGCCGAGGAGAAAGGCGTCTACTACATCGTCAGCGACTGGGTGAACGAGCCGCTGTTCCGCGCGTTCGAGACCAGCGACCGGCATCTGGAACACCGTCAGAAACTGCACCCGTACCGCAGCGGCGGCTCCATGACGACCATGCACGTCGTCGCCGCCCTGTCCGGCGCCGCCTCGTGACCGGCGCCGTCGAGGTGGTGCTCTACCACCTCAGCGACGACCCGGACCGGGTCCTGCCCGCCTACCACGAGGCCAGCCGCAGGATGGCGGGCACCGCCGGCCTGCTCGGCAACAAACTGCTGCACGCCCTGGGCGACCCGCGCTCCTACGTCGTGGTCAGCCGCTGGTCGGACTGGGAGGCGTTCACCGACTGGGAGAGCGGCCCCGCCCACAAGGACCAGACCGCCCCGCTGCGCCCGCTGCGCGACACCACCCGGGACCGGCCCTTCGAGATCTACCGGGAGCTCGCCGCGTACGCGGGGGACCGGGCCGCCACTCCCGGCGCCTCCGTCAGCACCAAGGAGAAGGAGAAGGAAGGAGTCTGAGCGTGGCCCGCACGGACGCCCCGGACACGGCCCCACCGGCCGGGCCGTCCTGGCCTCGAGGAACTCCCGGTGTTCATGGCGTGACCGCCGATCCCGCCCCGCCCCCCTTGGAGGACACACCCGTGAAACGTCAGGACACCCCCTTCGTCCCGGACGACGATCCCCTCGCCCTGGTACACCAGTACACCGAGCGGCCGGCACCCGGCAGCGCCCTGGTCATCTCGCACGCCGGGGCGGAGGAGGTCCCGAGGACTGAGCCGGAGGCGGCCGAGCAGTACCGGGGCGCGGGGAGCCGGGTGATCTGGCGCGACGACCGGGAACTCGCCGTGCCGTTCGAGGACTTCGAGCTGCTGGCGCCCGGCGTGGTGCGTGCCCCGCTGTGGCGCCCCGAACGGGCCGAGACCCCCGACCCGGCGCTCGCGATGCCGGCCGGAGTGACGCTCGAACCGGCCCGGTGACCTCCGGTGGACACCTCCCTCACCCCGCAGGACTCGCCGGCCACCGCTCCCGCCGCACCGCCGCCCGCCGGTGACCGCAGGCCCGGCTTCGGCACGCTGCTCGCGGTCGACCTGTGGGAGCGGTTCAGCTTCTTCGGCATGGCGGCGATCCTGGTCCTCTACCTCACCGCCTCCGAGACGCGCGGCGGCATGGGCATGGCACCGCAGACGGCCACCGCGATCTTCGCGGCGTACATGTCCCTCAGTTTCATGGCCGGACTGCCCGGCGGGTGGCTCGCCGACCGGGTGCTGGGCGCGCGCCGGGCCGTGCTGCTCGGCGGCGCGCTGATCACCTGCGGCCACGCGGTGCTCGCGCTGCCGGTGACGGGCTCGCTCTACGCCGGTCTGCTGCTGGTCGTCGCCGGGACGGGCCTGGTCAAGCCGGCCATGGCGGCCATGGTCGCGGGGGTCAGCGGGGACGGGAAGGGCCGCCGCGAGGCGGCCTTCTCGCTCTTCTACATGTGCATCCAGGTCAGCGCGCTCGTCGCCCCCGTCGTCACCGGGCTGCTGGCCGAGCGCGTCGCCTGGCACCTGGGCTTCGCGGCGGCCGCCCTCGGCATGACGGCGGGACTGATCCAATTCGCCCTCGGCCTGCGCCGGTACGGGGACGTGGGCGCGCGTCCGCCCCACCCGGTGCCGCGCTCCGAGGCCGCCACGATGCTGCGGCGCGCCGCGTGGGTCACAGGGGCGGTGGGCGCGCTCGTGGTGGTGCCGGCGGCCTGCGGGCTGCTCCCGCTCCCCGCGGTGCTCGCCGTCCTCGGCCTCACCACGGTTACCCTTCCGTTCTGGTACCTGCGCTCGCTGCGCCGGACCCACGCACGGGGCACGGTTCACAAGCGCCGCCTCGCCGGTTTCACGGTGCTGATGGCGGCTTCGGCCGCCTTCTGGATGATCTTCGCGCAGAGCGGTTCGGTGCTCAGCCTCTTCGCCGAGCGCCACACGGACCGGGACGTCCTGGGCTTCGAGGTCCCGGCCAGCTGGTTCCAGTCCGTGCACCCGCTCTTCGTCCTGCTGGTCGCCCCGCTGTTCGCCCGGCTCTGGCTCAGGGCGCCGCGGGTGGACGTACCGGTGAAGTTCTCGGGCGCGCTGATCACGGCGGGCGTCAGCTTCCTCGTGATGGCGATGGCGGCCCAACTCGCCGAACACGGCCCGGTCGGCCCCCAGTGGCTGTTGCTGGTCTACCTGCTCTACTCCTGCGGCGAGGTCGCACTGGCCCCCGCAGGTCTGGCCCTGGCCGCCACGGTGGCACCCTCCGGCAGCACCAGCCGCCTGCTCGCGGTGAACGGCCTGTTCGGTGCGGTGGGAGTGGTGGTGGGAGGCCAGTTGTTCCGGCTGACCACCGTCCTGTCGCCGACGGTGTACTTCCTGCTGCTGGGCGGCTTCGTCCTGTCGGTAGGCACAACGATCGCACTCGCCACACCACGCCTACGCCGACTCCTCGCCCTGCCGGCCGAGCCCGGTACCTGACACGTGGCGAAATCCGCCGTTCGTCCGACACCGGTGAATTTACGCAGACCGCCTGAGGAGTAGTCCTGTCCACGACCAAGCAGGGGTTTCTTGTCAAAACATGATGACGGGGCTCGAGATGTTCGTGGCGAAAAACAACGGAACCCGGCGACGGTCCTCGCCCCGCCTGAGGTGGCCGACTCCGAGAGTGCATTCCCCGAGGTCCAGTACGATCCGGGTCGGAGGAACCTGGCCAGATGGACTGAGGCTGAGGTGGGGGCCGGGGTGATGGTCAATAATTCCTTGAGCACCTCCGATTCGTGACGCAAGAGGTGTTCTCGTGTTGTCCGCCTGCAGGCGGCTGTTTTCCGAACCCGGAATTCGACCCCTCATGGCCGTGGGGTTCCTGGCGAAAATGCCCGGCCTCGGTATCTCCTCGGTCCTCATCCTGCATGTAGTGCGCCCAGTCGCTGTTCCGGGGACTGGGCGCACTTTCCGCCGTTCCCCGCCCCGGTGGCCACCGCGTTCCTCGGTGGCCTGACCACGCTGCCGGCCTTCACGGTCATCCGCCTGGCCCTGCCAGACATGGTCACCGAGGAGAACCGGCACACCGCCTACGCGGTAGAGGCGATCACCACCGACGTCGCCTACATGGCGGGCCCGTCCTTCGGTACCCTGCTCGCCTCCCTGTCGGGCCCGTCCTTCGGCACCCTGCTCGCCTCCCTGGCGTCGCCCACGGTGGCGTTCCTGGCCATGGGTACGCTGCTGTTCGCCGCAGGCGTCGCGTACCTGCTGCTCGACCCGCCCCTCGAGGCGGCACGTCCGGCGGACGGCCCCAAGCCCCGGCTGCGCAGCCGGCTGACCGCGCGGATGGTGTGCGCGCTGAGCATCACCGCCGCCACCTCGATCGCGGTGATCGGCTTCGAGATCGCGGCCCTCTGCACTCAGCAGAAGTCGGGTCAGCCGCAGTGGAGCTGGCTGCTGCTGGTGGCCGCCGGCCTCGCTTCGGCGCCCGGCGGGTTCCGCTACGGAGGCATGCGCCGCCCGCCGTCGGTGTTTGCAATCGGCGCGCTCCTCGGAGTGTTCTGCATCCCGATCGGGCTCGCGACCGAGTGGTACTGGCTGTGCGTGCTCGCCGCCCCGGCCAACCTCCTCGTGGCACCCGCCCTGTCGGCCAGTGCCGGCACCGTGAGCCGGCTCGCACCCGACGACAGCGGCGAACCTGGAGAACGCGACGATCCTGCGCGCGATGGCGGACACCGTCGACACGTCGCTCGCGACCCCCGACGCGCCGCAGGTCGGCTCACTGCGCGCAGTCGCACAGGCGTTGCCCGCGCTTGTCGTGGGCACCGTGGCTCAGCAAGGAGGCGGGGCCCTCGCCAACGCCAAAGACACGTTGCCGAGTTGAGCCGATCGGCCCTTTGAGCCGGCTTGGGCGCGAGATGAGCCGTTCCTGCTGCTGCGCGCGGCGCTCGTGGATACAGTGCTGCGACCAGTTGGGGGGAATGAGAAGTGGACGAAATGACTTTCGCGGCGACCACCATGGCCGCGGCCTTCCTCACCCAGGCGACCCAGGAGGGGTATCAGAGGGTCCGCGAGGCCATTGGCCGGCTGATGCGACGCAGCGGTCAAGGTGACGGGGCCGCGGCTCAGCTTGAGCGCCTGGACCGGGACCGAACCGCGGTGACGCAGGCCCCCGCGGGCGACCGTGAGGCCGTCGCACGGGCCGCCGCGATCACGTGGGCGCCCGTGCTCGAACGACTCGCGGATTCGGAGCCGGTCGCGTACGCGGAGCTGTTGGCCCTGGGCCGGCAGGATCGTCCGACCTCCGTGGTCAACCAGCACAATCACGGAACGGGCACATTCATCAACGGCAATGTCGCAGGCGGCCTCACCATCAACCACGGCGCAGGGAATGACAGACACGCCTGACTCTCCGCGCCACGCCGGGCAGCACAACCTCGGGCCAGGCGTGTTCATCGCGGGCGACGTGTACGGCGATGTCTTCAATCACCAGACGGCACGTCCGGATCACGGGCGGCATGACGAGCCGCAGGATTCGAAGAGACACCGGCGCAGTGAGAAGGAGAGTCTGCAGGGAAAACAACCGGGGGTGGAGAAGAGGACGGGACACGGCAGGGCATTGCTCGGCTGGACGTCGCTCACCATCTGGCTGCTCGGGTCGTCCTGCTACAGCGTGGTCACAGCGTTCACTGCCCCACAAACGGCTGGGGGGCATGCTGGAGCCGTTCTCGGCGCCGTGCTGTTCGCCCTTGGTGGGTTGGTCCCGCTGGCCTTCGCCTGCACGGCTCTCGCGGAGGTCTGCGCCGCAGGCACGGCTAATGCTGCCGAGTCCGCCAGGAAACGAGGGGCGCAGGGGCAGAAGGCCGCATCCCGTCTGAATCTTCGGTACGCGATCTCAGCGGCCCGAGTGGCGAGCGTCAGCGCAGTTCTGGCCGGTTTCATCACGGGGATCTTCGGGTTCTTGTCCATTGGAAAGAAGGCCGCGGACCGTGCCCACGTCGCTCGTGAACTCGCCGAGTCCGAGATTGCGCAGACGTGCTCCGCGTTGAGAGAGAACCTCGACTGGCGATGATCCCGCCAGGGGAGCCGGCCCCCTGCTCAGGTCGCGACAGCCGGTGGCCTATGAGATTGCCGCGTTCGCCCCTGACCTTGTACTTCACCACACGGCAAGCCGGCGAGAGCTTCAGTCGCCCGCGAACCGCAAGTAGCTTTCCGGGATAACGTCGCCGGGTGCACTGCCTCGCCGTTCTGCACTGCCGCAAGTGCAACGGCTGGGGCTTCACCATGAAGACCGACCATAAGGGCCGCATGAAGCGGCAAGGACGCCGCTGCTGCAAGGCCACCGGCCAGCGCATACGCGTCGGACGCTGGCTCTGCAACCGCTGGGCCCGCATCTACCGCACGGGCGCCGCCGACCAGCGGCTCACGGAATGGCCGGCGGTCACTCGCTACAGCGGAATCGCACGAGGCAAGTGCTCGCCAGCGCGACCACCGGTCCATGTCCCCAAGCTTGCGAGCACCCGGGGCCCGCGCAGCCTATCCACCCATCCCTCTCCTCAGACAGTGAGTTTCGTCGCCGCGATCCTCAACATCGCCGCCATGCTGCTGCTCGGCGCCGCATCCGCCCTCGCTGCCAAGACCGAGTCCGCCGGAGGCGGCGCCGCCTGGTGCTGTTCCTGTTCGGGCCGTTCGCCGCCAGTGCCGGCGCGCACGAGTACCCGGCCGTGGTGGGACGACCGTGGAAGTCCACCCGCCCCACCCCGCCGCCGTCGGCCCGGTCGTGAGGAGCGTCGTCCTGGCGGACGGCCGTGTCGTCACCGGCTACGCCCTCGAACCCGCCAAGCCCGAACCGGCCGCGACCGAGCCGCCCGTCTCGCGCGCGGCGGTGAACCTCGCTCCGGCCCGTGATCACGCAGGGCTCCGAAGCAATGGATGACATCTTCGCCGAAGATCAGGAAGGGGAGGACCCGGAGGGCGAGGAAGAGGGCGACAAGGTGGTCTGATCAAATTCGCTCGGCCCCCTGTTCGGCCCCCGAGCACGACAGAGGGCCAATCGCGATCAAGCGATTGGCCCTCTGATCACTGTCGGGGTGGCGGGATTTGAACCCACGACCTCTTCGTCCCGAAGCAACTTGGAAGGGGCCTTGACCTTGGGCTAGTTTGCCGCTCACCTGCGCTGATGGTCCGCAGCCGTCCGCGCTTGTCCGCCGATGTTCGTCGGCGTTGTCACGCAGTTAAACACTCACTGGCTGCGGCTCTCGATGCTCTCCCCCTGCTTAGCAGTGGGCCCGGTACAACCTCGCACCCACCTCACTGTCAACGGTCCTTGCCGAGAGTGGGAAGGCCGCCACGGAAGGGGCGGTATGCGGAGCCGTTCGCGCGAGGTGTGATGCCAAATTGACCTGGACAAACGGCCGGTGAGCAGTTCCGTCGGGCCTGGCTGCTTTCGCCGTGATTCCCCACTGTTCCCCGCTGGATCTAATGCACATGTGGTGCGCGCACGCTGTCCTTAAGGCGAACCGCTATCGTGAACGCGCGCGCCAATATGCCTCAACTGACGTATTCGCACGCTCTCATAAGCGGCAGGCGGAGCGCTCACGCGAAGATGGCGTGGAGATCAACTTCCCGTGTGTCATCTACGCGAAAGTGTCAACTATGCTCACCGCGTTGCGCGTTCGTTGGGACGTGCAACGACGAGCGGCGCGTCCACACGGGGGTGCGCCTGTCACTGGCACAGGAGAAGCAAGCATGCGGCAAGGTTTGCTCCGCAACGGGATCGCGACGGCTGTCGCGACAGTCGCACTGTTCGGCGGCGCGGTGATCACTGCTCCGAGCGCTGGCGCGGTCACCCATCCGAAATGTAATCTCGACGAACCGGACCACGCGGGCTACAAGATCAAAACGAACAACGTGAACCTGCGCAAGGGCCCCGGAACGAGCTATGGCTCCCTAGGACAACTGGCCAAGGGGACCAAGTTCACGTACTACTGCACCAAGACGTATCCCACACCGGTCTGGTTCTACGGCAAGGTGACGTCCGGGGCCCACAAGGGCGTCAAGGGATGGGTTCGCGGCGACTACGTCACCATGTAACAACCCAGCGTGGCGGCAGCCAGCCCCCTGCCTTGTGGATTCCGCAAGCCAGGGGGCTGGATTAGCTCGGGCTACTTCTTGTCGTCATTGGCCGCTGCCGAGCGACCCCGGACGGCCCAGGGGCGGCCCAGCTCTGCCGCCTCGACTGACGGCCGGCATCCTCGATGCGACCCGTCTCAGCTTCAGCCGACGACAGGCAGCCACAATGCCGGGTGCGTCGCCACTACGAGGGTGTCACACCAGGTCGGCGGAGCGGCTTTGGGCTGGAGTTTCAATGACTGAGTCAAGCCACGGGGACTGATCGGGAGGCCGTGGACACGATCAGGGCCAGGCGGCGGAT